>BPGD01000001.1:1200000-1925000 GCA_026002855.1 Bryobacteraceae bacterium
GTGCGGGGAATCCGGTCCAGCAGCGCGGCCAGGTCGTGTTCATTGGCGATGAGAGCCGAGGGGATCTTCGCGCCCGCGTGGCGGCGTGAGGCAATGCTGCGGAGGTCGATAACCAGCGGCGGCTCTTCCGAATCAAGCAGCGCGCGCAGCTCTTCCGGCCGGATCCGCACCACACGCACGTGCCGCATCGCTGCCTGCTTCCGCCAAAGTTTCCAGGCGACCCAGGCGGCCGCGGCCGCTCCAAGCCAGAGCAGCACGGCAGAGCCTGCGCCGGCAATGCGCTCCACGGCCCGCTCCGCCTCGCGGCCGAGCATCAGGCCGAGGCCCAGCATCGCCCCCACCCACAGAGCGGCGCCGCCGGCCGCGTAAAGCAGGAACGCCCCGCGGCCGATGCCGGCGCTGCCCGCCAGTGGCGGCGCCACCGTGTTCAATCCGGGCACGAACTTGGCCACCAGCAGCGCGGCCGGTCCCCACCGCTCCAGCGCCCCGGTGGTGCGCCGCACGCAGGTGGAAGGCTCGAGCGACAGGCGGCACAGCCAGCCGAGAATCTGCTCGCCGCGCCGCCGGCCCAGCTCGTACCAGACGAAGTCCGCCGCCAGGCTCGCCGCCACGCCGAGCAGCAAAAACATTCCGAAGGAAAAATGTCCAAGCCCCGCCAGCGCCCCCGCCAGGATCAACACCGGCGCCGTGGGCACCGGCGCGCCGAGCTGCTCGAGCAGCACGGCAGCAAACACCAGCGCGTAGCCGTGGCGCAGCACGAAGTCCCAGGTGGCGCTCATCTCCCTTGCAGCGTACCATCGGCTCTGGTTCCGGACATCGAACCGCCGCTCCACCGTGCGCCAGGCGCGCCTCAGGCCAGATCGAACAGCAGGATCTCCGCCTGCCGCAGGGCGGTGATCCGTACCGCAGGCTCATCGCTGAGAGCCGCGCCGTCGCCCGCCTCCAGCTTTGTGCCGTTCACTTCCACCGCACCCGAGGCCGCCTGGATCCAGGCGTGCCGCCCCGGGGCGAGCGGATGCTCCACGACGCAGTCCGGCTCGAGCACGGCCGTCCACAGTTCGGCAGCTTGATGGAGTGGCAGCGCCCCGCCGCGCGGCGCGGGCGATGCCAGCAGACAGAGCCGGTTCCGGCGCGCTTCCAGCGGGAAGTGCCCTTCGCGGTAATCCGGCGCAAGAGCGCGCTGCGAAGGATGGATCCAGATCTGCAACAGGTGCAACGGGTCCGTGGGCGACGCGTTGGCCTCGCTGTGATAGATGCCCGTGCCCGCGCTCATCTTCTGAAGATCACCGGGCCGCAAAACGCCGCGCGCGCCAGTGGAATCTTCGTGCTCCAGTGCACCCTCGAGAACCCAGGTGAGGATCTCCATGTCACGGTGCGGGTGCCATTCAAACCGGCCGCCGCCGGCAATGCGGTCCTCATTGATGACACGCAATGAGCGGAAGCCCATCCACTCGGGGTCGTAATAACGGTTGAAAGAGAAGGTGTGGCGGCTGTCGAGCCATTCGGTGACGGTGCGGCCGCGTTCGCCGGACCGGCGCAGGCGGATCATGGGCGTCTCCCCGCGAATGTCTGTTTCAACAACTATCTTTCAGGATGCGCCGGCGCACGTCAGGATTCAAGCAGCCGCCGGAGGAGACGCGCGAGGATCGTCAGGCGCGAGGGTCCAAGCGCGGCGAACTGGCCGCGGTGGAGCGCCAGCATCGGCGCATCCAGTTGCCGGAGGAGCTCGAGCCCGGAGGCGGTTATGCCGACGCGAACGATGCGGCGGTCCGGGCTTTGCCGCGTGCGCGTCACCAGCCCAGCCGCCTCCAGCCGGTCGAGCAGGCGCGTCAGATCCGGCTCGCGCGTGATCATCCGTGCGGCGATCTCGCGGCAGTTGAGCTGTTCAGGATGCGCTCCCCGCAGGATGCGCAGCACGTTGTACTGGGGCGGGCGCAGGCCATATGGCTTCAACAGCTCCGCGACGCCATCCATCAGACGCGCCGCGGCGCGCTGGAGCGTGACGAACGCGTCCTGCTCCGGCGGTGGCGCGGGCTTCACGGGAGGGCCTCCCGCACAGCCGCGTTGGCCATGGTGATGAAGGCGTCCCGCATCGGCTGCGGCGGCGATGTGGTTTGAACGAGGAACACGCCGACGAGCTGCTTCTGCGGATCCACCCAACCGTACGTGCCAAACGCGCCGCCGTGGCCGAACGTGCCAATGCTTTGCCCGGTGAGCGTGCCGGTGGGGTCTTTCGTCACCTCCCAGGTGAGGCCGAAGCCCGTCCCCGGATTGTGGCCCGCCGTGAGGTTGCCGGTGTGCACTTCGGTCATCGCCGCCACCGAGGAGGGCGCAAGCAGCCGCCGCCCGTTCCATTCGCCGTGGTTCAGCATCATCTGGTAGAACTGCGCCAGGTCCCAGGCAGTGGAGTAGAGGGAATGTTCCGGCCCCGAATATTTCGCGCCCTCGCGGAACTTCAGCGGGTCGCCGCCGAGGATGTCAGCGCCTGCCCTGACCAGTTTTCCATCCCGCGAGGCAAAAACGGGCGCGAGCCGGGCGCGTTTGGACACCGGCAGAAAGACGTGCGTGTCCGTCATGCCCAACGGCTGGAAGATGCGTGTCTCGAGAAACTGCTCGAAGCTCATGCCGGAGCGGACCTCGATGATGCGGCCGAGCACGGCGATGCCGGTGTTGGAGTACATCCACCGCGTGCCCGGCTCGAACAGCAGCGGCTGCTGCGAATAGATCAGGCAGGCTTCCGCCAGCGTGCGATCCATGCGGACCATGATGTCGCCGATGCCCGGCGCGGCAGGGCCGAGGCCGGAAGTGTGCGTCATCAGGTCGCGGATGGTGATGGGCCGCGACGGCCGGCGCAGTGTGCGCACGCCATTTTCTTCGCCGACGATCACCATCTGGCCGCGGAATTCGGGCAAATGGTCTTCCACGCGGTCGTTCAGCCGGAGCCTGCCCTCCTCGGCCAGCATCATGATGGCGACGCCGGTGAATGGTTTGGTCATCGACATGATCTGGAAGATCGTGTCCTTTTGCATCGGCGTTTTCGCTTCCACGTCCTGCCAGCCGTTGGCCTCAAAATGCGCCAGTGCGCCGCGGCGCATGAGGAGCGTCACCGCCCCGCTGATCTGCCCGCGTTCGACGAACCCCTGAAGCACGGGGCCAATGCGTTTCAGTTGCGCCGCATCCATGCCGGCGCGCGCCGGGTCCGGCGCGGGCGGCGCGGCCAGGGCGAAAATTGCGGGGAAAAAGAGGGCAGGCATGCGCTTCATGGCGGGGAACTCAACAGGGCATTATAAACAAAAAGCGCCTCCTTCCCGGCGGAATTTTCGCGACTCCGGCCCGGCGTCAGCCGGCGCGCTCAAGTCGCGCCACGCGAAACAGGCCCCGCAGCAGGGCCGGCTCTTCGTGGACCATTGCGAGCCCCGCCTCGCGCACAAGCCGGGGCAGCGGTACGTTCAGATCCGTGGCCAGCAGGCGCATCAGCGGGTTCAGCGCGCGCCGGATCAGGCGGGGACGGCCGCGCCCGTCGTGGTATTTGTCGAACAGCGCAATGCGGCCGGAAGATCGCAGCACGCGGGCCGCCTCGCGCAGGCAGGCGAGCGGATCCGGCACGATGGCGACGATCAGGTGCAGGAGGACGCAGTCGAAGCACGCGTCCGGAAAGGCAAGCTGCTGCGCGTCCATCCGCGCGAAGTGGACGGGCGAGGCGCACCCGCGGGCCAGCGCGCGGGCGAGCATGCCGCGGCTGGCATCGACGGCAAACACCTCCAGCCCGGCGGGCAGCAGCGGCAGGTCAAGCCCGGTGCCGCAGCCGCAGACGAGCACACGCTCGCCGGGACGCAGAGCGGCCAGCTCCAGCGAGCGCCGCCGCTGAGGCTCGAAGGAGATGAAGCGGTCGTAGTGCGGCGCGTAAAGGTCCCAGCGCCGGATGCGCCAGTTCATACCAATCCGCGGAGGATGCGGCTGAGCTGTTCAAGGTGTGCGTGCTTCGATTCATCGGGCACGGAACAGCCCGGCGCGCAGATCCATTTGGGCGCGGCGGCGCGGGCCTCGGCGAGCATCTTCTTCACCGCTGCGGCGGGCGCGCCCACCACGCTGCGGTGATCGAGACCGCCCATGAGGACGGCGCTCGTTTTCTTCCTCGCCGCAGCCAGGCTGACGCCCGTCTCGTGCGCCGAATAGTGGATCACCTGAACCGGCCAGCCTTTCCAGAAGTGATCGAGGTAGACCTTCCCGCCGTGCAGGTGCAGGATGTTGAGCGGCGCGTCTTTGGCCGCCTCGAGGACCAGGCGGTCAAAGGGCTCGCTGAATCTGCGGTACTCGTCCAGCGTCAGCACGCCCTGCTGCGCGTTGTCCACCGCGAGAAAGATGCCCGAAGCGCCGGCGTCGAGCGCGCGGCGCACGTGGCTGGCCTCCGAACGCGCGATCGCCTCGAGCACATCGAGCAGCGCCTGCGGCCGGCTGCGCATCAGCTCCATCACCGCTTCCCGGGAAGCGATCTTCGTCGCCTGGTTCCACGGGTTGAACACGGTCTCGACAAAATGTTTCGTTCCCGCCAGCCCGTCGCGGATCAGTTCGAGCGCCTTCACCTGCTCGGGGAATGGATTGTCCACGGGCTTGAGCTCGTGCCATGCGCCGCCCGCCGGCTTCGGGAACGGGTAGTCGCTCATCACCTTGACGATGTCGAGCCGGTAACGGCGCGCGAAATCGAGCGTGAGCGCGGCGTGCCGGCGGCCCGGCTGGTCCGCGTCGTGAAAGTGATGCCAGAAGCTGAACGGCGGGCGGTCGGGCGTCCGGCCTGCGAGCACGCGGTTGACGCGCTCCTTCGGCGTCAGCCCGCCTTTGGCGGGCGCGGCAAGCGCCGCCATCTGCAACAGAAACGCTCTGCGGTCCTGCATCCGGCCCTCCCTGAAACCCGCGTTCATGCCGGAATGGCGTTGCCGGGAATTACCGGCGGTTGGCGCAATTCGGGGCACCCGCGCCGCTCCGGCAGCAGCTTGCCTGGATTGAACAGCCGCGCCGGGTCGAATGCCTCCTTGATCCGGCGCATCATCTCCAGCGACTCCTCGGAAAACTGCCGGCCCATCAGGTGGATCTTTTCCATGCCGATGCCATGCTCGCCGGTGATGGAGCCCCCGGCCTCGACGCAGTATTCCAGGATCTCGAAGCCGGCCTTCTGCGCGCGCTCGATGTCGCCGGGACGGCGCGCATCGAAAAGGATGATGGGATGCATGTTGCCGTCGCCGGCGTGGAAGATGTTGCCGATACCAAGCCCGCTGCGGCGGCTGACGTCTTCGATGTAGCGCAGCGTCGGCGCGATTTTCGTACGCGGCACCACGCCATCGTGGACGTAATAGAAGGGGCTGACCCGGCCGATGGCGCCAAAGGCGTTCTTGCGCCCCTTCCAGAGAAGCTGCCGCTCCTGTTCGTCGCGCGCCTGCCGGATCTGGCGCGCCCGGCACTGCGCGCACGCCTGCCGCACCTGTTCGGCCTGCGTTTCGACAGCCTCGCGCAGCCCTTCCAGTTCGATCAGAAGGACTCCGGCCGCGTCCAGCGGGTAGCCGGCATGAACTGCTTCCTCCACCATCTGGAGCATCGACCCATCGAGCATCTCGACGGCCGCCGGCGTAATGGCCCGTGCGGTGATCTCGCTCACCGTGTTGGCGCAGTCGTCCACCGTGTCATAAATCGCGAGAAATGTTTCCACCGCCTCCGGCTTGCGCATCAGCCGCACGATCACTTTCGTCACCAGGCACAGGGCGCCTTCGCTGCCCGTGATCAGCCCGGTGAGGTCGTAGCCGGGCGCGTCCGGCCAGAAGGCACCGGTCTGCACGATCTCGCCGTCTGGCAGAACCACTTCGAGGCCGAGCACATGATTGGCGGTGACGCCGTAGGCCAGCGTGTGCGGCCCGCCGGCGTTTTCGGCCACGTTGCCGCCGATGGTGCAGGCGCGCTGGCTGGAGGGATCCGGCGCAAAGAAATATCCGTAGGGCGCGGCAGCGGCGCTGATGTCCAGGTTCACGACGCCCGGCTCGACCACGGCGCGTTCGTTGAGCGGGTCGATTTCGAGGATCCGGTTCATCCGCGCGAACGAGACCAGGATGCCGCCCTGACGGGCAATGGCGCCGCCGCTCAGGCCCGTGCCGGCGCCGCGGCCGACGATGGGAATGCCATGGCGGCGCGCCAGTCGGACGATCTGGCTCACTTCGTGCGCCGTGCGCGGGAAGACGACGACGTCCGGGCGCGCCTTGTCCACGCCGCCGTCGTATTCATACAGGCGCAGGTCCTCCGGCCGGTCCAGAACAGCCCGCTCGCCGACGATGGCGGCCAGCTCGCGTTTCCAGTCGGGCATGGCGCCCCTCCCTGCCTACAGGCTACAGCAGCGCTTCGATGGACTGAAGCAGCTCCGGGTCCATCCAGTCCCGCGGCCCGATGTGCTTCTGGCGGACGCGGCCGCGGCTGTCGATCACATATGTTTCAGGGTACTTGAACGTCCCGTAGCTCGAGCTGATCTTCGCTTCCGGATCCCGCGCCGTAAGAAAACTCACACGCATCTGGCGCAGGAAGCGTTCGTAAGCATTCGCATTCCTGTCCACGCTGATGCCAAGCACAACCACGCCCTTCGGCCTCAACTGCTTCGCCATGGCATCGAGGGAAGGCATCTCGTCGACACACGGCGGGCACCACGTGGCCCAGAAGTTCAGCACCAGTACCTTGCCGCCGAAATCGGATGGAGAGACCTGGCGGCCGTCATCGGTGACGATCGTGAAGGCGGGCGCGCGGTCTCCCACGACGACCACCTTTTCCCGCAGCGAGTCCGCCACGATGAAGCAGAGCGCCACCAGAATGAGCGCCGCCGCGGTCTGGATCGACACCAGCAGTTTGCGGTTTGTCATAAAGGCTGGAATCTATAATTGTATCGAGGGACGGGCCCGCCGCATCTCACTGCTTGGGAATGAAAGCAATGCTGCTGACGCGCCGGGTGGAGTTTTCCGCCTCTCATGTGTGCCGCCGTCCGGACTGGTCCGAGTCGGAAAACCGGGCGCTGTTCGGCGACGAGGCCCACCCACGTGGGCACGGCCACAACTTCGTGCTCGAGGTGACGCTGGAGGGCCAGCCGGACCCGGTGACAGGCATGGTGGTGGATTTGAAGCAGGTAAAGGCGGTCCTCGAAAAAGAGGTCATCGGCCCGATGGATCACCGCCACCTGAACGAAGAGGTGCCGCCGTTTGACCGCGTGGTGCCCACGCCGGAAAACCTCGCCGTCGAAATCTGGCGCCGGCTCGAACCACACTTTCACGGCAGCGCCGCCCGCCTGAAGGCAGTGCGGCTGTATGAAAGCGAGGATTTCTTCGTCGAATATGAAGGCCGTTGATCCGGGGCTGCCACTCGTCCGCGTGGGCCGGCGTTACCGATTCTCGGCCTCGCACCGCCTCCACGCGCCGCAGCTTGCAGCCGAGCGCAACCGCGAGGTCTACGGGAAGTGCAACAACCCGTACGGCCACGGACATGACTACGTGATGGACGTCGTTCTCTCCGGCCGGCTCGACCCTGCCCGGGGGCGGCTCCTGCCGCTTGAAATGCTCGACGGGTTCGTGCGCCGGGTGTGGCTTGCGCAGGTGGACCGGCGCAACCTGAACGTGGATCTTCCCGAATTCGCCGCGCTGGTACCGACCACGGAGAACCTCGCGCTGGTGGCGGCGCGGCGCCTGAAGCAGGCCTGGCCGCACTGGTTTGCGGGCTGGCCCGCGGAGCTGGAGAAGGTAAGCATCCGGGAGACGCGCAACAACATCTTTGAAGTGTCCGCTTCGGAAGCCGAAGCCCGGGGATCAGAAAGCCATGAAATCGTCGTCGAAAGCCGTCGTCAAGGTGCTTGAGCACAAGCGGGAAGAAGGCGCCATCGCCGCCCACGTGCGGGAAATTCTGCGCGAGCTGGGCGAAGACCCGAAACGCGAAGGCCTTCTCGCCACGCCCTCTCGCGCCGAGAAGGCGCTGCGGTTCCTCACCAGCGGTTACACGGCCGATATCCACAAGATCGTCAACGGCGCCATCTTCAACGAGCGCTGCGACGAGATGGTGGTCGTCAAGGACATCGAGTTCTTCTCCCTCTGCGAGCACCACCTGCTGCCGTTCTACGGGCGGGCGCATGTGGCCTACATCCCGAAGAACAAGATCATCGGGCTGAGCAAGATCCCGCGCATCGTCGACGTTTTCGCCCGCCGGCTTCAGGTGCAGGAGCGCATGACGCAGCAGATCGCCGCCTGCCTGCAGGAGGTGCTGGATCCGCTGGGCGTGGCCGTGATTACCGAAGCGCGCCACTTCTGCATGATGATGCGCGGCGTCGAGAAACAGCACTCCTCGACCACTTCCTCGGCCATGCTCGGCGAGTTCCGCCGCCGCAAGGAGACCCGCGACGAGTTCCTCTCCCACGTGCGTCATCAGGGCTTGGCCGGCTGGTAGCGGCGCCCGGTTGCCTTGTGGAGCGGTTCGGCTACGATGGTAGGTAGCATGAGCCAGGATTCCCGCCATTTCCAGGTGGCCGACCCCTTCGGCAGGACGTGGGACGTCGAGTTCCGCTGGCAGCAGAACGCGATTTCCATCCGTCACGCCGATGCGGTGGACTGCAAGTACTACATCTCCTGCGGCGACGACAGGCGCGAGCTCGTGGTGGCGCTGCGGCACCCGGATCTGCTGAAACTGGCCGCCGAGCGCGGCCGGCCGCTCACCGACGCCTGGGTGATCCGGCTGGCCGGCCATCACGTGCGGCACATGATCTCCACCTGGGAGGACATGGACAAGGTCCTGGTCACGGCGCCTTACGGCGACCTGGTCCGGCACAGCCTGGCCATCGCCGAAGAGGAGGAACGGGAACGCGAGCGGGCAGCCACCTCGCGCTGATTTTCCCCGTTGCATTTCCTCCCCGTCTTTGGCGACAATTCACACTGAACGCATTCAACACCCCTGGTGGGACGAGGTGAACAGGTCATGATCGAGTGTCCCGAGTGCGGCGCTGACATCGACGTGGAAGAAGACGAGCTCGACGAGGGTGAAACCATCCTCTGCGAGGAGTGCGGGCGGAGCTTTCTCGTCGCCTCCGTCGACCCGCTCGAGCTGGAGCCGGAAGACGACGACTTCGATCTCGACGAAGAATTCGACGAGGACGAGGAAGACTTCGACGAGGAGGAGGAAGAGGATGAGGAGGAAGAAGACGAAGACTGGCGTTAGCCGCTTCGCCTTCCTCCTGCTGGCGCTGTCTCTCCCGGCCCTGGCGGGGCAAAAGCCCGAGCCTGCCGTCATCGCCGGAACCGTGTTCAGGGATCCGGGTTTCGCCCTTCCTGGTGCGGAAGTGGAGCTGGTGCTCGTGTCCCCGGTTCAGGGCCGCAAGCCGCCCAAGCCGCTCCGCACCCGCACCGACGCACGAGGAGAATTCGCTTTTCAGTTGGCGCCGGATCCGGCAGAATATAAGGTAACCGCGCGCGCCCGCGGCTATGCTCCCGAAGAGCGGATGGTGCGCCTCTCGGGCGGCCCGGAGCGCGTGGATGTGTACCTGACGCTGAAGCCCGCCGGGAGCAACCAGAAATGAAACTCGCGCGACGCCTTCCTCTCCTTTTCCTGGCGGCTGCCCTGCTGGCTCCCGCCTTCCAGTGGACCAACCAGAAGAAGGACAAGCCCCGCGACCGCACCATCCGCAACGTCACTGGCGTGGTGACCCTGCCGGATGGCTCGCCCGCCAACGGCGCGGTCGTCCAGCTCAAGAACCTGAAGACGCTACAGGTGCGCTCCTACATCACCCGCGAGGACGGCAAATACGAGTTCCAGAACCTCTCCACCAGCATTGATTACGAGCTGACCGCTACTTTTCACGATCTCGCAAGCCGGAAGCGGACCCTGTCCGTCTTCGACACCCGGCTCGACGCCGTGGTGAACCTGAAGCTGGAACCGAAGAAAGAGCAGACCAAGTCAGAGGAGAAACAGCCATGACGACTTTGGCCGCATTCGCAGCCGCCCTGGCGCTTCTGGGAGCGCCGGGCAAAGTGGATGTCATCAAAGCGACGGATCTTCAGGGCAAACCCGTCGAGATTCAGACTGCCGGCAAGATCACCGCGGTCATCTTCATCTCCACGCAGTGCCCGATCTCGAACGATTACAACGAGCGCATGAAGGCGCTCTACAACGAGTTTCATGGCAAGGGCGTGCAGTTCGTCTTCCTCAACGCGAACTCGACCGAGTCCTCGGCCGAGGTCGCCGAACACGCCCGCAAGCACGCGTTCCCGTTCACGGTGTACAAGGACGTCAACAATGTCGAGGCGGACCGCTTCAGCGCCGAGTTCACACCGCATGTGTTCGTCATTGGAAAGAACTCGGAGGTCATCTATCGCGGCGCCATTGACGACTCGCGTCCCGCCGACAAGGTGACGAAGACATACCTCAAGGACGTGCTCAATGCCGCTGTGGAAGGCAAACCGTTGCCGGTCGCCGAGACCAAGGCATTCGGTTGCACCATCAAAAGGGTGAAGAAGTCCACGTGAAACAGTCCATCGCCATTTTGATTCTGCTTGCAGCCGGCCTCGTCCACGCAGCGGATCTCCAGCCGATCAGCGAGGCCGGCTACCAGCGCCTGCTTGCCTCGGCGAAGGGCAAGGTGTTGGTGGTCAACTTCTGGGCCACCTGGTGCGCCCCGTGCCGGAAGGAGATGCCGGAACTGGTCGCGCTGGCGGCGAAGTACCGCGCCAAAGGGATGCAATTTGCCGCCATCGCCATTGACGAAGAGAGCGACGCGGCCACCGTGGCCGAGTTCGTCGCGAAGACGAAGATCCCTCAGCCCGCCTACATCAAACGCTTCCAGGACGACCAGAAATTCATCTCCATGGTCGACCCCCGATGGTCCGGCGGACTGCCGTTCACCGTCGTTTATGATCGCAGCGGGCGGAAAGCGCACGTCTTCCCGGGCGAGGTGAACATCCGCGAGCTGGAACAGGTAATCCAGAAGCTGCTCTGACGGCCGCCTCAGCCCTCTTCGCCCCGGATCAGGTCCTCATGGGTCTCTCTCCGGCGGACGACTCTCCATGTGCCGCCTTCAACGAGCACTTCGCAGGGACGCGGCCTCGCGTTGTAGTTGGACGCCATGACGAACCCATAGGCGCCCGCCGTTATGACCGCCAGACAATCGCCCGGCAGCGGCGCTTCAATTTCGCGTTCCTCGGCGAGAAAATCGCTGCTTTCGCAGACCGGCCCGACAATGTCGGCGGTGATGCAGGGCCGCCCCTGCCGCCGCACCGGCACGATCTCGTGGTGCGCCTCGTATAAAGCCGGCCGGATCAGGTCCGTCATTGAAGCGTCCACGATGAGAAATTCCTTGCCGCCGCTCTTCTTCCGGTACAGCAGGGTCGTCAGCAGCACGCCGGCAGGGCCGGCGATGAAGCGGCCGGGTTCGAGCAGCAGTTCCAGGCGAAGCTCCTCGGCCACCCGGCGCACGTGCCGCAGATAACTGGCGACGTCCGGCGCTGGATCTTCCCTGCGATACGGAACGCCGAGCCCGCCCCCGAGATCCAGGAACTTCACGGCAATACCCTTCTTCCTGAGCAGCTGCACGAAGTCGGCCATGCGGTCGGCGGCTGCCATCAGCGGCGCAATGTCGAGCAGTTGCGAGCCGATGTGGCAACTGGCGCCTTCGAGCGCAATGCCCGGCAACGCCGCCGCCCGCAGGTAGAGCTCTTCGGCCTCCTCCATCGGGATGCCGAACTTGTGCCGCCGCAGCCCGGTGGAGATGTAAGGGTGCGTGGCGGCGTCAATGTCCGGGTTGACGCGGATGGCCGCGCGGGCCGTGCGGCCCGACCGTGACGCCAGTGCGCTGAGCAGACGAAGTTCTTCCTCGCTTTCGCAGTTGAAGGAGTGGATGCCGGCCTCAAGCGCCGCTTCGATCTCGTGGCGCGTTTTGCCGACGCCGGAAAAGACCACCCTGGCAGGATCCGCCCCGGCGCGCAACACGCGGTAGAGCTCGCCGCCGCTGACGATGTCGAAGCCCGCGCCCGCCTCCGCCAGCAGCCGGAGCACGGCGAGGTTGCCGTTGGCCTTCACCGCAAAGCAGACCAGGTGCGGCAGCCCGGCGAGATCCTGTTCGAATGCGCGCCAGCCGTTCAGCAACGCGGCCGACGAATACACGTAGCACGGCGTTCCCGCCTGCGAGGCGATGTCCCTCAGATCCACGCCCTCGCAATGCAGCACGCCGTGGCGGTAGTCAAACGCTGCGTTCATCGCTTTCCCGTTACTCCACCCTCAGCACGATCACCGTCTGGTCGTCGTGCACCGGGCGTCCCTCGCGGAACTGTTCCAGATCGGCCAGCATGCCGTCGGCGATCTGCTGCGCCGACAGGCCACAGTTCGTCTCCAGATACCGCCGCAGGCCCCGCCGTCCGTACTCTTCGCCTGCGGGGTTCAACTGGTCCTGCACGCCGTCGCTGACCAGCACGACCACGTCGCCGGGCTGCGTCTCAAAGACCGTCTCATCGTAGTCAACGTTTTCCAGCAACCCCACCGGCACGCCGGCAGCGTGAGGTTGCAGGATCCGGCCCCCGCGGCAGACGAGCGGCGTGGTGGACCCCGCATTGGCCATTACGAACTCGTGCCGCCGCGCGCGCCACAACAGCAGCAGCAGGGAAACATATCGCGCCGGCACCTGCCGCTCCATCAGCGTGTCGTTGAGCGCCCGCAGCAGTTGCGCGGGACTGCGGCGCCGCGGCGCCGCGCCGCGCAGCATGCCGGTGAACAGCGCCCCGTAGAGCGCCGCCGCCGCGCCCTTGCCGCTGGAATCGCCAAAGGCGATCATCATGTTCTCGTCGTCGTACTCAAAGAAATCGTAAACGTCTCCGCTGACCAGCCGGGCGGGTTTCATCCGCACACCGACCTCGAGCCCCTGCACCGGCGGCGGAGACTGCGGCAGCAGCACCGACTGAAGATTGTGCGCCGCCTGAAGGTCCTGCTGGATCTCGCGCTCGCGCTGCGCCAGCTCCTCATACAGCCGCGCGTTTTCAATCGAGATCGCCACTGAGGGCGCAATCAGCGACAGCATCCGCACGTGGTCGTCGTTGAAGTAGCCGAGGCGCCGGCTTTCGAGATCCATCACGCCGATCACCCGGTCCTTCACGATCAGCGGCACGGCGACCTCGCTGCGGATGCCAGGATGCCACTCCACATAGCGCGGATCGGCGGAGGTGTCCGGGCAGAGAACCGGATGGCGCGACTGCGCCGCCGCGCCGGTGATTCCTTTGCCCAGCGGCAGCGATTCGCTGGCCGCCGTCCGGTCGAAACGCTGGCTGTACAGGTTGCGCAGCAGGCCCGCCGTCTCGTCGATCACCAGCACCATGAAGGCGTCGTAGTTGATCAATCGTTTGATGCTGAGGGCGATCTTTTCCAGAAGCTGGTCCAGCTTCAGGATGGAGGAAAACTCCTGCGCCATCGCCGCCAGCGTGCGCTGCGTGCGGCTCTGCCGCTCGATGCGGCGATACAGCCGCGCGTTTTCCACCGCTGCCGCCACGCGCGAAGCAATCAGTTGCAGCAGGGCGCGGTCCTGCTCGGTGAAGGCGTGGGGCGTGGTCGATTGCAGGTCGATGACGCCCACCAGCTTCTGGTGCAGCACCATCGGGACGGCCAGCTCGCTGCGCACCGCGTCCATCGCATTCAGGTAACGGCTGTCCTCGCGCACGTCGCCCACCAGAACGGGCTGCCGCGTCGCCGCGGCTGTGCCGGTGAGGCCCTCTCCCAGCCGGATGACGAGATTCTGCATCACCTCGCGCCGGTGGCCGACGGCGTAGCGGATGCGCAGCCCCTGCCGGCGCTCGCTGTAAAGGAGAATGGCGAACAGCTCGTGGGGGATCACCTGGCGGACGATGGCCGCCACGTTCTCCATCAGCTCGTTCAGGTCGAGCGTTTCGGAGGCAATCGAGGAGACTTCCAGCAGGAAGTCGAGCAGCTCGGCGCGGTCCCGGAACCGGACGCGGCTCCTTCGTTCGTCTTCCATGGCGCTCAGCGGGAGGCCGCCTCCACGATCCGGACGCTGGCGCTGGCGCCGATGCGCGTGGCGCCGGCCGCGGTCATCGCCTTCAGGTCTTCGAGCGTGCGGATGCCGCCGGACGCCTTGACGCCCATCTGCGGGCCCACCACCCGGCGCATCAGCGCCACGTCGGCGGCCGTCGCCCCTCCTTTCGAGAAGCCCGTGGAGGTCTTCACGAAGTCCGCGCCGGCCAGCTTCGCCAGCGCGCAGGCTACGGCCTTTTCGGTGTCATCGAGCAGCGCCGTTTCCAGAATCACCTTGAGAATCGCCCCGTGCCGGTGGCAGGTCTCCGCCACCAGACGGATGTCAGATTCGACCACGGCGTAGTCGCCGCTCTTCAGCGCGCCAATATTCATCACCATGTCGACTTCCTGCGCGCCGTCCCGCAGCGCCAGCTCGGCTTCGCAGACCTTGGCGGCAGTGGAAGTTGCGCCCAGCGGAAAGCCGACCACGGTGCAGACCTTCACTGCCGATCCTCGCAGCTCCCGCGCCACCAGCGGCACCCAGTACGGATTCACGCACACGCTGGCAAAGCCGTAGCGGCGCGCCTCGCGGCAGACGCGGATGACATCGTCCCGCGTCGCCTCCGGCTTCAGAATCGTGTGGTCGATCAGCGCCGCCAGCGACGGATCCACTTTCGTCAGCCGTTCGCCTGCCGACACGCGGTCCGCGCCGGCGGCGACAATGGCCCGCGTCTTGGCAGCGCACATCTGGACGCACCGCTGCACGCACCCCGGACAGACTTCGCCCTCGGCGGCCACGCCTTCGCCACAGACGCCGGCCAGAATTTCGTCCGCAATTTCCGCCGCTATTTTTTCGAGTTCTGCGGAGTCCACGATGAATACCGCCGTTCGATTTCCGTGATCTTCGCGGCGCGCGCGGCGTGCCGGCCGCCGCCGCACGGCGTGGCGAGCCAGGTGCGCACCACGTCCTCGGCCTGGCTTGGGGTCAGCATCCGGCCGCCCAGAGTGAGCACGTTCGCGTGGTTGTGCTCGCGGCTGTTCCGCGCGGAAGCCCTATCATAGCATAGGGCTGCGCGTACGCCCGGCACCTTGTTGGCGGCCATCGCGCTGCCGATGCCGGCGCCATCGGCGATGATGCCCAGCGCCGCCCGGCCTTCGGCCACCCGCAGCGCGACGGCGTGGGCGATGTCCGGGTAGTCCGCGGGTTTTTCCTCGTAAATTCCCACGTCCTCCACGCGCCAGCCGAGCCCGGCCAGCAGCGGTTTCAGCCGCTCCTTGAGCGGAAAGCCGCCGTGATCGGCGCCGATGGCGATGGTTCGCTCCGGCTCGGCCAGCGCCGCCAGTTCCTCGGCGTCCATCTCGACGATTTCAACGCCCCGTTCGCGCGCCAGGTCGCGGGCCGACGGCGTCCACAGCGCACCGCGCTCAACGCGGAACACGCCCCCGGCGGGAATGTCCTGCACCGTGACCACGCGCCGCATCGCCTTGATGATCGCACACCCCATGCCGATTCCGGGAACAGCGCGGGCCGCAATCCCGTATACTAAGGCGAAACGGAGGCACTATGCCGCTGGGCGACCAGATCCGCTCATTCATCAAGAAGCAGTTCATCGACGTCATCCAGTGGACGGACCAGGAGGAGGGCGTTCTCGTCTACCGGTTCCCCATGCAGGACATGGAGATCCAGAACGGCGCCCAGCTCACCGTCCGCGAGAGCCAGGCGGCGATGTTCGTCAACGAGGGCCGCTGCGCCGACATCTTCGGCCCCGGCCTCTACACGCTCAACACCCGCACGCTGCCGGTGCTGACCAACCTCATGAACTGGGACAAGCTCTTCCAGAGCCCGTTCAAGAGCGACGTCTACTTCTTCAGCACGCGGCAGCAGATCGGCCAGCGCTGGGGCACCGCCCAGCCGGTCACCATCCGCGACCGGGATTTTGGCGCCATCCGCCTGCGTGGCTATGGCGTCTATAGCTGGCACATCGAGAACCCGAAACTCTTTCTGACCAAAGTGAGCGGCTTCGGCGAGAAGTACACTCTGGCCGAAGTGGAGCCGCAATTGCGGCAGATCATCGTCGCCCACATCTCCGACGCCTTCGCCGAAAGCGGGCTACCGTTTCTCGACATGGCGGCCAACTACCTGGAAGTGGGCGAGCGCATCAAGACCACGGTGACTCCCGTGTTTGCCGAGCTGGGCATCGCACTGGATCAGTTCGCGGTGGAGAACCTCTCGCTGCCCGAGGAGCTCCAGAAGTATCTCGACACGCGCGTCGGCATGAACATGATCGGCAACATGCAGCAGTACACGCAGTTTCAGGCGGCGCAGTCATTGCCGATCGCCGCGGCCAATGAAGGCGGCGGCGGGCTGGCCGGGCTGGGCGTCGGCCTGGGCGCCGGTCTGGGTCTCGGCAACGTGATGGCGCAGTCGATGGGTGCCCAGATGCAGCCGCCCACGCAGCCGCCGCAGGCGCCCCCGGCTCCGCCCCAGCCGCCCGCAGGCGTACCGCCGGCGGCCCCGGCCGCCGCGGCCGGCGCTGCCGCAGCAGCGCTGAAGTTCTGCCTCGAATGCGGACAGCAGATTCCGCGGCAGGCGAAGTTCTGCCCGGAGTGTGGCAAGCCTCAGGCCTGACGTTCGCGCGGAAACGGCATCCGCCATGATGGCCGGTCTCGAGTGGGTTGTCGAAGCGGGAGGCTGCGATGCCGCCCTGCTGGCATCGCAGCCCGCGCTCGAGTCTCTGTTTGGCGAACTGATCGCCGCGCTGGATCTCCATCCCGTGGCGCCGCCCGTGTGGCGCGAATTCCCCGGCACGGGCGGCCTCACCGGCGTGCTACTGCTCAGCGAGTCCCATCTCACTATTCACACCTGGCCCGAGCACGGCTTCCTCGCGCTGAACCTCTACTGCTGCCGGCCGCGCCCGGCCTGGGACTTTGAAACGCAGCTCGCAAGGCGCTTCCGCGCGGCGAACGTCCGGGTCCGCCTGCTCGAAAGGGGCCTGCCGTGAGGCGCACAGCGGAGTGCCCGTCTTGCGGGGCGCCGGTCCAGTTTGCCTGGTCCGGCGCGGTCCAGACGGCCTGCCCGTACTGT
This sequence comes from Bryobacteraceae bacterium, assembly GCA_026002855.1. Lineage (NCBI taxonomy): Bacteria > Pseudomonadati > Acidobacteriota > Terriglobia > Bryobacterales > Bryobacteraceae > Bryobacteraceae bacterium. The sequence continues at coordinate 1,217,093 of BPGD01000001.1, forward strand.
CACTCGATCCTTGTGCGGCATGACGTGAATCTGGAAAAGGTAGGCATCACCGCGGATCTGCCTCCCGATGCCAGTCCTATCCAGCTCTTCACCGAGGGCGTCTTCGACAACCGGCGGTTCACCGTCATCGGCCGGATCCGCTACGAGTGGGAACAGGGCGGATGGAACGAATGGCACCTTCTGTTTCAGGACCAGACGAGCGGGTGGCTGAGCGACGCGCAGGCCGAGTACGCCATCAGCTTCCTCGTGGCTCCGCCCGCGCCGCTGCCCCCGCCGGACCAGTTGGCGCCGGGCCAGCTCCTTCAGATCTCCGGCGCGCCGTTCTATGTCACGCACCTCACGCGCGTCCGCTATGTAGGCTTCGAGGGCGAGTTGCCCTTTACCACCGCTGACCGCTCCGAGTTCCTCACCGCCGACCTGCGCACCTTCGACGCGCGCTTCGCCACCATTGATTACTCCGAGCAGCCGCCATTGCTGTTCGCCGGGCGATTCGTGGAGTTCGACGAACTGCGGCTGGCCAACCTCCGGGAGTTCGAAGGATGGTGACGCAGAACCGAGTGCCCGCCCCGAGGCCGCTCTCCTGCCCCAACTGCGGCGGGCGGATCGAGCTGCGCGGGTTCGCACACACCCGCACCGCCGTCTGCATCCAGTGCTGCACGGTGCTCGACACCTCCACGCCCGAACTGCGCATTCTTCAGCGGTTCGATGAGGCCATGCGCGTCCGCCCGCTCATCCCTCTGGGCACGCGCGGCACGCTTCAGGGGAAGAAGTGGGAGGTGATCGGCTTCCAGGTGCGCGCGATCCGCGTCGACGGCGTGCCCTACAGCTGGCACGAGTATCTGCTGTTCAACCCGTATGCCGGCTTCCGCTATCTGACTCACTACGACGGACACTGGAACTTTGTCTCCACCGTTCGCGCGCTGCCGGCCTTCACCAGCTTCCGCGGGCGCAAGGCCGCCGTCCTCGAAGGCAGAACCTACCGCCACTTCCAGACGGCCACGGCAACGACGACGTTCGTGATGGGCGAGTTTCCCTGGGCCGTGCGCGTCGGCGAGACGGTCACCGCCGAGGACTACATCGCGCCGCCCTGGATCCTTTCGAGCGAATCCGACGGCAAGGAGATCAACTGGTCGAGGGGCATCTATCTGACGGGCGCCGAGATCTGGAAGGCATTCTCGCTGCCTGGCTCGCCGCCGCAGGCCCAGGGCGTCTACGCCAACCAGCCCAACCCGTATGCGGACGGGATGCGGCGCGCCTGGCGCACCTTTGCGGTGCTCGCGCTGTTGTGGGTGGCGGCGCTGGCCGCGCACTGGGCGCTCTCTTCGAACCGCGAGCTGTTCCGCGGCTCGTATCACTTTGCCGCGAACACTCCAGGCGAGCATTCGCTGGTCACCAACGTCTTCACCGTTCCCGGCGATGGCAACGTGGAGGTGCAGATCCGCACCGATCTGGACAACAACTGGGCCTACTTCCACCTGGCGCTGCTTGCCGAGGACGGCTCGCGCGGCTTCGATTTCGGCCGCGAGGTCAGCTACTATCATGGACGCGACTCCGACGGAAGCTGGAGCGAAGGCCGGCGCTCGGCGGCGGCAACGCTGGCCCGCGTGCCCGCCGGGCGCTATTATCTGCGCATTGAACCGGAGATGGATGCGCAGGCCAGCTTTGGTTCGCCCGCCGGAATGAGCATGAATTATGAGATCATCGTCCGGCATGACACGCCACGGCCGTGGCTGTTCCTGCTGGCCCTGCCGCTGCTGCTGATCCCGGCGGTGGTCCGCTCCTTCAAGGCGATTGGCATGGAGACGGCGCGCTGGTCGGAGAGCGATTACGGTACCTCTGTCGGAATTTCGGGAGACGAGGAATGAAGTTTTCGCTGCCGTATCTTCTCTACGGGCTGCTGGTGCTGGGCGGAACGCAGTACGCTGCGCGCTCCGGCTGGTTCGCCGCGCCCGCCACCGAAGTGAGGAACGTGCCCAGATCCATTCGCGAGAATCCGGGCGTCTATCGCTCGCACTATTCCTGGCTGCCCCGCTGGTTTGGAGGGAAATGACCCATGAGCTCCATCGTGCATCTGGATGCGCTGCTGAACGCCGTCATCTTCGCGGTGCTCGGCGTGGTGATCCTGGTGGTCTCGTTCGTTCTGTGGGACAAGATCACGCCCTATGATCTCTGGCGCGAGATCATCGAAAAGCAGAACACCGCCCTGGCGATCTTCGCCGGGTTCATGGCGCTTGGCATCGCCATCATCGTCGCCGCGGCGGTCCACTAGCCGCGGGACGCGGAAAGCAGCATGGCGTTCGCCCTGTTCCTTTCGGTGTTCCTGATTGCCGCCTGCGGGCTCGTCTATGAGCTCATCGCCGGGGCTCTGGCCAGTTACCTGCTTGGCGACAGCGTGCTTCAGTTCTCCACCGTCATCGGAACGTACCTGTTCGCGATGGGCGCGGGCTCGTGGCTGTCGCGATATCTGACGCGCGCGCTGGTGGCCCGGTTCATCACCATCGAGCTGATGGTCGGGCTGGTGGGCGGCTTCTCGTCCACAATGCTGTTTCTCGCTTTCGCTCACGCGAGCGGCTTCCGCTTCCTGCTGTATGGCGTGGTGCTGGTCATCGGCGTTCTGGTGGGGCTCGAGATCCCACTGCTGATGCGAATCCTGCGCGAACGCTATCAGCTCCGCGAGCTGGTGGCGAACGTGCTCACCTTCGACTATCTGGGCGCCCTCGGCGCATCGCTCCTGTTCCCGCTGTTTCTGGTGCCGCGGCTTGGCCTGGTGCGGGGCGCGATGCTGTTCGGGCTGATCAACGCGCTGGTGGCGCTGTGGTCCACCTGGCTGTTCCGGCCGCATCTGCCGCAGCCGCTCCTGCAGCGCGCCGCGGCCGTGTCCGTGGTCGCCGTGCTGGGCGCGGGGCTGGCGCTTGGCCAACAGATCACCGACACGGCCGACGCTGCGCTCTATGCCGACGACGTGATTCTCGCCCGCACCACGCCCTATCAACGCATCGTGGTCACGCGCTGGAAGGACGATTACCGGCTTTACCTGAACGGGCACCTGCAATTCTCCTCGCGCGACGAATACCGCTATCACGAAGCGCTGGTCCACCCCGGCCTGGCCTCGCTGGCCCTGCCCCGCCGCGTGCTGGTGCTCGGCGGCGGCGACGGACTGGCCGCGCGCGAAATCCTCCGCTATCCGTCGGTCGAGTCAGTCACGCTCGTCGACCTCGACCCGGAAATGACGCGACTGTTTTCGACGCACCCGCTGCTCGTGCAGCTCAACCAGGGCTCGCTCCGCGACCGCCGCGTGCGCATCATCAACGCCGACGCGTTCCCCTGGCTGGAGGCCAACGGCGAACCGTTCGACTTCATTGCCGTCGACTTCCCCGACCCGAACAATTACTCGCTGGGCAAGCTTTACACGACAGCCTTCTACCGGCTGCTGAAACGCGCCCTCGCCGCCGGCGGCGCCGCCGCCGTGCAGTCCACGTCGCCCATGTTCGCGCGCCAGTCCTTCTGGTGCATCCACGAGACGATGAAGTCGGCCGGGTTCCGCACGTATCCGTATCATGCCTACGTCCCGTCTTTCGGCGAATGGGGCTACGTGCTCGCCACGCATGGCGCCTGGCAGCCGCCGGCGCGGCTGCCTGCGGGGCTGCGCTTCCTCACCGCGCGGAACGTTGCGTCTCTGTTCGAGTTCCCGCCGGATCTGGCGCCCGTCCCCGCCGAGCCGAACCGCCTGTTCGACCAGGTGCTGGTCCGCTACTACGACCGCGAATGGCGCGAAATCGTACGATGAACGGCGCGAACCGGCGCGAATTCGCCTTCTCGATCCTCGGGCTGCTGCCGAAATCCGAGCCGCGCATCGAGGGCGGCTTCGTTTTTGAGTCCGACAGCGAGGGCCCCGATCTCGGACACCGCCTGCGGGACCACGCGGCCTTCCCTGCCCCGCGCCGCACGGCGCGAATCGAAACCATCATCGTGGGCGGCGGTGTGGCGGGCCTGTCGGCCGCCTGGCATCTGCACCGCCGCGGGTTCCGCGATTTTCTCGTGCTGGAGATGGAAAAACAGTCCGGCGGCAATGCCCGCTGGGGCCGGAACGACGTCTCCGCCTTCCCGTGGGCCGCGCACTACCTGCCCGTGCCGGATCCGCGCCAGACGCTGACGCGCGAGCTCTGCCGCGAACTCGGACTGCTCGAGGGCGACGAATGGAACGAGCGCCACCTGTGCCACGAGCCCCGTGAGCGGCTCTTCATTCACGGCCGCTGGCAGGAGGGCATCGAGCCCGCCGTCGGACTGGGCGCGGAAGACCTGCGCCAGTTCGCGCGCTTCCAGGCCATCATCGGCGAACTGCGGCAGACAGGAGCCTTCCGCATCCCCATGGAAGAGGGGCTTGAGCGCACGACGCCCGCCATCGGCCGGCTCGACCAGCTCAGCTTCGACCAGTGGCTGGACGATCACGGCTTCTCTTCCGGCTACCTGCGCTGGTATCTCGACTACTGCACGCGCGACGACTACGGCACCCGGCTGGAGGCGATCTCCGCCTGGGCCGGCCTGCACTACTTCGCCGCGCGCGAGCCCCGCGAACTCGGACCGCTCACCTGGCCTGAGGGCAACGGCTGGATTGTGCAGCGGCTGCTCGACAGGCTCTCCCCATTTGTCCGCACCGGCGCCATGGCGCGGCGCATCCAGCGCCATGGGACACGGTGGGAGGTGATCGCCGGCGACACGCGCTACGAGGCGCGCTTCGTCATCTTCGCCGCGCCCACCTGGCTGGCCTCGTGGATCGTGGATCCGCCGCCGCCCCGCTGGCCGTTCGAGTATGCGCCCTGGGTGGTGGCCAATCTGACGCTCGACCGCTGGCCGCAGAACCGAGGGCTCGAATTCGCCTGGGACAACGTCTTCTACGGGTCACCCTCGCTCGGCTACGTGGTGGCCACGCACCAGAATGTGCGCATACACCAGCCGCAGACGGTCTGGACATGGTACATGGCGCTCGCCTCCGGCCGCGCGGCCGACCAGCGCCGGCTGCTGCTCGGCGGCGACTTCGCCTGGTGGCGCGACACCGTGCTCGCCGACCTCGAGCGCGCGCATCCCGACATCCGCCATTGCGTGCGGCGTATCGACATCTTCCGTATTGGACATGCCATGCCCCGGCCGGCGCCGGGCGCCATCTTCCACCCGGAGCGGCGCCGCCGCGCGCGTCCCGCCGGCACGCTTGTCTACGCCAACAGCGACCTGAGCGCGCTCTCGCTGTTCGAAGAGGCGCTCTATTGCGGCGTCCGCGCGGCGGACCACGTGCTTCGCCTGGCGGCCCGCGCGGGCGCCTGAGCGGCGCTCAGCGCGGATAGGGATGCCCGCGCAGCATCGCCAGCGCCCGGTAGATCTGCTCGGCGAGCACGGCGCGGGCCAGTTCGTGCGGCATGGTCAGGCGCGACAGCGCCAGCAGCAGGTGCGCCTTCGGCTTCCAGCTTTCAGGAAGCCCGTCATGGCCGCCGACAACGAAGACGAGGTCGCGCGCCTCGCGTTCGGCCGCTTCCACCAGCGCGGCGAACTCGCGCGAGTCCGGCTGGCGGCCTTGCGGGTCCAGCAGGACGTGGCGGCCTGAGGGATGGCGCGTGAACGGGTCGTAGCGGCGCGGATCAATCTCGCGCATCTCGCATTGCATGTAGCGCGAGCTGCGTTTGATGTACTCCGCGGCAAGCGCGTTGGCATGCTCGTCGCGCGCCCGGCCCACATACAGCAGCCACAGCTTCACGCCCACAGTATCGCCCGCCCGCGCCCTTGAGTCCATTGCCGGTATCCTGTTACGGTGGAGGATGGCCCCGAGGGCCAGCCATGGATTGGTTTAAAGCGAAAAAGATCGAGAAAGCCCCGGGCGAACAACGCCACGTCCGCACCGAAGGCCTGTGGGTCAAGTGCGAAGGCTGCCGCCAGATCATCTGGCGCAAGGAAATTGAAGAAAACCTCCATTGCTGCCCGAAGTGCGGCTACCACTTCCGCATCGACGCGCGAACGCGCCTGAAGTACCTGCTCGATCCCGAACCGGCCTGGCAGGAACACGACGCCTCGCTGGTCTCCACCGATCCGCTGGAGTTCGTCGATTCGAAGCCTTACAAAGAGCGGCTCGCCGCCATGCAGCAGGAGCTCGGGCTGCGGGACGCCATCATTTCAGTCACCGGAAAGCTCGCCGGGCGCGCCGTGCATGTGTGCGCGCTGGAGCTGAAGTTCATTGGCGGTTCGATGGGCGCGGTGGTGGGCGAAGTGATCGCCCGCGCCATCGAGCGGTCCCTCCAGACGCGCGACCCGCTGATCATCGTCTCTGCCTCCGGCGGCGCTCGCATGCAGGAGGGCGCGGTGAGCCTGATGCAGCTCGGCAAGATCAGCGCCCTGCTGATGCGGCTCGACGAAGAACGCATTCCGTACATCAGCGTGCTCACGGATCCGACCACCGGCGGCGTGACCGCCAGCTTCGCCATGCTCGGCGATTTGAACATTGCTGAGCCGGGCGCACTGATCGGTTTCGCCGGCCCGCGCGTCATTGAACAGACCATCCGCCAGAAGCTGCCTGAGGGATTCCAGCGTTCGGAGTTCGTGATGCAGCACGGATTCCTAGACGCGGTGGTCAGGCGCGGCGAGCTGCGCGATTTCATCGCCCGCGCGCTCGACTTCCTGTGCGGTCCTCTCCCGTCATGAGAGTCGCGCTGCTTCTCCTTCTCGCCGCTTTTTCCGCCTCCGGCCAGTACGACATCGTGATCCGCAACGCGCGCGTCATCGACGGCACGGGCAATCCCTGGTTTCACGCAAGCATCGCCATTCAGGACGGCCGCATCGCCGCCATCGGGCGGCTTGAGGGCGCCACCGCGCGCCGTGTCATTGACGCCGCCGGCCGCGTGGCCGCGCCCGGCTTTATCGACGTCCACACGCACGTCGAAGGGACCATCGAAAAAGTGCCGCGTGCGGACAATTACCTGCTCGATGGCGTCACCACCATCGTCACCGGCAACTGCGGCGGCTCCACCCAGAACGTCGGCGCCTGGTTCCGGCGCCTGGAGGAGCTGGGCATCGGCGTCAACGTCGCCACGCTGGTCGGACACAACACCGTGCGCCGCCAGGTGATGGGCACGGAGAACCGCCACGCCACGCCGGAGGAGCTGGCGCGGATGAAAGAGCTCGTTCACGCGGCCATGCAGCAGGGCGCGGTGGGCCTGTCCACCGGGCTCATCTACATTCCCGGCGCCTACGCGCCCACGGAAGAAGTGGTGGAGCTGGCCAGATCCGCCGCCGTCTATGACGGCGTCTACGCTTCCCACATGCGCGACGAAGGCGCTCAGATTCTTGACGCCATCCATGAGGCCGCGCGCGTGGGCGAGCAGGCGGGCATGCCCGTCCAGATTTCGCATTTCAAGATCGACACGCCGCGCATCTGGGGCTTCAGCGAAAAGTCGATCGCACTCGTCGAAGAGTACCGCCGCCGCGGCGTGGACGTCGTCGTGGATCAATACCCTTACGATCACTCCTCCACGAATCTCGGCATCACGCTGCCCGCCTGGGCGCTGGCCGGCGGCACGGAGGCGCTGCGGGAACGGCTCTCCAATCCCGAAACCCGGGCGCGTATCGCCGCCGAGATGCAACAGCGGCTGAAGGATCTGGGCCATCCCGACTACTCTTACGCGACGGTCGCCTACTTCGAGAAAGAGCATTCCTGGGAGGGCCGCAACATCGTTGAGATCACGCGGCTGCGCGGGCTGGAGCCCGTGCTCGCCAACCAGATCGAGACGATCTTCCACATCCTGCTCAATGGCGGCGCGCAGATGATCTACCACTCGATGAGTGACGTCGACATCGAACGCATCCTGCGATACCCGAACACGGCCATCGCCAGCGACGGCGGCGTGCGCGTCTTCGGCGAGGGCATGCCGCACCCGCGCTCCTACGGCACCAATGCGCGCGTGCTGGCCGAGTATGTGCGCCGGCGCGGCGTGCTGACGCTCGAGGACGCCATCCGCCGCATGACCTCGCTGCCGGCGCGCACGTTCCGCTTCCGCGACCGCGGCCTTCTGCGCGAGGGCTTCGCCGCGGACGTCGTCGTCTTCGACCCCGCGCGCGTTCAGGACAGGGCCACCTACACCCAGCCGCACCAGTACAGCGAAGGGTTCGATTACGTGCTGGTCAACGGCGTGGTAATGGTCGACGAAGGCCGGCTGACCGATGCGCGCGGCGGGCGCGTGCTGCGCCATCGCCCGGAACCCGTCCAGCCATGATCAGCCTGGTTCGCGCCGGTAAGCGCTTCGGGCCCAAGGTCCTCTTTGAAGACGTCAACTGGCTCATCACCCCGCAGGACCGCATCGGCCTGGTGGGCGCCAACGGCACCGGCAAGACCACGCTGCTGCGCATCCTCGCCGGCCTGGAGACGCTCGACTCGGGCGAGTGCAACGTTCAAAAGGGCATCACCGCCGGCTACCTGCCGCAGGACGGGCTCCGGCTAAGCGGGCGGACCGTCTTCGAGGAGTGCCTCTCGGTGTTCGAGAAACTCCGCGCCATGGAGCGCGAAATGGAGCAGGCGCTCGAACGGCTTTCCTCCCTGCCCCCTGATGACCCCGAATATCAGGCCGCCAGCAGCCGCTACGCCTGGCTCGAGTCGCATTTCCGCAACCTTGACGGCTATGCCCTGGAAGCGAAGGTCGGCGCCGTGCTCACCGGACTGGGCTTCCCGAAGGAGGACTGGACGCGGCGCACCGAGCATTTCTCCGGCGGCTGGCAGATGAGGATCGCGCTGGCGAAGCTGCTGCTCGAGCAGCCCAACCTGCTGCTGCTCGACGAGCCCACCAACCATCTGGACCTCGAAGCGCGCAACTGGCTGGAGGACTATCTCAACTCCTACCCCTACGCCTTCGTGCTCATCTCGCACGACCGCTATTTCCTCGATGTCACCGTCCGGCGCATCGCCGAGCTGTGGAACAGGAGCCTTCACTGTTACACCGGCGGCTACGAAGCGTACCTGCGGCAGAAGGAGGAGCGCCGGCAGCAGCTCATCGCCGCGTGGAAGAACCAGCAGGAGCGCATCCAGCACCTGGAGGCGTTCATCAACCGCTTCCGATATCAGGCGACGAAGGCGCGGCAGGTGCAGTCGCGCATCAAGGAGCTGGAAAAGATCGAGCGAATCGAAATTCCTCCGGAAGAGGAGACCATTCATTTCTCCTTCCCCCAGCCGAAACCGTCCGGCCGGATTGTCGCTGAATTCCGGAATGTCACCAAGGCATACGGCACGCGGGTGGTGCTGAAAGACGTGAATTTCGTGATTGAACGGGGCGAAAAGATCGCGCTCGTCGGCGTCAATGGCGCGGGGAAATCCACACTCATCCGGATGCTGGCCGGGCTGGAGCCCGTCACCGCCGGCGAATACCGCCTGGGGCACAACGTTCAGCCCGAGCATTTCGCCCAGGACCAGTACAAGGCGCTCGACCCCGATGCGCGGCTGCTCGACGACCTGATGAGCGTGGCCAACGGAAAGACCATCACCGAACTGCGAACGCTGCTCGGGTGCTTCCTGTTTACCGAGGACGACGTGTTCAAGACTGTCGGCGTGCTCAGCGGCGGCGAGCGCAACCGGTATGCGTTGGCCCGGATGCTGCTCAATCCGTCCAATTTCCTGCTGCTCGATGAGCCCACCAACCACCTGGACCTGCGCTCGAAGGACGTGTTGCTGAACGCCCTGCGCGAGTACTCCGGCACGCTGGTCTTCGTCAGCCACGACCGCTACTTCATCGACCAGCTCGCCACACGCGTCTTCGAGATCGAAAACGGCCGGGTGAACGTCTATCCCGGCAACTACGAGGACTATCTGTACCGCAGGCAGGGCGCGGTCCCGCACCAGTCCGGACAGGCGGACCCCGGGCCGGAGGCAGCGACAGGAATTGCGGTGGAGCAACCGCCGCGGCCGGTGCCGGCGCGTCGGCGCGCCAACCCGCTCCGGCTGCGTCAGCTCGAACGGCAGGCCGAAGAACTGGAAGAAGCGGCCTCACGGCTGGAGCAGGAAATCGCCGAAATCGAGCTTTCACTCCAGACCTTCGTGAGCGCCGAAGAAACCCGGCGCCGCATGGAGACGCTCGAAGCGCTTCGGCGCGAGCTGGAAGAGACGCTCGGGCAGTGGGAGCGGACTTCGCTGGAGCTGGAAAGCCTGCGACAGGAACAGCACGCGGAAGTGTGAAAAGCCCGGCCCGCTGCGGGCTCTACGGCCGCGCAGCGGGCCGGCGGCTGCGTCATGGAGTCGCTCAGACGGCTGGCTCGATCGCGACCACCGCATCCATGATGCAGCCCGAGCCGAGCCAGTTGCCGTGTTGGACCAGCTCATCGATGGTCTGCGCGGGAATCAGATCGTTGTCGCAGAAACCTTTCCCGCCGGCAACGCTGAGCCACGGCGAGCGATGGCCCAGGCCGTGCGGCACGGCCACCGCGTCCGGGCGGATGGTCTCTGTCAGCCGCGCCACGCCCACGGCTTCGCCCGCACGCGAGCGCACCCGCACGCGGGCTCCATCCCGGATCCCGTGCCTGGCCGCCGTGGAGGGGTGAATGTGAACGTAGGGCGTCCCGTCAATCTCGAAGAGAACCGGGTTGTTCTGCGTGGAATTGCGCTTGTGCGCGGCTGGCAGGTAAGTGATGAGGTAGTACGGGTAGTCTGCGCTCGGCAGGTCGCGCTTCGGCCGCCAGTTAGGCAGCGGATCGTAGTTCTTTGCCGCAAAAGCGGGAATGTAGATCTGGCATTTGCCGGAAGCAGTGGCGAATTTCGTGGCCGGAATGAACGGCTTCTCACCGGCGACGAAACCTTTTTTGCGGAAATCGGCAAAGTTCTGCCCGAGTCCCGACCGCCGGACCTGCTCGTCGAGAAGCTCGCTGGGGCTGATCCACGAGCCATCCGCTTTCCTGAAGTAATCCGGCGCCAGGCGCTTGCCCAGCTCAATGGCGATGTAGGCGGCGCTTTTTGCCTCGAAGGGTGCACCGACCACGGGCTGGCGGACAACCGCGAACGGGGATTTCGCCGCCATCTCCCGGACAATGATGTCGCTGCCTTCCAGGAACATCGTGCTCGGCAGCACCACGTCGGCGAAGTACATCGCGTCCATGGGCAGGATGTCGACAAGCACCATGAACTCGACCGTCTTCAGCGCCTCTTCCATCATTCGCCGCTGCGGTAAGCTGCTCAGGTTGTAGTTGTTCCAGAAGAGGAATTTCACCCGGCCCGGATACCGGTTCAGCATCCCGTCCGCCAGCGTGGAAAACATGCCATAACCGCCGGCCAGCGGCAGCTTCTCGCGTCCGTCCACGCGCTTCGCGGGCAGCTTCGGGTATGCAGGCGGCCGATAGATTGCGTCCAGGCCCGGGATCTCAAAGGTCCTTGGGAAGTAGTGGCCGCCCGGCCGGTCAATGTTGCCCGCCAGGATGTTCAGAATGGCGATGGCGTGGCATAGGGGCGCCGCGTTCTCGTAATTCGCAGCGAGGGTTTTCTTGTGCAGCGGCGCAACGGCCGGACGCGTCGAGCCGAATTGGCGTGCGATGCGTCGGATGACATCGGCCGGAATATCGCTCTCTTTTTCGGCCCACTCCGGAGTGTACTTTTCGAAATGCTCGCGGATTTGCGTCTCGTATTCCGGGAAATTCGTGTATTGGCTGACAAAGTCCCGGTCATAGAGATTCTCTTTCAGCAACACGTGGATCATGGCCAGCGCCACCGCGAGGTCGCCGCCGGGCCGCACCGGGTGCCACTCGTCGGCAAACTTTGCCGTTGCCGTGTACATCGGATTGAAATTGATGACACGGGCCCCGTTTTCCTTTGCGTGGAGAAGCCGGTTGGAAAGCGAAAGCTTGGCGCGTGCCACCATGTCCCAGCCGAACAGCACGATGTACTTTGCGTTCTCCAGATCCCAGGCGAATGTGTGGCGGCCAATGGTCTGATTCGAGATGACTATGTCCACGCCATAGCAGAGATCGTTATGGTCGACGCGCTCCATGCCGAGCGCGCTGTAGAGCCGTGCGAACCACGGCGGCCTTCCGCGTGAGATGGCCAACAATGCTTCCTGCCCGTACTTCGAGCGGATCTCAGTGTATTTCTCGGCGATGAGGTCGAGCGCTTCGTTCCAGCTGATCCGCACCCAGCGGGGATCCTCTTCCAGTCCCTTGCGCGGATTGGTGCGCTTCATCGGGTACTTCAGCCGGTCCGGGTCGTTCCGGATGTAGGCCGATGAAGTGCCCTTCGCACAAAGCCTGCCCTCGTTGTGCGGATCCTCCGGCAGCCCCTGGATGAAGCGGATGGTTCCGTCCTTGACGGTCACTCGCATCCCGCAGGCCGAGTCGCAGATCCCACAGGCGGTGACCAGCGACTCAGGCGGATAGGGAATCGCCTGCGACCGCTCAAAGAACTCGGCGAATGCCTCGTTCCACGGCAGCGTCCCCAGCACGGCCGCGCCGCCGGCGCCCTGCAATACGCTTCTTCTGGTGATCATCGTGCACCTCCTCAGCTACGCCACGGCTCCGTTACAAACCGGATGTGCGGCCGCATCTGCCTCGGGTAGGCCATGCCCGGCAGCCGGTCGCTTCCCCGGCCTTCGATCGCGTCCCACTCGCCCCACTGCAATGCGCCTGTCGGACACACGGTGGCGCATGCCGGCGCGAGCCCCTGCTCGATGCGGTCGAAGCACATCGTGCACTTCGTCGTCTTCCGCGTCGCCAGGTTGAGCTGTGGTGCCCCGTAAGGACAGAAAATGTGACACTGCCCGCAGCCCACACAACGGTCCGTGTCCACGAGCACGATGCCGTCATCCCGGCGCCAGATGGCGCGCACCGGACACACCTTCTGGCAGAACGCGTTTTCGCAGTGGTTGCAGGCCATCGAAACGGCGGTCACCTGAACGTTGGGGAACGTCCCTGACTCCTGCCGGAGCACGCGCCTCCACCGGACATTGACGCCGGTCTCCACCTGGTTCCATTGCTTGCAGGCCGCCTCGCAGGCGCTGCATTCGATGCAACGTTTCGGATCGAAGAGCCAGCCGTAAGACCTCATCAGTCACCTCCCTGGGCTGCCGCAAGAGGCGCCCATATTCATACGATACGGTCTTTTTATCTGGAACGCAAGGGTTGCGCAACAGTGTAGGGAGTTACAGCGGATTTCCGGAAGGTCAGGCCGCCGTCACCGGGTCGCGGAACTCGCCCTCGGGTTCCTGCCAGTCCTGCTCGGGTTCCGGCAGCTTTCCGGCCGCGTTCGCCCAGGCCCAGAAAACGGCCGTTGAGGCGCTCAGCGCGCCGGCGATGAAGCCAATCTGCCGCGGACTGTAAGTGGCGGCGGCGACTGCCGCCGCCGCCATCGAGATCATCATGACCCCGTTGGTGATGCCTTCGGCCGCGGTGAATACGCGGCCGCGGAGCCGATCCGGCACATGGAGCAGCAGCATGGTCCGGTTCATCACCGAGTTCAACGCCACGCAGAGACGGGACAGGAAGATGCACGCCGCCGCCTGCCAGAGGTCCGCCGAAACGCTGAACATCATGTAAAACAGCCCGTGCAGCAGGAATGTCACGGTCACGGTGTGTTTGTACAGGAGGAAGTTCAGGCGTGCCTCCAGGCGCCGCGCCAGCAGTCCGCCGGCCACCAGGCCGAAGCCGGCGGAGCCCCACAGAAATCCCGTTCCCGCCGGACCGCGCAGGAACACCTGCTCGCCGAACAGCGTGAAGAGGATCTGCGCCGCCCCTCCGCCGGTGGCCCATCCTGCTCCCAGCAACAGGATGCCGAGGATCAGCGGCCGGCTGCGGATAAAACGAATTCCATCGCGGAACTCGCCCCACCCCGAACGTGGCTTGTGTCCGGACGGGCTGCCGCTCGCCGGCGCGAAGCCGCCTTCGACTTGGAGCGTCGAGATCGCCCACGCGCTCCAGAGGAAGCTGGCGGCATTGATCAGGAACGCGCCACGGTAGCCCAGCCAGCTGGTGCTGAGCCCGCCCAGCATCGTCCCCAGAGCGACGGTCAGCCAGCCGGTCGTCTGTGTCAGCGCATTGGCGGCATGCAGTTCTTCTCTCGAGACGATGCGCGGCAGGATGGCGGCCCGGCCGCTGTTGAAAAACGGCGCCGCAAAGGTCAGCAGCGCGCTCAGCGAATACAGCAGCCAGGTGCTCGGATAAGCGAGAAGCAGGAGATGTGCGGCGGCGACGACGGCGCGGATCAGATCGGAAGCGATCATCACCCGGCGCCGGTCCAGCCGGTCCAGCACCACGCCGGCCAGCGGCGCGGCGGCCAGCGCCGGTCCCACGCGCGCCAGCATCGCCCCGCCCACGGTGGCCCCGCTGCCGGTGAGGTGAAGCGCCATCGAGAGCACGGCGATCGAGTTGAAATGATCGCCCATCTCGCTGACCACCTGCCCCAGCCAGCAGTTGCGGTAATTCCGGTTCCGCCTGAGCAGCGCGGAGAATCTGACCACCTTCCCATTAGACAGGCTCGGCGGGCGGGCGCTCAAACCGCCGCGCGGCTGGCCCGCGTCAGGGCTTGGCGAATTTCGAATCCGGAATGTCGACGTTGGCCTTGATGTCGGTGATCCTCAGAATGATTTCGCCCACCGGCAGCTTCTGGCGGATCAGGTGCGGCGCTTTCATTCCGGTTCCCGGCACTTCGCGGAACTCGCCAAACTCGCTTTCAATTTCGGCTTCGCCCTGATCGGTCACGCGGACGCCCGAGGTCTTCAGCATCAGGAACGTCTCGGCATCAAAGTACGCGGTGACAGGATTGCCCTTCTCCGGCGTCATCACCACGATCCATGCGTCGCGGTCGCCCGCCTTGCCCTTGCCCTTCACCTCGATCTTCGGATACAGCTCTTTCAGGTGGAGCTCCGCGTGCATCGTCGCGTCGCGCCTGGCGTCTTCCAGCATCTGGCCGGTCATGTCGATGGAGCCCATGGGGCTGATGCTGAAACCGCGCTCGCCATCAAAGCCCTGGAAGATCTCGCCGAAGCCGTCGATGTTGATCACCGAAAGCCGCTTGTTCGGCGCCTTCTGGTAGATCGTGATCGTCCCGCTCGCCCCCATGGCGGGCAGCTCGAACGATCCGGTCATGACGACGCTCGAGACCTTCGACAGGGCCTCGCGGCCGCCCACGGCGGCAATGTGTTTTTCGACCAGTTCATCCACCGACAGCGTGTCCTGGGCTCCTGGTGCAAGAAAGGCGGCGCCCAGCAGGAACAGAAGAGTGCGGTACATGGGGCTGCGAACCTCCTTTGGATCAACCTGTCCATCCTACGCTGCCCGCGTCCCTTTTCACAAGGAGCCTGCCGCGCTGCCGTGCGATGCGCGCCCCACAGGCAGGATCTCGACTGTGACTTCCACGGGATAGTGATCTGCCGGCCGTACATCATTTCGGATCCGCGCCCCGGAAGCGCGCGCCGGCCCGCGCACAAAGATCCAGTCCAGCGCCTGCCCGCGCTTCGTGGTGATGTCGCCGCCCGCGGCCACGAAAAATCCTTCCGCCAGGATCTCGCGGATCACCGGGCTGGCCGCGCCGGTCTTCGTGTTGAAGTCCCCGGCGATCAGAACCACCGCCCCGGGCGGCGCGTGCCGCGCGTCCTCGAGCACTTCGCGGATCTGCCCCAGGCGGAGCTCTTCCGCGCCACGGCTTTCCAGGTGCAGGTTGTATGCGATGAGAGGCACGCCCGCGGCCGTGTGTTCGGTGATCAACGCCAGACGGCCGCCCTCGCGCGGCTGGAACACGCTCCAGTGGGGCAGCCACGGCTTCGGCCGCCAGCTCGCGCTCTGGACGCGGAAGTGAAGCAGGCGCGCGGCGCGCACCGGCAGGCGCGCCAGAGTGGCCTGGCCGTGCCAGGCGTCTTTGCCGCGGATGCGCTGTCCCAACTCGAGAAATTCCGGCGCGAAAACCCATTCGAGGCCGAGCGCGCTCGCCAGCTCTTCGGCGATCCGCCGCCCGCCGCTGCGCCGGGCCTCCCAGTCGGCCTCCTGCAACAGCAACAGGTCCGCCGCCTCACGCCCGAGATGCTGGCGGATCTCCGCGAACCGCACTCCACGCTCGATGTTCCAGCTCATCACGCGGAGCGTGGCCCCGGCATGGGCCCGCAGAATGGTGCCCCCTCGCCCGGGTTGCCAGGGCGGCCCGCCGCCCGGATCTGCGGCCATGCAGATCCCCACCGCGGCAAGAAGGACACTCCAGCGTGTCACCAGGCAGCGCCTCCCTTGCTGGCCATGAGGCTTTCGAAGAGCTGAAAATAGCGCTCCAGCATGACCTCCTTGCGGTGCTCGCGGAGGGCATATTCGCGTGCTGCCGCCCCGATCCGGCGGCGCAGCTCCGGGTCGGCGAGCAGCGCGCAGATGGCCTCCGCAAATCCGCTGATGTCGCCGGGATCGCGGACAAATCCGGTGACGCCCTCCTCGATGACCTCCGGGATGCTTCCCGTCCGCGAGGCCACTACCGGTTTCATCAGCGCCTGGGCCTCGAAAAGGATCAGCGGCATCCCGTCCAGCCGCGACGGGACGACCACCACGTCTGCCGCGGCGATCCATGCGTGCACGTCGTCCACAAAGCCGGGCAGACAGAACACCTCTTCAAGGCCCCTGCCGCGGATCTCCGCCCGCACTGCTTCCGCCTCGGGCCCCTCGCCGGTCATGACGAAGCGTGCCTGCGGGGCACGCCCGTGGACTGCCGCCGCGATTCTGACAAAATCGGTGGGCCCCTTTTCCTTTGACCAGCGCCCGAAAAACGCCACAATCGGATGCCCGGAGAAATTTCGTCCCAAAGCAGAAACCAGGTTGGCAACGGCCCCCTTCGCGGGTTCGGGAAGGCTCACCCCGTGAGGAATGACGGCGACACGGGACGGATCCTCTCCGTGCTCCTCTCTCAGCCTGCGGGCGATGCGGGCGTCCGGCACGCAGGTGCAGTCAATAAATCGCGCGTAGGCGCGATTGGCCGGAAAGTAGTACTGGTCATTGAACAACTGGTCTACGATGGCCATTTCCGGAAAATTCTCCCGGATCGACGGCAGCAGAGGATACAGGAAATGGCTTCCGGCAATCAGCAGCAGCCCCGGATGATAGCGGCGCAGGAGGAAATGCACAAATTCCGCCCGCAGCTCTTCCGATCCAGGGAAAATTTCGGCCAGAGCGTAGACATGAGACGTGTGCCTCCGCAGCGCGTCCGTGCGGTCCGGAATCCCGGGCGGCCGTGGCAAAGTGATGAGGACAACAACACGGCGCCCGCGCCTTCGCCACTCCTCAATGAGCGACAGCAACAGGAGCTCTGCCCCGCCTACCGTGAACAGTGGCACCGCCAGGACAACGGCAGGCCCCGCCGCTTCCAGGCACCGCCAGGCCAGACGCCGGTTTTTCTCCGGGGCGGCCGCCCCGCCTGCTGCCGGTTGTCCGGCGGCAACCTGAGGCAGGTCTCCAGGAAGCCGGACTTTCCCGTCACTTTCAACGGCACGCCCGGCAGGCGCTGTTGTGGCGCCTGGCGTTTCCACGATCCCTCGGCCGTAGGCCCAGCACCGCAACTGCCCATGCTCCGGGTTCTCAAGGGCGCTCCGCACGCAGACTGCCGACAAAGCTTCGGCGGGATCAGTCATCCCGCCCGCCAGCTCCCAGAAATGTTTCCGCAGGAAGACGCATTCAGCGAGCCGCGGCTCAACAGAAAGAAGCCTGCATTCCTGGCTCGATGCATCCTGTCCATCCGGATTTCTGACGGAAACTCCGCGATTTTCCTCCTGAATTACCGCATCCAAATCACGGAATTCTGCCAAAAACAGAGCGGTCTCCAGAAAAATTGGATCGGGCCTGCCTTCCGGATTCAATAGACACACGTACCGCCCCGCGGGCTCCGGCCGCACGGATTCCGGCAGTGTCTCCTCTCCCGCACCGCCTCCTTGTGGAAACAGAACAAGCTGGGGCATGCCCCCACGGCCCGGGCGCCGCAGCCCGACCGCCGCATCCCCGCTCCCTACAAGCACGACTTCGATGTCTTCGAGAGTCTGTTCCAGGGCGGCTGCGGCAGCCTCCTCGGACGGGCCGGAACCCTCCCGCAAGGGAATCAGAACGGAGACAAGCGGCGAGGCATACTCCACGCCTTCGTCCAAAAGCCCCCTGGGGGGCCTCCAGGAAGCGTCCTGAACCGCCACCGGAACGGCGAGTCGCCCTTCTTCTTTTCCGAAGACGATGTAGTGGAGAAGCGGATTGATCCCGGCTGCTGCCACGTCCGGATGGTTGCTCCAGTACTGTGTCGACGAAAACGCCGGTGAAGGGTCGCTCCCTTCCCAGGCCCCCGCGAGCGCGTAATGGAAGGCCGCGCAAACACGCTCCCGGCCCACGTCCGGACGCAGGTCGAGATACCACAGAGGCTGGAACAAGTCACTCCAGAGGCGCCGCCACGGGGCGGATGTCAACACCCGGGCCAGCAAAAGCAGGTTCCTGGCATTCCGCCAGCGCTGCCGCGGATGCAGGGCATGAAGCGCCACCCACGCCGCCGTCTTCAAAAGCGAACACCGCTCCGTCTTCCCGCACTCCTGCCCGCGCAGGCCCGCCTCCTGGCCTTGGGCTGCCCGCTCAGGATCTCTGATCCTGCCAATCATATGGCTTCAAATGCGCTCGATGACGCCGAGAGCCGGTCTGGTGCTTCGGCCCGGAAACCACTTCCTTCACGACGGGCTGCCCGCGGCCTGCATCCTTCAATCATTGGTCTGAATCATTTCCCCTCAAGCTCCCACGTACGACATGCAATGCCGGTGCCCGCCTTCCCGCGGGCCGGCCGGAGCTGACCGCTTTCCGATCGCCACGCGGTCAGGCCCTGTCTGAGTTTCATCCCGCCAATCGCTCCCGTGAAGCCCGGATCCATCGATACGCCCCTCCAGCCAGCGGACCGCGGCCTGGATGCCACTTCCCTATTTTTCCACGCACTGCCGCCCGGCGCCGAAGCGCGCCCCGGCGCGGGAAGGCGCTAAAGGATTGTGTCTGCGCCGCCGATGGAAGAAGGGATGAATGCCATAGCCCGAGCGGTCCACCTCGTCCGATGGATATGGCTGGCTGGATCTGCCATGCTCCTCTCGCTACCAGCCGCACAACCGGATGCGTCTTTGGATTTGTGGAAGCTGGTCCACCCGGAGGCAAAATGGATCCTTGGCGTGGACTGGACGCGCGCGAAGCAGTCCCCGGCCGGCCGGATCCTTTCCCGGCAGTTTGTGGGTGCTGAGACCCGGCTCGAAGCCTCCGGGCTGGGGCTTCAGGCGGTGACGGCGCTCGAGCGCATCATCGCTTCCGGGGTCGCAGTCGATCTCTCCGATCATGCATCAGCGCAGGGCATGGTCGTCGCCATCGAAGGCATGATCGACCGGACCCGGCTCAAGAAGGGGTTGCCCCCCGGGACGGCAATGGAGAAGTTTCGCGGAGCGGATCTGTTCGTTCCCCCGAAGGCAAAACCCGGAGAACCATTGATGGCAGTGGTGGCCAGCCGGCTCCTTCTCATTGGCGACCGCGCGTCCCTGGCGTTGATCCTCGAAGGCAAAGGGGGCATCCGGGATCCGGATCTGTACGGGAAGGCCTCCCGCCTGGCGGCCGAGTCGGAAATCTGGCTGGCGGCTGCGAGTCTGGAAGCCCCGCCAGGAGAGCAGGCTGCCCCTGGAGGACTGAATTCGGTCCGCGACATGGAACTTTCGGTCTCCTTCCAGCGCGGTCTGCGCCTGCGCAGCGTGCTCACCGCGGCCAGCCCGGAAGCTGCCCAGCATCTGGCGGGAATCACGCAACTGGCCGGAGCCTTGGGCAAGGACGGTCCGGCTGCATGGCTCAGACGGGCTCAGATCAAAAACACCAGCAATCAGCTCGCCCTCGACCTTGATATTCCGGCCACGGAACTGGAAGCCGGCCTCGAGCAGGCCCGGGCGGCGATCCGGGGAATGGGCCAGCGCACGATCCAGTCCGCGCTGGCATCGGCAACGTCTGCCGCAGCGCCTGATTTGAGGCCCGCCGTACGCGGCGCCCCGGTTGCGGCCTCCCCTCCGCCCGCCCCGAAGATTCAGACCATCCGGATCGTCGGCCTCGACGAAGGCACGAAAGAGATTCATTATACGGCCCCCTCGGGCAGCCCGATCTGAGGGTCCAAGCGGCCGTAATTCCACCCTCAGGTGTGGGCAACGCGATGCGCCGGGCGGACCGGGGCCATTCCTGGTGAAGCGATGGCAGACCCGGACAGGAACGTAGGCCGGCGCACTGACCTTACGATTGCGGCAACAGGATCCTGTAAAATTGCGTATAAGAGATGATATGGAGGTCTGATTTATGACCAGATATCTTCGCCTGTTCATTCCGGTTGCGTTTGCGGGCCTGATCCTCGCCCCGGCCTTCGGTGCGGGGGACGCCGAAAAGGGGAAAGAGCTCTACATGAAGCGCTGCAAGACGTGCCACGCCGAGGACGGCGCCGGCACGCCGGCCATGCAGAAAAAGTTCGGCGAGAAGCTCCTCCCCCTCGGAGGCAAGGAAGTCCAGGCCATGAAGGACGCCGAAATCGCCAAAAAGTTCAACGAGGCCGCCAACCACAAGGCTCTCGTGAAGACCCTTCAGCCCGGCGATCTCGACAACATCATCGCATTCATCCGCACCCTCAAAAAGTAAGCGAGCCTCGCTTCATCAATCCTCGGGCCCGTGCGGGCACGCGCCTCGCGCGGGCCCATTTTCTTTGCCCGGGACAAATGCGTCCGCGGGGCGTGGCAAACTGAAAAGACGCAAAATGACACAGCCGGCAAAGAAGCCCTCCCTGCGGGTGGTATGCGTGGGCGGGGCGCGGCCCAACTTCATGAAGCTTGCACCGCTGCTTGAAGCTCTGCACTCTGACAGCCGCTTCCACCCGGTGCTCGTCCACACCGGCCAGCACTACGACCAGCAGATGTCCGGCGCCTTCTTCCGCGACCTCGGCCTGCCCGACCCGGACTACTATCTCGGCGTCGGCTCCGGCTCGCACGCTCAGCAGACGGCGGAGATCCTCCGCAGCTTCGAACCCGTGGTGCTCGACACGCGTCCGGATGCGGTCCTCGTCGTCGGTGATGTCAACTCCACTCTGGGATGCGCACTGGTCGCCGCCAAGCTGTGCGTGCCCGTCATCCACGTCGAGGCCGGCCTGCGCAGTTTCGACCGCACCATGCCGGAAGAGATCAACCGCGTCCTCACCGACGCCATCTCCGATCTTCTGCTCGTGAGCGAGCCCAGCGGCGTTGCCAACCTCGAGCGCGAAGGCATCGACGGGGCGCGAATCCATCTCGTCGGCAACCTCATGATCGACTCTCTCCGACGCCATCTCGAGCAGGCGCGCCAGGCGGACCTGCCCGCCGCCCTCGGCCTGGAGCCGCGCTCTTACGGCGTCGTCACACTGCACCGGCCTGCCAACGTCGATGACGCCGCCGCTCTGGACAGCATCCTGGAAGCCCTGGCCGAAATCAGCCGCGACCTGCCCCTCGTTTTCCCGGTCCATCCGCGTACGCGTGCCCGGCTCCAGACCTCAGAAGCCTGGAAGCGTGGCCGCATTCGCCTGCTCGACCCACTCTCCTACATCGAGTTCCTCAGCCTGACGTCCGCTTCGGCTGCCGTCTTCACGGACTCCGGCGGCATCCAGGAAGAGACCACCGTGCTCGGCGTCCCCTGCTTCACGCTGCGCGAAAACACCGAACGCCCCATCACGGTCGAACAGGGCACCAACGTGCTGGCGGGAGCCCGGAAGGACTCGATCCTCGCTGCCTGGCGGCAGCACGGGCTCGCGCGCCCCGGGGCCCGCGTCCCCGATCTCTGGGATGGTCAGGCCGCCGCGCGTTGCCTCGTGGCCATCTCAGCGCACTTCGCGCTGAAAGACTGACCCGCGGCGCTGCGCTCAGCGCCCCGCCGTGGTGATCTGAACAAGCTGCCGCTGCGGCTCCGCCAGAGCGCGACGCGGATCGGGCAGCGTCTGGGGGGCGCGAAAGAAATCAAAGTACGACACGTAATGCACGCAGCTCACCGTGCAGTGCGGCGCGCAGTCCTTCTCGGTGAGATACTCGCGGCGGAAATCTTCCAGCGTGTATTCGGCCAGCGGTTTGGCCGGATAACCGCGCTGTTGCGAACAGTAATGGACGAGCCCGTCCTCGCAGATGTACAGGTAGCGCGCGCCGGCGCGGCAGCGCCACCGGTTCGGCAGACCGCGGGCGATGTTTTCCTGGAAGAAGCTGAGCTGCGAATAATTGCGCTTCTCCAGTGCCTTCACCTGGAGGTAAATCTCCCGCTCGCGGTCGCTCAACGGCTTCAACTGGCCCGTATGGTCGTGAATGATGCCGATCGTCGAACTGAACCCCAGCTCCAGCGCCCGCTTCGCAATCACCAGTGCGTCGTCCGGGTGCCGCACGCCGCCGCCCACCACCGAGTTGATGTTCACATGAAACAGCGCGTGCTTCGCCAGCAGTTGCAGCTTCCGGTCGAGCACCTTCAGGCTCTTCTTCGACACCTCATCCGGCATCACGTTGTCGATCGAAATCTGCATGTGGTCGAGCCCCGCCTGGTTCAGGCGCTCGATGCGCTCGCTCGTCAGAAGATATCCGTTCGTGATCAGTCCGGCAATGGCGCCGTTGCGCCGGATCCGCCGGATCAGTTGGTCCAGATCCGGGTGCAGAAGCGGCTCGCCGCCGCTGATGGTGATGATCGACGTGCCCAGCCGCCCCAGCCGGTCGATCCGCTTGAGCATCACCACGGTGTCGACCGGTTTCGACACGTCGTCATACTCGTTGCAGTAGGCGCACGAGAGGTTGCAGCGCCGGATCGGCACGATGTGCGCCATCACCGGGTGCTCCACATGGATCGCACCCCAGGCGATCATCTTCAGCTCGCGCAACCGTCTTTTCAGTGCTGCCCAGTCTCGGCGGGCGCGGAACCCGTGGTCAGGCATGAACTACCAGTTATTATCTCTGACGCTCGCCCGGCGGGGTAAGATTCAGCTCCCAATAGCGAACAGGACGGGTCGAATGGCGAAAAAACGGCGTCGAATGGTTCCCTATTGTTTCTTTGCTGGCGGCTTGGCAGGGGCAGCCGGCTCGTCCACCCCCTCGAAGGTGATCGTCGTCTCGGCCTTGAACTGCTTGTAGTCCCGGTAGGTCATCACCAGCCGGATCGGGATGGGGCCGTTTTCGAAGTTCAGCACGTCATTGGACACCGTGTAGGTCGGGAACCAGTACCTGCCGTCGATCTGTTCGCGCCAGGTCTCAAACTTCGGAAAGCGCTGGTTGGCCACACGCTTGCCCGTGCCCACGCCGCGCCCATAAGTCTTCACGATCTGGAGGTCGCGGTCGTCCACCCAGACGATGCCCGCAAAGTAACGCTGCCCCTCCACCATCGACTTCGGCTTCACCGCAAACACGTAACAGTCAATCTCGTCGATCTTCTCCCGGCCCAGATAACGCACCCGATAGTTCGGCAGGTCCTTCAGCGTGAAGACGAACGGCTGCACGTTGCGCATGTCCTGCTCGTCTTCCGGCGTGAAGATGATGTTCCGCAGGGTGTTCATCGGCGCATAGGTGACGCGTTCGATCCGCTTGCCGGCGTTGTCGAACAGCACGTCCATCTCCAGCTCCAGCTTGCCCACCGGCCGGCGGTCCGGCCCCAGCTCCTCGAACCGGTACCGCTGGTGCCAGATGTACCTTTCCCGCGCCCGCGCAAACTCGGTTTCCTTCTCCGCCATGCGGCGGATGATGCGGTCAATCTCTTCCGGACTCGGGTCCGGCGCCTGCCACGCCAGTGCGGGCACGGCCATCGCCAGCAAAACAATGAACCGGCTCATCCCACTCTCCACTTGATAGATGCCCGCCGCCAGCCGGCCGTTCCAGCGCTCACGAAAGCACATGCTTGGCAATCGTCAGCAGTTGCATGTTCGTCGTGCCCTCGTAAATCCGCCCGATTTTCGCGTCCCGGTAGAGCTTTTCCACCGGATAGTCACGGGTGAAACCCACGCCGCCGAAGATCTCGATGGCGCGCGAGGCCACCGTCTCGGCGATCTCCGAGGCGCGGTACTTCGCCATCGCCGCCTCTTTCACGAAGCCGAGCCCCGCCTCGCGCCGCCGCGCCGCGTTGTAGACGAGCAGCCGCGCCGCCTCGATGTCGGTCGCCATCCGCGCCAGCTCCATCCGAACCGCCTGGAACTCGGCAAT
Organism: Bryobacteraceae bacterium; assembly: GCA_026002855.1. Taxonomy (NCBI): domain Bacteria; kingdom Pseudomonadati; phylum Acidobacteriota; class Terriglobia; order Bryobacterales; family Bryobacteraceae; species Bryobacteraceae bacterium. The sequence continues at coordinate 1,241,260 of BPGD01000001.1, forward strand.
GGGCTGGCCAAACTGCTTTCGCTGTTTCGCGTATCCAATGGCATGAGTCAGCGCGGCCGCGGCCAGCCCGGTCATCTGGGCCCCGATGCCGATCCGCCCTTCATTCAGCGTCTCCATCGCGATCCGGTACCCCTTGCCCGGCTCGCCCAGGACGTCCTGTTCCGACACGCGCACGCCGTCCAGAATCAGCTCGCAGGTCGAGGAGGCGCGGATGCCCAGCTTGTCCTCCTTGCGTCCAACGGTGAGCCCGCGCGCCTCGCGCTCCACCACGAAACAGGTGATGCCGCGGTGGCCGGCCTCCGGGTTTGCGTTCGCAAACACCAGAAACAGGCCCGCCTCGGCCGCGTTCGTGATCCACAGCTTGCGGCCCGTCAGCACATAGTCTCCGCCGTCCCGCGCCGCGCGCGCCGCCAATGCAAACGCGTCCGACCCCGCGCCGGCCTCGCTCAGCGCATAGGCGCCCAATGTGTCCGCCGCCAGCCGCGGCAGCCACCGGCGCTGCTGCTCCGCGGTTCCCCAGCGGCGGACGGCGGTGTTGACCAGCGTGTTCTGCACGTCCACCACAACCGCCACCGCCGGGTCCACCTTCGCCAGCTCTTCAATCGCAATCAGCGCCTGCGTGAACGTGCCGCCCTGGCCGCCCAGCTCCTCAGGGATCTCGATCCCCATCAGCCCCACTTCAAACAACTGCCGCAGCAGCGCCGGCTCCAGCTTCCCGGCCTCGTCCATCGCCCTCACGCGGGGGGCAATTTCCTGCCGCGCGAACTCGGCCACGGCGGCGCGGAACATCGCTTCTTCCTCGTTCCATTCGAGCAGTGGCGCGGGCGCTCTTCCACTCGTCAGGTCGCGGATCGGCATGCCATCATTAAACCATGCCGTCTGCGTTCCTTCCTGACTGGAAGTCGGTGGCGGAAGCCCACCGGATCGAGTTGCCAGAGGCCGCGCTGGAACGCCTCAGGGCGATCTCGCGCACGCTGCTGGGCCTGCGCGGCATGCTCGATTGGGGCGAAGAGCCGGCCGAAATCTTCCAGGTGGACGCCAACCAGCCGGAGCCGCGCCCATGACGATCATCGAAGCTGCTGAAGCGCTGCGCCGCCGCGCCGTCAGCTCCGTCGAGCTCACCCTGGACTGCCTGGCGCGCATCGAGAAGTGGAATCCCGAGCTCAGGGCGTTCATCACCGTGACGGCCGATCTGGCCCTGGAGCAGGCCCGGACGGCGGATGCCGAGCTTGCCTCCGGACTCGACCGCGGCCCGCTGCACGGCATCCCCATCGCCCACAAAGACCTCTTCTGCACCCGCGGCATCCTCACCACCGGCGGCTCGAGGACTTTCGCCGATTTCGTCCCGGAATTCGACGCCACGGTGGTGGCGCGCCTGCGCAATGCCGGCGCCGTCATGGTCGGCAAGACCAACCTCCACGAGCACGCCTACGGGATCACCTCCGAGAACCCGTATTACGGGGCGGTGCGCAACCCCTGGGATCCCGAACGCAGCCCTGGCGGATCCTCCGGCGGCAGCGCTGTCGCCGTCGCCACCGGAATGGCCCTCGGCGCCACCGGCACGGACACCGGCGGAAGCATCCGTGTGCCCTCCTCGTGGTGCGGCATCACCGGGCTCAAGCCCACCTTCGGCCGCGTTTCGAAATACGGCGTACTGCCCCTGGGCTACACGCTCGACCACATGGGCCCGATGGCGCAGACCGTTCGCGATGCCGCGCTCCTGTTCGAGGCCATGGCCGGCCATGATCCCAGGGATCCGGGCTCCGTCGACCGTCCCCTGCCACGCTGCCTGCCGCCAGACGGCGAGCCCTCACTCCACGGCATCCGCATCGGCCTGCCACGCAACTTCTTCTTCGAGCGGATCGAAAAGGAGGTCGATGCGGCCGTCTATTTCATGGCCTATACCGCCGAAGATCTGGGTGCCGAGCTCCATCGCGTGCGCGTGCCCGACGGCGAACAGCTCAATGCCCTCGCCCACACCACTCTGCTCGTCGAGGCCGCCGCCGTCCACGAACCCTACCTCCGCAAAAAACCCTCTTCGTACAGCGCCGGCATCCGCACCCTCCTCGACATGGGCCGCCTGATCCCGGCCGTCGATTACGTCCAGGCGCAGCGGCTCCGGCGGCGGATCCTCGGCGTCTTCCTCGACATCCTGAAGAAAGTCGACGTGCTGCTCGTGCCCGCCACGCCCATGACCGCCCCACTCATCGGCCAGAAGGAGGTTGAAATCTGTGGCCAGGCGGAGGACACGCGCCTCGCCGCCACGCGCCTGCTGCGCGGCATCAACCTGCTCGGCCTGCCCGTTCTCTCTCTGCCGACGGGCTTTTCTCCGGCCGGGCTGCCCATCGGCTGTCAGTTGATCGGCCGCCCGTGGGACGAGCCTCTGCTGCTGCGGATCGGCGCCGCCCTCGAGGCCCGCACCGGCTTCGTCCGCCGTCCGCCGCGTTTCGCCTGACCCGGGCCGCACTGTTTGCACCGCTCCGCCGGCTGGCTCCATCCAATCCGGTATGAGGTGGCCTGCGCTGAGCAGCCTGATTGTCGCCATGACCTGGAATGCACCCGCCGCACAGTTCCCGGATCCCCCCGTCGACGAGAAGCCCTCGCCCGGCCTGCGCAAGGCCGTGCTTGCGGGCGGCTGCTTCTGGTGCACCGAGGCGGTCTTCGAAATGGTGGAGGGCGTCAAAGAGGTCGTCGCCGGCTATTCCGGCGGCTCGAAAGAAACGGCCAATTACCGCCGCGTCTCCATGGGCGATACCGGCCACGCCGAGGCCATCGAGATTACCTATGACCCGATGGCGGTCACCTACGGCCAGCTCCTGCGCGTCTTCTTTGAGGTCGCCCACGACCCCACCCAGCTCAACCGTCAGGGCCCCGACGTCGGCCCTCAGTACCGCTCGGCCATCTTTTACATGAACGAAGAACAGAAACGGATCGCCGAAGCCTACATCCGGAAGCTGGAAGAAGCGAAGGTATTTCGCTCGAAAATCGTCACCGAGATCGTTCCATTCAGGGCCTTCCATCCGGCCGAGGACTACCATCAGGACTACGCGGCCAATAATCCGTCAAATCCTTATATTTTCTTCAACGCCGTCCCAAAGATGGAAAAACTGAAAAAGGCCTGTCCCCGGCTCGTGCGGAGCGGCGCGAAATGAGACCATTCTTTTCCGGGCCAAAACGCGTGAAAATCGCCGAATTTGACGACTCGGGCCGGTTCCTTGGTTGCGCCGACCTGCCGCCGGTGAAAAAGCCCGACAGCGAATGGCAGAAGGAACTGCCTCCGCAGGTCTGCTTCGTCACCCGCCACAAGGGCACCGAAGCGCCATTCACCGGCGAATATTGGAACCATCACGGCGACGGCATTTACCGTTGCGCCTGCTGCAACACGGCGCTCTTTGATTCTCAGGCCAAGTTCGACTCCGGCACCGGCTGGCCCAGCTTCTTCCAGCCGCTGCACGAAATCAACCTGCGGCTCGAAAAGGACTTCTCCTACGGAATGGTGCGCGTCGAGGTTCTCTGCGCCCGCTGCGAGGCGCACCTCGGCCATGTCTTCCCGGACGGGCCGCCACCCACCGGCCTCCGCTACTGCATGAACTCGGCGGCGCTGCGCTTCGTTCCGCGTGCGCCTTCCACGAGGTGACTGGCGCGAACGCCCGCCATCCGATATAGTCTCCTGCGGAGGATTCCCGCATGAACCGGCGCCAGTTCCTCGCCCTTGCGGCCACGCCCCTCGCCGCGCAGGACTCGCCCGAATACCAGCCCGTCCTCCAGGCGGGCGTCTATGTCTGGACGCAATTTTATGCGCGCTCCGGCGGGCGCGCGCAGGACCACATTCCGGAAATCTGCCAGGCCTTCGCCCGCGCCGGCTATCGCGACGTCGAACTGATGAGCCTGTTCTTCGCGCCCGGGCTGGACCGCATCACATTCCGCGCTCTTGAGCAGGCAGGCCTGCGCTGCTCCACGGTCTACAACGGCGGCCCGATGCACACGCCACAGGCGGCGCGCCAGACCATTGCCGCCACCGTGGAACTGGCCCAGCGCATCCTCCGCAACCGTGCCTTGGACGCCATCGTTTTCAATCCGGACCCGCTCGGCCGCCCCAAGACCGGCGAGGAGCTGAAGGTCCAGGCCGAGGCCCTCAACACGCTCGGCTGGGCGCTGGGAAACTCGGGCGTCCGCCTCATGCTCCACCAGCACGCCCCGGAGCTGGCCGATGACGCGCGCGAGTGGCGCTACATGCTCGCCAACACCGAGCGCCGTTTCATGAGCGTCTGCCTGGATACGCACTGGGTCTACCGCGCCGGGCTGGACGTGATGACTCTTCTCCGCGAGTGCGGCTCCCGCCTCCGCGGCCTGCACGTCCGCAACTCCCGCGGCGGCGTGTGGATGGAGGATTTCGGCGATGGCGACATCGACTATCGCGCCGTCGCCCGCCATCTTCGCAGCACCGGCTTCACCGGCTATCTTTCGGTGGAACTTGCCTGGGACAGGGAAACGCCCGTCACCCGCCCGCTCGAGGAAAGCCTCCGCATCAGCCGCGAATATGCTGAAAAGGTCTTCGGCATCGCCTCCCGTTAAACTGGAGGCATGCGCAAGCTGACCGGCTTTCTCTTCGCCCTCGCGCTGGCCTCCACCCTGCCCGCGCAGAAGAGCGGCATCAACAGGCAGGACATGGATCCGTCCTGCAAACCCTGCGAAGATTTCTGGCGCTACGCCAACGGAGGGTGGATCGACCACAACCCCATGCCGCCCGACCAGTCGCGCTGGGGGACCATGGCGGTGATGAACGAGAAGAACCGCGAGCGCCTGAGGACCATTCTCGAAGAGGCCGCCGCCGCGAAAGCGCCTGCGGCGCCGCACATCCGTCAGATCGGCGATCTCTATGCCGCCTGCATGGACACGGCCACGCTCGACGCCCGCGGCGTCGAGCCGATCCGCGACGAGCTCGACCGCATCGCAAAGATCTCGGGCCTCGACGACCTCCGCGCCGCGCTCACCCGTCTTCAGGTGACCGGCGGCGCCCCGGCCATGCTCATCGCCATGCAGGACATGAAAAACAGCCGCGAGATGATCGCCAACGTCGGCGCGGGCGGCATCTCGCTTCCGGACCGCGATTACTATTTCCGCGAAGATCCGCGCTCACAGAAGATCCGCGAAGAGTTCCTCCGCCACGTCGAACGCATGTTCGTGCTGCTCGGCGAGCCGCAGGAACGCGCCGCCGACATGGCCCGCCGGGTGATGGCCTTTGAAAAGGAGCTCGCCGGCGCCATGCTCACCAATGTCGAGCGCCGCGACCCCTACGCCCGCTACCACAGGATGGACCTCGCCGGCGTCAACGCGCTCACGCCCAACTACGACTGGCGCCAAGCCTTCCGCCTCTTCGATCTGCCCGAGACCACGCCCGTCAACGTCATGGAGCCGAAGTTCCTCACGAAGCTGAACGAGCAGATCACCGCCGTGCCGCTGGAAGACTGGAAGATCTGGCTTCGCTGGCGCATTGCCAGCGCCGCCGCCCCGCAGCTTTCCAGACCCTTCCGCGATGAGGCGTTCCGCTTCTCGGGCATGGTGCTTACGGGCGCGAAAGAGCCACCGCCGCGCTGGCGGCAGTGCACGGACATCGTGGACCGCACTCTCGGCGACGCCCTCGGGCGCGAATTCGTCGCGCGGTATTTTCCTCCGCAGGCGAAAAAACGCATGCTCGAAATGGTGGAAAATCTCCGCGCTACGCTCCGCGAGGAGCTGGAAAAGGCGGACTGGCTTCAGCCCGAGACAAAGAAAAACGCCATCGCCAAACTGAACGCATTTTACGCGAAAATCGGCTACCCGGACCGCTGGCGGGACTACACCGGCGTCAGTATCCGCCGCGACCGGTTCTTCGAGAGCGTCCGCTCGGCCGCCGAATTCAACCGCCGCTACCAGATGTCGAAAATCGGCAAACCGATCGACCGCAACGACTGGGGCATGACGCCGCCCACGGTCAACGCCTACTACAACCCCCTCATGAACGAAATCGCCTTTCCCGCGGGCATCCTTCAGCCGCCGCTGTTCGACATGGAGGCCGATGACGCGGTCAATTACGGCGCCATCGGCGCCGTCATCGGCCATGAAATGGGCCACGGCTTCGATGACCAGGGCTCGAAATACGACGCCGATGGCAACCTGCGCGAATGGTGGACGCCCGAGGACCGGAAGAAATTCGAGCAGCGCACCGCCTGCGTCATTGACCAGTTCAACAACCTCGATGTCGGCGAGGGTTTGCGTCATAATGGACGCCTGGTTGTCGGCGAGGCGCTCGGTGACCTTGGCGGCCTCACCCTCGCCTACCGCGCCTATCACCGCTCCCTGAAAGGAAAGGAGGGCCCCGTGCTCGACGGCTTCACCGCCGACCAGCGGTTCTTCCTCGCCTTCGCTCGCACCTGGGCCGTCGTCGACCGGCCGGAAGCCATGCGGCTGCGGCTCAACACGGACCCGCACCCGCTGCCCCGCTTCCGCGCCATCGGCACGTTGCAGAACATGCCCGAATTCCACAAGGCGTTCGGGTGCAAACCGGGGGATCCAATGGTCCGCCCGCCGGAGAAACAATGCCGGCTCTGGTGATCGCTCTTCTGTGCGCCCTCGCGGCGGCGGGGCAGACCATTGAGGTCTCCCTGCCCGCCGCACAGGCCCCCAGGCCCCTCGACGGGCGCCTGCTGGTGCTGTTCTCCACCGACCCCTCCACCGAGCCCCGCTTCCAGATCACGGACGGGCCGAGAACACAGATCGTCTTCGGACAGGACGTCGAGTCCTGGCAGCCGGGTGCCTCCATCCGCTTCCGCCCCGACACGCCCGGCTACCCGCTGGAGCGCATCGAGGACCTCAAGCCGGGACGGTACTTCGTCCAGGCCGTTCTCGACATCTACGACACGTATCACCTGAAGGATGGCCGCGTTCTCAAACTCCCGGTCGACCGCGGGGAAGGCCGCCAGTGGAACCGCGCGCCCGGCAACCTCTATTCAAAGCCCCGCCAGATCCAGCTCGACCGCAATGCCCGCATCGCCATCGCGCTCGACCAGTCGATGCCGCCCATCGATCCTCCAAAAGACACGAAATACATTCGGCACGTCCGCATCCAGAGCCGCCTGCTCAGCGAGTTCTGGGGCCGGCCCGTTGATCTCGGGGCGCACGTCCTGCTCCCCCACGGCTTCGATGAGCACCCCGAGGCCCGCTACCCGCTGATGGTCTTCCACGGCCACTTCCCCCACGACATCAGCGGCTTCCGCACCGAGCCCCCCGATCCGGACCTGAAGCCCGACTACAGCGAGCGCTTCCGCCTCCACGGCTACAACCGGATTCAGCAGCGGGAGGCCTGGGAGTTTTATCAGAAATGGATTTCGCCCGGATTCCCGCGCTTTCTCGTCGTGGAAATCCAGCATGCCAATCCCTACTATGACGACTCCTACGCCGTCAATTCCGCCAATCTCGGCCCCTATGGCGATGCCATCATGCGCGAGCTGATTCCGGAAATCGAGCGGCGTTTCCGCGGCATCGGCCAGGGCTGGGCCCGCTTCACTTACGGCGGCTCCACAGGCGGCTGGGAGGCCCTCGCCGCGCAGGTCTTCTATCCCGACGACTTCAACGGCGCCTTCGCCGCCTGCCCGGACCCCATTGACTTCCGGGCCTACACCCTCGTCAACATTTACGAGGACCGCAATGCCTACTTCACCGAAGGCCCGCACCTCCGTGTTCCCCGGCCCGGCAAGCGCAACTGGCTGGGCGAGGTCTCCATCACGCTCGAGCAGATGAACCGCATGGAGCTCGCCCTCGGAACGAAATCCCGGAGCGGCCAGCAGTTCGACATCTGGGAGGCCGTCTACTCGCCGCCCGGCCCGGACGGATATCCGGCCAGGATCTTCGATAAAATTACCGGGGAAATCAACCGCAAGGTCGCCGAATACTGGCGGGAAAACTACGACCTGCGCTACATTCTCGAACGGGACTGGCCGAAAATCGGTCACCGCCTGCGCGGAAAAATCCACATTTACGTCGGGGACATGGACAACTATTATTTGAACAACGCCGTGTACCTGATGGAAGAGTTCCTGAAGAAGGCGCAGAACCCGCCCGCCGATGCCACCGTCGCCTACGGCGACCGCTTTGAACACTGCTGGAACGGCGATCCGAACCTGCCCAACGCGATCAGCCGCCTCCGCTACAACACCATGTATCTGCCCCGGATTCTCGAGCGGATCGAAAAGAACCACCCGCCCGGCGCGGATCTGAAGAGCTGGCGATACTGACCGGCCCGGCGGCTACAGCCGCCCCTCGCGCCGGGCGGCTTCGCACTCGGGACACGGGCAGATGCGCCGCAGGTATTCGTAGCTGTAGATTCCCGCATTGTGGCCGTCGTTCCAGTCCACCCTGAAGGCATACGCGCCCACTTCCTCGATGCGCTCCATCTTCAGTTTCGGGCGGTACATCGGAAACGGGCTTTGCGCAGGCTTCGAATAGCTGGACGGCTGCGGCTCGGTACCATGCGCGCCGGTGCAGGTGGCGCAGGGGCAGTGGTCGCGAAGGTATTCGCAGCTGTAGTGACTCTGGTGCCCGTCGGCCCAGTCGATCGTCACGCCACGGGACTTCGACACGGCAATGTGCCGGGGATCGGTACAGAGAGTCATGTCCATTCGCGCAAGGCTTCCTAGTGGATTCGTTCGATGTCGCGCACGCCCGGCACCCGCCGCATGGCCTGGACCAGCCGTTCCAGTTGTTTCTTGTCACGAACTTCGATGGTCATCTCCACCACGGCCGAATCGAAGTTCCGGTCGTCGGCGTGCGCCTCCACGCTGCGGATGTTGACGTTGTCGTCGAACAGGATCTGCGTCAGATTGTTCAGCATCCCGGCGCGGTCGTCGGTGCGCACCACGAGCCGCACATGGAAACTCGTGTTCGCCGTTCGCGCCCACTCGACCTCGATCCGCCGTTCCGCCTCATACATCAGGTTCTGGACATTCGGGCAGTTCTTCGAGTGAACGGCCACGCCCTTGCCGCGCGTGATGTAGCCGACGATTGGCTCGCCCTTGATCGGATTGCAGCATTTGGCCCGGTAGGTGAGCAGGTCGTTGACTCCCTTCACCTGGATGACGTAGTCGCCCTCCTCGCCCGGCCGGACCCGCGTCGGCGCCGTCTCCGGCGGCGGAGCAGTCTGTTCCTCCTGCGCTGCCTCGGGCGCCAGTTTGCCCAGCACCTGCCGCGCCGAGAATTTCCCCCAGCCCAGAGCCGCATGCAGGTCCTCGATCTTCGCGCACCCGTACTCGGACGCCACGGCCTCCATCTGCTGGCGGCTGATCCGGCTGAGCGTCACCCCGAGCCGCCGCGCCTCCCTCTCCAGCAGCCGCTGGCCAAGCTCGATCGCCTTCTCGCGCTCGGTCGCGTTGATCACATGGCGGATCTTGTTCCGCGCGCGCGCCGTCTTGACAAACGACAGCCAGTCCCGGCTGGGCCGGCTGCCGGCCTGCGTGATGATCTCCACCACGTCCCCGTTGCGCAGCGGATGCTTTAGCGGCACCATCCGGCCGTTGACACGAGCCCCCACGCAGGTGTGGCCCACGTCGGTGTGGATCGCATAGGCGAAATCGACCGGCGTCGCATCGCGCGGCAGCACGACGATCTTGCCCTTCGGCGTGAAGCAGTACACCTCCTCGGGGTACAGGTCCACCTTGAGGTTCGACATGAAGTCCGAAGGGTCGCGCATCTCGCGCTGCCATTCCACGAGCTGCCGCAGCCACGCGATGCGCTGGTCGTCCTCGCCCGGGCCTTTCTTGCCTTCCTTGTATTTCCAGTGGGCGGCAATGCCTTCCTCGGCCAGCCGGTGCATCTGTTCCGTGCGGATCTGCACCTCGAACGGCACCCCGCCTGGCCCCATCACCGAAGTGTGCAGGGACTGGTAGAGGTTCGGCCGCGGGATGGCGATGAAGTCCTTGATGCGGCCGGGGATCGGATGCCATTCCTGGTGAATGATGCCCAGCGCCGCATAACAGTTCTTCACCGAGTCCGTGATGATCCGCACACCCAGCAGGTCGTATACCTGCTCGATGGTGATCTTCTGGCGGCGCAGCTTCTGGTAGACCGACCATGGCCGCTTGATGCGCGCCTCCACGCGGGCCGGAATGCCCTCCTCGGCCAGCCGCTTCTGAATGTGGCTGCGGATCTCTTCCAGATCCAGATGACTGCTGCGCCGCCGCTCTTCAATCGCCTCGGTGACTTCCCGCCAGGTGTCCGCGTCCAGGTACCGGAAGCCCAGGTCTTCCAGCTCCGCGCGCAGTTTGCCCATGCCGAGCCGGTGCGCGATGGGCGCGTACAGCTCCAGCGTTTCAGCGGCGATCCGCTCCTGCCGCTCGCGCGGCAGCGAATCGAGCGTCCTCAGATTGTGGAGCCGGTCGGCCAGCTTCACGATGATGACGCGGATGTCTTCCACCATCGCGAGCAGCATCTTGCGGACGCTCTCAGCCTGCCGCTCCTCGCGATTGTGCATCTCGATCTTGCTGAGCTTGGTGACGCCGTTGACGCACCGCGCCACTTCTTCGCCGAACTGTCTGCGGATCTCGTCGAGGGTCGCGGTCGTGTCCTCGAGCGTGTCGTGCAGCAGCGCCGTGACCAGGCAGACCTGGTCCATCTGCATCTCGGCCAGGATCTCCGCCACAGCCAGCGGATGAGCCATGTAGGGCTCCCCCGAGGCGCGCTTCTGGCCGGCATGGCGCTGTGCCGCAAACTCAAAGGCCCGCCGCAGCAGCGCCAGGTCTTCGTGCGGACGCAGCTCTTTCAGTTTTCCTTCGAGCTTTTCAAAAGCGGCGACGATTTCCGGCACGATCGCCGCAGCTGCCTCCCCGGTGGCTGGTGGCTCACTCACTGTCGCCGGTGGGGCTGGTCGTTTCGTCACGGTACGGCGCCGCCAATAGACGGAAGGCGAGGGATGGCTCCCTCGCCTTCATTGTATCGGATTCCTTCCGCTGGCCCCTGTGCGGGCGAGCGGCCTCTACTGCTCGCTGACGATCCCGCCCGTCTTCTTTGAGGCGCGTTCCGCCTTGATCTTGCGGGTCTCCAGCGTCTTGTTGATCCACTGGTCGGCTTCTTCGATGTCCTTCTTGTAAGCAGCCACGTCCTCCTGAAGGTCAGCCCGCTCGCGGTAGAGCAGGTTCAGGTACGCCATGGCGTCGTCGTATTCGGGATCGATCTCGAGCGCCTTGCGGAGGTTATTGATGCCGTCCTGGATCATGTCCCAATACTGCTGGCGCAGTTCTTCCCGGATCTTCTTGTCCTTGAAGGGGCCAGGATCGTTGGGCTGCATCTTCAGCTTGGCCCGCGCTTCCATCCATTTCGGATAGAACTTCGCCCAGGTGATCACCCCCAGCGAATAGTAGGCTTCTTTCTCTTTCGGATCCACCTCGATCAGCCGCCGGTACCATTCGGCCGCCTTGTCAAGCCGCGCCAGCTTCTCTTCCATGGTGGGCGCGCCGCTGGACATCTGGTAGGCAAGCGAGGCCAGGGACTTGATGGCCGTGGTGTTCTTCGGATCTTCCTGCAGAACTTCGTTGAAGTACTTGATGGCGTTTTCGGCGAAGGCCTTGTTCTCGGGAGATTCGGCGCCCGGAATGTACTGGCTCATGTAGGCTGTGGCCAGGTACAGCTTCGCTGTCGGATAGGTGGGATCGAGTTCGATCGCCCGTTTGAAGAACTCCACGGCGTCAGCGTACTTGGCGCTCTTGAACGCGGCGACGCCCTTGTTCAGATTGTCGCGCGCCTCCAGCTTCTTGCAGCCTGCGGAAGCCCCGGCCAGCACCAGCACCGCGGCAGCAGTGAGCGTGATGAGGGTGTTGCGTTTCATCCAGGGGTACCTCCGGTTTACTCGCCCGCCTCGACCTTGGCCGTCATCAGCCCGACCTTGTCCATCTGGGCGCCCTTGGCGATGTCAATCGCCTTGGCCACGTACTGGAACTCGAGGTCAGGATCCGCTTTCACGAAGACGATCCGCTCAGCCCGCGTCTTGAACACTTCCATCAGACGCTCCTGCAAACGATCCTCGCTGATCGGCTCCGTGTTGAGCATCATCGAACGATCCTTGTTGATGATGATGACCACGGTGCGGTCGACTTCAGGCGGCGGCGCGTTGGGCGGGGGCGGCTGCGGAATCAGCGCCTCAAGCCCCTTGGGCGTCAGCGGCGTAATCACCATAAAGATGATGAGCAGCACGAGCAGGACGTCGATCAGCGGCGTCATGTTGATGTCGGCCTTCGGGCCCTTGCCCGAGCCGCCAACTGCCATTCCCATAGCAAATCTCCTTTTGTTCTCCACCTGGGGCTTCTAAGGAGCCCCGCTGCCGGCTTCCGGCAACCGGAGGGCCGGGTTGACACAATCCTGTTTTTATTGGGATGGGGTCGCGGCGCCAGCCGCAGCCGCAGCTTCCATCCTGGCCTTGGCCTTTGCGTCAAGCTCAGTCAGCAGGCCAATGCTGTCCACGCCAGCGGCGCGCAGGTTGTCCACCACTTCTACCACGCGCTCGTAGCGGGCCCGGGCGTCGGACTTGATGTAGCAGGTCTTGTCCAGCCGGTTCGCCAGCAGATCCTTGACTTTCGGCGCGAGGTCGGCCGGGTTGATCTGTTTCGAACCCAGGAACACTTTGCCATCGCGCGTGATGGCAACCACGACCGCATCTTCCTTGTCGGCGTCGTTCATGGGGATCGGATTCATTGTCTTCGCCAGGTCGACGCTCACGCCCTTCGAAAGCATCGGCGTGACCACCATGAAGATGATGAGCAGCACCAGCATCACGTCCACCATCGGGGTCACGTTGATATCCGATATCGCCTGGATCGCTGGTTTCTTTCTTGCCATTTCCTGGCCTCCTTGGCAATCGCGATCAGATCCGGCCCCCGCCTCCCGGAAGGCGCCGCAGGCGCCTTCCGGGCACAGGAGATTCAACTCGCCGGGTCTACCTGCGGCCAGCCTGTGCCGGCGCGCAGACTTACTTCACTGCTCCTGCGCGGATGCGCTTGATGAAGTAGTCGATCAGCTCGGAACTCGAGTTCGACATCTCCACATCAAACGCCTTGAGCCGCTCGTTGAAGTAGTTGAACATCCACACCGCGGGGATTGCGACGAACAGACCGATGGCCGTCGCCACAAGAGCCTCCGAAATGCCGCCCGCGACCGCGCCGAGACCGGTCGACTTTTCCGTCGAAATGCCCTTGAACGCGTTGATGATGCCCACCACCGTGCCGAACAGACCGACGAACGGGGCGCTCGATCCGATCGTCGCCAGACCACTGACGCCGCGGTCCAGTTCCGAACGGACGATGGCCTGGGCGCGTTCGAGGGCCCGGTTGGAGGCCTCGATGATGTCGCCCGGAATCTCGCTGCTCACTTCGTGGGCGCGAAACTCCTGGAGGCCCGCCACAACCACCTTCGCCAGGTGCGACTTCTTGTAGCGGTCGGCAATCTTGATCGCCTCGTCGAGCTTGCCTTCACGCAGCGCCCCCGCCACCGCCGGAGCAAACAGCCGCGACTGCTTGCGGGCCGCATTATACACGATCAGGCGGTCAATCATCACGCCAATCGACCAGGCCGACATGATGAACAGGATGATGACGACCGCTTTCGCCATCCATCCCATCTGGTTCCACATCGACCGGAGGTCGAATCCCACGGCGCCAGCTTCCTGCAACAACAGGAACGACCAGACTTGCAATTGAAGAAGCATCTTCTTTCTCTCCTGCGAGTTGAATTGAGATAAACGAACTGTGAACTGTCAAAGACCGCCGCCAACCGCCCTACTGGCTGAGGGTGAAGTTGACGTCGATCTGGGTGACCACCTCGACCGGCTCGCCGTTGAGCAGCGTCGGCTTGTACCGCCACTGCTTCACGGCTTCGGTCGCCGCCTGCACCAGCAGCGGATGGCCGGAGACCACTGTCAGGTTCTGAATGCTGCCGTCGCGGCCGATGATGGCGGTAAAACGAACCGTCCCCTGAATGCGCGCCTGCTTGGCAAGCGGCGGGTAAATCGGCTTGGGCGCGTAAACCAGCATCGCCTGCTGCACGTTGCCGCCTACGGTAATGCGACGCGGCGCCTGGGGCTTCACTTCCTGCTTGACCGGAGGCGGAGGCGGCGGAGCTGCCGTGGGCACGCTGCTGATGATGCCGCCAATGACACCGCCGGGGCTGCCGCCGGGCACGCCGCCGGGCACGCCGCCGACAACGCCCACACTCGCGGCGGGAGGAAGCTCGTCCTCCTTAATGATGGCGATCTCTTTCGGGATCTGCTTCGGCGCCAGCAGCCGGGAGCCGTCGAACTGGCGCGGAATCACCTTCTGCACCCGCACCATCTGCGTCGCCGGCGGAGGCGGCGGAGGCGGCGGAGGCGGCGGAGGCGGCGCCACCAGCATCGACTGCAACGCCGTCTGCGGCAGCATCTCCGGATTCAGCAGCGGAATGATAATCGCCACCACCACAAGCAGAACCTGAAGGATGGTGGAGAGGATTACCGTCCAGCTCTTGTTGGTCTTGGCGCGACCTTCCACGAGGGACTGTTCAAACATATGACCTCCCTGTTCTTTCGGTCCGGGCTGCCGCCATGGCACGGGCCGAGACCGTTTACAACCCTATGGACACCATCTGGAGCGGCAGGTTCCCATTTCTGCCCCGCTCCGCAAATCTTCTTTCGCGCCGGCCTGCCACGGAAGCTACCCTTATCACTTCGCGGCCGCCGGCGCCGCCGCCCGCCGCTTCTTCTGGAACCGGTCATGCCAAAAGACGAGAATCGGGCTGGCAATGAAAATCGAGGAATACGTGCCCACGATCACACCCACGACCAGAGCGAATGCAAACCCGTTCAGAACCGGCCCGCCGAACAGCCACAGAGCCAGAGCCGAGATCAGCGTAAGCCCCGAGGTGAGCACCGTCCGGCTGAGCGTCTGATTAATGCTATCGTTGACGATCGCCGGGGTCAACTCCCTTCGCGACAGCTTCAGCACCTCGCGAATCCGGTCGAAGACGACGATCGTGTCGTTCATCGAATAGCCGACCAGCGTGAGCAGCGCCGCCACCACGTTCAGGCTGATCTCCTTGTCGGTCAGGCTGAAGAACCCCAGCGTGATGATCACGTCGTGGAAGACGGCCAGCACCGCCGCCAGGCCGTAAACGAATTCAAACCGCAACGCCAGGTACACCAGCATCCCGCCCAGCGCATACAGCACTGCCAGCACCGCCTTGTTGCGCATCTCGGCGCCGATCTTCGGGCCGATGACCTCGGCGCTGCGGATGGTGAACGGCGCCAGATAGCACTGCTGGCGGATCACCTCGATCATCTGCGGCGTCACGCCCTCCACCTCGCGGAGCTGATCAAAGCTGGCGAGCAAGCCCGAGCGCGGAGGCGAATTCCTGAACTCGAGGATGCGTTGCGCGAGCGCCAGCAACTGCTCGTCGTTCATCGGGATCGCCGCCCGCTGAAACGGCTCGCGGAGGCGCTCGGCCAGCGCCTGCGCGTTGGCATTGTTCAGATCCAGGCGGTCGGTCTTCTCGCCGAAGGTCTGCGTAAGCGTCTCGACCACCGCCTGCCGCTCCTGCTGGAGCGCCTTGTCTTCCTTGAGCGGGATGCCGATGATGACCTCGTTTTCGCCGGTGACCTCCTGCACGGAGACCTCGCCCGGGATGCGGGCGCTGACGGCGGCGCGGATGCGGTCAATCGGCGGCTTCGAGGCAAAGCGGACATTGATGTTGGCGCCGCCGGTGAAGTCGATGCCGTACTTCAGCCCGCCCTTGGCCGCCCAACTGCCCACGCCGATGGCGATCAACAGCAGCGAGAGTCCGATGAAGTACTTCTGCTTGCCGAGGAAGTCGATGTTGGTGTTCTTGAATAGCTCCATGTAGCTTCCCGTACAGAAAGCGCGCCGCCCGGGCGGCGCGCCGCAGTCAGATTCCGATGCTCAGCCTGGGGTTGAACCCCTGCCGCGCCAGCGCAAACTGGAACATGGCGCGGGAGACAAACACCGAGGTAAACACATTGGCCAGCAGGCCGATGACCAGCGTCACGGCGAAACCGCGGATGGCCGGCGTGCCGAACATGAACAGGAACGCGCAGCTCACCACCGTGGCCACGTGCGTGTCGATGATCGTCAGGAACGCCTTGCTGAAGCCGGCGTCCACGGCCGCCATCGTGGCCTTGCCGGCGCGCAGCTCCTCGCGGATGCGCTCGAAGATGAGGACGTTGGAGTCCACCGCCATGCCGATCAGCAGGATGATGCCGGCGATGCCCGGCAGCGTCAGCACCGCCTCCAGATAGGCGAGGCAGCCGATGAGGATCACGCCGTTCAGGATCAGCGCCACGACGGCGTTCACGCCGGCGCCGGCATAGTAGATGAGCATGAAGATCACGACGAAGACCAGGCCGATGAGGCCCGCCACCAGCCCCTTCCGGATCGAGTCCGCGCCGAGCGAGGGGCCGACGGTCTGTTCCTGGAGATAGACGATGCCGGCCGGAAGGCTGCCGGCGCGCAGCACCAGCGCGAGATCGCTGGCGTCCTGGTGCGAGGCCGCGCCGGTGATGCGGCCCTGGTCCTCGATGCGGCTCTGGATGACCGGCGCGCTGCGGATCTGATTGTCCAGCGCGATGGCCAGCCGGTTGCCGATGTTGGCCTCGGTGAAGCGGGCGAAGCGGCCCTTGGCTTCCTGCGACAGCACGAAGGCCGTCTCCCACTTGCCAAATTCGTCCTGGGCGGGGCGTGCGTCGCGCAGGTCGCGGCCGGTGATCACCGGCGTGCGCGCCACCACGTACCAGCCCTCGCCGGCCGGGTCGCCGGGCCGGGGCGCGCTCCGCATCAGCTTGGTGTTGAGCGGCAGCACGCCGCCGTACTTGGCCAGCGCGTCCTCCTGGCGCGGGAACGGGCCGTCCTTCACCTCGTAGAGCTCGAGCAGGGCTGCCGTCTGGAGGATGTTCTTCACGCGCGCCGGATCGTCGAGGCCGGGCAGCGAGATCAGGATCTCGGCCTCCGAGCCGGCGCCGCCGCGGCGCTGCACGCTGGCCTCGGCCAGCCCCAGCCCGTTGATGCGGCTTTCGATGGTTGTGATCGCCCGCTTCACCGTGTCTTCCTTGAGCGCCAGCGCTTCGGTGGGCTTCATCGTCAGCCGGTAGTCAGTGGAGCTGAGCGGCGTCAGCACCCAGCTCGGCAGCAGCTCGGCGACGATGTTGCGGAACAGTTGCGACTTTTCGGCCGGGATGCCGCGGACCTCGATGGCAATCTTGTCGGCGTCGGCCAGCGTCTGCGGATCATTGTGGGCGATGGACTGGTAGGGGATCGACTGTTTGGTCAGCTCTTCCTTCAGCCGCTCGATCTGCGTGTTGGCTTCCACCTTGAAGGCGTCCTGCAACTGCACCTGGACCACCAGCATCGAGCCGCCGCGCAGGTCGAGCCCGAGGCGGATGTTCTTCCTCCAGTTGGCGATGAGCTCCTCTTTGGAGCGGGGCAGTCCGAAGACCCCGTAGAGGCAGGCCAGCGTGATGGCCACAATCAGAGCCGCTTTCCATTTCAGGCTTTTCATGGGATGTCGGTTCTCGCTCTCGTCAGGCTAGGCTTTCTTCTCCGCACCGAGCTTGCTGGCCACGGCGCCGCGCGCGAAGGTCAGCTTCACGTTGTCGGGCTTGACCCGAAGGACAATCGTGTCGTCGCCCTGGAGGGCCACGATGGTGCCGACGATGCCTCCGTTGGTGAGCACCTCGTCGCCGGGCTGGAGCTCGGCGAGCATCTTCTGCTGCTGCTTTTTCTGCCGCTGCATGGGCAGGAACAGCAGGAAGTAAAAGATGGCGAAGATGAGGAGGATCGGCAGGAATTGCAGCAGCGGGCTGGGCGCCTGCGGCGACTGCTGGAAAAGAAGGAATGTCATGGCGGTCCGTTCAATGCCGGGGATCGAACGTGGACGCCGTCCGCGGCGAGCCAACGCCGCTGTCCCCGTCGGCCCGGTCCGTTGCGGACGCCTGGCCGGAAGAACGCACGGCGCTCAGGTACGCGGGAAACGTCCCAAGTAAGATAGCGTCTCGCATGCGACGGGCAATGTCAAGGTAATGGGTCAGGTTGTGGATGGTCGCCAGGGTGCTGAACAGCATCTCGCCGGCCTGGAACAGGTGCCGCAGATAGGCGCGGGAGAAGGTGCGGCAGGTGTAGCAGCGGCAGGCGGGATCGAGCGGGCGCGGGTCGTCGCGGTACTGCGCCTGCTTGATGATGACGCGGCCTTCGCTGGTGAACAGGCACCCGTTGCGCGCATTGCGCGTGGGCATGACGCAATCCATCATGTCGATGCCGCGCGCGACGTACTCGGGCAGCTCCTCGGGCAGTCCGACGCCCATGACGTAGCGCGGGCGGTCGGCCGGCAGCAGCGGCGCGGTGGCCTCCACCATTTCAAGGCTGAGGGCACGCGGCTCGCCCACGCTGAGGCCGCCAATGGCGTAGCCGTCGGCGCCCAGCGGGACGAGCTCTTCGGCGCAGCGCCGCCGCAGGTCGGCATACATCGAGCCCTGCACGATCGGAAACAGCGCCTGCGGCCGCGGAGTTTCCTCCATCCGCCTCAGGTAGTGCGCCCAGCCGCGCCGCGCCCAGCGCAGCGTCAGCTCCATGGACGCCTTCGCTTCGGCGTGCGATGCCGGATACGGGGTGCACTCGTCGAGCATCATCAGGATGTCGCTGCCCAGGGCGAGCTGGACGTCCACCACTGACTCCGGGGTGAACAGGTGCGCATCCCCATTCAGGTGAGAGCGGAACAGCACGCCCTCCTCGCGCACCTTGCGCAGCTGGCTGAGCGACCACACCTGGAAGCCGCCCGAATCCGTCAGGATGGCGCGCGGCCACTGCATGAACGCGTGCAGCCCGCCGAGCTTCCGGATCACTTCATGGCCCGGCCGCAGAAACAGGTGGTAGGTGTTGGCGAGGATGATCTTCGCGTCGAGTTCCTCGATCAGATGCCGCGGGGTCAGGCCCTTGACGGCGGCCTGCGTGCCCACCGGCATGAAAACGGGCGTTTCCACCGTACCGTGGGCCGTGTGCAGCAGGCCGGCGCGGGCGCCGGTGACCGGACAGACGGCCTGAATCTCAAATCGAATCGTCGGCAAGGGGTAAACTAGCTAGTTTAGCCTCCCATGGCACTGCGCTTCTACAACACGCTCACGCAACAGCTGGAGAAGTTCCGGCCGCTCGACGGCGAGACGGTGCGGATGTACACCTGCGGCCCCACCGTCTACCACTACGTCCACATCGGCAACTTCCGCACCTTCAGCTTCCAGGACGTGCTGCGGCGCGTGCTGCGGATGCACGGCTGGAAGCTGTTCCACGTGATGAACATCACCGACGTGGACGACAAGATCATCCGCAACGCGGTGGCCGAAGGCAAGTCGCTGAAGGAATACACCGAGCCCTATACGCAGGCCTTCCTCGAAGATTCGGCGAAGCTCCGGCTGGAGCGGCCCGAAAAGCTCGTCTTCGCCACCGACCACATCCAGGACATGGTGGAGGCGATCCGGAAGCTCGGCGAGCGCCAGCACACGTATGTGAGCGACGGTTCGGTGTACTTCCGCATCGCGAGTTTTCCCGAATACGGCAAGCTCTCGCACACCAACTTCAGCGGCAACATCGCCGGCGCGCGCGTTGACGTGGACGAGTACGAGAAGGCGGACGCGCGCGACTTCGTGCTGTGGAAGGCGCGCAAGCCGGGCGAGCCGTACTGGGACACGCCGCTCGGGCCGGGACGACCCGGCTGGCACATCGAATGCTCGGTGATGGCGATGAAGTACCTGGGCGAGACCATCGACATCCACGCCGGCGGCGTCGACCTGATCTTTCCGCATCACGAGAACGAAATCGCCCAGAGCGAGTGCATCACCGGCAAGCCGTTCGCCCGCTTCTGGCTCCACTGCGAACACCTGATGGTGGAGGGCCAGAAGATGTCGAAGTCGCTGGGGAATTTTTATACGCTGCGCGACATCCTCGCCCGCGGCTGGGCGCCGGAGGCGGTGCGCTACCTGCTGATCTCGGCGCCGTACCGCAAGCAGCTCAACTTCACCTTCGACGGGCTGAAGGCGGCCGCGGCCGCCATCGAGCGGTTGCGCAATTTCCAGACGCGGCTGGAGACGGAGCGCTTCGATCCGGGCATCGACGAAGAGCAGGAAAAGCGGGCCGCCCGCGCGCTGGCCGGGTATCACGAAGGGCTCGACGACGACCTGAACACGGCCGACGCGCTTGGGGCCGTTTTTGAATTCATCCGCGAGACCAACATCGCGATGGACCACGGCCGGTTCCGCGCCGGCAATGCGGCGAGCGCGAGGCGGCTGCTCGAAGACTTTGACCGCGTCTTTGACGTCCTGCGGCCGACGGTGGCTGAAGGCGCGCTGAGCGATGAAGAAGTGGAGGCGCTGCTGCGCGAGCGCACCGAGGCGAAGAAGGCGCGCGATTTCGCCCGCGCCGACCAGATCCGCGCGATGCTGCTTGAGAAGGGCATCGTCGTCGAGGACACGCGCGACGGCGTGCGATGGAAACGCCGGTGACGATCATCGAAGGGGCTGAAGCGTAGACCCATGAAGATTCAGACGAAAGCCGTGCACGCAGGCGACCGGAAGCGCCCGCAGGAACAGATTCCCGTTTCCACACCGGTCCATTTCGCCGCCTCCTGGATCTGCGCCGACCAGGCCGAGCAGGACCGCATCTTCGCCCACGAGCAGAAGGGCTACGCGTATTCCCGCTACGCGAACCCGACCAACGATGCGCTGGAGGAACTGGTGGCGTCGCTTGAAAACGGCCACGGCGCGCTGGCCTGCTCGTCGGGCATGATGGCGTTGCAGCACGCGCTGTGGTGCGCGCTGGCCGAGCGGCCGAAGCGCATCCTGTGCGCCCGCGACATCTATGGCGCGACGCTGAAGCTGCTCTACGACGTGATGGGGCCGTTCGGTTTCGAGACCGAACTCGTGGACGCCAACGACCAGGCCGCCACCGAAGCGGCTCTCGACCGCTTCCAGCCGGGAGCGCTGCTTGTGGAGACGATCTCGAACCCGCTGCTTCGCGTGGCAGACATCGAGGCGCTGGGGCGGATGTGCCGCGCGCGCAACGTGGCGCTGATCGTCGACAACACGTTCGCCACGCCGCTGCTGGTGCGGCCGCTCGAGCTCGGCGCGCATCTGGTGGTCCACAGCTCCACAAAGTATCTGGGCGGCCACGGCGACACGCTGGGCGGGCTCATCGTCAGCGACGAGGCGCACTTCGAAACGATGCGGCGTTTTTCGCGCGTCAACGGCCCGGTAATGGGGCCGATGGAGGCCTATCTGACGATGCGCGGGATCAAGACCTTCCCGCTGCGCATGGAGCGGCAATGCCAGAACGCGGCGGCTCTGGCGGAGTGGCTGCGGCAACATCCGCGCGTGGAGCGGGTGTTTTATCCGGACGACCCTGCGCACCCGGACGCGGCCATCATCCGCCGCCTGCTGCCCGACGGACTGCGGGGCGGCATGGTGAGCTTTGAGATCCGCGGGGCGCGGCGCGAGCAGGTGTTTGCGTTTCTGGACGGGCTGAAGCTGTGCGTCCGGGCGACGTCGCTCGGCGACGTGCACACGATGGTGCTGTATCCGTGGATCGCCTCACACCGCGACGTGCCGCCGGAGCAGAAGGCGGCGATGGGGCTGCGCGAGAACCTGGTGCGCTTCTCGGTGGGCATCGAAGCAGTGGACGACATCATCGCCGACATCGGGCAGGCGCTCGGCTGAGGCGCTTCAGTCGGACCCTTTCCACTGTTCCATCAGCGCGCGGCTGCGGGCGCGGGCGTGGTTGGTGGCGGTCTCGACGGCAGAGATCAGCATCGCCCTCAGGCCGTGCCGTTCGAGTTCGTGGATGGCCGAGATGGTGACGCCGCCCGGCGTGATCACCTGATCGCGCAGGATCGCCGGGTGGATGCCGCTTTCCTTGACGAGCCGCGCCGCGCCGAGCACGGTCTGCTCGGCCAGCCGCGTGGCGACTTCGTGCGAGAGGCCCATCTTGAGCCCGCCGGCGATGAGCGCCTCGATCACCATATAGACGTAGGCGGGGCCGCTGCCGGAAAGCGCGGTGACGGCGTCCATGGCGTCTTCGTCGACGAAGCAGACGACGCCGACGGCGCGGAAGATGCGTTCGACGAGGGCGCGGTGTTCCGGCGTGGCGACGCTGTTGGCGCTGATGGCGGTGGCGCCTTCCTCGATGATGACCGGGATGTTGGGCATGGCGCGGAAGACGGGCATGCGGCGCGCCACGAGACGCTCGATGAGGCGGATGGGGGCGACGGCGGCCAGCGAGATGAGGATCTGGCCCTCGTGCAGCACGTCGCGGATCTCTTCGAGCACCGTGCCCAGCACGCCGGGCTTCACGGCGAGCAGGATCAGGTCGCTTTCGGCGGCGGTCTCGCGGTTGCCGCCGGCGCGGGCGCGGATCCCGTAGCGTTCGGCCACTTCGGCGGCGCGCTCCGACGAACGCGTTGTCGCCATGATTTCGCCAGGTTCGGCCACCTTGGCCTTCAGGATGCCGCCGATCAGGGCGGCGCCCATGTTGCCCGCGCCGAGCACCGCGATGCGCTTCTTTTCCTGCATCGAGCCCATTGTAGCCGCGGCCGCGCCACGACCGTGGATGATCCGAATCAGTCCCCATTTCCCTGCTGGACATCCGCAGGCATGAAAATCGCCGCCGGCGGTGCGGCCGCACCATGGCCGCTCGTGCCCGCAGCGCTTCGCGGGGCTTCACTCGCGGCTCCGGGGCGCCAGTGCAGGAGCCCAGAAGCCGGTGATGATGCTTGACGCCGAAATGCGGCTCGGATAGAGTCACCCGCGGATGGGAGATCCAGGCGGATCCTCCCGCCTATCTGGAATGCTGAAAGGAGGTCCCTTATGCAGAGATTTCGCACTCTGCTTCCGCTCCCGGTTCTCGCCCTGGCGGCGGGAATCCTCCTCGGCCAGTCCTACACGGCGAGCATTCGCGGCACGGTGACCGACGCAAGCGGAGCCGCCGTGCCCGGCGCGAAAGTGACGGTGACCGAGGCCGAGCGCAACATCCCCCGCACGGTGACGACGGACGAGGCGGGCCGCTACCTGGTGACCGCCCTTCCCCCGGGCAAGTACACGCTGACGGTGGAAGCCAGCGGCTTCAAGAGGTATGTGCAGAGCGATTTTCCGCTCGCCGTGCAGCAACAGGCCACGATTGACGTGCAGTTGCAGGTGGGCGAAGTGACGACGGCAGTGGAGGTGACCGGCACGGCGCCGCTGCTGAACACGACGATTGCGGCGCTGGGCCAGGTGGTCGAAAACAAGTACATTCTGACGCTGCCGAACCTCGGGCGCGACTCACTGGTGCTGGCCTACCTGACGCCGGGCGTGGTGGGCAGCGCCGGGCGCCGCGGAGACACGAACACGAACTTTGTCGCCAACGGTGCGCGCAACTCGACCTCGGACGTGCTGGTGGACGGCGTCACCGTCACGACCGTCGAGCAGAACTCCGGCATCACCGATCTCAAGTACAAGCCGAGCGTCGATGCGGTGCAGGAGTTCAAGATGCAGACGAACTTCTTCCCCGCCGAGTATGGCCAGACAGGCGGCGCCGTGATCAACATGGTGACGCGCTCGGGGACGAACGAATTTCACGGCACGGGCTACTATTTCTTCCGCCACTCGGACCTCAACGCCAACGGCTGGTTCGCCAACCGCGCCGGCAGCGCGCGGCCCTACTACCGGCGCGATCAGCTTGGCGGCGTGCTGGGCGGCCCGATCAAGAAGAACAAGACGTTCTTCTTCGCCAACTACGAGTACACGAAGTCGAAGAGCCCGCTCAGCTACACGGCGACCTTCCCGACGCCCGAGCAGCGCCGCGGCGACTTCTCGAAGACGTTCTACGGCGATGGCCGGCTGATCCAGATCTATGACCCGTTCGACACCTTCATCAATGCGAGCGGGCAACTGGAGCGGCGGCCCTTTGCGGGCAACATCATTCCGGAGTCGCGCTGGGACCCTGTGGCCAAAGCGGCGTTGAAGTACTTTCCCGAACAGAACCAGGTGACCAACCCGATCACGAACACGAACAACTGGTTTGCCCAGGGGATCAATGAGGGCATCAGCCACGGGTCCCTGATCAAGGGCGACCACAACCTGAACGACAAGATGAGGGTGACGGTGCGCTACAGCTACGGCCGCAGCAGTGGAAACCCGCCGAATCTTTTCGGCAAGGGCAACCCGGCCTATACGTTCAACGATGGCCCCAGCGGGACGCGCGTTCATCAGGGCGTTGCGGACTTCACACGCACCGAGACGCCGACGCTGATCTGGACGGTCCGCTACGGGCACACCTATTCGAGCTACTTCCGGAACCCGATGGAGCCGTTCGACCTGACGACCCTGGGATTCCCGAAATACATGAAGGACAACGCGCCCTACCTGGTGTTCCCAACGCTGGCGCCCGAGGGCTACACCGACATCGGGACCGAAGGCTGGCTGATCATGGACCGGCAGGAGGGCGTGCATCACCTGACCGGCTCGGTGACCAAGATTCTCGCCGGCCACAACCTGAAGTTCGGCGGCGAGTACCGGAAGAACTACCTGGACTACCTCCAGCCCGGCTATCCTAGCGGCCAGTTCAGCTTTGGCTCGCAGGTAACACGCAGGCTCCAGAACGTGGGCAGCAACTACGAGGGCAACGGCCTGGCCACGATGTTGCTCGGCTGGGGCACCGGCGGGCAGTTCCACATCGACCCGAAGGCGTTCACGCGCTCCCGCTACGCCGGAATGTACATCCAGGACGACTGGAAGGTGACGCGGAAACTGACGCTGAACCTGGGCCTGCGTTACGAGTTTGACGTGCCGCGCTGGGAGACGCTGTACCGGCTCAGCTATTGGGATCTGGACGCGCCGGCTCCCTTCCAGGTGCCGGGCTTCGACCTTCGCGGCGTCTACCGGTTCGTTAACAAGGACCGCAAGTCGGACTTCAAGGGTGACTACAACAACTTCAGCCCGCGGATCGGATTTGCGTACGCGCTGGATCACAAGACGTCGATCCGCGGCGCCTGGGGCCTGCTGTATCAGCTTTCGCGGGCGACGGTGTACGGCCATACGGGGTCGGGCTTCAATGTCAACTCGACGCCGACCTTCTCGCTGGATTCCAATGCCACGCTGTTTGCGCGCCTGAACAACCCGTATCCGAACGGGATGCTGTTGCCGCCCGGGAGCTCGCTGGGCGACTGGACGTTCATCGGGCTTGGCGCCGGCACGGTGGTCCCGGACTGGAACCGGAACCCCGAGTACTACTCGTGGAACATCTCCGTTCAGCGGGAGATTGGCTGGCAGTCTCTCGTGGAGATCAACTACACGGGGAGCCGCGGCGCGCACCTCTTCGTGCCGTTCACGAGCCTGACGCCGCTGCACCCGATGTACTGGAGCGAAGGGCGCACGAAACTCCAGTCGCAGGTGCCGAATCCGTTCTATGGCAAGATCACCGATCCCCGCGCCGTCAACCTGAACCGTCCTACGGTGCAACTGTTCCGCCTCTACCGCAACATGCCCCACTTTGACGGCGCCTCCAGCGGCACGGCGGAACCGCCGGCGGGCAGCAGCTATTACCACGCCTTGCAGATGAAGTGGGAGAAGCGGCTGTCACACGGCTTCACGTTCCTCGGCCACTACACCTGGTCGAAGATGATCGATGACGCGTCGATCGGCAGCGGCAACCTGGCCTGGCTGGGCGGAAGCACGGCGATGCAGAACCCGCTGAACCGGAAGCTGGAAAAGTCGCTCTCCGCCCATGACATTGCCCACCGTGCCGTGCTGAGCGGCGCCTACCAGCTCCCGTTCGGCAAGGGCAAGAAGTTTTACGGCGACGCCAACCGGCTGCTCGATGCCTTGATCGGCGGCTGGGAGATCAGCGCCTTCTGGCTGCTGCAAGGGGGCAACCCGTTGCAGGTGTCGCAGTCTGGCGGCGTGCTGTGGAACGGCACACAGCGGCCGAACCTGATTGGCGACCCCTCCACTTCCGGCCGCCTGCAAGACCGGTTGAACGGCTATTACAACCAGAGCGCGTTCTCGCGGCCCGATCCGGACACGTTTGGGACGGCGCCGCGGTATCTGAACTACCGCGGCCCGGGCATCCGCACCATTGACGCCGCGCTGCTGAAGAACTGGACCACGAAGGAAGGCCAGCGGCTGGAGTTCCGCCTGGAGGCGACCAACGCCACCAACACGCCGGTCTTCAGCGACCCGGCCTCCAGCTACGGCGCATCCAACTTCGGCCAGATCACCGGGACGAAAGTCGGACCGCGCAACGTGCAGCTCGGCTTCAAGTATTACTTCTGAGCCGGGCCGTTCGGCCTGAGGGACAGGCCCGCCTCTCCCGAACGGAGGGGCGGGCCTTCTGTTTTTTTCGGCGCGGCTGCGGCACGCCTCAACACACGGCCGCGAGGGGCAGGCGGCAAAGGCGGCTGAATTTGGCGATCACGGAGGACCAGCGGCCTGCGCCGAGGGCGAAGTGGTGGGTGGGCGCCTGCTGGCACCAGCGGTTGACGAATTCGGCCGGCGGGAGCGGGAAGCGGACGCGCGTGTTGGTGTTGCCGATGCGGAGGATGGGGCCGGGGATGGATTCGCCTTCGGCGGTGATCAGTTGGAGACTGCCTTCGGCCGTCTGAGTGACGGCGAGCAGCGTGACCGGGCCGTGGCGGACGCTGAATTCGACGCTGACGCCGTGGCCGCGCTTGCCGTGATAGAGGCCGAGGCCGCGCAGGACGGGCTTTTGTGAACAGAGGGCGAGGTGGCCCGGCCCGTCGTGGCCGACGAGGACGAAGTGGTCGATGAAGTCCATGGCGTAGAGCTCGGTGAAGGCGCCGCCGGCGCCGAGCGAGTCGAGAATCTTCATCGCCACGAGGTTCTTGAGGTCGCCCTCGCCGCTGGCGGGGACGCCACGGGCGGTGAGGAGGGAGTTGCCGAGGATCATGCCGGCGGCGAGGCGCTCGTAAGGGTTGCCATCGAGGCCGCGGTAGTAATAGGCGAGGCCCTGGAGGTCGAACTCCCGGACGAGCCGTTCCAGCGCGGCGGCGACCTGGGCAGCCCAGCGCAGGTCTTCTTCGGGGCAGTCTTCGAGGGTGAAGATTTCGCGGGCCAGCGCCAGTTTCGATTCGGCCTCTGCGGGCGGAGTGGTGCGCAGGCAGCGGTCGAGGTCGCACATTTCGAGCACTTCGACGTGGGCGCCGGTCTGGGCGCTGATCATGGTGAAGTCGGAGTACATGTCGAGCATGCCCGGATAAGTGTGACCGAGGAAACCGAGGCGGGATGTGCGCAGGGCGCGCCAGGCGCGGGCGGCGGCGCGCCACTCGCTGATTTCGCGCTCGGCGTCCGGATCGTCATGGAGCATGCCGCTGACGACCTGGAACGGGACGCGCGAGCG
This sequence comes from Bryobacteraceae bacterium, assembly GCA_026002855.1. NCBI lineage: Bacteria > Pseudomonadati > Acidobacteriota > Terriglobia > Bryobacterales > Bryobacteraceae > Bryobacteraceae bacterium. The sequence goes on from BPGD01000001.1 coordinate 1,268,691, forward strand.
AGCGAAGGCGTTGGCGATCTCCGGCACGCAGCAGGCGGAACAGTTGGCGAGCCACTCGCCGGTGGTGCAGGTCTCGTAGTCGAGCCGCGGAGAGGGCTGGAGGTTCAGGACGACGACAGGCACGCGCGAGCGCTGGACGACGGGAAGCACCTGGCTGGAGGTGGCGTAGGTAGCGGCGTGGCAGAAGATCAGGTCGAGATCGGAAGAGGCGAAGAGGGCGCCGGCCTCGGCGGCGCGCGGGGCGGTATCGACGAGTCCGGCGGAGACGATCGTGTCGCCGGTGGCGGCCAGGCGCCGTTGGATGTCGCCGAGATAGCCTTCCAGCCGCTCCTTCAGTCCCGGGAACTGGGCCCAGTAGGCTTCCAGGCCGATGGCGAAGAGCCCGATGCGCGCGGGAGGGTTGGGTCTGATCGGTGCGAGAAGATCCTCCATGACCATGCAGCATACCCGAGCGGGGAAGGCTCGGGGAGCGCGAGGAAACCGGGAACATGGAGGCGGGCATTCACACGAGTTGGGAGAAAAATTCGCGCGAAAAAAGTTTTGTTTTTGCAGTGCGTTAAGCGAGGGGCCGAAAAATGGTCCGGGCCAGAGGCTGGCAGCGCTGCGCTATGGTATCGCCCGCTGGGAGTTCCCCGGCAAGACGCGATGGAGGTGGGCAAGGAAATGTCTTGGGCGCGGCGGGCGGCGAGAGCGGCGGCATGGCTGTGGGCAGGCATGGCGTGGGCGGCGCCGCCGCTGACGCAGGTGCAGGATGTGCTGTACAAGGCCGACGGGACGCCGTTTCAGGGCTCGGCGGTGATCAGCTGGCGTTCGTTCATCGCGGCCGATGCGTCCAACATCCCGACCAACCAGGTGACGGTGCAAATTGTGGGCGGGCTGCTGCGGGTGCGGCTGGTACCGACGACGAATGCGCGGGAGACGGCGTATTACATTGTCAAGTTCAACGCCGAGGGCCGGACGCAATTCACGGAACTTTGGGCGGTGCCGCCGAGCGCGACGCCGGTGCGTGTGGCCGACATCCGCATCCCGTCGCCGCCGGGTTCGAATGTAACGCCGCCGCCAAGCGTGGTGCAGATTGCCGACGTGATGGGGCTGAGCGAAGCGCTGGCAGCGCGGCCGACCAAGAGCATTGCGTTTGCGCCAGGGCGAGTGGCGTTCATCGATGCGATGGGCGAGATTGCCGCGGTGAGCGGCGCTCCGGGCGATTGCGTGCGGGCCAACGGAACGGTGGGCCCGTGCGGCGGGGCGGCGACGATTGGATTCATCGACATGGAAACGCCGCAGGGGGCGATCAACGGAATCAACCAGGTGTTCCTGCTGAGCCAGGCGCCATCGCCGGCGTCGAGCCTGCACCTGTACCGCAACGGGATTCTCCAGAAGCCTTCCGTCGACTATGTGCTGAGCGGCAACACGGTGACGTTTCTCAGTGTGAGCACGCCGCAACCCGGCGATGAACTGACGGCGAGCTATCGCACGGGCGGGCAGTGAGCGTGGGCGCGCAGGGCGGGGAAGCCTGCGGCGGCGCGGATCCGCGTCAGGGCAGGGGTTTCACCGAGACTTCGCGGAAGTACACGGTGGAATTGGCGTCGTGGTTCTGGAGGCCGATGTAGCCGGCGTCCGGCCGCGGGCCGCGGACCGGCTCGTACCACATTCTGCGCGGCGGGACGGGCGAGCCTTCGCGGTATTCGTTGACGAGAAGGCCATTCAGGGTGACACGCGTCACTGGTCCGCGCAGCTCGATGTCCATCACGTTCCACTCGCCTTTGGGCTTCTGCTGGCGCGAGGAAACTTTTGAGATGGAGTAGATGGCGCCGGAGGAGTGCCAGTCATCGCCGCCGGCATCGATCTGGACCTCATAGCCGTTGTGCACGCCGTACCAGGGATCGGGCGGAGGCTCCGGGAGGCGGATGATGACGCCGGAGTTGGCGTGGTCGCTGGCGGTCCTGTAGACGACGCGCAGGACGCAGTTGCCGAACTTCTCCTTCTCGTAATAGAGCAGCCCCATGCCGCCGACGGTCTTGAGCATGCCGTCTTCGACGACGAACCCGCCGGGGCCGACGTGCTTCCAGCCGGCAAGATCTTTGCCGTTAAACAGAGGGCGGAAGCCCTGCTGGGCCGGGAGCAGGAGAGCGGAGAGAGCGAAAGCGGCGAGCAGGCGGATCATAGCGTGGGCGCCTCCCCCAGGGTGACGGTGACGTTGACGCGTTTGCCGTTGCGGAACAGTGTCAGTTCCACTTTATCACCGGGCCGTTTGCGGGCCAGGGCGCGGGACAGGGCATCAAGGCGGTCGACGGGCTTGCCATCGATGGCCATGATGAGGTCGCCGCCGATGCCGATCTGGTAGTTGGCGATGATGACGGCGCGGCGGGCGCCGCGCAGGCCGGCGGCTTCGGCGGCCGAGCCGGGCGCGACGTTCTGGATGAGGAGCCCGCCCTCGGGCGGCAGACCGAGTTCGACGGCGAGGTCGCCGCGGACGTAGATGACATCGACGCCGAGGCGCGGGCGGCCGTAGCGGCGGTTGGCCTGATAGTCCTCGATCATCGTTTTGGCGCGGTTGATGGGCATGGCGAAGCCGATGCCGATGTTGGCGCCGGGCCCGTAGATCGCCGTGTTGATGCCGACGACATTGCCGCTCGAGTCCAGCAGCGGCCCGCCGGAGTTGCCGGGGTTGATGGCGGCGTCGGTCTGGATCATGCCCTGAAGTTCATTGCCGCTCTCGTCGGCGATGTCGCGGCCGAGCGAGGAGACGATGCCGGTGGTGAGCGTGCCCTGAAGGCCGAAGGGGTTGCCGATGGCGAGCACCTTCTGGCCGACCTGAAGCGAATCGCTGTCGCCAAGCGGGAGGAACTTCACCGGGCCGCGGGGATCGATCTTGAGCAGAGCGAGGTCGTTGGAGGGATCGCGGTAGAGGATGGTGGCGCGGTACTTTCTGCCGTCAGAGAGCGTGACCATGATTTCGGGGGCGCGCCCGCTGACGACGTGGTTGTTGGTGAGGATGCGGCCCTGACTGTCGATGAAGAAGCCGGAGCCGGACTCGCGCGAGGGGTAGATTTCGAGGAACCAGTTCTGGCGGTAGACGGTACTGGTGATGTTCACCGTGGCGTCATGGGCGCGCTTGTAGATTTCGATGTTGTTGAGCTCGTCCTGGTTGAGCCCGGCGCCCCGCGCCGTCGCCGGGCCGGACCAGAGGGGCGAGGCGGCATCCGTGGCGAGCCGCACGGGTGCCGCGCCGCGCCTGAGCACGGCGAGGCCGAGAAAGAAACCGCCCAGCAACAGGGCGGCCAGCAGGAGAAATCTCGGTTTCATGAAGCCAGTCTCCTCAGCTCTTCGTACAGGCGGCGAACCTGGATGAGCGTGTGTTCCTTTTCGCCGGAGGTGTCGATGATGAAGTCGGCGAATTTTCTCTTCTCATCGAGAGGCATTTGACGTTCCAGCCGTTCCAGCACCTCTTCGCGCGAGAGGCCGTCGCGCCTCATTGCCCGTTCAATCTGCTGCTCGACCGGGCAAACGGCAAGCACAATTTTGTCAAAACGGCGGTAACTGCCGGTCTCTATCAATATAGCCGCCTCGACGATGGCAATTCCATGCGGGTCCCGTGCGGCGACGCACTGCATCCAGCGCTCTTCTTCCTCGATGACAGCCGGATGGACGATGGCGTTGAGACGGGCGAGCCGGGCCGGGTCGGCGAAGACGAGCGAGGCCAGGGCGCGGCGTTGGATGCGGCCCGCGTCGTCGAGGATCGAGGGGCCAAACGCTTCGACGACGCGGCGGTAGACTTCGGTGCCCGGCATCAGGAGCTGGTGGCCGAGCTCATCGGCCTTGAGCAGGTGGCAGCCGAGCGAGGCCAGCGCTTCACCGACGAAGCTCTTGCCGGATGCCAGACCGCCCGTGAGGCCGACGCGCAGCATGAGGTCAGCCGAGGCGTTTCTCCGCGCACTCGACGGTATTGGCCATGAGCATGGCGATGGTGAGGGGCCCGACGCCGCCGGGAACGGGCGTGTAGGCGGAAGCGAGCGTGGCGACGTCGCCGGGGTGGACGTCGCCGACCAGCACGCTGCCGTTTTTCTCAAAGGCGGCGAGCTTGGCGGGGGCGCCGCGGGCGATGCGCTCGACCTCGGTGCGGTCGGTGATGCGGTTGATGCCGACGTCTACAACGATGGCACCGGGGCGGATGAATTCGGCGGTGATGAAGGCGGGCCGGCCCATGGCGGCGATGAGGATGTCGGCGCGGCGGCAGACTGCGGGCAGGTCGCGGGTCTTCGAGTGGCAGATGGTGACGGTGGCGTGAGCGTGCATCAGCAGCAACGCCATGGGCTTGCCAACGATGTCGGACCGGCCGACGACGACGGCCTCCGCGCCGGCCACTTCGATGCCAGAACGGCGGAGCAACTCCATGACGCCCGCGGGCGTGCAGGCGCGGGGCGCCGGGGCGTTGGCGACAAGCTGGCCCACGTTAAACGGGTGGAAACCGTCGACGTCTTTGTCCGGGCGGATGGCGAGCAGCACGCGGCGCGAGTCGATCTGCCGCGGCAGGGGCATCTGAACGAGGATGCCGTCGATGTCTTCGCGCTGGTTGAAAAGCTCGATGTGTTGGAGCAGCTCTTCGGTGGTGGCGGACTCCGGCAGGCGGAGCTCCTCGCTGTACATACCGAGCTCGCGGCAGGTCCTGACCTTGCTGGAGACGTAAAGCTGGCTGGCCGGGTTGTCGCCGACGAGAACGGCCACCAGGCCCGGCGGGCGGCGCGCGGCGGCCAGGCGGGCGATGCGCGGCTTGAGCTCATCGAGGATCTGCTGCTGGATGGCTTTGCCGTCGAGGATGCGGGCCATGACGTATTCACGATAGCAGAGACCGTTTGGCGGCAATAAGATATATGCATGCGGTTTTGCCTGCTCGTTCTTCTACTGACTGCCGCCTCCGCCCAGGAGCGGGTCCCGCCCTACAGGGATCCCCGTCTGAGCGTGGAACAGCGGGTGGCGGACCTGCTGAGCCGGATGACGCTCGAAGAGAAGGTGGCCCAGACGCAGGCCCTGTGGCAGAAGAAGGCGCTGATCATGGATGAGAAGGGCCAGTTCGCGCCGGCCAAAGCGGCGGCGGTGCTGCGCCACGGCATGGGCCAGATCACGCGTCCGAGCGAGAAGAAGGGCCCGCGGGAGATGGCGGAATTCACCAACGCGATCCAGCGTTGGGTGATTGAGAACACGCGGCTCGGCATCCCGGTGATGTTTCATGAGGAGTGCCTGCACGGGCACGCAGCGCCGAAGGGAACGCATTTTCCGCAGGCCATCGCGCTGGCGAGCACCTGGAATCCGGCGCTGGTGGAGGAAGTGTTCACGGCGGTGGCGCGCGAGGTGCGCGCGCGGGGAGCGCGGCAGGCGCTGACGCCGGTGCTCGACCTGGCGCGGGATCCGCGGTGGGGGCGCGTGGAGGAGACCTATGGCGAAGACCCGTATCTGACGGCGCAGATCGGTCTGGCGTGCATCCGCGGCTTTCAGGGAGAGGGGCCGGCGCTGGCCAAGGACCGGATTTTCGCCACGCTGAAGCACTTCGCCGCCCACGGGCAGCCGGAAGCGGGCACAAATGCGGGCCCGGTCTCCGTGGGCGAGCGGCTGCTGCGGGAGCAGTTGCTGTATCCGTTTGAGATGGGCATCCGCGTGGGCAAGGCGATGAGCGTGATGCCCTCCTACAACGAGATCGACGGGGTGCCGTCGCATGCCAACAGATGGCTGCTCGGGCGCGTGCTGCGCCAGGAGTGGGGCTTCCAGGGATTCACGGTGTCCGACTACGAGGCGATTGCGCAACTGGCGACGCTGCACCACGTGGCGGCGGACAAGGACGAAGCGGCGGTGCGCGCGCTGGAGGCGGGCGTCGACACGGAACTGCCCGACATGGACGCTTACGGGCGGCTGGCGGAGCTGGTGCGCGCGGGGCGGATCAGCATGGAGACGCTGGACCGCGCGGTGGCGCGGATCCTGCGGGCGAAATTCCTCGCCGGTCTGTTCGACGATCCGTACACGGACCCGGATCTCGCCGAGAAAGTGACCAACTGCCCGGCGCACCGCGAGCTGGCGCGGCGGGCCGCGCGCGAAGCGATCATCCTGCTGAAGAACGAGAACAACACGCTGCCGCTGGACGCTTCGCGGCTGAAGACGCTCGCGGTGATCGGGCCCAACGCCGACAAGGTGCTGCTGGGCGGATACAGCGATGACCCGGGCTACTTCGTCACCGTGCTGGATGGGATCCGCGAGAAGGTGGGATCGCGTGTCAAAGTGGTGCACAGCGAAGGCTGCCGCATCACGGAGCCGGGCGGGAGCTGGTACAAGGACGAGGTGAAGCTTCCGGATCCGGCGGCAGACGAGAGGCGCGTGGCAGCGGCGGTGGAGGTGGCGCGCGGCGCCGACGCGGTGGTGCTGGTGCTCGGCGGCAATGAGGAGGTTTCGCGCGAGGCGTGGTCGGCCACGCATCTGGGTGACATGGACACGCTGGATCTGGTGGGGCGGCAGAATGAGCTTGCGCAGAAGATCGTGGCGCTGGGCAAGCCAGTGGTGGTGGTGCTGCTGAACGGCCGTCCGTATTCCATCCCGTGGATCGCCGAAAATGTGCCGGCCATTCTTGAAGGCTGGTATCTCGGACAGGAAACCGGCCACGCGGTGGCGGACGTGCTTTTCGGCGACTACAATCCGGCCGGGCGGCTGCCGGTGACCATTGTCCGCAACGTGGGACAAATTCCGGGATATTATTCCCAGAAACCCAGCGGAAGGCGTGGCTACCTTTTCTCGTCGAAGGAACCGCTTTTCCCCTTCGGGTGGGGGCTGAGCTATACGAAATTTGAATACTCCGAGCCGAAATTGAGCCAGACGACGATCGGGCCCGGCGGCGAAACTGAGGTGACGGTGGAGGTGCGCAACGCCGGCACGCGCGACGGGGACGAGGTGGTGCAGCTCTACATCCGGGACGATGTGAGCAGCGTGACGCGGCCCATCCAGGAGCTGAAGGGGTTCCAGCGGATTCACCTGAAAGCCGGCGAGAGCAGGACGGTCCGTTTCCGCATCACGCCGGCCGAGCTTTCGATGCTGGACCTGAACATGAACCGCGTGGTGGAACCGGGCACGTTCACCATCATGACCGGACCGAACAGCCGCGATCTGAAGAGCGTGAAACTGACGGTGACGCGCTGAGCAAACAGGGTCTGATTCCGGGGAAGGGGCCGGGCGAGGCGCACTCCAGGAGCTGCCGGCTGGCGCCGGGCCAGGCAGCCGGGGCTGGTGGCACCCATGGCGGGGAGGGGGTCCGGTCTACTTCGGACCTGCTGGTCCGGTTTCGCCTGACGCCGTGCCGGTGTAACATTTAAGACTCAGAGGCCATGAGTCTGGAAGACGTGGCGAGGCGCGCCGGAGTCTCCACGGCCACCGTATCGCGTGTGCTGAACAACCTGGACGTGGTGAAGCCGTCCACGCGGGCGCGCGTACTGAAGGCGATCGCCGAACTGAATTACCATCCCAACCTGCATGCGCGGACCCTGGCCGGAGGCCGCAGCAACACGATCGGAATGATTGCTTCGAACCTGGAGAATCCGTTCTTCTTTGACGTCTTCCGGTCGCTGGAGGCGGAGGCGCGCGGGCACGGCTATGAAGTGGTGGTGGCCCATACGGACTACGACCCGGAGCGGCTGGTGCGCGCCGTGCGGCTGATGATCGGCCGGCGCGTGGCAGGACTTGCGGTAGTGGTTTCGGAGATGGACTCTTCGCTCATCGACGAGTTGAAGGCGTCGCGGACGCCGTGCGTCTTTTATGACGTAGGCAAACCGCAGGAGCGAATGACGAACATCCGCGTGAATTACCGGCGCGGAATTGAGCGGCTGGTGGAATATCTCCACGACCTTGGCCACCGCCGGCTCGCGTTCGTGGGCCATCACTCGACGCTTGGGCCGACGAGCGAACGGGAGATGGCATTCCTCGACAGCGTGAAGCGGTTCCCTGAAATGGAATGGAGAACGCAGGCGGACCGCGACTGCTTTGAAGGAGGGCGGATGGCCGCCATGCGAATCCTCTCCGGTGGCTTTCAGCCCACGGCGATCATCTGCGTGAACGACATCATGGCAGTGGGCGTGATGCGGGCGCTGCGCGACCGGGGGCTGCGGACTCCCGAGGACGTCTCGGTCACGGGCTTCGACAACATCCGTCTGGCCGAGTATTGCGAGCCGCCGCTGACCACCGTGCACATTCCGCGGGATGAGATCGGGCGGATGGCCTTCGCGGCACTGATCCCGGACAAGGATCTGCCGAACGTGGCCGGGCAGGAGATCGTCATCGAGCCCGAGGTGGTGCTCAGGGCCTCCACGGCCAGGGCAAAACACTGACCGGCAGCTCAGTCCCTGAGGAAACGGTGGTACAGGCCCAGGTAGTAGGGCAGCAGGAACACCGTCCCATCGGCGAGCGTGCGGCCCTCGCCGCCCGTGTCGAGCTGCCAGGGATCGTGATTCCAGTGGCTGAAATAGCGCTCATCGGCGGGGATGACCCTGCCGCAGTTTCTCATGCCGTAGCGGCCCGCCGAATTCTCCCGCAGGAGTTGCGAAAGGAACACGATGTCCCTGCGGACGCTGTTGCGGTGAGCCCAGTCGAAACGGTCCAGCGGGATCCGCTTCAGCGTGTCCACCGCGTCTTCGAGCCAGCCAGGGGGCGGGGAAAGGTCTCTCCGGCCGAAGGCATCCTCAAAGGACGCGCCCCGGGCCACGGCGGCGTAAAGAAAGTTGAATAGCGGATTCATTTCCGGGATTTCATTTTCGAAATGATGGCGAAAACCAAGGAGATATTTCATGCGTAAATCCGGGTCCGTTTCGTACCGGATCAGGTTGTAATAGTTCATGAAAATCATCTCGTCGTCGCTCTGGTTTCCGCCGCCCGGCCCCTGATGCGACTTGACGATCATGGCATTCATCGCGTATCCGTGGCGTTCCACCAGGGCGCGACAGGCACGCTCGTAACGCACATCGCCGGTGATGTGATGCGCGGTGCGCAGGTAGGAGAGGATGCTGAGTGAATTGATGCCGCGCTCCTGCCACCAGTCCCGGTCATGGTTGAGCCTGTCGGGGCCGAAGACCGCCCACCGCGTCGCCCGGCCGTCGTGATCCACAAGCGAGTACGCGTGGACAAGCAGGTGATCCGCAACGGCGGAAACGTGATCGCGCACTTCCTGTCTTTCCTCATCCGTCCGTGCGACGTGGTCGTAATAGGCGGCGTAGAAGAAGAAGTGACCGTCGAGTTCGTCCGAGCTCGTATCGGTTTTCCAGTACCATTTCCCGTCCGCACTCAGAGGCCAGCGTGGGACGATGACCTTCCACAGTCGGTCGGAGGCCTGACGTCGGCGGTCGCGTTCCGGCGAGTCGCGGAGGTTGGGATCGGGCCCTGAAGCCGGAAGAATCGTCCGGGCGATGAATCCCCTGGGAGCAGGATGGCTGCCGCCCTGCGTCACCTGTGACAGGAATCGGAGCGCCTCAAAGGCCTTTCTGGCCCGCCGGCGGGCCGCCTCATCCCCGGTGGCCGCAAAAGCGAAGCATTCGCCGGCGCCGTACATGGCGGTCCACAGCCCGTCGTTGTCGCTGTCGGTCTGCGTCCACTCCGAAGCGTCGCCCGGTCTTGAAACGACCACGGCGTGGACGAACCCATAAGGCGTGCGGCGATGGCGCCGGTCGATCTCCTGTTCGAAGAACTGCGCCTTTTCCGCCAACGTCATGGGTCTTCGTCCGATTTGCGAGATGCCGGCGGCCGTGGCAATCCAGGCCGTGCCGTCCGGTTCCACCGCGATGGAACGGACTTCGTCGTTCGGCAGCCAGCGGCGCCCCTGGCGGTAAGACCAGTGGTGACCGTCGAATCGGATGGCGCCCATTCGGGTGCCGAACCATATCGAACCGTCGCCGCCGGCGGCAATGGCGGTGAAATCGTCGTAGGGCAGCCCTTCGGCAGGGGTGTATAGAGTCCAACGGGCGCCATCCAGGACCCCGACACCCTGCGGCGAGCAGAACCAGAGCCGCCCGCGCGAATCGAACACAACACCGCGCACGTCCTTCACAGCCCAGCTTTGGCGTCCATCCGAGGGGAACAGGCGCTCCACCGGACGGCCGGGGCGGTGCAGAAAGAGCCCGTCCGGGCGGGCCTCGGCGAGGAGGCCGCCAGGGCCCGGGGCGAAATTGGCGGCAGGAGGCCGGGCCGCGGCCCGAACCCACTTTTGCCCATCGAACCGCGCCGCACCGGCGGTGGTCAGAGCGTGCGACCGGCCATCAGCATCCAGCCAGACGCGCCGCACGTCATCAGATGGCAGTCCCTGCGCTGCCGTGAATTCCGTGCGGACCTCCTGGTGAAAAACTCCCACACTTAATGGCTGGGCCGACGTAAAGGAAGCAAAAAGGAGGAACATTGTCGCGAATTTCACTGGGGATTCACCTCAAGCGGACGAATATTTTCGGACTCGCTCTCTCTTTTGCGAGTCTCAGATTTCCGCAATATGCCAATACGGGGCGGGGCTTGTGGGGATCCGTTCCGCGCTGACCATCGTGGCTGCCGGGTCCGCGTTCCAGGCGGGCCGCAAATCTTTTCCTGCGCCGCGGACCTCCTTTGCGACAATGAACCCTGCGGCGGCCTCGAGAGCGCGTCCCGCGCCCGCAGACAGCGATGGAGGGAAGCGACCGCGGGCCAGCGGCCCCGGTCAATTCCCAACGGCGCCTGCACTGGCATCCAGCAGTGCTCAACCGTGTCATTGAGCTTCCTGGAACGGCGATCGAGGCCGAGCACCAGCTTTGCGCCCAGGTCATCTGCGCGCCTGAACAACCCGGCGGATTTCCCCACGCGCGCTCCCGGCGCCCGTACCGGCGCGGCAGGGGTGACCCGAAGAAACATGACAGAAATTCCGGGCATGGCGGTTTCGGCAATCGACGGCGGATCGAATTGCCTTCCCGATCACTATAGCGTAAGCTGGCTAAAAACTGAAATCAGTTTTCATTTTTAAGGAGATGCCGTGAGTGACCTTGCCATTCTGGGCGGGCAGCCGGTCCGGAGGAAGCCGTTTCCGGCATGGCCCCAGTATTCCGACACCGACCTGGAGCGGCTACGGCGCACGGTGGAGAGCCGCCGGTGGGGCGGCTTTCCCTACCCTACGCCGCTGGCGCAGGAGTTCTGCGCTCGTTTTGCTGAAATGCACGGCGCCCGCTACGCGCTGCCGGTGGCCAACGGCACGGTCAGCCTGACCGCCGCGCTGATGGCGGCCGATGTACGTTTCGGCGATGAAGTGATCGTGCCGGCCTACACGTGGGACGGCACTGCGACGGCCGTGCTGGCCATGGGGGCGGTGCCCGTGTTTGCGGACGTCGATCCGGACACGTACTGTCTGGACGTGGAGAGCGCGCGCCGTGCGGTTACGGAGCGGACCCGGGCCATCATCCCGGTGCATCTGGCCATGCGGTTCACCGACATGGACCGGCTGATGGAGCTTGCCCGCGCCCACGGGCTGAAGGTCATCGAGGACTGCGCCCACGCGCACGGCGGCGCGTGGCGGGGCCGGGGGGCAGGCTCGATCGGGGACATCGGCTCGTTCTCGCTCCAGGAGAGCAAGCTGATGACCGCAGGCGAAGGCGGGCTGCTGACAACAAACTCCCTGGAATACTACGAAGCGCTTCAGACCGTGATCAATTGCGGGCGGGCGTCCCTGACGGACCGCTACGGCAAGCGGCTGCTCGGGCTGAATTACCGGATGACGGATCTTCAGGTGGCGCTGCTGTTCGGGCAACTGGAACGCCTGCCGGAGCTGCGCGAGCGGCGGGCGCGGAACGCGGCGCTGCTCGAGTCGCTCATCGGGGGGCTACCGGCAGTGCGGCTGCTGCCGCCGCAGCCGGAGATGACCCTGCCGACCATGTACTGCTACGTTTTTCAGTACCGCCCCGCGCCGGACGGCCCGGCGCCGCACCGCGACCTCTTTGTCGCCGCGGTGGAGGCCGAGGGCGTGCCCTGCGACGGGCGCTTCTACGAGGCGGTTTACCGCAGCGATCTGTTCTACGCGACGCCCGAAAACTGCGCGCAGCTCCGCAGTGACTATTCGCAATGCCGCTGTCCGGTGGCGGAGCGCGCAGCGTATGAAGAGGCCGTCTGGCTGTTCCAGTTCTGCTTTCTTGGGGGCGAGGAGGACATACGCGACATGGCGCGGGCAATCGAGAAGGTGTGCACGAATCTGGAGCGGCTGGCGGGAGCGGATCCTTCGCTGGCCGGCGTGAAAGCGATGGGGCGGGCGCAGCGGGCGCGTTTCGAGCGCAATAAAAATTACTGACGCCTAGCCCGCGGCGCTGCCGAGTTCGGCCTCAATGGCAGCCGCGATGCGGCGGGCGCGGAACTCGACGCGTGCGGCGTCCGGTCCCTCCACCATGACGCGCGCCAGCGGCTCCGTACCGGAGAAGCGGACCAGCACGCGGCCTGCCGGGCCGAACTCCTGCTCTGTCTCGCGGATCTCGCACTGGACGGAGGCGAGCTGATCGAGCGGTTTCTTTTCGCGGAAGCGCACGTTCACCAGCCGCTGGGGGTAAACGGTGAACTCGCGCGTCAGCTCATCAAAGGAGGCTCCGGCTTCGCGGGCGATGGCAGCGGCGCGCAGGGCCGTCAGCAGGCCGTCGCCGGTGGTCGCATATTGCCGGAAGATGACATGGCCGCTCTGCTCGCCGCCGAGAGGCAGGTCCTGCCGCAGCATTTCCTCGAGCACGTATCGGTCGCCCACGGCGGTGCGAAGGAGGCCGATGCCATGCATGGCGAGGGCGCGCTCCAGGCCCAGGTTGGACATCACCGTCGCGACGACGGCGCGGGGCCGGATCGCCTTGGCGCCGATGAGCAGGATGTGGTCGCCATCGAGGATGCGGCCGGAGGCGCTGACAAGGATGCAGCGGTCGGCGTCGCCGTCAAAGGCGGCGCCAAACGCGGCGCCTTCGCTCAGGACCCGCTGCCGCAGCGCCTCCACGTGCAGGGCGCCGCAGCCGTCGTTGATGTTGCGGCCGTCCGGCGAGCAGGCCAGTTCGGTGACGCGGGCGCCGAGCGCGCGGAACAGCTCCGGCCCCAGACGGTACGCGGCGCCGTGGGCGCAATCCAGCACGACCGGAAGATCCGCCAGCTCCGCGCCGCAACCGGCAAGGAACTGTTCGTATCGGGCCGCCAGAGAATCGTCCTCTTTCAGCGAAATTCCACCCGGATTTTCCCTGATTAAATCGCGGATTTCCAGAATTCTTTTCTCGAGCTCCAGCTCCTCGGAGTCCGGTAATTTGTAGCCGTCGTGGGCGATGACCTTCAGGCCGTTATCGCGCCAGGGATTGTGGGACGCCGAAATCATCACACCCGCCGAGAAGGGACCGGTCCGGGTCAGGTATGCTACGGCCGGGGTGGTGACGACACCCGCAAAATGGGGCTCTGCTCCGCTCTCCTGCACGCCTGCGGCCACCAGCGCAGCCAGTTCGGGCCCGGAAGCGCGCGTATCGCGCCCAATGAGGACGCGCCGTTCCGGGTGGCGGCATGCCCACTCGCCGAGGGCGCGACCGAAAGCGAAAACAGTCCGCGCGTCCAGCGGCTCCTGTCCTGCCACGCCGCGGATGCCGTCGGTGCCGAAGAGTCTGCGCATGATCAGTCTTTGTTGCTCCCTTTGGCCGGACTCCCCGATTCCGGCAGCGGTTCCAGACGAAATTCCACCAAAACCTCCGGCGAAGACAGAAAGTGAGCCTGTGGATCTCCGGCGAATGCCGTGGTCGACACTTTCCCGGAAATGCCGTGTAATTGCAGGTCAATCGGGTCGGTATTGACGTGGTGGATGGCATCCATCCGGCTTTTTGGACCGGAGAGGGTCAACACGGACGGAGTCACCGACCATGACGCAACACGGAAGCCTGCCGGAATGTTGTTGAACACAGGAATGACCGTGACCTCTTTCGTCACCCGGATTTCAGTGAGGATCTGGATCTGGGAAGGGACAGCGCGCTCGAGTTCCACGCCCGTGGGCAACGACACATTCTGCCGGTGGATGGAAAACGTGGTCAGCCCCGGGCGGCGCACGTGGCCGAGGTCGAGAATGACCGGCGCGGGGGAAGCCGCCAACCGGCTCAGCAGGGGCGAGGGGCCCCGCACGATCAGCCGCACTTCCTCCACCAGGTTCGGGCCGATTTCCAGGTCGGTGGGGATGTTGCGGTATTGCACCGGCACGGTGATCGCCGTGGTGAGCTCGCGCGAGCCGCTGTACAGGAACCAGAGAATGAAGGCCAGCGCCAGCGAGAGCAGCTTGAGGTGGAGGTTCTGCGTGAAGAGCCGCATCATCGCCGCGCCCCTTCTTTTTCCGCCCGGATGGCCGGGCGGGCAAACCGGGCCGGCTGGCTGAGTCTTTCGGCCAGCCGTTCGGGCGTCACGTCTGATTCGAGCTCCCCGCCCTGGGCGACGCTGATGACGCCGCGCTCTTCGCTGACGACGATCGCCAGGCAGTCGCTGTCTTCACTGATGCCGATGGCCGCACGATGGCGCGTGCCGAGCACGCGCGAGAGCTCGGGATTCATCGTCAGCGGCAGAAAGCAGCTTGCGGCGGCGAGCCGACCGCCCTGGATGATGGCCGCCCCGTCATGCAGCGGCCCGCCGGGCTGGAAGATGGCCAGCAGCAGGTCGCGCGTCACCCGTGCATCAATGGGCACGCCGCTTTCGATAAACGTTCTCAGGCCCACCTCCCCCTCGATCACGATCAGCGCCCCGATTTTGTGGCTGGCGAGATGCGACACGGCGAGCACGATTTCGTCAGCCACTTCGCGAGATTCCACGCGCCCGCCAAAACCGGCCCATTTTCGTTCGCCGATGCGCGTGAACAGGCGCCGGATTTCGTTCTGAAACATCACAATCAGCGCGAAAGCCGTGTAAGGGGCCAGCGCCTCCAGCACCGAGCGCAATACCGTAAGTCCGACAAAAACGGCGAGCGCATACACTCCGAAAACGATCGTGACGCCAAACAGAACACTGGCCGCGCGGCGGCCGCGGACGAGCAACAGGGCCTGATAAATCAGCGTGGCGACCAGCAGGATGTCGAGCGCGCTGGTGAAGGTAAGACGTGGCGCAGCGCTCAGAATTTCGTTCCACTGTTCAGGCAATCCTGCGTCCTCCGGCTGGTCATCCCATGTCCAAACTATGAGTGTAGCGAATGGTCCGGCCGAACAGCCCTGGCCCGCGCTGGAAGCCGCAGGAGCGCCGTGGCGCCGCCATCCGGCGAGTTACTCAGCTCGAGCGTCCCGCCGAGCGCCTCGGCCAGCCGTCGTGAGATTGCCAGGCCCAGGCCCGAACCGGAGGCCTTTGTCGTAAAGAAAGGTTCAAAGGCGCGATGCATCGCTTCTGGGGAGAACCCGGGGCCGTTGTCGCGGACCTCGAACCGCGCTTCTGCCGGATCCGTGCTGACGCGCAGCATCACCTGCGGCCGGCCGCTGCTGGAGGCCGCTTCGGCGGCATTCCGCAACAGATTCAGCAGGATCTGTTTCAGCAGATCCGGGTCGGTTTCGATCGGGAAATCCTCCGGCACGGATTCCGGGGTCCAGGCGATCTCGACACTCCCGGCGGCGCGCCGGAACGATTCGACGAGGCCGTCCAGCAGGGAGCGCAGGGGAATGGAAACGATTGCCGGCTGTCTCGGCCGGCCGTAGGCGAGCAGGTCGTTCACCAGCCGCTCCAGCCGGGCGGACTCGGTGATGATGGGCGCCGCGAGCGCTTTCTGGGAGTCCGGCAACTGTTCTTCCAGCAGTTGAGCAAAGCCCTTGATGGTACCCAGCGGGTTGCGGATTTCGTGTGCCAGCACGGCGGCCAGCCGCCCCAGCCGCGCCAGGTGCTCGAGTTCGGCCTGACGCAGCAGCGCCCGCTGGCGCGCCTGGATCTCGCGCCACATGAGAACGGACAGCACGAACAGCGCCAGCGAAGCCGCGGCCGATGCAGTCAGGTTGCGCCGCGCGGGACGGACAATGAAATCGGCCGCGTCTGCCCAGAGGTCGATTCGCGCGATGCAGAGGCGGCCATTTGCGTGGAACGGGACGAATCCGCGCACAATCCGTACCTGCGCTTCTTCGCGCTGCTCGAGCAGGAAAAGCCGCCGCCCTTCCCAAAGTTCATCCAGCCCGTCGCCAGGCTTCCGCTCCTTCAGAATGACCACACTTGCCAGGGCCGGCTCTTCGGCGGCGAGCATCTCCATCCGCTCCGGATCCTCCGGCTGCGGCAGCGTTTCCAGGCGCGCCGCCAGCGCTCCAATGAGGCTTTGCAGGTAGACCCGCTTCTGCTCCTGCTGGGTCTGGAACGAGCTCCACGAGGTCCACATCAGCAGGGCGGGCAATCCCAGGGCGAGCCCTGCCAGCAGGGCGGTGAGCGGGGCGCGCCGGACAGGAGCGGACGACGGCATCAGGATCTCCGCCTTGCAGGAACTGCGCACCACGCGGCAAGACTTGCACGTTATGGCAGTCCGGCAGACGGTGATGTTATTGCATCACAACTGCCGGCCTTTGGTCACTGGCGTGCATCTGTCCAGAGCGGGAATGCGCGCAGAATGCGGCATTCGGAGAGAGCGACCCGGAAGACCTCGGAAAACCTTCAGGCCGTGAGGTTCATAATGATAAGGAGGCTCCCGATGCGGCGATGGCTGATTGCGATGCTCCTGGTCCAGGCTTCGCTGTGTCTGGGCCAGCCCGGTCCGCGAGGCCCGGCGACTCCAGCGGTGTTGGCGTCGGCGGAACGAGTCGAGATCCGCGGAGTGGTCGAAAAGGTCGAGTTCGCGCCCGGCGTCGGCAGTCCGGTCCTGCTCGTGAAAGACGGTGGCCAGACGGTGCGGGCGCAGCTCGGGTCCATGCGGTATCTGATGGAGAAAGACTTCAATCCGAAAGCGGGCAGCGTAGTCGTAGTGAAGGGATTCCGGCTTGGACAGGAGATTATCGCGCGCACGGTGGAACTGCCCGATGAGAAGAAATCGCTGGAGCTGCGCACAGCGGACGGGACGCCGCTCTGGCGCATGGGGCGTTATGGAAAGAAGGGCCGCTGAGGAGATGAGATGAGAGGGATACCGGGAGTGGTGGCCGTCACTTTGGCGCTGGCCGCGAGTCTGTGGGGCCAGCCGTCGCAGAAGCAGAGGATCCGCAGCCTCGAGGAGAAACTGATCGCACCCTGCTGCTGGAGTGAAAGCGTCGCGAGTCACCGCAGCGAAATTGCCGCCGAGATGCGGGCCGAGATCTCGCGCATGGTGGCAGAAGGCAGGAGCGACCGCGAAATCCTCGACTATTACAAGGCAAAGTATGGCCCCCGCATCCTGATGGAACCGGAGGGCGAGCTCCGGATCTGGGCCTATACGATTCCTGTGCTGGCCACCGTCGCCGGTCTTGCCTTCGTCATCTGGCTGATTCGACGCATGCTCCGCCAGCAGCCAGCCGGCGGGACGGCCTGATTGGCTCTTCGGCGGCCGTGGCGGCGACCGCCGGACCGTGCATGCCCGCTGCATGTCGAAGCCGTTTCCTCGCGCGGGAGAGGCGGGCACGGATGGTCTGCTCGCTCACTCCAAGCCGCTCGGCAGTCTGGCGCGTGGAGAGTCCTTCCAGAACACGCAGACGGAACGTCTCGCCAAGCAGCGGCGGCAGAAGCGGCGCCAGTTCGATCACCCGTTTTAGCGTTCGCCGCGCGTCCAGGTCCGCTTCGTGATCAGGACTCGCACCGGAAACATCATGGAGGTCAGCCTCCGCAGGCGGGCGTGCCTCCCTTGCCCGCGTCTCCATGAGGAACGCGTTCTTCAGAATGCGCCGCACCCAGGCGGCGAGCCGTTCCGGCCGGCGCAACTCGGGAAGATGCATGAAGGCCTGAAGCAGTGCTGTCTGCACAAGGTCTTCCTGAAGAACGTCGGAACCACAGAGCTGCTGTGCCTGTTGCCTCACCAGCGGCAGCAGGCGAGAGAACAACATCTCCTTCGCCTCCGGCACGCCGTCTCGCGCCGCCCGGACGAGACACATGGCCGGCGTACAGGAGCCGTCGTGGACCCCTTCCAGACACCGCGCCGCGCAACAGGACATCCCGGATTCTTCTATCACAGCCGGGGAACAAATGAAGTTCGGGCCCTGCCGCCGGAGCGGTTGGGCCCGAAGCGAAGCGCGGGTGGGAAAGGGAGTCACCGCGGCCAAACGGGGTGGCCGTTCTCATCCCGCAGGCGGATGGTCACTCCGTCCGGCGTGGTCAACTCCAGGGCCACCAGCCCGTCGAGACACGCGGACCTGGCCAGTTTCACCTTCAACGTCATCCCCGCGGTCAGTTCTATGTCCTGCTCGAGAAGCACCCGCTCAGGCGCGAGCCGGATCGACAGCACGCGTCCATCGCTGCTGTTCAGGACGATGGACGGCTGCTGAATGCCAACGCCAGTGTTGACGCTTGCCACGACACCCCTTACCGTTTCCACGCCGGCCAGGTCGAGGCAGGCAATGCCGGCGCGTGTGCCGGTCCGCGGGTTGCCGGCACCGTTGTCACTGCCATTGGCCCCGCCCAGCCCTTTCGTCCAGAACGGAATGCCAAGGGAGTCCCGCAGGACAAGCGTGACATCCCCCTTGGTGATTTCGACGGCGTAGTAGACGCTTTCCCGGCACGCGCACATCGCCGCCAGGATTTTTACATGCTCTCCTGCCGCCAATTCGAAGTCGTGATCCAGCAGGTACCACACCGGCGCCAGCCGGATGACTTTCCCGTCCACCACGACGCTCGGATATTGCACGCCGGCCGCGATCGAGACTGACGTCACGTCGCCCTCGATCACTACGGTGTTCGTCATGTCCAGCGGCGCGCCCGAACGCACCGCTGGCGCCTTCGTCCCCATGTTCTGGTTGCCTCGGGGGCCCTGCGCCATCACACAGGCGCCGAGAGCCAGGATCGTCAGAACTCGCCACACCATGGCTGCTGTCGTCTCCTTTTTTGGATTTTCAGAGTGCCAACTCCTTGGCGTGCTCCGGGAGTGCACGCGGCAAGCCAGTGCGCGAACCGCCGTAACTCTCTGGATTTCCAATGGCACGCGCATCGGCACCGCGCTCAAACCGCGCAAACAGCGCAAGCCGCCGCGCAAACCATGCGCGGAGTTCTGTCAAGCTGGAAAGGAACGATGAATCCGCAGGGGAGGCTGATCCAGGGCCCCGACGGGCGCTGGCGGTGCTGGTGGTGCGGCGCGGACGCCGATTACATGGCCTATCACGACAGCGAATGGGGCGTGCCCGTTCACGACGACATCAGGCTGTTTGAAAAGATCTGCCTGGAGGGCTTCCAGGCCGGGCTGAGCTGGCTCACGATTCTGCGCAAGCGTGAAGCGTTCCGCCGCGCCTTCGCCGGCTTCGACTTCCGCGTGCTGGCCGGCTGGGGCGAGGCGGAAATCGAACGCCTGATGCACGAGCCGGGCATCGTCCGCCATCGCGGCAAGATCGCCTCCGTCCTGAACAACGCGCGCCGTGCCTGCGAACTCATGGAGACTGAAGATTCGCTGGCTGGCTACCTTTGGTCGTTCGCCGGACGCCCGCCCCGGGAGCTGGCGGGCGAACTGAAACGCCGCGGCTGGACCTTTGTCGGCCCAACCACGATCGAGTCCCTGATGCAGGCCGCCGGAATGGTGGACGCACACGAACCCGGCTGCTGGCGCCGCGGCGGATATACCGCTGCGCAGCGCCCGTCGGATTGATAAGATGCTCAGCGACGATGCGCTGGACCGGGCGCACGCTGTGGCCCGGCCTGGCGAGGGAGGAATCCAGTTCCATGAAGCCAGCATCCTTGTGCCTCATCCTGACCGCCGCCGTTGTCCAGGCAGCCTCTCTGAAGCCCGCCGATCTCCGCACGGAATACAGGAAAGATCCCCTCGGCATCGACGAGCTGCAACCGAGGTTGAGCTGGAAGCTCCTGGCTGTGGATCCCTCGGCGCGGAACCTGCGCCAGAGCGCCTACCGCATCATCGTCGCGAGCACGGCGGCACTGGCGAGCTCCGGCCGGGGCGACCTCTGGGACACGGGCAGAGTGGCCAGCAGCGAGAACGCGCACATCGTGTATCAGGGCAAGCCGCTGTCGTCCGGCCAGCCCGTCTGGTGGCGCGTGATGGTGTGGGACCAGGACGGGAAGCCCTCCGCATGGAGCGAAACGGCCCGCTGGTCGATGGGGCTGCTGAAGCCGGAAGACTGGAAGGGCAAGTGGATCGGCCGTGACGAGAAGTCGTATTACAAGGATCCTCACAGTCCGTTCCAGTGGCTCCGCCAGGCGCAATGGATCTGGTTCGATGAGGGCGACCCGGCCCGTCAGGCGCCGGCCGAAACGCGCCGTTTCCGCGCTACGGTGACTCTTCCCCAGGACCGCGCCCTGAAGACCGCCATGTTTGTTCTCGGCGCCGACAACAGCTTTGAGCTGACCGCGAACGGCCAGTACGCCGGGCGAGGCAACAACGTGTCCCTGCCAATGGTGATCGACGTCGCGCCGTGGCTCAGGCCCGGGGCGAACGAGATCGTCGTCGTAGCCCGCAACACGCGCGAGGACCCTGCCGGTGTCATCGGCGCACTGCGGGTGGAGTTCGCCTCCGGCGAGCCGCTGGTGTTCACCACCGGTGCAGCGTGGGAGTCGCTGCGGAAGGAGGACGAAGGCTGGCGTCCGGTGAAAGTGCTGGGGCCGTATGGCATGGATCCCTGGGGCGAGGTCGGCCTGCGGGAAGAGCAGGCGCTCCCGGCGCGGATGCTGCGGAAGGAATTCACGGTGGGCCCGCGGCTGCGGCGTGCCACCGCCTACGTGGCCGGGCTTGGTTCCAGCGAACTATATCTCAATGGCGCCAAGGCGGGCGACCATGTTCTTTCGCCGGCGCTGAGCGAATATGAGAAGCGCGTTTATTATGTGACGCACGACGTCACCGCACTGCTCAAACCAGGCCGCAACGCCGTGGGGCTGTGGCTCGGCAACGGACGCTACTGGCCGCCCCGCCGCCGCGTGCCGGCGCCGGCGCGCGGCTTCGGTTACCCGAAGGCGATCGCGCAGATCGAACTGGAATATGCAGACGGGCGCCGCGAAATCGTGGCGACAGATGAAACCTGGAAGCTCACCACCGAAGGCCCCATCCGCGCCAACAACGAATATGACGGCGAAGTGTATGACGCACGCATGGAGATGCCCGGCTGGGCCACGCCCGGCTTTGACGATTCGAAGTGGGAGCCCGTCCAGGTGGTGGAAGGACCGCCGGGCGCGCTGCGCGCGCAGATGAGCGAGCCGCTCCGCGTGATGGAGACGCTGGCGCCGAAGTCCGTCAGGGAGCTGCGGCCGGGCGTGTTCATCTATGATCTGGGCCAGAACATGGTGGGCTGGGTACGGCTGAAGGTGCAGGGCCCGGCAGGAACGCGCGTGCAGATGCGGCTGGCCGAATCGCTCCGGCCCGACGGCAGCCTGTACGTGGACAATCTGCGCTCGGCGCGTGCGACGCTGGTCTACATCCTCAAGGGCGGCGGCCCCGAAGTGTGGGAGCCCCGCTTCACCTACCACGGTTTCCGCTACATCGAACTCACCGGCTATCCGGGCCAGCCGGACCTCGGAGCCCTGGAAGGCCGTGTCGTCCACGATGCGATGGAGAAGGCGGGTGAATGGGAGAGCTCCCACCCGCTGCTCAACCGGATTCATTCCAACATTTACTGGGGAATTCGCGGAAATTACCGCTCCATTCCCACCGATTGTCCGCAGCGCGATGAGAAGCAGGGCTGGCTCGGCGACCGCAGCGTCGTCAGCCTGAGTGAGAGCTATCTGTTCGATGTCGCGGCGTTTTACACGAAATGGATCCAGGACATCGAGGACGCGCAGCGGCCCACGGGCAGCATTCCGGATGTGGCGCCCACCTACTGGGTGCTGTACAACGACGGCATCGTCTGGCCGAGCACGTTCGTCCTGGCCACACAGATGGTCCACCGCCAGTACGGCGACCGGCGCATTATCGAACGCCACTACCCGGCGATGAAGAAATGGGTCGACTACATGCGCCAGTTCCTCAAGGACGGAATCATGCCGCGCAACACCTACGGCGACTGGTGCGTGCCGCCCGAGGATCCAAAGCTGATTCATTCGAAAGACCCGGCGCGCATCACCGCCGGCGCGCTGCTCAGCACCGCCTATTATCACCAGATGGTGAAGTACGTCAGCGCCAACGCGCGCATGCTGGGCAGAAACGAGGACGCCGACGAGCTGGACCGGCTGGCGGCCCAGCTCCGCGATGCCTTCCTCCGCACCTGGTACCGGCGCGAAGAAGCGCGCTTCGACAATGGCACGCAGACGTCAAGCGTCCTGCCGCTGGCCTTTGACATGGTCCCCGGCGAGGATCGCCAGCGCGTCTTTGAGCGGCTGGTCGAAAAGATCCAGAGGGAGAGCGACAACCACGTGGGCGTCGGCCTGGTGGGCGCGCAGTGGCTGATGCGCACGCTCTCAGACAACGGCCGGCCGGACGTCGCCTTCGCCATCGCCACACAGACGACGTATCCGGGCTGGGGCTACATGGTGGAAAAGGGCGCCACCACCATCTGGGAGCTGTGGAACGGCGACACAGCCGACCCGGCGATGAACTCGATGAACCACGTCATGCAGATTGGCGACCTCGCCGTGTGGATGTATGAGTACCTGGCTGGAATCCGGCCGGATCCGGAAAAACCGGGCTTCCGCCACGTGAACATCCGGCCCTATCCGGTGGAAGGTTTGACGAAAGTGAAGGCGGCCCACCACTCCCTGTATGGCCCGATTTCTTCCTCCTGGACGCGCAGCGGGCGCACCTTGGAGATGGAGGTTGCCATCCCGCCCAACACGAGCGCCACCATCTGGGTTCCGGGCACTGCCCGCGTGACGGAGGCCGGTGGGCTGAAGCCGGCCCGGGTCGAGCAGGGCTACACCGTCTTCGAGGCAGGTTCAGGCACGTATCGCTTCACGGCGGAGTAGACAGGCGGTTGCATGGGGTGCGGAGTTGCCCGGTGGGCCCGGCTCCTCCGCCAGGCTCCGCGGCACGGTCAGAGTCCCCGCAGCCCGGGCGTTGAGCGCCTTACTTCTTGCCGGCGATCACCAGGTAGAGAGGGTGCTCGTCGTCAGGGATCGGCAACAGCAGCTTCAGCGCGGCGGCGTCGATCTTGCCGATGCTTACCGAGCCCAGCCCCAGCGCCGCCGCAGCCAGGTGCCAGTTCTGGCCGATGTGGCCCGCCTCGAGCAGCGCCAGCGATTCCGCCGTTTCGCCGAACTCTTTGCGCAGCCTGCCATACCAGGCCGTCAGAAGCAGCCCCGCCGCGCACTGCTCCACGCACTGCTGTCCGCCGCAGGCCTTTGCCAGCCGCTTCAGCCGGTCCCCTTTCGAAAGCAGGCTCAGCGATCTCAGCTCTGGATCGAAAGAGTAGAACCCTGCCGGCAGTCCCTGGACGCGTGCAGCGAATACGTAGCTCTTGATGGGATACACCGCCCCGGCCGAGGGAGCCGTCCGCAGCCCTCCGGGCGAGGTGATCCCCTGCGCCGCCCATAACAGGGCCGCCAGCTCCTGCATCGCCAAAGGGGACCCGGAGTACTCCCGCGTGCTGCGGCGCTTTTCGAGCGCTTCGCGCAGGCTCATGGAAAGCGGCGCTGGCTCCGGCAGCCCGATGCGGGCCGAAACCGCCACCGGGCGCGCGGCAGGGACGGGCGTGCAGACAGTTTGCTGAGGCGGAGTTCGGGGCTTCATCGGCTGTCGGGACCAGTCTACCTGCAATTATGCCATATTTCCAGACCTTTTTATCTGTTTCTAGGCAGAGGGGCCTACTCCCCGCGGTAGCGGCAGCCCGAGGTGCAGGTCTCGCGCACCTCGATGGCGCTCAGTTGGGGCAGGCGTGGCCGGATCCGCCGCCACAGCCATTCGGCGATGCGCTCGCTGGTGGGGTTCTCGAGTCCTTCGATCTCGTTCAGGTAGCGGTGGTCGAGCTCGTCGATCACCGGCTGGCAGGCGGCCTTGATGTCGCCGAAGTCCATCACCCAGCCTGACTGCTCGCCCACCGGTCCGCTGACGCAGATCCGCACGTGGAAAGAATGGCCGTGCAGGCGCGAACACTTGTGCTCCGGCGGCAGGTTCGGCAGCCGGTGCGCGGCCTCAAACGTGAACTCCTTGAAGATCTCCATCGACTGGAGCACCCGCAACCTCTAGGTTAACATCGACATCCGCGATTTCCGCCGCCGTGCGTCAACGGAATCGCGGGTGAGCCGGCGCGCAGCGCTGCCAGACCAGAGGCCAGGGCACGGCCGCGCTCCAATGCAGTGTCCGCTCATTCCGCCCAGCCTTGCGGGCGGGCTCGAGTCGCGCCCCAGGAGCGCTCCGTTCGCGGCTCGGCGGATGCGTCCACCTCAGAAATCAAGGGCGAGGACGTCATAGAGCGCGATGGGCGGGGTCTGTGTCTCCACCACGCCCTCGCGGCAGGTAACGCGCGCTTCCTGGCCGTGCCAGAGCCATCGGGCGCGTCTGGGCCGCTGCGCGCAGCGCAGCCGCAGGCGCTGCGGCGGAAGCGGAATGTGTTCGCGGATGGGCCCTTTCATCGCATAGGGGTTTGTCAGGTTCACGAGGTGCACGGTGATCGAAGAGGCCTGCCGCCAGACGGCCACGTCCACCAGTCCGGGGCCCTCGAGCATGAGCACCGGCGGCTCGTTCAGCGCCCAGCGCACCGCATTGGCGAGCAGACGCCCATGATCGGGGCACAGCACCTCCCAGAATGTGCGGTCAATGTCCCACGGGAAGTAGACGACACGGCCCTGGCCGTGAAGACGGCACACGACAGCAGGGATCGACGTGGGCGGCTGGCGCACGTAGACCTCTTCCATCGGGAGGTCCGGATAGGACGGCATCGTCGTCAGCGGCGCGAGCTCGCGGCCGTGGGGCGTGATCTCCACCCGGCGCACGCCATGAATCAGGCGGCCGGCGTCCCGGAGGCCGTCGAGCAGCGGGTGCTCGCGGTCGCGGATGTCGATATAGGCGTTCTGCTGGCGCAGGATGGTGCGGCCGGCGTAAGAACAGCCGAACAGGCCGGCAAGGCCGAAGTCCGGCCGTCGGCGTCCGTCCGCATCGTAGAGCGACGTTTCGTGCGTGGCGACGAGGCCGCCGCCGCGGGCGGCGAAAGCGCGCAGTTGCTCGCACTGTCCGTCGGAAAGCACGGCGAGGTTGGGCAGGATCAGCGTGCGGAAGGGGCGCAGGCGCTCCTCGTCGAGCAGCCCGTCGTGGACCATTTCGAACGGGATGCGCGCTTCGACCAGCGCGTGGCAGACGCCGCGGATGAAATCATCGGCATCGGGCGCGGCCAGCCGCGCCGTCTCCTGCGAGTAGACGAGGGCCACGCGGGCCAGGCTGGCTTCGTTGCGGAAGTACGGCTCGTGAGCGGCGTGCCAGGCGAAAAGTTCCTCGACGGGCCGCAGCCAGCGTTGATCGAGGGGCTTCGCGTTGAATTTGGTGATCCACGGACGCATCCCGTGGGCCATCCCATCAGCGGTCCAGAGCTGGATCTCGGCAGGCTGCTGCACGGAGTCTTTCCAGCGGTACGGTGCCTCCAGACCCACGGAGATGATGCCGGCCACGGGCTTGTTGCCGAGTGTGGCGCGGTACTCTCTGGCGTTCTTGCCATTGGCCCAGGCGGGTTGCACGCCGTAGCGCGCCTGCCGGTCGGCCACAAGGAAGGGCGCGCGGGCGCCTGCGCGCTTCATGTCGATTTCGGCGTTGGCGCCGCCGCCGGTATTCGGAATGAAGGCCGCCTGCGGACGCACGCTGCGCACGGCGGCGTCGAGCGTGTCCCACAGTTCGAACAGGCGCTCGTTCAGAAACGCCCGCCATAGGGGCCAGAGCGGGTCGCTGCGGTCGGCGGTGCGCGGCAGGTCGTGGCCGCAGAAGGCGCGGAAGTTCCGGTGGCAATGGATGCACCAGCAGATGCCGGAGCCCGACCAGCGATTCGCGAAGATGCCATCGATTTCATAGCGTTCAGCGATCTCGCGCACCACGTCGCGCATGAACTCGAAGTTGTAGGGGCCCAGACCGCAGGTGACCCAGTAGTCCGGCATCGCCCAGTGGCGGCGCGGGCGGCCTTCGGCATCGCGGGCGATCCAGTCCGGGTGCGCCTGAAAGACGTCGTCGTGCGCAGCGTGAGGATCGACCCGCGCGAGGATGACGAGCCCCATGCGGCGGCACTCGCGGACGAGCTCGCCGAACGGATCATCGCCGTCCTTCATGAAGCGCGAGCGGTAGTGCAGCGGGATGCGCGTGGGGTAAAAGGCGACACAGCCGCCGGCGGAAAGGCAGACGCCCTGGGCGCGGACGCGGCGGATGTAGTCCAGCCAGAAATTCATGTCGTAGCGGCCGGGGTCGTCCTCGACGAAGGCCAGTTGCAGCCAGCGCATCGGCTGCGCGAGCCGCGAGCCGGCCGCGGGCGTCTGCCAGGCGGCCGAGACCAGGGGCGATGCGGCGAATTCCCTTCGGGTCATATGCTCCTCGCGAACGGGCATGGAAGTTCACCGGGAAGCATACACTGGTTCGAGGGAGCGGACACATGGCCCGTACAACGCTTGTCGTCATCCTGGTCCTGATCCTGGTGAGCGCCCGCTGGATTGCGGGTCTGGCCATCGAATACCAGTGGTGGAAAGAAATGCGCCAGGTGGAGACCTGGCTGCAAATGCTGTCTTACAATCTGGTTCCGGCCACGCTGGCGGCGCTGGTGGCGTTTGCCGCGCTCTGGGTGGCGCACGCGCGCGGCATGAAACACGCCGGCACCGGGCTCCGGCATCATCCCGTCTACGCGGCCATCTCGACTGTCGTGCTCCTGCTGCTGGGCGCCTTCCTGGCCGCCGCCACCGTGGACGGCTGGACGATTGTGCGCTGGGCCGGCAGCCGCGGCGCTCCCGGCGGCTGGCAGGATCCGGTGTTCGGCCATCCGCTCAGTTTCTACTTCTTCGATGTGCCGTTTTATCGGGTACTGCTGCGCTTCGTGCTGGGCACGTCGCTGGCCGCCGCGCTCGTCTTCTGGGCCGCGGCGCGGTTCTGGGAGCTGCGCAGCCGCACGTGGTTCGCCAGTGAGATGGGCGGGCCGATGGAGTTTGACTTCGGCGACCTGCGCGGCTCATTTGAGGCGCGGTTCCTGCGCGCAGCGGCGGCGCTGTTCTTCGTGGCTTGGGCCGTCTCCATCCTGCTGGGCCGTTACGACCTGCTGTTTGAGGACCACGGGTCGCTGGTGGGGGTGGACTGGACAGCGGACAACGTCAGCCTGCCGCTGGCATGGCTGAAGTCCGCCGCAGCGCTCGCCGCGGCGGCCGCGTTTCTGGCCGGGCGCTTCCGCTGGGCGCTGGTGTTTCCGGCGGTGCTGATCGTGGGCGCGCTGCTACCGCCGCTGTTCACCGCCCTCTATGTCCGGCCCAGCGAGATCACCATCCAGCGGCCGTACATCGAACGCCACATCGCGGCAACGCGCGCCGCCTACCGGCTGGACCGCCAGGCGGTGGAGACCGACTTCCCGGCCCAACTGGAGGCGCCGATCGACCGCAACAAACACCGCGCGCTGTTCGACAACGTGCGGCTCTGGGACTGGCGGGCCTTCCACGACACGGTGACGCAGATCCAGGCCCTGCGGCCGTATTATGTCTTTCACGACACCGACGTCGACCGCTACCAGATCGATGGACAGTTGCGGCAGATCCTCGTGACGCCGCGCGAAATCGACGTGGCGCAACTGCCCGCAGACGCGCGCGCCCGCTGGATCAACCCGCATTTCGTCTACACTCACGGCTACGGCATGGTGGCGGCCGAGGCCTCCCGGATCACCAGTGACGGGCTCCCGTACCTGCTGATCCAGGATGCCCCGCCAGTGGTGCGCACGAAATCGCTCCGGCTGACGCGGCCGGAGATCTACTTCGGCGAAGTTTCGCACGAGCCCGTGTTCGTGCACACGAAGCAGCCGGAGTTTGATTATCCATCGGGCTCCGGCAACGTGGAGACGCGTTACGCGGGCAAGGGCGGATTCCCGATCTCCTCGATGCCGCTGCGCGTGGCCGCAGCGCTGCGTTACGGTGACTGGAACATCGTGCTGACGTCGTATCTGACGCCGGAAAGCCGGATGATCATTCGCCGCAAGGTGCGCGAGCGGCTGGAGGCGCTGGCCGAGTTCATCCTCTGGGATCAGGACCCGTATCTCGTCATCACCCGCGATGGGCGGCTCGTGTGGATGGTGGACGGCTACACGGCCAGTGCGTCGCACCCATATTCGCGGGCCCTGCGCATTTCCGACGCCGGCGTCATCAACTACATCCGCAACTCGGTCAAAGCCACGGTGGACGCTTACGACGGCGAGGTGCGGATCTATGTGTTCGACGAGGAGGACCCGATTCTGGCCTCCTACCGCAGGCTCTTCCCGAAACTGTTCACGCCCAGGAGCGCCATGCCGGCCGACCTGCGCGCCCATGCGCGCTATCCGGAGACGATCTTCCGCATCCAGGCCGAGATCTATCGCACATATCATATGACCGATCCGGAGGCCTTCTACAACAAGGAGGACGTCTGGGACCTGGCGCGGAACCTGAACAGCGCCTCCGGGCGTCCACAGCCGGTGACGCCGACCTACATCGTGGCGGCGCTGCCCGGCAGCGACACGCCGGAGTTCCTGCTGATGACCACGTTTACGCCGCGCAACAAGGACAACCTGATCGGGCTGATGGTGGCCCGTTGCGACGGCGACGCGCTGGGCGAACTGCACTTCCTCCAGCTCTCCAAGCAGCAGCTCATCTTCGGGCCGATGCAGATCGAGGCGCGCATCAACCAGGACCAGATCATCAGCAAGGACCTGACGCTGTGGAACCAGCAGGGCTCGCAGGTGCTGCGCGGGCAGATGCTGGTGCTTCCGGTGGATAACACGCTCGTCTATGTGGAGCCGATCTACATTCAGGCGGCCGAGGCGCGGATGCCGCAGCTCAAGAAAGTGGTCGTGGCAATGGGCAACCGGCTGATCTATGCCGACACGTACGAAGATGCGCTGGCGCAGCTCACCGGACAGCAGGCCCCGCCGGCGCGGCCCGCCGAAGCGCCGGCCGCGGCTCCGGCAGCCCAGCCGCCGGCCGCCGATGAGAGCCGCAAGCTGCTCGAGGAGATTTCACGGCGGCTCCAACGCTACCGGGAACTGATGGGGCAGGGCCGTTTCGCCGACGCCGGCCGGGAGATCGAGGCGGTGGAACGGCTGGCTGCGGGACAAAAGCAGCCGTAACGCTTCGCGCCGCGGGCACATTTTTTCCGATTCCTTTCGCAGCGTCGAATCATTACACTGAGGAAGGCAGTCTCATGGAGGAGCGAGCCGGCAGAAAGATTCTTGTGGTCGATGACGACCCGGGCGTGCGCGACGTCATCCGCAGCATGCTCGAGTCGGCGGGCTACCAGGTGCTTGCCGCGGAGAACGGCAGGGAGGCAATGAAAATCCTCAAGAGCGCACGAGTCGACCTGATCCTCACCGACCTGGTGATGCCGGAGCAGGAGGGGATCGAAACGATCAAGACGCTGCGCCGCGATTACCCTGACGTGAAGGTGATCGCAATGAGCGGGGCCTTCGGCGGAGACTACCTGAGGATTGCGTCCTACCTGGGGGCGCATGGCACCCTGCCCAAGCCGATCCAGATGCCCGCCCTGCTAAAGCTGATCGCCGAAACGCTGGGCCAGGAGCCAGGAGAATGAGCGCCCCGGACCCATCCGGGTCCGGTGAGCAGCAGAGCCGCCAGTGAAGCGGCACGGCACGGCGGCGCACAAACCCAATGTCGGCTCATTCCGCCATCGCATCGGGCTCGCTCCGTTCGCAGCTCAGAAGCGCGGGAACGCCAGGTGGTGAGGCCGCCTCCTCTGTCCCCTTCGCGTATGCTGGATTCAGCGTCGCTCGCGTTTCCCCATGCCCCAACTGGAACCCTGGCAGTGGGCGCTTGGTGCCCTTTGCGCGTTTTCCGTCGGATTGGCCAAGACCGGCCTGCCCGGCCTCGGCATCCTCGTCGTCCCGATGATCGTGCTCACCGTCGGCGATGCCCGCAAGGCGGCCGCGTGGCTGCTGCCCATCCTTTGCACGGCAGACGTGTTCGCCGTCGTGTACTGGCGCCGCCACGCCGCCATCGGCCGTCTGTGGAGCCTCGCCCCGTGGGCGCTGGCCGGCATGGCTGGCGGCGCCGCCGCGCTCTCGATTCAGGAGCGCGTCCTGCGGCCGATGGTCGGCGCGATCGTGCTCATCATGCTGGCGGCGTATCTCATCCGGCGCCGGGCCCGGAACCCCGCCGCCGTCGCGCCGCACCCCGCGCTGTACGGCATCGCCGCGGGGTTTGCCACCACGGTGGCCAATGCCGCCGGACCGGTCATGAACCTGTACCTGCTCTCAAAGCGGCTCCCGAAGGAGGAATTCATCGCCACCGGAGCATGGTTCTTCTTCGTGATCAACCTCACGAAAATCCCCATCTACGCCGCCCACGGGCTGTTCAGCCGGCAGTCGCTCGTCTTCGACCTGCTGATGGTTCCGGCGGTCTTCGCGGGCGCGCTCGGCGGGCGTCGCTTAGTCGAACATATTTCTCCAACCATGTTTGAATGGCTCGTGGTCGCCCTCACTGCCCTGTCCACCTGGTTCCTGTTCCGCTGACCACCCGCGCCGTGTCGCGCGCGATCAGCAGCTCCTCGTGGGTCGGCACCACCAGCACTTCGAACCGCCCCAGCCGCTCCAGCCCTTCCAGGATGCCCGCACGGATCTCCGGCCGGTTCTCGCCAATCCCACCGGTGAACACGATCGCGTCGGCGCCGCCCAGCACCGCCCAATAGGCCCCGATGTACTTCTTCGCGCGGTAGCAGAAGACGTCGATGGCCAGCCGCGCGCGCGCGTCGCCGGCGGCGGCCGCCTCGACGAGATCGCGCATGTCATTCGACCGCCCCGAAAGGCCAAGCAGGCCGCTGCGCCGGATGAACAGCTCCTCCACTTCGTCCACGCTCATGCCTTTGGCGCGCATCAGATGGAAGACGACGCCCGGGTCGATGTCGCCGCACCGAGTGCCCATGATGAGCCCTTCAATTGGCGTGAAACCGAGCGAGACGTCCACCGCGCGGCCGCCATCGACGGCGCAGATCGAACAGCCGTTGCCCAGATGACAGGTGATCAGCCGGCACCGCTTCGGCGATAGCCCCAGCAGCTCGGCGGCGCGCGCGCTCACATAGCGGTGCGAGGTGCCATGGAAGCCGTAGCGGCGGATGTGATCGCGCTCGTAATATTCGAGCGGCAGCCCGTAGAGGAACACGCGCGGCTCCAGGGTGTGGAAGAAGGCCGTGTCGAAGACGGCCACGTGCGGCGCCTGGCTCAGCAGCGCCTTCGCCGCACGGTAGCAGGCCAGGTTGGGCGGGTTGTGCAACGGGGCCAGCGCACAGCACGCCTCAATCACCCCCTCGACTTCCCTGTCGATCAGCACCGCCTCGCGGTACCTCTCGCCCCCATGCACCACGCGGTGGCCCACCGCGTCTGCCTCGCCGGTCCGCTCCAGGGCCTCCCGGACCGCCGCCCAGTGGTCGGCCGGCCCGCCTGGCGCGCCAATCCGCTCCACCACACCCTTCACCAGCACCTCCTCGGCGCCGTCCTCCAGGCGGATGACCTGGTATTTCAGCGAAGAGCTGCCTGCGTTCAACACGAGCACCCGCATTGCGCCGACAGCTTACCACCCGCAAAGGCCTTGCCGCCTAATCGGGCAAATTGGTATGATTTGGGGGAATGCGGAAGGTCCCACTGAGCCAGTCGTTGCGGATCATCGCCCAGGGCTCGGCCAACTGGCTCGCCGGGCGTCCCATTGTCGTCTCTTTCGAGGTCACCGACTCCTGTACCTGTTACTGCCGCCACTGCGACCACGGCGGCCCGAAGGACGACTCGCGCAATCTCCGCCCGGAAGAGTACCGGAGGTACACGGAAACGCTGAAGCCTTGCGTCGTGCAGGTCTCGGGCGGCGAACCGCTGCTACGTGACGACCTGCCCGAGGTGGTGCGTAACATCAAGCGCCCGGACGGCCTGCCCTACATCCTGCTCGTCTCCTCATGGTCGCTGATGACGCCGGAGCGATACCTCGAGCTGCGTGAGGCGGGCGTCGACCAGTTCAACGTTTCGCTGGATTTTCCCGACGCGCGCCACGACGAGTTCCGCATGTACCCTGGACTGTTCGCGCACCTGAACGAGGTGGTGCCGAAGTGCGCCGCCTACGGCTTCGACGACATCGTGCTGAACACCTGCATCACCGCCGCCAACGTGGCCGAGATCAACGCAGTCGCCGACAAGGCGCGCGAGTGGGGCGTCAACATCTGCATCAGCGCCTATTCGGCGCGCCGCACCGGTTGCCGCGAGCTCTTCCCGGGCACGCCCGAACTGCTTGCGATCCTGAACCGCGAGCTCGACCGGCTCGAGTCTCGCCGTGACGAAACCAACTGGATCGTCAGCGCCCCTACCACCATCGAAGCCACGCGCCGATATTTTGAAACCGGCGGCGCCCCAGGCTGCAAGGCGGGGCTGCGCTTTCTGGTGGTGACCGCCGACGGCAAGCTCCAGCCCTGCTCGATGCAGTTCCACCGTTACGAGCTGCACGAACAGGCACGCATGGTGCGCGAGTTCACCATGAACAACCGGTGCGACGAATGCTACGTCGCCATCCGCTCGAACCTCGACAAGACGTTCCCGCAACTGCTGCGGGAGAACGTCGCGCGCTACCTGAGCTTTTCCAATTCCACGAAGTCCGCGGCGCGCCGTTCGGCGGCCGCCGCCGGAGGCTGCTGAGCCCTTTCCGGTTCAGGCCACCTTGACAAGCACCTTGCCCATCGGGCCTTCAGCGAGGCGGCGGAAGGCCTCTTTCAGCTCTTCAAAGCCATACACGCGGTCGATCACCGGCCTCTGGTCGAGCTGGGCCAGCCGGCGCACGATTTCTTTCCAGGCCGCCTGCGCGCCGTCCGGCGTGTAGTCGCCCACCGATACGCCGCCAATGCGGATGCGGCGGAAGAACAGTGACGCCGTATTGAACTCCGGCACAACACCGCCGCTGCGCCCGGCCACGCTGATCCTGCCGCCATAGCCGAGGAGCTGAAGAACGGTATTGAACAGCGGCCCGGCCACCAGGTCAATGATCAGATCCACGCGTTTGCCTCCCAGCGCGCCGAGCACCTGCTGTTTGAGGTCCGGCGCCGAGGGGTCGAAGACATGATCCGCGCCGAGCTCGCGCAGCCGGCCGCCCTTCTCCGCACTGCGCGACAGCGCCACCACCGTCATGTCCATGGAGCGGCCCAGCATCACGCTGGCGACGCCCACGCCGCCGCTGGCGCCGGTCACCAACAGCACTTGCCCCGGCGAAGGCAGCCCGCCCCATTGCACCAACGCCTGCCAGGCCGTGAGGTAGACCAGCGGCGCTGCGGCCATCTCTTCCAGAGACCAGCCCTCGGGCACTGGCGCAACGCTCGACGCCGGCACAATGGTCTTCTCCGCAAAGGTGCCCCAGCGTTCGACGCCCGCCTCGCAGCGCAGGATGCCGACCCGGTCGCCCGGTTTCACACGTTCGACGCCCGGCCCCACGGCGATCACCTCGCCGGCGCCGTCGCGGCCCAGAATGTGGGGCAGGGGCGGCCGCGCCGGATATTGCGCCTGGGCCAGAAACGCATCCGCCGGGTTTAGCGCGGCGTAGCGGACGCGGAGCAGCACTTCGCCTTCGCCGGGCTGCGGATCAGGCACTTCGGCCAGCCGGAGCCGCTCGATGCCCTCATAGCCGTCCATCAACCATGCGCGCATGCTTCCATTGTGACGGAGTGGCGCGCCGGATTCGGCGGTCTCAGTAACGGGTGATGCTCAGGGTGCGGGTCGTTGCGTTGCCCGCAGCGTCCACGGCGGTGATGACTACCGGATTGACTCCCTTGACCAGCGGGATCGGGCCGCAGGTGAAACCGGAGAAGGGCCCGGAGGCCGTGCCGGCGGTCTGCCGCGTCCGCCAGGTGATCTCGCGCACGGCCACGTTGTCGGAGGCTGCGCCGCGCACGGTGATGCGGTCAGCAGATGTCGCGTAGACCGGGGAATAGGGAAAAGTGACTACAAGCTGCGGCGGCGCGGCGTCGCCGCCGGGCGGCGTTGCAGGCGGCGAAGGCGGTGGCGTGGGCGTGGAAGGCGTCGTCGGGTTTGATGGAGTCGACGGAGTCGAAGGATTCGTGGGATTGGAAGGCGACGAAGGCGTGCCCGGTGAACCGGTCGTCTCCCGGGCCGCATACAGCCGACGGATCTCGGCGATGTCTGCCGGTGTGAGGCTGCCGTGGCGCCGGTAGTAGGGATACATCACCGACGACGGCTCATCGTTGTGACCGAGGCCGAGGGCGTGCCCCAGCTCGTGCAGCGCCACGCTGAACAGGTCGATGTCAGCGCCGATCTTCCACGGCTCGTCCAGGTCGAGGTGCAGGTCGCCGGCGATCGTCTCCGGATTCGGCGGCGGATAGAACGTGTGCGCGAGCACGCCGCCGCGGCCCTCGAAGGCGAAACCGTCGCCGTGTTCGCGCGCCGCCGCGAGGATTTCAATCTGGCGCCTCAGCCGCGGCACGCTCGAGTCACTGAAAGAAAGCTGCACGACCGAACCCCACTCGTCAAGCGCGCGCCGCAGCTCGGCCACGGCCTGGCTGCGGTCAAGCCATCCAGGCAACGACCCGAAGTAGACGGCCAGAGACGCCGGGCCCAGCCCGGGGCCATCCCAGCCTTCGCCAAACGTGGCGGCCAGATTCGCCCCTGTGAGAGCCGCCGGCCCCATTACGCCGCCCACGCAGGCCGCAACCGGTTCTCCTTGCAGCAGGGCTTCCGCAGCCGGATAAATGTAGGCCACGGCGTCGGCCCCGGCCAGTTTCCGCAGCGCCTCCACGGGTCCACGGACGAGCAATGCATTCGGCGCCAGATCCGGGTGCTCCCGAACTTCGAGGCTCGCCTCCCCGGCCAGCCGCGCGCCCTCGCTGCGGCCCACGTCCAGGTGCAATTCGGCCACCGCAGCCACGTTGCCTTCCTGCGGCAGCGCCGGGCTCAACTTGTCCTCCATGGCGAGCAGCGCAGCATAGGCCGCGCCCGCCGCCGTCCAGTCCGTCTCCGCCGGCGCGCTCACCAGCAACGCCTGATCCGGCACATACTGAAGCACACGCACATCGAGCCATCCCAGCCGTTCAATGAGCGCCTCGTCCGGCTCCTCCGCAAATTGCACC
The DNA here is from genome assembly GCA_026002855.1 of Bryobacteraceae bacterium. Lineage (NCBI taxonomy): Bacteria > Pseudomonadati > Acidobacteriota > Terriglobia > Bryobacterales > Bryobacteraceae > Bryobacteraceae bacterium. The sequence goes on from BPGD01000001.1 coordinate 1,303,939, forward strand.
AGCCAGTGGAGCCTCTCGCCAGGGGCCGCGGCCCGGCTCCCGGCCAGGCTCTTCGACTCCGTCCCGCCAATGCGGTTCGGCGGCAGCCGGCCCGCCTTCAGCCGCAGCGGAGGCAGCTCCTGGGCGACGAGGAAAGTCACCAGCAGCGTGGAAAACGCAATGCGCCAGGCCACGCCTGCCTTATCGGCGCGCCCGCCGCCGTCTTTGAACGGATCAGATCATGTACATCCCGCCGTTGACTTCAATCGTCTGCCCGATCACGTTCCTGGCCGCGTCGGAACACAGGAACACGATGACATCGGCGATGTCCTCGTTGGTCGACAACCTCCCCTGCGGCGTCTGCCGGATCACCGCCTCGAGCATCTCCCGTGTCGAGAATCGCGCGTGAAAATCATTGTCCACCGTGCCCGGGCTCACCGCATTGACCCGCACCCCGCAGGGCGCCAGCTCGCGCGCCATGCCTTTGGCGAACGCGGACACGGCCGCCTTGGCCGCTGCGTAGACCGTGGCCCCTAAGCCGCCGCCCGTGCGCGCGGCAATCGAGCTGACATGGACGATGACGCCCTGCCCGCGCGCCGCCATGTGCGGCGCCACCGCCTGCGTGATGAACCATGCGCTCTTCGCGTTGAGATCCATCACGCGGTTGTACAGGTCGTAAGTCATCTCGGTGAGCCGGGCACGCTGAAGGAGCGAGCCGGCGTTGTTGACAAGGATGTCCACCGCGCGCGCACGCTCCCCCAGCGCTTGCACGAACTCGCGGATACCCGCTTCCGTGGACAGGTCTCCGCAAAGCAGCTCCGCTTCCGCGCCCGCTTCGCGCACGCGCCGCGCGGTCTGCCCGGCCGCCTCCGCCGACGAGGCGTAATGCACGAGCACCCTCGCGCAACCGGCGCGCGCCAGCGCCACCGCCGTGGCCGCGCCGATGCCGCGCGAAGCGCCCGTCACCAGCGCCGTCCTGCCAGAAATCCCGGTCTGCATGGCCACCATTCTGGCACCGCGAGACCGGGGCGCGGCACGCCGCTCCGGGCGTGCGCGGCGCCGCTCCGGGCCAGAAGCGAACCATCCACCGGAATCGGGCGTATGATGCCTTGGCAGGACATCCTTGCATGCCCTGGCGTTCTGCAACCGAAGACCCGCCCCGCGGGAAGCCGGCCCGCCAGGCAGGGTCAGGATGGGCGCTGCCCCGGAGCGAAGACCATGTCTGACAATTCGCACAAAATAGCCCCAGCCACGCGCGTCGTCCTCTGCGGACTCGTGTTTTCGGCGGCAGAATCGATCTCCGCCGCGCTGGTCCAGGCGCTCGGAATGCGGATGCTCACGCCACCGGCCGGAACAAGCCCGGCGCAACTGGCCTGGACGGCGTTGCTCGCCTCCCCGCTGCTGCCGCTGGCGCTGGCGCCCCTGGCCTCACGCCTGCCGGGCGCGCTGCTGGCCAGGACTCTCCGGCTGGCGCTGTTCACTTATGTCTCCTTCGGCCTGAACACGATGATCGAGGCGCGCATTTTCACGACGCTCGTCCAGCCGGGCGCCTTCGCCGGGATGTGCGTGTTCTACGTTCTGCCCTGCGCCGCGCTTGCGCTCGCCGTTGCGGCCGCATTCCCGGCTCGCAACGTCCAGCGCGGTCCGTTGCCGGAGCGGCCTCCGGCGGCCTGGGCGGCGCGGCTTGTGCTGGCATGGCTCGCCTTCCCGGTGATCTATCTGCTATTCGGCGCGATGGTAGCGCCCATCGTCGTGCCCGCGTATGAGCAGCAGGCGGCAGGCCTGGTGCTGCCGCCGATGCAGGTGATCCTGCCCACGCAGCTTCTCCGCAGCCTGCTCTACCTCGGTTCCGCGCTTCCGATCCTGCTTGGCTGGGCCGGCGGGTGGAAACGGCTTGCGCTGCGCCTGGGCTGGGCGTTCTGGGTGCTCACCGGTCTCTACGGCATGCTGACGGGCGCATGGATGCCTGTCTCGTTGCGGTTGGCCCACTCGCTGGAAATCGGCGCGGACTCGTTTGTCTACGCGTTCGTTCTGGCATGGGCCCTGCGGGCCCCCTCGAAGCGCGCCGCGCCGTAAGCCACCGTTCAGGGAATCAGCGCCAGCGGCCGCACCGGCGCGCCGGTGGCCCCCTCGATCCGCAACGGCGCCGCAATGAAGAGAAACTCGCGCACGCCAGCCTCGGCCAGCGGCTCCAGGTGGAGGCATTCGATGATGTGGACGCCTGCCTCGACCAGCAGGTGCACGTGCACGGGCATTTCCGCCGATGGGATGCGCTCCAGCGCCACGTTGTCGGCGCCGATGGCCCGCACGCCCCGCGCGGAGAGCCACTGCGCCGCTTCCAGCGAAAGCCCCGGCTGGCGCTGCCCGTTCAGAAATCGGCGCGCGTCCCGCCAGCGGCGGCCCCAGCCAGTGCGCACAAGCACGACGTCGCCCGGGCGAGGATCCAACGACCTGTCCAACTGCGGCGGCGTGACCTCCGCCTCCTCGTCCAGCTCGCTGCCGGGCGCCGCGTCGTACAGCAGCCCCCGCGCCAGCAGGGGCGTCACCGTGTCCACGGCCAGGCTGCGCGCGTCCAGGCCTTGATGGAGGCGGCCGCCGCACGAAAAGTGGCACAGCGCGTCGATGTGCGTGCCGACGTGTGTGCCGAGCGCGATCAGCTCGGCTGAGCTCGATGCCCCGTTGGCCAGCACGAAGTCGCCGTGCTGTCTTGTGGCCGCCATCGCGAACGGCGGATGCGTCGGCCAGTGAGGCATTCCGGTGAAATAGGGCTGCGCGAGGTCGACGAGACGGGCAGTGCGCAGCCCATCCAGCAGCTTCTCGAGGCTCAGCATGGGCCGAACGCCTCCCGCACACGCTCCAGCAGCCGCGCGATCTTCTCCCGCGGGTCGCCCGCGCCCAGCGTCTCGATGGGCAGCCAGCCGCGGTAGCCATGCTGCTCAATCAGGGAGCGGATGCGCTTCATGTCCGTGGGCTGCTCGCGGCCGGCGGGCGCGACGTTTTCCTTGAGCTGCCAGGAAACGGCATACGGAATGAGCCGCGCGGTCTCGTCGTAGGGGTCGCCCTGGCGGAGGCTGCCGACATCGAGGATCACGCCGCACCAGTCGTGATTGACGGCTTCCAGCAGCCGGATGGTCTGCGCCGCGGTCTTCAGAAAGTCGTCATGGTTCTGGATGCCGATCATCACGCCGCGGCTTGCGCCGTAGTCGGCGCACTCGCGCACGAGCGGCGCCATCCAGCCGAGAACTTCCTCGAAGCTCGCGCCTTCCGGCGTACCACGGCCGCTGAAGATGCGGAGGATGCCGGCGCCGAGCGCCGCAGCCACATCGATCCAGTCCCTGACAAGCTGCGCCTCGCGGCGCCGCGCGCCGGCATCCGGAAGCGTGAAATCGTTCCGCACGCCGGTGCCGAAGATGGCCACGCCGTGCAGGAACGCCTCGCGCTTCAGCCGCCGCACGAACTCCTCCGGCGGCCTTGCGGGATAGCCGGGAAAGTAATAGCCGGTCGCGTCGATGCCCGCGATGCGGTGCTCGGCGCAGAAGTGCACCGCATCGAACAGCGTCATCGCGCCTTTCCGCAGCGGTTCATTGAAAGAGTAGACGTTCAACCCGACGCGCACGCCCGAGCCGGCCAGCCGCGCCGGGCGCGGCGGCATCGGGAAAGCGGGCAGCGCTGCCGCGGCGCCGATCAGCGCCCGCCGGGACAGAAGCGCCATCCGGTCCGCATCGATCATGACGCCGAGTCTAGCAGACGCGCGCCACGCTCACGCGGGCGGAGCGGCGCGGCGGACCGCCTGCTCGAACTCGTCCAACGCGCCGGCGAAGAAGTGGTCGCGCGCCTCGATCCAGTGGAGCTGCTTCGGCCCCCACAGCCGCCGGTAAAGGCGCTCGAGCTCTTCGCGCGGGCCGAATTCGTCGTGCGTCGAGTGAATGAAAATGCGCAGCAGCGGGCAGCGGTCGAGCAGCGAATGCTGGCGGTAGACCGTGGGGTATCCGGCAAGGATCACGCGGCGCGCGCCTTCCCACACCTGAAGCGCGATGCGCGAGCCGAAGCTGAAGCCGGCCACGACCAGCGGCAGGTGCGGGTATCGGCCCGCAAGGAACTCTTTTGCCGCGCGGGCGTCGTCGACTTCGCCGCGGCCGTTGTCATGAACGCCCTCGCTCAGGTGAACGCCGCGGAAATTGAATCGCAGCGTCACCGCACCTTCCGTGCGCAGGCCGCGCGCCATGCGGTAGACCACCTTGTTGTGCATGGTGCCTCCGCCAAGGGGGTGCGGATGGAGAACCAGCGCGGCAAAGCGCGGCCCGGCGCCGGCGGGCTCTTCCAGCAGCGCCTCCAGACGGCCCGCGGGCCCGGCGAGAAACAGCGTTTCGATGCGGCGCGCCACGGCGGTCAGTTCGAGCGGTAGTTGGTGAACTGCATGTCAATGCCGAAGTCGCGCTGCCGGAGCATGGCAATGATCTCCTGAAGCGTGTCCCGGTCCTTGCCCGAGACGCGGACCAGGTCGCCCTGGATGGAGGCCTGCACCTTCTTCTTCGTCTCCTTGATGGCTTTGACGATCTCCCGCGCCTTCTCGATGGGGATCCCGTTCTGGAGCGTGATCTCCTGCCGCACCGTGCCGCCCGCGGCGGGCTGGATGCTGCCATAAGAGAGCGCCTTCAAGGGCACTCCGCGCTTGACGAGCTTCGACTGAAGAATTTCGAGCACTGCCTTCAGGTGGAATTCGTCCGAGGAAGTCAGGACGATGGTGCGCTCTTTCTCGTTCAGCTCGATGTGGCTCTTTGTGCCCTTCAGGTCATAGCGCTGGCTGATCTCTTTGGCCGCCTGCTGAATGGCGTTGACCACTTCCGGCATTTCGACTTTCGAGACGATGTCAAAGCTGTTGTCTGGCATGAGGACTCCTGGGTGGCCGCGCGCGGGCGGCGACGTTCAATGCCCGAGGGCGATCAGGATCTTCTCGCTGATCTCTTCCACCAGCGTCGGCAGCGAGCGGTCCAGCGCCAGCGTCACCGCAGCGCGGACGGCTTCGGGGTCGATCTCCGGCTTCTGCGGCGCCGCAGCCCCGGGACGCGGGGGCTCGGGCGGCGGCGGCGCGGGGACGCTTTCAGCGAAGAGTCCGCGCGCGAAACGGGCCCTGTCGATCAGCGGACGGATGGTTTCCAGCACCACCGAGGCCTCGAAGGGCTTTTTCAGCACCGCGTCGCAGCCGGCCCGGCGCGCTTCCTCTTCGTCCACCGGCTCCAGCAGCCCGGCGATCAGCACCACGCCCGCATGGCGGTGGGTCTCATGGCGCTTGATGTAGCGGCACAGCTCATAGCCGTTGCGCTGCGGAAGGAACACATCGGCCAGCACCAGGTCCGGCTGTACTTCATCGAGCCGTGCCACGGCGGCCTCGCCGTCGGTGACGGTGACCACCTCGTAGCCCTCCTCGCGGAGAATGCGTTCGCCCATCCGCTGCGCGTGAGGGCTGTCGTCGGCAAGCAGGACGCGAACCGGGACCTGCACCTGGCTACTGCTTCTCCTTGCCGTTCTGTCGGGACTGCTTCTTGCTCTTGCCGTTCTTTGAGTTTTTCCCGCCCTTTTTCGCCGCCGGCTGGGCCTCAGGCTGGGCAGGGGCCGTTTCCGGCTTGACCGCCGCGGCTGCCGGCGCATTTCCCTGCTGCGAGCTTTGGCGGGCGTCAGGCAAAGTGTCCAGGGCCGTGTTCGAGCCTGGAGTCTGGGTCGAGATCGTCACGTCGGTCACGCCGCTCTCGCCACCGGCGGGCACCGGCACGGTGGGAGGAATCGTGGGCCGGAGGCGCTCCATCGCCGGCTGGCCGGACTTGGCTGCGCGGCTTACGTCAGGCGACTTGGAGAACGGGCCCCACATCTTCGCCCACAGGCTTTTCTTCGTGGCGTTTTCAAGCTCATATTTCTGGCGCGCGTAGGCTACTGGGTCCGGCTCGGGGATCTCCGCTTCCATTTCCTCCAGCTTCTTCTTCGCCTGCTCGACCAGCGGACTGAGCGGATACTCGCGGACGATGCGCTGATAGGCGGCAATGCTCTTCTGCCGGAAGCGGGGCCCCATGCGCATATAGCTGTCACCGAGCCGCCACAGCGCCTGGTCGGCGCCGCTATAGAGCGGGTAGTGGTCTGTGAGAGCCTGTAGGCGGTTGGACGCCGCGCCAAGCGAGCCCTTCTGGTGATAGAAAGCCCCGACGCGGTACTCGCCTTCGCTGAGCACTTCCTGGATCTCTCGCAGTTTCTGGGCGGCGATCGGCGCGAAGCGCGAGTTGGGGAACTGGGTGAGCACCTGACGGCACTCTTCCTCGGCGCGCAGGGCGTGGGTGGAGTCGCGGTCCGGCTTTTCCATCTGCTTGTAATGGATCTCGCAGATCTTCATCTGCGCTTCGGCCGACTCCTCCAGCGTGGGGTAGAAGAGGATGAAGTCCTTGTATTCGGCCTCGGCCTGGGCCAGCGCATGCGAGCCGCCCTCCCGCATCCAGGAGTCGGCGATGGCGAGCTTGGCTTTGGCCAGATACTCGCTGGTGTCGTATGTGTTCATCAGGGTATTGAGCGTGAGCCGGGCCACCTCATAGCGGCCCTTCTCAATGTCCTTGATGGCCTTGTCGAACAGGATCTTGTCGGGCTGCTGCGTGTCCTTCGTGATCGGGTTCTCGTACTTCTTGCCCCGGCAGCCGGCCGCCAGGAGCATGGCGGCGAGAACCGCGGCCAAGCACCACGCCTGCCGCATGCGCCATCCGGTCATGTTCGCGATCACCTCGTCGGTTCAGATTCCTGCGTGCCTTCTTCGGACCCTCAGGCCCGCCGCGCCAGCGCGGCCTCTGCGGCCTGCCGCATCGCGGCCAAAGCCTGGCCGGGATCCGGAGCGCCCAGCACGCTTGTGCCGGCAACCACCCAGTCCACGCCGGCCTCTGCCACTACTCCTACATTATCCACCGAGACGCCGCCGTCGATCTCGATGGCGAACTCCAGCCCCAGCCGCGAGCGCCACTCGCGCAGCCGCCGCACCTTGTCGAGCACATACGGAATAAACTTCTGCCCGCCGTAGCCGGGGTTGACGCTCATCAGCAGGACGTAGTCCACCATCGGCAGGATGTGTTCCAGCGCGGCAAGCGGCGTGGCCGGGTTCAGCACCGCGCCGGCGCGCGCGCCCTCGCTCTGGATCACGCGGATCGTCCGGTCGATGTGGGGGCAGGCCTCGACATGCACGGAAACGAGGTCCGCGCCCGCTTCGACAAAGCGCGCCACGTAAGAATCCGCGTCGGCAATCATCAGGTGGACGTCAAACTGAAGCCGTGTCTTCTTCCGCAGCGACTCAAGCACCGGCAGCCCGAAGGAGATGTTCGGCACAAAGTGGCCGTCCATCACGTCGAAGTGGAGCATCCGGGCGCCGGCGGCGGTCACCTGTTCGATCTGCTCGCCCAGCCGGGTGAAATCGCCAGCCAGCAGGGAGGGAAGGATCTCGATCATCGGCAGGCAATTTCACTCTATCACGGCGGCGAAGAACCCATCGCCGGGGTCGCGCCCGGGGACGCGCAGCAGCGTGGAGCGTACACGGTGGGCGCAGACGCGCGCGACCACCTCTTCGTTCTCTTCCGCTTCGAGCGAACAGGTGGAGTAAACCAGCCTTCCGCCGGGCTTCAGGCACCGCAGCGCCTCCCGCAGGATCGCTTCCTGCCGCGCCGCCTGCCGGCGGATCTCTTCGGGCGTGACGCGCCAGCGGATCTCCGGATTGCGGGCCAGCGTCCCGGTGCCCGTGCACGGGGCGTCCACGAGAATTCTGTCAAACACCGGGCCGAACGGGAGCCCCGTGGCAGCATCAGCGGCGACGCGGGGACAAGGGGCCAGGAAATTCCGCAGCCGCTTCAGGCTCACATCGCAGGCCACCGCGCGCACCCGCGCCTCCAGGGCCTGCAACGTCTTGTTGCCGGGCGCGGCGCAGACGTCGAGGAACAGCTCGCCGGGCCGGAGTTCGAGCAGCGGAACAATGGCCTGGGAGCCTTCGTCCATCGGACGCCCGCCCCGCTCGGCCGCGGGCGGCTCCTCCAGGCCGTAGCGCGCCGCCGCCAGCGCCAGCCCTTCGCCCAGGCGGCGCTTCCACCGCTCCAGCAGCCATGCTGGCATCGAGTACTCAATCTCTTCGGACGGCCACTTCGCAGGCAACGAAGGCAGGCGGCGGAGCACGGCGTTGACGAACCCGGCCGCCCATCCAAGGCCGGCGCGGCGCACCAGCTCGACGCTTTCGGTCACGGCCGCATGCGCGGGCACGCGGTCGAGGAAGCGTAACTGGAACGCGCCCATGCGCAGCGCGCGCAGCACCGCCGCGTCCAGCTTTCCCAACGGCCGCGCCGAAGCCTTGCCGATCAGCCAGTCCAGTTGCGCGCGCCGCCGCAGCACGCCATAGACGATCTGCGCGGCCAGGCCCGCGTCGCGCGCATCCAGGCCTTTCGACTTCTCGATCAGCGCCGCGTCGGACTTCGCGCCGCGCTCCACCATGGCAAGCACTTCGAACGCGGTCCGACGCGCGGGGCTCACAGTCACTACAATAAGAATTTGGAGCTGGAAAAAGCCATCCTGCGCCGGGTGGGAGAAGCCGTTGCGCGGTTTGACATGATCCGCGAGGGCGACCGCATCGCCGTCGGCTTCTCCGGCGGAAAGGACTCCTTCACGCTTCTCTCCGCTCTGCTCCTGCTTCAGAAGCGCGCCCCCATCCGCTTCGAGGTCCGCGCCTTCACCATCGACCAGGGCAAATTCCTCGCGCCCATCGAACCCTTCCGCCAATGGATGAAGGAGCACGGCGTGGACTGGACCTGCCGCGCCGACCAGCCTTCGCTGCGGCTGCTCGAAGAACAGCCCGGCCATGGATGCGACATGTGCAGCCGGTTCCGCCGCCGCGCCGTCTACGAGCTGGCGCGCGAGCTGGGTGTCAATGTCATCGCCCTGGGCCACACCGCCGACGACTTCTGCGAGGCGCTGCTGCGCAACGCCCTGTTCACGGGCCGGCTGGCGGCGCTGCCCCCGGTGGCCTGGTCGCGCCGGCGCGAGTTCCGCCTCATCCGTCCGCTCGTCTATGTGACCGAAGACCTGACCCGCGCCTGGGCGGAGGCGTCGGCCGCGCCGGTCATTCCCTGCGGCTGCTCGCAGAAAACCGGCACCGTCCGGCGCTCGCTGCGGGACTTTCTGGCTGAGCTTGAAAAGGACCACCCGCACGTAAAATCAGCGCTGCTGAACGCCATGGGGAACCTCGACACCAGCCGGCTGCTCGATCCACGCCATTTTGATCCGGCCCGGGAGGAGGGCGCCGCCGGCGCGCCCTTGCCGCTGCTTGATGAGCCCGCATTCACCGATCTGTAATCAAGCCGGCGTTGACCCGGGCGCAAGCCCGTTTGCGATAATTCAGTTTCCGGTGTCCTGCCGCCGCAGTCCGTGCGGCGCGGCACGAGAATGGAAGGCCCTATGAGGCTGCTCCCGCGCACCGAAAAGTTCTTTCACTTTTTCATCGAACAGGCTGGCCTGATCCACGAGGCGGCCCAGACCTTCCGCAAGGCGGCGGAGAACGGCGCCGCGTCGATGCACGAAGCCGAAATCGCCATCGCGAGGCTGGAACAGAAGGGCGACGAAATCATCCATGAGATCTTCACCCGCCTCAACCAGACATTCATCACGCCCCTGGATCCTGAGGACATCCACTCGCTGGCCTCGCACATGGATGATGTGCTCGACGCGCTGGAGGAGGCCGTGCACCGAATAGTCGCCTACCGCATCACGCGGATCCCGGCGCCGATCATCGAGGTCAGCCGCATCATCGAGGAATGCGCCACGGTTCTCCGCAAGGCCTTCCAGGCTCTGGCCGAAGACGCGCCGCTGCTCGAGCACGCCATCGAGATCAACCGGCTGGAGGACAGGGCCGATCATCTGATCCGCGCCGCCGTCGCCGAGCTCTTTGATCAGGAGAAGGATCCAATCTCGCTGATCAAGCTGAAGGAGATCTACGAATATCTCGAATCGACCACGGACTACTGTGAAGACGTCGCCGACGCGCTTCAGAACGTCATCGTGAAGAACGGCTGACGCACCGGACCATGGACTCCAATTTCCTGCTGGTCGCTTTCATTGTTCTTGTCGCGCTCATTTTCGATTTCATCAACGGCTTCCACGACGCAGCCAACTCCGTGGCCACCATCGTGGCCACGCGCGTGCTGACGCCGTTTCAGGCCGTGCTGTGGGCCGCTTTCTGGAACTTCATCGCCGCCATTCCTCTTTTGTTTTTCCATGAAGCCGGCGTGGCCAAGACCGTGGGCGCGGGCATGGTGGACCTGAAGCTGGTCACCGAGATGGTGGTGCTGGCCGGGCTGATTGGCGCGATCTTCTGGAACCTGCTGACGTGGTACTACGGACTGCCTTCGAGCTCGTCCCACGCGCTGATCGGCGGCTACGCCGGCGCGGCCATGGCCAAGGTGGCCCTGACGCGCGGTCTCGGTTCCACGCCGGAAGCGATTGTGCCGGCGGGCTGGATGTCAACGGTTCTCTTCATTTTCCTGGCGCCCATGATCGGCCTCGCCCTCGGTTATGTGCTGATGGTGCTTGTCTACTGGATGTTCCGCAACTCCTCGCCCCGCCGCATGGACCGCTGGTTCCGCCGCCTCCAGCTTGTCTCCTCCGGCCTGTTCAGTTATTCGCACGGCGCCAACGATGCGCAGAAGACCATGGGCATCATCACCAGCGTGCTGGTGGCCGGCGGGTTTCTTCAGGCGTTTGACGTGCAATGGTGGGTGGTGCTGTCCGCCCATGCTGCCATTGCCCTCGGCACCCTGAGCGGCGGCTGGCGCATCGTCCACACGATGGGCGCCAGGCTCACCCGGCTGAAGCCGCGTGGCGGCTTCTGCGCGGAGACCGCAGGCGCCATCGCCATCCTGTTTCCCACGTATCTGAAAGTCCCCGTCTCCACCACTCATGTGATTACCGGCGCGATCGCCGGCGTCGGTTCCATCCAGCGGCTGAAGGCGGTGCGCTGGGGACTGGCCACGAACATTCTCTGGGCCTGGGTGCTGACGATTCCCATGTCAGCGCTGGTCGGGGCCTTCAGCTTCGTCCTCATCTTCTGGCTGACCGGGAGGATCTGATTCCATGCCCGCGCGGCCGCGCACGGTCCGCAGCCCGCTGTTCCGCAAGATTCTCATTGCGGCGGCCCTGCTGGTCCTCGTCATGAGCGGCATCTCGGACATCCTTCTGTCCCGATATACGCAGGAAAGCGAGGAATCCGCGGTCCGCCGGTCTCTCGAAGCCAGTGCGCGCGTGCTCGCGCGTGAACTGGCGGCAACAGCGCCGGACCGGCTCGCCGCCTGGGTCCATCAGACGGACGATCTGCTGGGCGTGCGCGTCACCGTGGTGGCGCACGACGGCAGCGTGCTGGCCGAATCCCGCCGCCAGCCCGAGTCCATGGAGAACCACGCCCGCCGGCCCGAGATCCAGGCGGCGCTGCGCGCGGGACTCGGCGTGGCCAAGCGCCATAGCAGCAGCGTGAACATGGATTTTCTGTACCTCGCCCTGCCCGCCCGGCTCGGCACGGGCCAGCCGGCGATCCTCCGCGTGGCGGCGCCGCTGGAAACCATCGAGAGCGCCGTCCGCGCCAACCGCTGGCGCATCCTGCGCGCCACGCTGCTGGTGGCCTTCGCCGTGCTGGTGGGCGCCTACCTGTTCACGCGCTCGCTCACGCGCCGCATTCACCGCATCCAGCAGGCGGCCGAAGATCTGGCCGAAGGCCGCTTCACCGGAAATCCGCCGCCGCTGCTCGACACCGGCAGAGACGAACTGGGCGCGCTGGCCGCCTCCCTGCATCGCATGGCGGGCAACCTGCTCGAAATGGTCGAACTCGTGCGCGCGGAGTCGGCACGCCGCGAGGCCATCCTTTCCAGCATGCGCGAGGGCGTGCTGGCTGTCGATTCCTCCCTCCGCATCACGTTCTGCAACGAGGCCTTCCTCCAGGCCGTGGCGGTGAAACAGCCTCCTGAAGAGGGGACCCCCCTTGAGCAGGTCTCCCCGGATCCGGCATTGCTGGAACCTCTCTGGCAGGTGCTTGAACACGGCGAGACCGTCCGCGGCAAGATCTCCTTTCCCTCGACCCCCGGCCGCAGTTACGAGCTCTACGCCAAGCCGCTCGAACTCAACCGGCAGAAAGGCGCGCTCGCCATCCTGCATGACGTCACCGAAATCGAGCGGCTCGAGCGCGTGCGGCGCGATTTCGTCGCCAACGTCAGTCATGAGTTGCGCACGCCGCTCACCGCCATCCGCGGTTACGCCGAAACCCTGCTCGACGGCGCCATCGACGATGCCGAACACAACCGCAGGTTCCTCGAAGTCATCCGCTCGAACGCCATCCGGCTGACCAACATCGCCAGCGATCTGCTCGTGCTTAGCGAGCTCGAACAGCACCGCACCACCCAGGAGCCGACCGAACACGTACCCCTGCAACCGGTCATCGAGTCCGTCATCCGCACGGTGGAATCCGCCGCGCGCATCCGCCAGATCGCCATTCAGGCTGAACCAACCGATCTCGCCGTGCGCGGCCTGCGCTTCAGGCTGGAGCAGGCGCTCGTCAACCTGGTGGACAACGCCGTCAAATTCAGCCCGCCCGGCAGCACGGTGCGCATTGAGTGCAACCGCACGGGGGAAGGCCTGGTGGAGATCCACGTCATCGACAACGGGATCGGGATTCCCGAAGCCGATCTGCCGCGCATCTTCGAACGTTTCTACCGCGTCGACAAGGCGCGCTCGCGCGATGCCGGCGGCACCGGGCTCGGGCTGTCGATCGTCAAACACATCGCCGAACTCTATGGAGGCAGCGTCCGCGTAAAGAGCCGCCTGGGCGAAGGCTCGACGTTCACGCTGTCTTTCCCGGAAGCCTGACCGGCGCGCGGCGCGCCATTGCACGGCCTATCCCGGCGGCGATACAGTCTCCTTCATCATGCGTTCCCTGCCGGTCCTGGCCCTGTGTCTCGCCTGCTTACCGGGCGCCCTGTCCGCCCAGCCCGCCGTGGCGCACGTCGTGCCCAACACCCACGGCACCATCGCCGGCTGGCTGGTGGATTTCGACACGGAGCGCAATTATGTGCTCAACAATTATCTGGAGCACCTGACGCTCGCCTCGCGCAGCTCCATCTACCGCTTCGTTTGGTCCGAGGTGCCGAACCTGATCAGTCTGCTCGAACTCGAGCCGGTGCGCGAGGCCGAGCTCCGCGCGCGCCTCCGCGACGGCCGCGCCGAACTGGTCAACGCCTTCTTTGTCGAATCCGACATGACGCTGCCCGGCGGAGAGACGCTGACGCGCCTCGGCGTGGAGGGCATCCGCTGGCAGGAGGCGGTCTTTGGCGTGCGGCCCCGCTTCGCCTGGGCCATTGACATCACCGGCGCGCACCGGCAACTGCCCCAGATCGCAAGGCGGCTGGGCCTCGACGCCGTCGTCTTCACCCGCAACAACCCGGCAGGCCGCACCGCCTTTTGGTGGCGGGCCCCGGACGGATCGCGCGCGCTGGCCGTCACGGCGCCCCATTACATGGAGCTGCGCGAGCTCTTTCAGGGCGCGAATCCGAAGGATCCGAAGCTGTTGGAGACGTTGCGCCGCACCGTCCGGGAACGGCTCGCCTTCAGCCCGTCGCCGCGGCTCGCGCTGTTTCTGGCCGGAGCGAGCGACTACAGCCTGCCTCCGGCGATGGGTGAACGCATCCAGGACTTTCTGTCAGAATGGCACGCCGTAAACCCGGAAATGGAATTGCGTTTCAGCACTTTTTCCGAGTATTTCCACGCTCTCCGGAGCGAAATGGAGACGGGACTCCGCCTGCCGGAATACGCCGGCGATGTCGCTTTCTGCTTCAACGGATTCTGGGCGGACATGCCGGAAGTAAAGCGGGCGTTCCGCCGGACGGAGTCGCTCCTGCGCGCCGCCGAACTGGCCGCCACGGCGGCCAGCCTTCAGCGCCGGGCCGCATATCCGTCGCGGCTGCTGCATGAAGCCTGGCTCCTTCTGCTCGTGAACGCGGACCGCAACGCCATCTGGGGCGCCGGTGCAGGTGCGGCGTTCCGTTCAGGCGAACACTGGGATGTCTGGGACCGTTTCCACGGGGCGCAGGAACGGTTAGTGAAAGTGATCGATGGAGCGTCAGACGCAAAGACGGGCGGCCCGGTCCTGCTCAATCCCCTCAACTGGCCGCGGCGCGACCCGTTTGTCCTGCGCCTTCCGGCGGGCCGAACGCCTGCGGGCGGCGTCTGCGTAAGTGATCCGCTCGAACGCGGGGAGTTCCGCTGCCAGTTGAACGTGCCCCCGGCGCAGGCAGCGCGGCTGCGCCTGGCGCCCGGGCGGCCATCGACGCCTGCGCCCGTGGAAGCGCCCAAAGAAATTGCGACCCCCTTTTACCGCGCCCGCCTCGATCCCGCCACGGGCGAGATCGCCTCGCTCCACTCCTCAGGGGGAAGACCGATTCTGGCACGCGGCGCCGGACGCGTGCAGCTCGAAGAGCCCCCGGCCCAATTCGCCAAAGTGGCGGCTGATTTCATGGCCCCGAGGAAGCAGCGAAAGGTGCTGCCGGCCTGCGGAGCGCCTGCCCGCGTGCGCGCCTGGACTTCGCCACCCGCCATCATGGTGGTCTCCGCGCTGGATTGTCCGGAATATTCGGTGGAAAAGCGGATCTGGTTTTATCAGAATTTTCCCAGAATTGATTTCGACATTTTGCTGAACCTGAAGCGCAGCGACGCGCTGGTCACCGTTGATTTTCCGTTTGCCGGGCAGGTGATCCGCCGCACGCGCGGCATCCCGTTCGGCTTCTCCGAGGGTCCGCCCCAGGAGGACTGGCTTCAGCCCCAGCCGTACTTTCTCGCGCGGGCGGCCGAACATCAGCAGCTCGGCTACAGCGCCGCGGTGATGCCCGCGCTCGGCTGGTCCGACTACCGCCTGGCCAGAGGCGGCGGAATGACGCTGATCGACGAAAGCCTCCCGATGCACGAGTTCGCGCAGGACCGCCTGACGCTCGGGCTGATCAACACCGTCAGCCAGTACCGCGGGCTGCCGAACGAAGAACTCCGCGGCCTTGGCCGCCACCGCTTTCGCTTCGCCCTGCTTCCACATGAAGGCGAATGGCGCGAAGCCGAAGCGCCGCTGCGCGCGCGGGAGTTCCAGGAGCCGCCGCTATTGCTGGAGCGCGGCGCGCCCCTCGCAGAAGTGGTCCGCACGTCGCCAAACCTCGTTCTGGAAGCCGTGCGGCGCGATGGGCGGGACCTGGAAGTCCGTCTGACCGAATGGCGGGGTGAGGCCGGCATCGCGTGGGTCGAATGCCTCGCGCCCCACCGCAGCGCGCGGCGCACGAATCTCCTGGGCGAGCAGCCGCAGCCGCTCGGCCGCGCGCCGCGATACCGCTTCGCCGTCATGCCGCAGGAAATCGTCACGCTGCGCTTTGAGCTTGGAAGCGCCGTCGAACCGTCGCCGCTGTTGAAGTCCTGGGCGCCGCTCGTGCCGGAAGGCAAGCGCGCCGCGCTGGGAATGCGGCTCCGTGAGAAGGGCCATCCCCCGCGGCCGTTCTGACCCGCGTCAGGCCGCCTGGCGCCACTTCCGGCCGAGACCCAGCTCTTTCTTCGCGTATTCGAGTCCGCGTTCCATGTGATCGAGCTGCTGGTGCTGGATGGCGGCGCGGAAGGCTTCCGGCAGCGGCCTCCCCGGAACGTCCTCCACCACCATGTGGCCTTCGTACGGGCGGCCGCGGCGCGCCAGGTCGAGAAACGCGGCCAGTTCGGCGGCGCGCGCCCGCGGAAACATTTTCCAGAAGTTCTGTTCGAGATACGGAATCACCGCCGGCGGCCGGCCGGTGATCGGCTTGTTGTAGACGTGGACGCGCGGGCAAAGCTCAGCCAGCCGCTTCACGAAAGCGCGGAAGTCGATGACGCCCTCCCCGAGCGGCACCCACTGCACGGCGACGCCCCGCGGGTGCTCGTAAATCACCGAGTCCCGCAGATGCGCTGATTCGACGTAAGGCGCCAGTGTTTCCAGCGCCGTCATCGGGTGTTCGAGCACGAAGACCGGATTGCCCGTGTCGAGATAAACGCCTGTCAGGTCTCTGCCGGCCGCCTCGACCACCTCCCGCAGCTCCCAGGCCTGAAGATCCTTGTGCAGTTCGATGATCGCCTTGAGCCCGTGTCCCGAAAGCTCTGCCCGCACCGAGCGCAGGATCTTCACCGCCCACTCCATCGCCTGCTCCACCGGTCCCGGAAGCGAGGCTCGGTCGGCTGCGAGCACGCAACGCACATAGGGCGAGCCCATCGCGGCGGCGCGCTCGATGTGGCGGCGCAGCGTCGCGATGCTTTGCGGGATGTCCTCGGCGCGCTTCGGAAGGATGCCGCCTCCGCCGGTCTCGAGATGAATCTCCAGGCGCCGGGCCATCTCGCGGACTTCCTTCCAGTGGTCCGGCTCCATTGCGCGCGGATCGAGGGAGTCCTGAAGGAAGATCGCGTCCAGCCTGTGCCGGGCCGCGAACTCGAGCAGTTGCGCGTCGTTCCACCGTAGCGCGCGCAGACAATACGTGTTGTAACCGAGAGGCAGGGGCTCGGCCGGCACGCTGCCATCATACATGAAGGCCGCGGCAGCCGTGCCCGGTGTATATTGCAGGCGATGATGGAGAGGCGTCAATTCCTGTGGGCACTTGCCGCGGCGGCACGCCCGGACCAGCACGCGGTGCCCGGTTCAGTGCTCGTCCATGAACACATTCTGGTCGATTTCGGCGGCGTGAAGAGCCCCTCGAAATATGACCGTGGAGAGGTGGTGCGCGCGGCGCGCCCGCACCTGGAGGAACTGAAAAAATACGGCTGCGTGCGGCTGCTCGAGTGCACGCCGCAAGGGCTGGGCCGCGACCCGCTGCTCATGCAGATGCTTGCCCGGCTCACCGGGCTGGAGATCTGGACCAATACCGGCATCTACGGAGCTGCCAACCGCTCCGGCGTCCCCGCATGGGCCTGGCAGGAGAACCCGAAGCAACTGGCAAAGCGGTGGATCGCCGAGTGGAGGAAGGGCGTCGAAGGAGTCCGCCCGCGCTTCATCAAGACGGCGGTGAACGGGTTCCCGCTGGAAGAGCTCGACCGGAGGCTCATCGAAGCCGCCGCCATCACGTCGCTGGAGACCGGCATGACAATCGCCTCTCACACCAACGGCGGCGGCCGCGCCGCCGACGCGCAACTTGCCATTCTCGACAGGTGCCGGTGTCCGCTGGACCGGTTCGTCTGGGTCCACGCGCAGAACGAAAAGGACCATGC
Source organism: Bryobacteraceae bacterium (assembly GCA_026002855.1). NCBI lineage: Bacteria > Pseudomonadati > Acidobacteriota > Terriglobia > Bryobacterales > Bryobacteraceae > Bryobacteraceae bacterium. The sequence continues at coordinate 1,321,207 of BPGD01000001.1, forward strand.
CTGGCACGAACGGGTGGCGCGCGCCGGGGCGTGGGTCGAATTTGACGGCATCGGGCCGAAGACGCTCGACTGGCACATCGAGTGCGTGCGTTTCATGCAGAGGCAGGGGCTCCTCGGCCGGACACTCGTCTCGCAGGACGCAGGCTGGTACCACGCTGAGATTCCCGGCGGCGGCGAATACCGGGGATATACGTATATTTACACGGATTTCCTGCCGGCATTTCCCGCGGAAATCCGCAGACAGCTTGTGGTGGACAACCCGCGGGCGGCCTTCGGGAAGTGAGCGCCGCGGCAATCAGGCGGCTGCACACACGGGTACATGAACATTATCCTGAATTTTTCTGATAAAAAACGCGTGTTGGTTTGCCGATATTTCTGACGGAATGAGTTCATTCGCTTCTCCCGCTGTGCTAAATCAGGTCGTTGCCGCCGTCCTGTACCTGAAGGAGCTGGCGCCGCTTCTGAGGCAGCTTGTGCGCCTCAAGAACGGGGTTTTCCGCGCTGAGGGCCCTCAGAACGGAAGTTCCGATATTGCCGGCGGCGCGGAGGAGAGAAAATCCGCCGAATGGCTATCCGTCTGGAGCGGCATTCCGCAGGCCATCCGCTCCCTGGAGGAGCGATCCGCGCGCATGCAGGAGTTGATGGACAGAATTTCCGCTGAGCTTGAAGGTCAGCGCCGGCAGAGCGAGGAGCTCGCAGGCCGCCTCGCCCGGCTGGAAGAGGCCGTGGCGGCAACGAATCAGAAGCTGCACCGGCAGGCGCAGTACCTTCTCATTGCCACTGCCGTCGGCGCCTGCCTGGTCATCGGCGCGTTGGTGCGGTGAGTTGCCACGCCCTGAATGGCGCGCACGCATGGCCCGCATCGCCAGGCTTTCACCGAACCAGCCGCCGCAGATAGGCCACGTTCCGCCGGAGATCTTCCTCCCTGTTGCCGGATGGCACGCTGGTCTCCAGCACCAGCCAACCGCGCCAGCCGATCTCGTTGAGCGTCCTCACCGCGCCCGCCACATCTACCGAGCCCTCGCCAAGATAGCCCTTGTCCTTCACATGCACCTGGCAGATGCGCCGGCGGCCGAGCCGGCGCAGCTCTTCGAGCGGGTCCACATGGTAGAGGTTGGTGGCATTGCCGATGTCGTAGTAAACCTGGAGCGCACTGGAGCCAACGGCATCGAGAATGCGGACGTCGTCTTCGGCGCGGATCGTGTTTTCAAACCCCAGGATTACCTTCGCGCGCTCGGCTTCGCGCGCCAGCTCCTTCAGTGGCCCGACCACCGCGTCCATCTCTTCACGCGTCTCAAGTGCACATTTGCCAAAGAAAACCAGCATCAGGATGCGCGCCTCCAGCCGGCTCGTGATCTCGATGCCTTCCACCGCCCGGCGCAGCGCTTCGCGGTCGTTCTTCAGGCAGTGAACGTGGAGGATGTCAAGGTAGGTGGAAATGATGGGCACTCGATGGAACTTCGACGCCGCCAGAAAAGCGCGCTGCCGCTCGGGCGAGGCCATTACCATATGGCCGGCGGTGGTCTGGCGGCCGAGCGTGACCTGGATGCCTTCGCAGCCGGCGCGGGCCGCCACGGCCACCGAATCGGGATCCGATGGCGCGTGCGCCACTCCGTCCATCACGCCGATGCGCAGGTTCACGCCCCGGCCCCACGCTGCCGCCGGCGTGGCCAACAGGGCGCGTCTCGTCATTCGCATGCCCATTGCGCTAACGCTTCCTTCGGATCAGCGCCACCCAGTCGCGCGGACGATCCGCCGGAGGCAGTCCCAGCCATTGCCGCCCCTTCCCGCCGCGCAGTTCCCGCACTTCTCCCTGCTGAAGGCCGCCGCCCGTGCGCGGATTGAACCAGTGCACCGTGTATTCGCCCGCGGGCAGCGCGATCTGCGCCGATCCTCCGCGCGGAAACTGAATGACATAGATCTCGCCGATTTTCGCGAAGACGCGCATCGGCGATCCTTCCGCCACGCGAAAAGGCGGCGCCACCGGCTCCATCTCCCAGAACGGCAGCTCGCGGTGGAAGAAATCCAGCGCAATTCGTGTCTGCTCCCACATGCGCTCCCGCGAACGCCAGTCTTCGCAGTTGAGATCCATGTGCGGGAAGCGGTAACCGAAATACCATTCGACGCCCGCGCCGCCGCCCATGAGGTTGCCCCACAGCGCTTCGATGCGGGGGATGTCGTGGTCAGGGTCTTCACTGTCCGGCAGCACGCCCATGTCAGCCGGGGACTGCTCGTCGTGAAAGATGACCCACCGGCGTCCGGCCTCCGCGCTGCGGCGACGGAGCTGGACAGCCTCCTCCTGGTAATAGGCCATGTCGGCCTGGATGGAACTGACCTCAAAGTGGGGGTCCCCAAGAATGCCGTCGTAGAAGCGCCGGGCCGCGTTCAGGTGGGTGTGCACTCCGATGGGATGATCGTACGGATCGAGTTCGCGGATCCAGGCGGCAATCGCCTTGCGGTCCGGGTCCGGCGTGTTGTTCTCCTCGCCGAGGTTCCAGATGAGCGCGGGATGGTGGGCGAAGCGGGCGACGAGCTCTCTCAGATACAGCTTGCGGACACGGTTCAGACCCGCGCTGCCGCCCAGCCGACGGTCGTTCTCCGTCTCCTGCGTGACCATATGGAGCATGAGGCCCAGCCGGTCCATGTGGGAGAAAACAATCTCCCACTGGGCCAGTTTGCTTACGTCAAAACGGTCGCGGACGTCCGGCGCGGTCCAGGGCCAGACGTCTTTTCCGTCGCCGCCATCAATATTGTAGGTCAGGAAATAGACGCTGTTCATTCCCTTTGAGGCGAGATAATTCAGGGCTCCAATAATGCCTTTGCCTTTCGTTTTCTGCCAGACGGGATCCCCTGGCATCCAGTCGCGGACATGCGGCTCATAGCGGTGGACGAAGGGCTTTCCGGTGGTGTTTTCGCCTTCGTTGAAGCGGGCGTCGAGGTCCCAGGTGCCATCGAAGTCCTGATAGGCAAGGAAATTTTCCGGGCTGTCGGCGCCCCCTTTCAGGAAATACTCGCCGGATCCGGCGAATTGCAGGTAGTGGCCGCCGATGTATTTCAACAGCCCGCGGGCGCGAAAATCGGGCGCTTTCTTGTCGGTTGCGCCGATGGTGAACCGGCCCGTCGCCCCGTCAAAGGCGGCCGCAACGCCCGCGTCCGGCGCCGGATCCACGGCAATCCAGGCCCCGGCGCGGAAGGAGGCGCGGAAGGTCCATTCTCCTTCTGCGTCCGGCATGAAATGAACCTGCCAGACGCGCCCCCGTGTGGCAGAGGTTTCGGCGGCATTGCCATCGGCCGCGTAGAAACCCGGAACGCGGACAACGCGTCCGGTGGGCACGTGGCGGAACTCGACGGCGAGGCGGTAGTCGGTGAACGGATTCGGAGTGGCGTCTTCGGCCGTATCGGGGCCGTGGAAGGACACGGTGACGCGATGCCATTGCCTCAGATCCCCGGACACCTGCTGCGCAGAAAGCAGGAACGGCAACAGCAGAAGAGGGCAGAACAGGCGGGCTGGGATGAGCATCTTCCCTGCGCTCTAAAGGCACCGTCCATCTTATCGTGTCTTCTGCCCGGCAGGACACCGCAGGCGGCTGAATCTCTCTGTTGGAAGCGAATCCAATGAGCTTCCGGCGGGTTTGAGCCCAGCGTTGCCTGCATGGTTCGCAAAACGAGTTTCAGGCCGTTTTATCTTGCGTTATCCATGCGAAGGTCTTATAATGGCCCGGACCGTCCCAGGAGGAGAATCTCATGACGAAAAGGCTGATTCCCGCGTTGGCCGCCCTGATGGCGCTTGCCTCGGTGCATGCGGCGGCTGCCGTCATCTACACCGAGGCCGAACCCAACAGTTCGTGGGCTACGGCGAACCTGATTCCGGGACATGATGGCAGCATTATCGTCAGTGGCTCACGGGTCGGAGATCCGTCCGCGGACTACTTCCGGTTTCCGGTCATTGCCGGCAACACACTGACTGCCACCGTCTGCTGTTCCGGGGATCCGATGTTGCGGCTTTTTGATCCCGCGGGTACCGCCGTGGCCACGGACGACGACGGCGGCCCCGGGCTGATGCCGCTGATCATTTACAACATCCCAACTTCCGGGTATTGGACAATCGCGGTGACGGGGTGGCCTGACTATTCTTTCAGTTCGGGAGGCAGCTACGATTGGGATTACGATCTTACGCTGACGATGCAGACTCCTGCCGGCACAGTGATCCCGGAGCCGGCCACGTGGGCGCTGATCGGAGCGGGCCTGGCCGGGTTCGCTCTCCGGCGCCGGCGGAAGGGCGTGGCGACGCGAAGCTCAGCCAGGCCAACCATGTGACGGTGGACGTTCCCAGGCCGGCCTGAAACCCGGCAGCAGGCGAGCCACTTCCATCCACGGCGCTTTGCGCTGCGGCGGTGGCTCTTCTGTGCCGCGCATGAAGCTTGGCGGGCAGGGCCGGCCGAGGGCACAGTTTCTCGTTCAAATCTGGAGCGTACTGTTGGCCGCTCGATTTCAGACCTGCGGCCGCTTTGCTCGCTGCTCCAAAGCACGGTGCGTTGGCGCCGTGGCGAGGCTCACGGCCGCGGGGGCGGGGCGGGCTGGGGCTGACTACCGAAACCCCCAACACCGCCGCCAAAGGATCCGCGTCCGCCCTGCCCGCCGGACGTGCCGAAGGTGAAGCCGCCCGTGGGAGACCGCCCAGGAATCTCGAACGGCCCCGTCTGCCGCCCGGCCGACTGGCCCGGCGTGCCGGGCTGCGGCCCCTGCCCCGTGAGGCCGCCGATGCCGGCCGCCTGCATCGCCTTGCGGTAGTCGAACAGAAACTCCCACTCCTTGTAATTGGTGCGCTCGTTGTAGACGCGGATCCCTTCCATGTCCGCCCTGGACGCTACGCCGGCAATGCCGCCGCCAATCGGCATGCCGCCGACGGGCGCGCCGCCCTGGGCCGGCTGGCGGGTGAGGATCCGCTGGATCGCCTGCAACGCCTCGTTGGGCACGCCGGGACGCTGGCCTTCGCGAGAACCCAGGCCAGGCGCAGCTCCTGGGGCGCCGCTCTGCAACGTCTGCGGCGGGGCCATGCCTGGAGCCATTCCTCCGCCCGTCGGCGGGGCCGGCGGCGGTGTGGCGGAAACGGCGCCGATGCCCGCACTGGAGCCGATGGACGGCTGGCCGATGGCGGGGGGGGCGCCCGGCGCCTGCCCCGGCGCGCCCCCCGGAGGCACGTTGCCCGGCATCCGGAATGGACTTTGCCCGGCTGCGGCCGCTGGGCTGCCGGGCTCCCCGCGAATCACCGTATCGGTACCGGGAGGCGGAGGTGCCTGGGCTTCCGGCGGAGGTGAGTTCTCCACCTGACGCCCTTCTTCACCCTGCTGTGCGGGTGCGGGCGCGCCGCCTTCGCCGGGCATGCCTGGAATGATGCGGTCGCTGGCCGTGCGGCGCAGGGCGGGATTCGCCGCCTGCGCCTCGCCAGGCTGGCCGACCATTTCCGCTGAGACGCCGATGCCCTGCACGTTGGATTGCAGGACGTGCGGCGCGCTCTCCCGCTTCTGTTCCTGCCGCTTGTAAACGAGCGAATCCGTGAACTGGCCGGCCGCGTCGATATGGATGAGACGCCACTCATCGCTGCCGGTGATCGGATCCCGGAAGCGCTTCCGCAGGAAGCGGACGTTGTTCGTTGTCTCCAGATCCTCCAGCGTCTGCGGATATCTGTTGAACTTCTGGACGTAAAGCTGAATGGCGCGGACATATTCTTCTCCGCGCTCGACGAGCAGCCCCTCCTTGTCGCGCTGGTGTTCGAAGGCGACGCGCGGCATCTCCAGATAAAGCATCACCAGCGCCGCCGCCGCCAGCGCGAACACGAACAGAAGGGCGAAGCCACGCTGATTCTTCCGGCGGCCGTGTCTCATCGTCATCCTCCCGGAGGCGGCTGATCCACCGGGATCTGCTGCTGGTGCTTGTACTGCGTGTCTTCAACGAGCACCGAGGTGGCGGTGATGCGCACGATCCGGTACCGATTCTGGATCAGATCCCCTTCCGACGGAGTGAGGATCTCATCTCCCTGAAGGCAGAAGACGCGCCGGTCGTTGCCGCGCAGGGGCAGCGCCACGCCATAGAACTTGAGCGGAATGGGGGGCGGCGGCTGTTTGGCCGGCGGCGCGGACGGCGGCGGAGGCGGCTCCGGGCCGATCATCTTTGCCTGTGGCTGGAGCTCGATCTTCGGCTCGGGCAGCTTCGGCCGCGGCGCCTCCAACGGCCCAAATTCAAACAGATTGCGCCCGACGCCCTCGAAGCGGGCTTTCTCCAGCCGCTCGAGCAGATCCAGCCGCAATGCCGGATCCACCCGGGCCGTGTCCATGCCCCTGGGCGGAACCAGCGACGGACGAAACTCGCGCCGTCCTTCCGGCATCCGCGGCGCCGCCGGGGCCTTCGTCTCCGCCTCAGGCGTCGAGCCCGTGGCGGCGGGACGCGCGCGGGCCGGCAGCGGCGCAGACGGCGTTCCCGGCGACATGTTCTGGTAGAAGAAGTACGCCGCCACGGCGAGCAGCGCCACCAGAAGGGCCACCTTCTTCGGCTCTGCGCCCAGTTTCATTTGGAACTTCGGACGGCTCACTGCTCCTCCTCCCCACCCAGCGGCCGGCGGCGGTTGAAGAAGCGGCTCTTCGGAGGCTGCGGCGCAGGCCCGGAGCGCGGCTCGCTCACCGTTGCCGGCGGCGGCCCCGCCGGCACGGCCGCTGCCGCCGGCACGACCGCAGGCCGGGCGGGCTGGACCTGCTGCGGCGCGGCTGCGGGCGCGGCCTGCGGCACCGCCGCCGAAATCAGCTCCGGCTCCTCGGCCTCCTGCGGTCCCTCCATGCGGATGAACGCATTGAGCTTCAATGTCATCGCCAGCGTCTGGCCGGACTGCTGCGGCGCGGCCTGCAACTGTTCGAGAATCAGCAGACGCCGGGAGCGGTCAATGGCCGAAAGCAGCTCGATCAGGTCCGCGTAGGTCCCTTCAAAATTCGCGTTGATGACCAGCGTGCCCAGCGTGTCGCTACCCTCAATCGGCTCAAAGCTGATGGTTCGTTCTTTGGGACGCACGCCCGCGCGGCGCGCGGCGTTGGCGAGTTCGATTTCCAGCAGTGAGTAGGCGTGCTGCCGCGGCAGGAACCAGTCCCGCAGAAACCGCTCTCCCTCCTCGCGCGCGGCCAGGGCCCGTTCCACCTGCTTCTTCAGTCGGGCCACGGCCTGCTGGCGCGCGGCAAGCTGGCGGCGCTTCTCGATGATCTCCCGCTCCAGCGACTCCACCGATCCTCCAGGCGGATGCCAGACAAACCACGCCGCCGCCAGGTTCGCCGCCAGCAGCACGCCGAGCGCCGCCCGCACCGCGTGGCGCGGGTCGCGCAGCCAGACCTTCCAGGAGGGCTCAGAACTTCTGGGCATAGTTCACGCTCACGCGATAGCGGTACAGCGGCTCGTTCTGCGAGGGCGGCGATGAGCTGAGCAGCGAGGTGGCGCCAAACGTCGGCGACCGTTCCAGCCGCTTCAACAGCTCGATGACCGGCTCGGGCGACTGCGCCCCCACCACCATGTCCAGTTGCACGGCGCTGTCGCCCGTCAGGTACGGCCGCACCGTGATGAGCCGGACGTTGCCGGGCATGACTTTTTCGAGGTCCGAGAAAAGTTGCGTCCAGGAGATGCTCTTGCGCAGGATGAGCGAATTGAACAGCACGCTGCGGGCCAGCACCTCGGCGTTGGCTGGCTCACGCAGGCGCGCCTCCAGCCGGGCCTGCTCGGCGGCTGCGGCGCGGAGCTGCGCCTCGATCGAGGCCAGTTGGGCGCGGCTTTCCGCGGCCGCGTCGCGCTGAACGAGAACCACCTGCACAAGCAGCGCCAGCACGCCAAGCATCAGCACCGCCGTGGCCGCCGACGCCACCAGCACCGGGCGGTCCTTGCGGAAGGGCTCGCTGGCCAGGTTCAGGGGCAGGACGATCCTGGGCGCGGTCATGACACCTCCAGCGATTCGAGATATCCGTACAGGCCGGCGTTGGCCGGCCCGGGCGCGCCGAAGCGGGACCGCACCCCGCAGACGGGCAGGCCAAACTCTCCGCGCCAGCGCTCCATCCAGCCGCGCTCGCCCGGGCCAAGGCCGCAGACCTCCATCGCCTGGACGCGCGCGGCCAGCTCGTCCTCGGCATAGGCCAGCGTGGTGGCCAGCACCGAGGTGGCCTCCTCCAGCGCGTGCTCGCCCACCTGCACGCAGCGGTACAGCCGCAGGCTGGAGCCGTCGATAAGGCTGACGGCCAGGGCGCCGCCGCTGAGTTTCACGAACACGCGCGGGTTGGCTCCGCCGAGGTCCTCTTCCGGCGCCAGCGCCAGCGCGGCCAGCGCCGACAGCGTCACAAAGCCGCAATGCAGCCCGGCGGCGCGGAACGGCGCCTCGTAGTGCGCGGCCACGTCCATGTTGACCACCGCCGTCACCACGTCCACGCGCTTTGTTCCATCGGTACGCGGCTGCGGCCAGCAGGCGACGACGGCATTGTCGATATCAAACGGCACCACGCGCTTCACCCGGAAGCGCACCAATTGCTGCTGCTCTTCCGGCGCGGCCGGAAAGGAGTCGAAATCCAGCACGGTGACGCGGGCGCAGTAGTCCGGCAGGACCAGCGCCGCGCGCCGGCGGCCGCGGCCTTCGCCATTGCCTGCCACGGCGCGCACGGCGGCGGCGAACGCCTCCGGGCGGCGGATATTGTCTTCGAGCGGCGACACGTCGATCACCCCCGGCTCCAGCGGCGCCCACTCCACGCGCGGCTCGCGGGTGCGCGACCAGGCAATGCCCTGCGGCGAGACCTCGAAAACGAGCTCCGGCGGCGGATCCACAACCAGCGATTTCAGTCGGTGCAGCCAGCTCATTCAGCCCTCGATAAAGGTCACCTTGTTGATCTCGCGCAGCGTGGTGATGCCGGCGCGGACCTTTTCGAGCGCCGACTCGCGCAGGAACGTCATGCCCTCCTCCCGCGCGGCGCGCTTGATCTCCGTCGCCGGGCGTTTCTCAAGTATCAGCTCGCGGATGCGCTCGCTCAGGTCGAGCAGCTCGTGGATGGCGGTGCGGCCGCGGAAGCCGGTGCCGCCGCACTCGAAGCAGCCCGAGCCCTCCCACATCGGCACCTCCCGCCATTCCTCGGGGTTCAGGCCGCTTTCGACAAGGAAAGCGTCGTCGTAACGCACCTGATGCTTGCAGTGCTCGCAGATGACCCGCACCAGCCGCTGCGCCAGAATGCAGTTGAGCGCGCTGACGAAGTTGTACGGCTCGACGCCCATGTTGAGGAAGCGGCCGATCACGTCAAGCACGTTGTTGGCGTGGACGGTGGTGAAGACGAGGTGGCCGGTGAGGGCAGCGTTGATGGCGATCTGCGCCGTCTCCTGGTCGCGGATCTCGCCCACCATGATCTTGTCGGGGTCGTGGCGCAGGATGGAGCGCAGCCCGCGGGCAAACGTCAGGCCCTTTTTCTCGTTCACCGGGATCTGCGTGATCCCCTTGATCTGATACTCGACCGGGTCCTCGATGGTGATGATCTTGTCCTCGTCGTTCTTGATCTCGCTGAGCGCGGCATAGAGCGTGGTGGTCTTGCCCGAGCCGGTGGGCCCGGTGACCAGCACCATCCCGTAGGGCTCCTTGATGTAGCGGCGGAAGCGGACCAGATCGCGCTCGCTGAAACCGACCACGTCGAGCGTGAGCCGGGCGAACTTTTCGCTCATCGACTCCTTGTCGAGCACGCGCAGCACCGCGTCCTCGCCGTGAATCGTGGGCATGATCGAGACGCGGAAGTCGATCAGCCGGTTCTTGTAACGCACGCGGAAGCGGCCGTCCTGCGGGATGCGGCGCTCGGCGATGTCGAGCTCGCTCATCACCTTGATGCGCGAAATGATCATCGAGTGCCAGTCCTTCGCGATCGGGGGCATGGCGTAGTGCAGCACGCCGTCGATGCGGTACTTGATGGCCACTTCGGTGTCGCGCGTTTCGATGTGAATGTCGGAGGCGCGCCGCTCGAGCGCGTTGAAAATGGTCGTGTCCACCAGCTTGATCACCGGCGCAATGTCGGCGTCCTGCGCGGTGAGTTTCTCGATGGACAGCGTCTCGTCGGCGCTTTCTTCTTCGCCCACCACGTCGAGAGCGAAGCCTTCAGTGATCTCTTCGAGCACGCGCTGCGATTGCTCGGTCTTCTTCAGCAGATCGGCGATCTGGCTGAGCGCGGCCACCTTCACCCGGAGCTTCTTGCGCAACAGAATCGACAGCTCGTCGATCAGGTTCAGATGGCGCGGGTCAGCCAGCGCGATCTCAAGCTCGCCGTTGGTTGCCGCCAGCGGCACAAAGTTGTAGCGGAACATCAGATCCACGGGGATCGACTTGAACAGCTCGCTGTCGATCCGCGCCGCCTTCAGGTCGACGAACTCGCAGCGGTAGCGCTCGGCCAGCCGCCGCGCCTGCTCCATCTCCTGTTCGGGAGTCATCGGTTTTGCGCCATTGGCAGCCATCGCGCCCTCCTATTTCATCGCGTCGGCCAGCGAGAAGATCGGCAGGTATAGCGAGACAAGCACGAACGCCACGAACAGGCCCATGAAGATCATGATGGCCGGCTCGATCAGCGAAAGCGCCGCCTGCATGCGCGTGTTGACGTCGTCTTCGTAAAACTCGGCCACGCTGTTCAGCATCTGCGGCAGCGCGCCGGTGCTCTCGCCCACCTCGATCATGTCGATCGCCAGCCCCGGAATCAGCCCGGTCGAGGCCAGCGCGCCCGACAGCGACTGCCCCTCTTTCACCCGCTTCTGCGCCTCGGCCAGCGCCCCGCGAAGCAGCGGGCTGCCGACCGACTGCGACGCCGTCTCCATGCCCTGCACCAGCGGAATGCCGCCCGACAGCAGCGTCGCCAGCAGCCGCGCCAGTTGCGCCACCTGGTACTTGAGCCAGATTTCGCCGAGCAACGGCGTGCGCACCTTCAGCCGGTCCGCCACCGCGCGGCCCGCGTCCGTTCGCAGGTAGTAACGGAGGCCGGCGATGACAAGCGCCAGCGCCACCGCGCCGGCCACAATGAACTTCTCGGCCGCCAGCCCCACCGTGATCAGCAGGCGCGTCGGCGCCGGCAGCGGAGCGTTCGTCGTCGAATACAGCTCGGCAAAGCGCGGCACGACGAACGTTACCAGAAACACCACCAGCCCGATCACCAGCAGCACCAGCACGCTCGGATAGATCAGCGACAGCAGGATCTTCTTCCTCACCGCCAGCGCCAGCCGCTGATAAGCCAGATAGCGCTCCAGCACTTCGCCGAGCGCGCCGCTGCGCTCGCCTGCCATGATCGAGGTGACGTAAATCGGCGGGAACATCTGCTGCCGCGCGAAGGCCTCGCTCAACAGCGAGCCTTTCCTGACGTCGTCGCGGATCTCGGCGACCACCGGACCGAGCTTCGAATCCGTCAGCCGGTCGGCCAACAGGTCGAGACATTTCAGGATTGGCAGCCCGGCGCGGAACAGCGTGATGAACTGCTGATTGAAGATCAGGAACTTCTCTAGGTCGAGTTTCCGTTTCTTGCCTGCCGCCGGGACCAGGCTCAGCCCCACGCGCGGGCGCACCGAGTAAACGAGGTAGCCCTGCTGAGCGAGCCGCTCGCGCGCTTCCTGCTCGCTGGCGGCTTCCACCACCTCCTGGCGGATCTCGCCACGGGCATCCGCATATTTGAGCGCATACTGGGGCATGGACGCAGTGCGACCCTCACTAGGGTTGACGCCGAAAGCGCCCGCGCCGTGCAAAGCTGCCGGATCCAATGCGAAAAGCGAGATAATCCGCCAGAAGTAGTTTTTTGGAGCCGGGAAACTACAAAATAGGCGATATCCGGTTCGTTTCGCAGGCTTACGACTTGCGCAGTCGCCGGAAACGACGCGAAGCTCGTCGGCCAATCAGATTAGCTACTTGGCCGAGCAGTTCGGGGACATTTTCTGCTTCCACCAGCATTCGGGTGGGTCTTGCCCGTCGTCCCTGCCTGGGATCCGAGGCCCGCCATGAGGTCACCAGCGCCGTGGCCGGGCGGTATTCTTTCATCCGGGCGTGAGCCAGGACTTTGAGCCCCGCCTCCGGTGACTCCATGGCCAGATCCGTGAGCACAAGCTCGTACTCGGACTCATCCAGCAGGCTCACCGCTTCGGCAGCGGAGGCCGCCGCGTCCACCTGGTAGCCGCCTGCTTCGAGCACGGTTTGCAGCGTAAGCCGCGCGGCTGGATCGTCGTCGGCCACCAGAACCCGGGCCATTCGCTGTCCAGACTTGTTTCTGCCCGGCACATGAGCCAGTTCCGAGGCAGCCGGGCTTCGTCGCGTCGTCATGAACTCCTGTTCATTCAATGGGCTAGGCGGCACATACCGCCTTTGCCCTCAGTGTAAACCCAATCGGGCGAATTTGAACCCACGAATTTGAGGTGGATCCGTCCTATAGGCACGGCCAAGAGGGACGCTTTGACACTCAGCCTTCCGTTCCGAAAACCCGCCGAAAAATGGCGCGCACATGGCGGAGCTGGCGTTCCGGCGAAAAGGCGTGGGCGATCTGCTCCGGACTGAGATACTTGCGGACTTCCGGGTTGGACTCGATCGCCGCCCGGAAATCGCCCTCTTCCCGCCAGGCCTTCATCGCCTCGCCCTGCACCAGCCGGTAGGCGTCCTCCCGCAGCATTCCCGCCGCCGTCAGATCCAGCAGCAGCTGGCCGGAAAAGACCAGCCCGCGGGTCAGCTCGAGGTTGCGCAGCATCCGCTCCGGAAAGACCTGCATTCCGTCCACCAGCCAGACGGTCTTTGCTAAGAGGTAGTCCGTGAGGATGCACGAATCGGGCAGAATGATCCGCTCGACGCTGGAATGCGAGATGTCCCGTTCGTGCCAGAGGGCGATATTTTCAAACGCCGCCTGGAGGTTGGCGCGCACCACCCGCGCGAGGCCACAGATCTGCTCGCTCACCACCGGGTTGCGCTTGTGAGGCATGGCGCTTGAACCCTTCTGGGCGCCCTCTGCAAATGGCTCCTCCGCCTCTCGCACCTCGGTCCTTTGCAGGTGCCGGATTTCAAGCGCGATCTTCTCACACAGGGCGCAGGCCAGGGCGAGCGCGCTGACAAAGGCGGCGTGGCGGTCGCGCGAGATGACCTGGCTGGCAATCGGCGCCACCTTCAGGCCCAGCTTTGCGCAGATCGCCTCTTCGGCTTCCGGTGAAAGATGGGCCAGGTTGCCCACGGCCCCGGAGAGTTTGCCGACACGCAGGTCCTCCGCCGCCGCCTCAATCCGGTGCCGCGCCCGCCGGCCTTCGTCGTACCAGAGAGCCAGCTTCAGACCAAACGTGATCGGTTCGGCGTGGACGCCATGCGTGCGCCCGATAGCCAAGGTGTCCCGAAACTCGAAGGCGCGCCGACGGAGAACTTCGAGCAGGCGGTCGAGTCCATCGAGGATCAGACGCGCCGCCTGTCGCAATTGCAGAGCCTGCGCCGTATCTACTACATCGTTCGAGGTGAGACCGTAATGAAGCCAGCGGGACGCCTCAGCAAACCCCTTGACCCTTAAACTTTCCGCTACGCAAGTAGTAAATGCGATGACATCATGGCGGACTTCGCGCTCGATTTCCTGGATCCGTTCTACACGGAACGTGGCGTGCTCGCGAAGCAGACGTGCCGCCTCGGCAGGGATCTCGCCGCGGTCGGCCAACACTTCGGCCGTGGCCAGCTCGACCTCCAGCCACTGTTGGAACTTGTTGTGATCACTCCAGATGCGCCCCATCTCAGGGCGTGTGTAGCGTGCGATCATGACAGAATCTTTCTACAAAAGAAATACCTCAGACTGCCGCCTTGGCTCCACCACCACCAAACGCGGTTCACGGCCGCGGCGGCGCAGCGCCTGGCGCGCGCTCAACTCGGCCTCCCAGACCGTGTTGTTCTGCTCACTCAGGTGGCCAAGCACGAGCCATTGCGTCTCGTCGGGCAGGTCGGCGGCGATGTAGTCGCAGGCGGCGTCGTTCGACAGGTGTCCATTTCGGGACAGAATCCGCTGCTTGAGGTGCCAGGGATAGGGCCCCACCTTGAGCAGCTCAGGGTGGTGATTCGACTCTAGGAGCAGGAAATGCGCTCCCCGCAGGTGGAACTTCACACTGTCCGGCAGGTAACCGAGGTCGGTGGCAATGGCGATCTTGATGCCTTGCGCGGTGAAGGTGTAGCCCACCGGGTCGCGGGCGTCGTGCGGGAGCGTGAACGACTGCACGCGCAGATCCCGGAAGTCAAACGCGGCTCCGGCCTGGAAGGTCTCCAGCGGTGGCGGCGGCGAGTTGCCCCAATCGAGCAGTGGCGCTGTCTCGTGTGTTGCGAAGACCGGCACGCGGCCGCCGAGACAGCGGTTGATGACCGGGAGGCCGGCGATGTGATCCGTGTGCTCGTGGGTGATGAAGATGGCGTCCAGACGAGCGGGGTCTTCGCCGATGGCGGCCAACCGGGCGAATGTCTCCTTGCGGTTGATGCCGGCGTCGACGAGGATTCGGGTCTTTTCGGTCGAGAGAAAGATCGAATTGCCAGCGCTCGACGAGGCGAGCACACACGCTTTGACGATGGCGGCCCTCCTGGGATCTCTTCCATGGTAAACCAGCCTGCCTCGTGGGAGGCCGGCTCTGGCAGGAAAACGGCGCCGGAACGAGGCGGGGCACCTCAGGCGAGATAGTCGAACAGCGAGCGGCGCGGCGAAGCGGCGCGGACCTGGAGGGCGGCTTCCTGTGTAAAGCGCACCTGCTGGAGTTCGACAATGGATTCCGTCAGATCGGCGTCCTCGATGGAGGCCACCTGTGTCTGGAGGCGCAGCTTCATCGCCGAGGCCGTCTCCAGCCCGTCGGCGATCTGCGTCTGAACGTTGCCATAGAACATGAGCGCCGCGTTCAGGTGAGCAGCCATGTCAGCCAGCGGAGCCAGGGCGGACTGCATCGCCTGTTCGTCGCCGCTCAGCAGCGCCTGCCGCAGTGTTTCCATCCCGGCCAGAACGTTCAACCGCGGATTCGGGTTGGCGAAAATCCACTCGGCATCCAGCGAGACGCGAAAGGTGACGCCCGTAGGGTGGATGGCCTCGCGCGTGGCGGCCGCGCCGCGGTAGGGACCCCAGGGAGGCGTGGCCGACCAGTCCATCAGAAACGGGGCTGTCTGGTCGGCATTGCCGGCGAAGATGTAGCGGCCGTCAACCTGGGTGTTGGCAATGCCCGTCATCCGCTCGATCAGGCTCTGGATTTCGTCGGCGATGCCGCGCCGAGTCGTCTCGGTCTGGATGCCGCTGGCGCCGGTCATGCCGAGCGTCCGCACACGATCGAAGAGTTTCACGGCCTGCTGGAGGACTCCTTCGGCGCCGTCCACCTCAGTCTTGAACCGGCCCAGATTGGCCTGGATCTGGTCGAGCCGCGCCAGGTCCGCCTTGGCGCCCAGCAGGCTGACGACGCGGTCCGGCGCATCCGAGGGGGCAGCCACGCGCTTGCCTCCGGCCACCTCGCGCTGGGCGCGCTCGAGACGGGAGTTCAGGCCTCTCAGATGCTCAAGAAAGCGGTTCGTGGCGGCGTCCAGCGAGCGAATCATCGTTCATGTCCTCATGGCGGGCAGCCGGTATGCGGCTGCCCGGCGCGGGCGCGTTGCGGCGTCCTGCCTCTCTTAACGGACGAGGCCGAGCACGGTTTGAGTCATTTCGTCGAGCACGCGGATCATCTGCGCGGCCGCCTCATAGGCCCGCTGGAACTGCATCAGCAGCACCGCCTCCTCGTCCAGGTTCACCTTCTGGATGTTCTCGCGAAACTGCCGGGCCTGAAGCTCAAGCTGGCGTGAGACGGTGTCGGACTCGCGCGCCTCGGCCACCAGCCGTCCCACCGAAGCGGCCTGCACGCCATAGAACTGGACATAGCTGTAGCCCTGGACCTGGCGCTGCTGGCCGAGTTCGGCCACCTGCACCGCCACGCCGTTGCCGCCCGGAGCGGACGGATCGGCCGCAGGCAGCTCTCGCGCCGTCATCGACGTGCGGGCGAGGGTCCGCGCGGCCCCGGCCGTCGAATCGTAGACAAACAGGCCCTGCGCGGGGGCGTTGCCATCGAGGTCCAGGCCACCGGCCAGCAGTCCATTCACGTCGTCGGCCAGCGTCTGCGCCAGCAGGTCGAGATCAGCCATCCTCTGGGGCAGCACGTTGTTGCGAACCTCCAGCAACGCGCGGATGCGGCCACCGGAGACGTTTGCGGTGACGGCATTGCCTTCGGCGTCGCGCAGGTCCACCCGTGCCGGATCGCTCGTGTCCACCGTCAGCGGCCAGGCTCGGTCGCCCGCCACCAGCAGCGTCTGCCCGCCCAGATACAGCGACACGCTGCCGTCCTCGCGCCGCAGCACGGTCACGTCGGCCAGCGCGCTGACGTCTTCGAGCAGGTTGTTCAGCCGGGCCTGGAGCCCGGCGTCGTCCTGCGCGCGGAAGTCCTCGCGGAAGATCCGGTTGATCGCAACAATCTGATCGAGCTTCTCGTTCAGTTCCCCGACTCGCGCCACCAACGCCTGCTCGGCCGAGCGTTGCGCCTCGGTAAGCCCGGCAGCCATGGACTGGAAGGAGCGGGCCAGCGCATCCGCCCGGTCAAGGACCACCTGCCGCGCCGCCAGGTCGTTCGGCGCCACAGTGAGGGCGGCAAAGGCCTGAAAGAAGCGGTTGATCGCTCCGCCCAGGCCGGAGTCCTGCCCAATGTCAAACAGCGGCTCAATCTGCTCGAGTTGCGCCCGGCGCTCGTCGGCGTACCCCGATGCGCTCATCCGCTGCCGCACCGAGGCTTCCGCGTATGCGTTGCGCAGGCTCAGCGTTCCGCCCGAGGCCACACCGCCAGGCAGCCCGCGGTCAAGATCCATCGGCAGCGCCGTCAACAACTGCACCTGTTTGGCATAGCCCGGCGTGGAGGCGTTGGCCACGTTGGACTGCACTACGCCCACCGCGCGCTCGAACACCTTCATCGCTCCGGCGGCGTTGCGCAGCGAAACGAACAGGTTCCCCACGGCGTTCTCCTTCAGCCGACCTCATCCACCCGCCCAGGCCGTGCCGCCACCGGCCCCGCCGGCCCATAGCCCGTTGCCAGCCCGGCCGCCACGCTCCAGCCTCCGGCGAGTTCCAGCGCCCCATGCACAAGCACTTCCACCCGCCCGAGCTCGTCAGCCCACGCCCTCAGCGCCGGTTCCAGACACGGGCGCTCTTCCACCTGGCCTTGGCGCAGCCGCCGCTCCAACTCGCCCAGCCGCAGGCCTGCCTCTTCCAGCGCATCAACCAGTCCTTCCGCTCCGGCCGGTCCAGCGAGCGCCCGCTCCCGGATCCTCGCGGCCGCGAGCCTCAACCGGTCGGCCAGCTCGCCCGCCGCCGCCCGGTCCGGCCCCTCGTCAGAGCCCCTCATCGCCGCCGCCCATCTCCGCTTCCGCAATCAGAGCGTCCGCAATTGCGTCCGCATCCGGCGTATAACGGCCCGCCGCAAACTCTTCCGCCAGCTTCGCAATCCGGGCTTCCCGCTCCGGCGAGCCCGACACAAGCTCTCGAATTTTGGCCGAAAGTTCCGACAGCGCAACGCGATCCGAAACCGGCGCGCCTTCTGTCTGCCGGATCTTCTCCGCCGCCTGCTGCTGTTGCGCCGCCTCCGTCGCCTGCGCCCTGGCAACATCGGCCGGATTGAGTGGAACCGCGTTCCGGTCGTCGATCTTCATCGTGGCTTCCGCAGCCCGGGTCGCCTGAACCCGGCACCACGCCTCCCTTCGCTTATCGTCGGCAACGGCGGGATCTTGAGAAAAAGATGGGAGAAGGCTAAACCGACTGGAAGAATCGAATCCAGCGCGGCGTCTGGGTGCGGCGAACCTCCACCACAGGCTCCTCGGCGCCGGCAGCCGTCTCCCGCCAGTGTTCCAGGATCAGATCCGCATCGTAGCCAATGGCATCCGCATACTGGCGGATGTAGCTGACGGTAAACACCCCGCCCGGCAGATCTCCATAACGGCCCTCTTCGATCGCCTCGAGGAAGCGCCGGCTGAGCTTGGTCCGGTCGATGATCTCTTCGAGCGACACCCGCGCCCGCAACCGATGCTCCCGGAGCGGCAACTTCGCCGGGCCCTGCCTCATTTTTCCGGCTGCCTCGCGGCCTGTGGGCACGTTCGTCTCCCGTGGCTCTCATCCTAACCAAAATCCCGCCGTTGTGGGAATCCCACGATTCCCGTATTTGAGGACACTTTGGACCCTGAGACGCCAGCGCCCCAACCGCCATCAAGGCCCCTCCTTGCGTCCGGTGGCCGGTGCCGCGCCCGCCGGCGCCCGCTGAAGCTTCTCCAGATCCGCCACCAGCTGCCGCGTGATCTTTTCGGCCACGTCGGCGCTTGCCGAACGGAACTTCGCCCCCTGGCTCTCCTGCGTGGTCGACCACAGCACGTCGCCGTCCCGCGCGACAATGCGAACACTGGCCGAAGCCTCGTGCCGCCGCTCCTGGATGCGCACGCTCTCACTGTCGTTCACCCCGGCGCCGAGCGCGCCATAGACACGGTTCCGCACGCCCGTGCCCCGGCCACCACTCACGTTCGACCGCGCCCCCACGGCCTCGCCGGACTGAAACACGTCCGTGTAGACGAGATCTTCAGCCGAGCCGCGCAGCACCGCATCGGCCCGGTCTGGATTCTCCGTGATGACAAACAGGCCCGTGCGCTGGAGGCTCGCGATGACCATGTCGCGGATCTGGGCCGCGCCCTCCCCGCCGCCAAAGCGATCCACATAAAGGCGCCGCACCCGGGCCAGCCGCGCTCCCAGGTCCTCGTCCGGCGACTCGGGAGGACCGCAAACGGCCATTGCCATCAGGAGCCAGGCCGCCGTCATCCCTTGCCCGCCTTTCTGGCTTCTTCATCCATATAGGTCACCCGCAGCCCGGTGCGCGCTTCCAGGCTCACCAGCATCGCCCGGATCGCGTCCTTGTCCACGCGCAGCAGCAGCGCCTCCTGGCGGCCATCTTCGGTCTGGTACCCGATGGCCAGATAGTGCGCCCGTTTCTTGCTCAGGATCAGCAGGGGCGAAATCAGGATCGCCTCCAGCAGCCTCCGGTCGACCCGCTGCCCGTACTCGAGCAGATTGATCCGCTCATACGGGATCCGCACGACGCTCTTCTTCGTGGCGAAGACCAGCGACACCGGGTCGGCGGCCGAAAGCCGCCCGCGCAGGCCGGCCTCAAGCGACGCAAGCGTCCCGCCGACATACTCGGCCGCCGCCCCCGGATCGGCGGCAGGGGCGCACACGGAGAACAGGGCCATGCCCGCCGCGACCGACACTGCCACAAGGGCCCGCATCGCAGTCCGCAAAACATGTGCCGGCCGCGCCTGAAAACTCTCACCCAAAATCGTCCTCCCGCGGGCGCTTGTCTCGCCGCGGCGGCCGTGAAACAATCATCACAGACCCCGCCCTGCCCGGGAGAAGATCCGTGATCGTTCCAGAAATCGAGCCGGCATCAACGCCGGCCAACCGCGTCATCCTGCTCCACCCGGACGATGACATCGCCATCGCCCGCGTGCCGCTCGAGCCCGGGCAGACTGTCGCCGCCGGCGGCACGGAGATCGTCGTCCGCCAGCCGGTGCCGGCCGGCCACAAGGTGGCGCTGCGGCCGCTTGCGCCCGGCGCGCGCGTCCGCCGCTACGGCCAGGCGATTGGCACGGTTTCGGCCCCCATCGCCCCGGGCGAGCATGTCCACGTGCACAATCTTTCCTTCGACGATAGCTCGCGCCAGTACCGCTTCCCCGCCGAAGAGCGCGCCCTGCCGCCGGCCCCGGCCGAAGTTCCGGTGTTTCTCGGCTACCCGCGCGCCGACGGGCGCGCCGGCACCCGCAACTACGTTGCCGTCGCCGCCGCTTCCAACTGTGCCTCGCACGTCGCGCAGCTTGTGGCCGACCATTTCCGCGGGGTTACGCTGCCGGAAAACGTGGACGGCGTGGCCGCCTTCCCGCACGCCGACGGCTGCGGCCACTCGATCGGCCCGGACACCGAGCAGCTCCACCGCGTTTTGCGCGGCGTGATTGACCATCCGAACGTCGGCGGCGCCGTCCTCATCGGGCTAGGCTGCGAAATCAACCAGATCGGCCGCTATCTCGACGAACTGCCCCGCGAGCGGCTGGAAGGATTCACGCTTCAGGAGACGGGCGGCACGCCTGCCACCGTCGAGGCAGGCATCCGTGCCGTTGAGCGGCACATCGAACGGCTCGCCGCCATGCGGCGCACGCCGGCGCCCGCCTCAAAGCTGGTGCTTGGGCTCAATTGCGGCGGGTCGGACTCCTTCAGCGGCATCACCGCCAACCCGGCCCTGGGCGTCTGCTCGGATCTGCTGGCGCAAATCGGGGCCACGGCCGTGCTGGCCGAAACGCCGGAGATCTTTGGCGCCGAACATCTGCTGGTTGAGCGCGCCCGCTCGCGCGAGGTCGCCGAAAAGCTGCTCGAGATGGTCGCCTCCTACAGGGCCTATCTGGCCCGCTTTGGCGGCTCTTTTGACGACAACCCCTCGCCGGGCAACAAGGAGGGCGGGCTGACCAACATCGTCGAGAAATCGCTGGGCGCGGTGGCCAAGGGCGGCACGCTCCCCCTGATGGAGGTCGTCGACTACGGCGAACGCGTGCACGGGCCGGGCCTCGTCTTCATGAACACGCCCGGCTACGACCCCGTGTCGCTGGCCGGTCTTGCCGCCGGCGGGGTCAACGTGATCGCCTTCACCACCGGGCGCGGCTCGGCCATCGGTTTCCCCACGATTCCCGTCATCAAGATCAGCTCCAACTCGGCGCTGTTTGCCCGCATGCGCGCCAACATCGACCTCGACGCCGGCCCCATCGCCTCCGGCGCGGCCACGGTGGACGAGATCGGCCGCCGCATCTTCGATCTCCTGCTCGAGGTCGCCTCGGGCCGCCGCACCGCCAGCGAGCTTCACGGCCACCGCGAGTTCGTCCCCTGGCGCATTGGCCCGGTATTGTGAGCATTTTGTTTGAAACGAGACATGGAGATTCTGTTCGATGTCCGTGCTTGACCTCTTCCGTCTGGATGGCAAGCTCGCCCTGGTCACCGGCTGCCGCCGCGGCATCGGGCTGGCCATCGCCGAAGCGCTCGCCCAGGCGGGCGCCGACATCATTGGCGTCAGCCGCTCGCTGGAGGACGCGGATTCCGAGGCGGAACGCCGCGTCCGCGCCTGCGGCCGCCGCTTCCACGGCTTCCGCTGCGACCTGGCCGACCGCGCCGCGCTGAAAGGGCTGCTGGCGCGCCTGGCCGGCGAGTTGCCGCCGGTCGACATCCTCGTCAACAACGCTGGCATCATCCGCCGCGCGCCCGCCGCCGCCCATCCGGACGAGGACTGGGACGCCGTCCTCGCCGCCAATCTCACCGCCCCGTGGATCCTCGCCCGCGAAATCGGCCGCACGATGCTCGAGCGGGGATCGGGCAAGATCATTTTCCTCGCCTCGTTGCTCTCCTTCCAGGGCGGCATTCTTGTGCCGTCCTATGCGGCCAGCAAGGGCGGCGTCGCCCAACTCGTCAAGGCGCTCGCCAACGAGTGGGCCCCGCGCGGCGTCAACGTCAACGCCATCGCCCCGGGCTACATCGCCACCGACAACACCGCGGCGCTCCGCGCCGACCCCGAACGGCGCCGCGCCATCCTGGAACGGATCCCTGCCGGCCGCTGGGGCGAACCCGCCGACCTGGCCGGCGCCGCCGTGTTTCTGGCCTCGCGCGCCTCGGACTATGTCCACGGCGCCATCCTCGTGGTCGATGGCGGCTGGATGGGACGCTGATCCCCGCGCCGGGATAGGATGTTTCTGCGCCTGGTGGATCGACGATGAACGCCCTCACCCGCCGCCTCTTCACCGCGGCCTCGGCCGCCGCGCCCGCCGCGCTCGCCCAGCCCGGCCCGATGAACCCGTTGCCGCGCTGGCGCGGCTTCAACCTGCTGGATCTGTTCCAGGCCCTGCCGCTCAAGCCCGAGGCCGCGCCCCGGCCCGTCACTGAAGACGAACTGCGCTGGATCCGCGACTGGGGCTTCAACTTCCTGCGCATTCCGATGGACTACTGGTTCTGGATCGACTCGGACTGGCGCCGCACGCGCCGCCTCCTGCCCGACGAGACCTTCCAGATCCGCGAGTCCGCCTTTGACCCCATTGACCGCCTCGTCGTGCTCGGCCAGAAATACGGTCTTCACGTGTCGCTGAATTTTCATCGCGCGCCCGGCTACTGCGTCAACAACCCGGAGCGCGAACCCTTTGTGCTCTGGTCCGACCCGCGCGCCGAAGAGGCGTTCGTCTATCACTGGTCCTTCTTCGCCCGCCGCTACCGCGGCGTGCCCGCCTGGGCGCTCAGTTTCAACCTGCTGAACGAGGCCCCCGGGGCGCGCGAGGGCTACATGGACCGCGAGGACTACGTCCGCGTGATGCTCCGCGCGACGAACGCGATCCGGGCCATCAGCCCGGACCGGCTGATCCTGATCGACGGGCTGCGCTACGGCAATGAAGTCGTGTATGAAATGATCTGGACGCGCGTGGCGCAGTCGGTGCACGCCTACACGCCCATGGGGATCTCGCATTACCGCGCCGCGTGGGTGGACCGCCGGCTGGACTTTCCCGAGCCGCAGTGGCCGCTGCGCCGGCCGGACGGCTCGGTGGAGTTCGGCCGCGAGCATCTCGCAAAACTCTACGCGCCCTGGGGCGAACTGGTGCGGCAGGGCATCGGCGTGCACTGCGGCGAGGCGGGTTGCTACAACCGCACGCCCCACGCCGTGTTCCTCGCCTGGATGGAAGACGTGCTTGACATTCTTCAGGGCCACGGCATCGGCTGGGCCCTGTGGAACTTCCGCGGGCCCTTCGGCCTGCTCGACAGCGGCCGCGCCGACGTCGCCTACGAAGACTGGCACGGAGCGAAACTCGACCGCCGCCTGCTCGACCTGCTTCAGCGCTACTAAACGCCGGCCAGGCGAACCGGGAAAGACCTGCGGTATCGTTTTGCGCTAGGGAGCCACGGCTGCAGCGGCCCACGAGAGCGAGCAAGAGCGGCCTCCATCACGCTGCATGTGCCGCGCAGGATCATCCAGCCTTCGCACATATGCGAAAAGGGCGCCCCCGCGCGGGAGCGCCCTCCCGTCAACCTGGCCGTTGTTCAGTACCGGTAGTGATCAGGCTTGTAGGGCCCCTCCACCGGCACGCCAATGTAGCTGGCCTGCTTCTCGGTCAGCCGCGTCAGCTTTACCCCGATCTTGTCCAAATGCAGCCGCGCCACCTCTTCGTCCAGCTTCTTCGGCAGCATGTAGACGCCCGGCTTGTAGACGTCGCGGTTCTTCCACAGGTCCATCTGCGCCAGCACCTGGTTGCTGAACGACGTCGACATCACAAAGCTCGGATGGCCGGTCGCGCAGCCCAGGTTCACCAGCCGCCCCTCGGCCAGCACGTAAATCTGGTGCCCGTCCGGGAACGTGTAGCAGTCCACCTGCGGCTTGATGTTCTTCCGGATCACGCCCGGCGCCGCGTTCAGCCGGTCCACCTGAATCTCGTTGTCAAAGTGGCCGATGTTGCACACGATCGCCTGGTCTTTCATCTTCTCCATGTGCTCCAGCGTGATCACGTCGCAATTGCCCGTCGCCGTCACATAGATGTCCGCCTTGCCCAGCGTCTCCTCGATCGTCGTTACCTCATAGCCTTCCATCGCCGCCTGCAACGCACAGATCGGGTCGATCTCGGTCACGATCACGCGCGCCCCGAACGCCCGCAGCGACTGCGCCGAGCCCTTGCCCACTTCCCCATAACCGCACACCACCGCCACCTTGCCCGCCACCATCACGTCCATCGCCCGCTTCAGCCCGTCGGCCAGCGACTCGCGGCACCCATACAGGTTGTCGAACTTCGACTTCGTCACCGAGTCGTTCACGTTGATCGCCGGCACCAGCAGCCGGCCCTCCTGGTGCATCTTGTACAGCCGGTGAACTCCCGTCGTCGTCTCTTCGCTCACGCCCTTCCACTCGGCCACCATCTCATGCCACCGCCGCGGGTTCTCTGCGTAAATCCGCTTCAGCAGGTCCTTGATCACCTGCTCTTCCTTCGACTCCGAAGGCTGGTGCACCCAGTCCGATCCCTCTTCCAGCTCATAGCCCTTGTGGATCAGCAGCGTCGCGTCGCCGCCATCGTCCACCACAAGCTGCGGCCCCTTGCCGCCGGCGTGCGACAGCGCCATGTACGTGCACCACCAGTAGTCCTCCAGCGTCTCGCCCTTCCAGGCAAACACCGGAATGCCCGCCGCCGCAATCGCCGCCGCCGCGTGGTCCTGGGTCGAAAAGATGTTGCACGATGCCCACCGCACCGTCGCCCCCAGCTCCACCAGCGTCTCAATCAGCACCGCCGTCTGGATCGTCATGTGCAGCGAGCCGCTGATCCGCACCCCGTCCAGCGGCTTCTCCGCTGCGTACTTCCGCCGCAGCGCCATCAGGCCCGGCATCTCCGCCTCGGCAATCGTGATCTCCTTCCGCCCCCACTCGGCTAGGCGGATGTCAGCCACCTTGTACGGCAAAGTCTCCGGCTTCATCACCCCACTGCTCATCGGCTCTCTCTCCTGGCTGGATTATATCGTTCCATCACGATACGTTGATATAATGCCAGACAACACCCCATGGCGTCAATCCTGCGCGCGATGAAGATCCTCGCCGACCCCACCCGGGTCCGCATCGTACGCCTCCTCGCCCGCGAAGAGCTCGCCGTGGCCGAATTGCAGGAGATCCTCTCTCTTGGCCAGAGCACCCTCAGTTCCCATCTCGCGCAGCTCCGCCAGGCGGGCCTCGTCGAGGATCGCAAGGCCGGAAAGAACGTCCGCTACAGCCTGCGGCGGCCGATGCCCGCTCCGCTGGAGGCGGCCCTGGAGGCGGCTGCGGCAGAGCTGCCCGAAACCCGCCGCGACGCCGAAATGCTTGCCTTAATTCTCGAAAAAAGGCGCGAAAAAACCCGCGCATTTTTCGACGAGTTGGCCGGCAAATTCGGCCGCCACTGGATGCCCGGCCGCTCCTGGCGCGCCGTCGCCGAAGCGCTGCTCGCGCTTCTACCGCCGCTCGAGGTCGCCGACCTCGGCGCCGGCGAGGGAGCGGTGGCGTTCCTGCTGGCGCGCCGCGCCCGCCGCGTCATCGCCGTCGACAGCTCCCCGCAGATGGTCGAATATGGCCGGCGTCTGGCTGCCGAGCGCGGCGTTGCCAACGTCGAATACCGTCTCGGGGATCTCGAATCGCTCCCGATTGAAGACGCTTTGCTCGACGCCGCCGTCTTCTCGCAGTCCCTCCATCATGCCCAGCATCCGGACCGCGCCATCGCCGAAGCGCGCCGCGTGCTGCGCCCAGGCGGCCGCGTCGTCGTCATCGACCTCAACCGCCACAACCGCGAAGAGGCGCGCGAACTCTACGCCGACGAATGGCTCGGATTCTCTGAAGTGGACCTGCGGGGCTTTCTCCGCCAGGCGGGCTTCGAGTCCATCGAAACGGCTCTCATCTGGCGGGATGAACAGCCGCCCCACTTCGAAACCGTCTTCGCTACCGCGGTCAGACCGCTACAATGACCACCCGATTCGGCCGCACCGCTGGAAATCCTGCCTCGGAAGGCCGCGAGAGGAAGCGGCCCTGACGCCGCCCAATCCCTCGTCCTGACCCAGGCGCCCGCTGATTTCGCTTGCCCTGGCAGGCGGGCGTCCTTCGCGGCTCTGAAGGTTTCTTCCTGGCTGCAAGAGGGACGCCGAAACGATGCGATGGCAGGCCGGCCGGTGCTGTTCAATCCGTCTTACGGAAAGGGCCGGCGCGTGATGCGCGGACCCTGTTGCTGCTGCGCGCCCCGCGGAGGAATGATGCCGGGCGCGGAGGCGGCTGCGGGCAGCCCTTCCAGCTCGGCCTCGTCGAATTTCAGCGTCCGGTCGAGCACCATCTCGACGGTGGTTCCGCGTTCGAGCATTGCGTCCGGACCACGGGTCAACAGCACGCCCACCAGGCCGGCAGCGGCGCCGGCAGCGGCCCCGATGCCCGCACCCTTGCCGGTGCGCGTGGCCACGCCGCCGATCATCGTGCCCCAGCCGGCGGCCTCGCCCACCTTCACCGCATCGCCGGTCTTGTTCGACTCGCCTTCCACCTTGCCCTCGGTGCGGTCAACGCGGCCGGGATTGGCGGCATCGAGCGAGTGCACGCTGGCGCGGAAGTCCCGCGTGACTCCATTCGGCAGGGTGAGCGAGTCAAAGCGGATGTAGAGTTCAGCCCGGCCCTTCACCTTGCCGCCGCGTTTCACCTCTGTCACCGTGCCGGTGACGTAGGACCCTGGCGGGATGACGATGCGCCCGCCGGCCAGAATCGGGAACGCGGTCTGCAAATACACGCGGTCGCCCACGGCGGCCGTCTTTGTGCTTACACTGTTGACGAGCTGGAGTGGGATCTTCGTTCCCTCGGGCACGGTGTAAACGCGCTTGCCGGAGGGTTCCGGCTGCGGTTTGCTCTCCTCCTGTGCCGCGGGCCATTGGGCGGCGAACACCGCCACGGCGGCCCATAGCAACCCACCGAAGATGATGCCGGGCTTCACAGCGCCTCCCTTCTTCAGGCTAAACCCGATGGGCCGGAAAGAACAGCCCAAAGGGTTCGTCACTGGGTGAAACGCAGCCGCTCGCCGGGGGGTTGCGGTGGCGCGGCGGCCACCCGGAGGCGCAGGCCAGGCTGGGTAAGCCGGTCGCCAATCGCCACCCGGATCTCCGGATCCGGCCCGGACCACTCCGGCAGAACGAACCGGATCTGGTAAATTCCCGGAGCCCCCGGAGTGGCTCCGGCATAGAGGACCCTGTCCGGCTCAGCTTCGATGCCCTCCAATACGACACGAACGGCGGAGCGGGCCTTGAGCTCGTTGAAACTGTCCGGGATCAGCAGGCTGAGCGGCGGCCGCAGCAGGGGCCCCCAGCCGGTGCCGTACAGGATCACTTCCTCGCCGGGCCGGGCTGGCTGCCCCTCCGCCAGCCACTCCAGCGTATCGGCGCGGCGGGCCATGGCCCAGCCGGCATCCAGGGGCAAAAGGGATGGGGCTGCGTCGCGCAGTTGCACCTGTACCGTGGGTCCGTTCAGGGAGTTGCGAGTCAGAACGATTCGCGCCGGGCCGGCCGCCAGCTCCGGTGGCACAACAAAGACGACCGCCTCGGGAGATGCATACTCGAGGCCAGCCAGCAGGCCGTTCACTTTCACCGTGACGCCCGCCCCGGGCAGCACAGTGGGCATCAGCTTCGAGGCAGGCGCCGCTTCCAGTCTGGACACCGTGGCGCTGCTGAGGTTCTCCCCGTAAATCACTGCCAGACAATTGGGTGCCAGTTCCCCGGCCTTGCCGCTGCCCAGGTTCAGCACGGTGGCCTGGCTGTACACCGGCGCCCAACTGGCGCGTGGATCCGCGGCAAAGACAACGCATGCCGCCAGCGCCGGCAGGGCCCGGCAGACGAGCCGCCGCATCCGCCTCCATGCTAGGCCGGCGGGCCGGTCGCGTCCATATCCCGGAACGAAGAAAAGGGCTATCCGGGCTGCGGCCCCTTAGGAGCCTGCGGCCGCGCCTTGCCGGTTGGCGGAGCCGTTCGGCGCCTTGCCCGCCTGCGGCCCGGCCACGCCCGCAAGGCGCAGCGCCTTGCGGGTCATGGAGCTTACGGGCAACGAGTCCAGGGCGTCCAGTGGCTGCCAGCGAAACTCTGCCGGGGCGCGCATCAGGCTGACGCGCCAGACGCGGATGGTGTAGTCGTGGCGGGTGATCGAATGGCGAAACATGCCGGCGGACTCGCGCCGGGCGGCGCCGGGCAGGGCCTCGAGCCGCGGAAGCTCCCAGAAACCGGCCAGTTGCCCGTCCGTCTCAGACCGCCGGCCCAGCAGCAGCCGCCCGCGGTGAACCACGATGGCGAGATCAAGTTCCAGCTTCCGCGTCTCCGGCCGCGGGCCGCGCGTGGGGAGCGCCTGTTCGATGCCCGCGGCGCGGGCCTGGCATTGCCGCAGCAGCGGACACAGCAGACACTTCGGTTGCCGTGGCAGGCAGACGGTGGCGCCGAGCTCCATCAGCGCCTGGTTGAAATCGCCCGGGCGGCGTGGATCGAGCATCCGCTGGGCCAGCTCCTTCAGCCGCAGGCGCACCGGGGCCGACGACGGATTGCCCGTCTCGGCGCTGAGCCGGGCGATCACGCGAACGACATTGGCGTCCATCACCGCCACCGGCTCGTGAAAGCAGATGGAGGCCACGGCCGCCGCAGTGTAGTCGCCCACGCCCGGCAGAGCGCGCCACTCCTCCAACGTGCGGGGAAAATCGCCGCGGGCGGTGATGGCCTCAGCGGCCCGCTTCAGATTGCGGGCGCGGCCGTAGTATCCGAGTCCGGCCCACAGCGCCAGCAGCTCTTCTTCGGGCGCGGCGGCCAGCGCCTCCGGCGTCGGGAAGCGGGCGAGGAAGCGCTCGTAGTAAGGGATCACCGTCGCGACGCGCGTCTGCTGGAGCATCACTTCCGACACCAGCACGCGCCAGGGGTCGCGCGTGCGCCGCCAGGGCAGGTCGCGGCGCATCCGGGCGTACCATTCCAGCAGCAGGCGCGCGGCTTCGCGGGGATTTTCCATACGGTTGCTACAATGATGAGGGATTCTCCCTCGCGCGATCAAATCCCCACGCATGGCTGAGACGGGCGACTTTCTGCGGATTCGCGGTGCGCGGGTCCACAACCTGAAGAACATCTCGCTCGACCTGCCGCACAACCGGCTCACCGTGGTGACCGGCGTGTCGGGTTCGGGCAAGTCCTCGCTCGCCTTTGACACGATCTACGCCGAAGGCCAGCGCCGCTACGTGGAAAGCCTTTCGGCCTACGCGCGGCAGTTTCTCGAGCGGATGGAGAAGCCCGCGCTCGAGGAGATCGAGGGGATCGCGCCGCCCATCGCCATCCGGCAGAAGAACACGACGCGCAACCCGCGCTCGACGGTGGCCACGGCCACCGAGATCTATGACTACCTGCGCCTGCTGTTTGCGCGCGCCGGCGAGACCTGGTGTCCGCAATGCGGCGTGCGCGTCGAGCGGGACACGGTGGATCCGGTGGCGCAGAAGATGCTCGCGCAGCCGGAGGGCTCGCGCTGGTATGCGCTGTTCCCGGTGCAGACTGCCGGCGGAAAGCCGGAGGCGCTGAAGGAACGGCTTGAGGACCTGCGCCGGCGCGGTTTTACCCGCCTGTATCAGAACGGGCGCGTGTATGAGTTTTCGACGCCGGAGTCGCTGCTTGAAATGGACTTCGGCCAGCCGTTCTTCGTCCTCGCCGACCGGCTGGTGATCCGCGCCGACCAGAAGCAGCGCATCGTGGACACGGTGGAGCTCTGCTACCGCGAGGCCGGCGAAGTGGTCTTCGAGCAGGCGGGCGAGGCCGAGCCCGCGCGGCTGCGGTTTTCGGAGAAGTTCGCCTGTAAAAGGTGCGGGCGCGAGTTCCTCACGCCGGAGCCGTCGCTGTTCAGCTTCAACAACCCCTGGGGCGCGTGTCCCACCTGCCAGGGCTTCGGCCGCACGATCGACTATGACATGGACCTCGTGGTGCCGGACCCGTCGCTGTCGATCGCTGAGGGCGCCATCGAGCCCTGGAACCGCCCCCAGTATGAGTGGGTCCTTGAAGATTTCGCGCGTCGGCGCCGCCGCGACGTGCGGCTGCGCGTGCCGTGGGCCGAGCTGACGCCCGAGGAGAAGGAAATCGTCCGCCAGGAGGTGCGCGCCTTCTTCCAGGAGGTCGAGCGGAAGAAGTACAAGGTCCACGTGCGCGTCTTTCTCAGCCGTTACCGCGGCTATGCCACCTGTCCGGCCTGCCGGGGCGCGCGCCTGCGCGAAGAGGCGCTGAACGTGCGCCTGGGAGGGCGCTCCATCGCCGACGTCGTGCGGATGAACATCGCCGAAGCCAGGGCGTTCTTCGACGGGCTTGGGCTGGGCGGCGAGCAGGCGGCCGTGGCCGGACGCGTGCTGGAAGAGGTCCGGCAGCGGCTCGGGTTCCTCGAAAATGTCGGCCTGGACTACCTGACGCTGGACCGGCTGACGATGACCCTCTCCGGCGGCGAGGCGCAGCGGATTCAGCTCGCCACCTGCCTGGGATCGCGGCTGGTGGGCACCATCTACGTGCTTGACGAGCCTTCCATCGGGCTGCACCCGCGAGACACCGCACGCCTCATCCGGATCCTCGAGGACCTGCGCGACCTGGGCAATACGGTGCTGGTGGTGGAGCACGACGCCGACGTCATGCGGGCCGCAGATCACATCGTCGATCTCGGCCCCGGCGCGGGCGAGCTGGGCGGCGAGGTGGTCTTCCAGGGCACGCTCCGTCAGATGCTGGAAACCAACGGGCGGAAGAAGGTGGACACGCTCACGGCGCGGTATCTGCG
Organism: Bryobacteraceae bacterium; assembly: GCA_026002855.1. Classification (NCBI taxonomy): domain Bacteria; kingdom Pseudomonadati; phylum Acidobacteriota; class Terriglobia; order Bryobacterales; family Bryobacteraceae; species Bryobacteraceae bacterium. Next base: position 1,351,612 of record BPGD01000001.1, read on the forward strand.
CGGCGAGGCGCGCACCTCGCACAAGACCTCGCGCCGGCAGCCGGCGCCGGGCGCCTGGGTGAGGTTTCTCGGCTGCCGGGCGCACAATCTGAAGAACATCGACGTGGAGTTGCCGCTGGGCGTGATGACGGTGGTGACCGGCGTGTCAGGCTCCGGCAAGTCAACGCTCGTCCACGATGTGATCTACCGCACGCTCCAGTCGCGCTACCAGCGGAACCTGGCCGCGCCGGCCGAAGACGCCGAGCAGGACCCCTCGCTGGGCCGGCAGACCTGCCGGCGCGTGGAGGGCGCACACCGGGTGCACGGGCTGGTGCTGGTGGACCAGTCGCCCATCGGCAGGACGCCGCGGTCCAATCCGGTCACTTACTCGAAGGCCTTTGATCCGATCCGCGAGCTGTTCGCCGCCACGCCGGAGGCGCAGCGGCGCGGCTACCCGGCGGGCTACTTCTCGTTCAACGTCAGCGGCGGCCGTTGCGAGACCTGCCAGGGCGACGGGACGGTGACCGTGGAGATGCAGTTCCTGGCCGACGTCGAGTTGGTCTGCGAGGACTGCCGCGGCACGCGGTTCAAGCCGCAGATCCTCGAAGTCCGCTACCAGGGGCTGAACATCCACGAGGTGCTTCAACTCACCGTGCGCGAGGCGCTTCAGTTTTTTGCCGGACACCCGAAGATCACCTCGCGGCTTCAGCCGCTGGCCGACGTCGGCCTCGGCTATCTGCGGCTGGGACAATCGGCGACGACGCTTTCCGGCGGTGAGGCGCAGCGGGTAAAGCTTGCCAGCCACCTGGCGCTGGCCGACGTCAGTGGCTGCCTGTTCCTGTTCGATGAGCCGACCACGGGCTTGCACTTTGACGATATCGCCAGACTGTTGGATGCCTTTGAGCGGCTGCTGCACCGCGGGGCGAGCGTCCTGGTGATCGAGCACAACCTGGAGGTGATCCGGCACGCGGACTGGATCATCGACCTCGGCCCCGAAGGCGGCGACCGCGGCGGGCACGTTGTCGTGGCCGGGCCGCCTGAGGCGGTGGCGGCGTGCGGACAGTCTTACACGGGGCAGTTCCTCAGGCCGCTGCTCGAAAGGCGCTGACACGCCGGCCTGAGGCCGCGTGGCGCGAGTCTGGCTATTTGATTTCCGGGCTCTGGGCGGTGGCCGGCTCCGGCCCCCAGTTTTCCCGGATCACCAGCGTCTGGTCGGAGTAGAACGTGCGCCGGCCGGTGCTGCCGAAGATCTTGGGCACGGCGGTGATGGCGTAGCCCTCCTTGGTCGGCGTCATCGTGAACACGTACCCGGTCTTTTCGCCGGCGGCGAGATCGCCCGGAATCAGATCGGCTGCGGCAGGGCCGGGCGCGCCGGAGGCGGGCGGCCCAAGCTGCTGGAGGCTCTCGGCGTACTTCTGGAACTGGCTCATGTACTGCGTCTGCGCCGTGTGGATGGTGTTGATCTGACGGATGGCGGCCATCTCCTGCGCCTGCATGCGCGCGCTGTTCAGCTTGGGCACGGCAATGGCGGCGATGACGAGGATGATGGCGATGACGATGAGGAGCTCGATGAGCGAGAAGCCCCGGCCCCTGCGGCGCTTCGTGCTGGCAGGCATGGGACGTCCTTTCTCCGCTGGCGGATTCCTACCCTCTATGTTAGACGCCCGCGGCGCCGGAGTCGTGCAGAAGCGCGTGAAGCCGCAGGAGGCGCCCGGCCAGTCCGGCCACCTGATCCAGCCGGAGCGCGTTCGGCCCGTCGGAGAGCGCCCGTTCCGGCGCCTCATGCACCTCGAAAAAGACCCCGTCGGCTCCGGCGGCCACCGCCGCCTGGGCCAGCGCCGGGATGAACTCCGGCGCGCCGCCGCTGCGGTCGCCCGCCGCGCCCGGCAACTGGACCGAGTGCGTGGCGTCAAAAATCACCGGCACGCCGAGCGAACGCATGATCGGGATGGCGCGCATGTCCACCACCAGGTTGTTGTAGCCGAAGCTGGCGCCGCGCTCGGTGAGCAGCACGCGCGGGTTGCCGGTGGAGAGGACCTTTTCGACGGCGTGCCGCATGTCAGCCGGCGCCACAAACTGCCCCTTCTTGATGTTCACCGCGCGGCCCGTGCGGCCCGCTTCCACGAGCAGGTCTGTCTGCCGGCAGAGGAAGGCCGGGATCTGGAGCACGTCGGCCACTTCCGCGGCGGGCGCGGCCTGGTCCGGCGTGTGAATGTCGGTGAGCACCGGCAGGCCGGTCTGGCGCTTGACCTCGGCCAGAATGCGCAGTCCCTCGCGCAGCCCCGGGCCGCGATAGGAATGGATGCTCGAACGGTTGGCCTTGTCGAAGGAAGCCTTGAAGACAAAGGCGCGGCCGAGCGCCTGCTGAAGCGCGCGCGCGAGCATGAGGCAGTGCGCTTCGCTCTCGATGACGCACGGGCCGCAGACGAATGCGAGCTGCCCGCCGCCAAAGACAAGGCCGGGCTGGATCTCAACGGGTCTCATCGGCGAACAGAGGGTTGGTCTCTTCGGTGAGCCGCTTCTGCCGGTATTCATACGCTGCGCCGATGAAGGCCTTGAACAGCGGGTGCGGCTCGAGCGGCTTGGACTTGAACTCGGGGTGGAACTGGCAGCCGAGAAACCACGGATGGCCGGGCAGCTCGATGATCTCGACAAACTTCGCGTCGCGCGAGCGGCCGGTGATGCGCAGTCCGGCCGAGGTGAGGCGGTCTTCGAAGGCGCGGTTGAACTCGTAGCGGTGCCGGTGACGCTCGCTGATCACCTCCTGGCCATAGGCGGCGCGGGCGAGCGAGCCTTCTTCGAGCAGGCACTCGTAGGCGCCGAGGCGCATGGTGCCGCCAAGCTCCTCGACGCCAAGCAGGTCACGCAGCTTGTAGATGACCGGGTAGGGCGTGGCGGGCTCGAACTCGGTCGAGTCCGCGCCGGCCAGGCCGCAGGCGTTCCTCGCGAACTCGATCACCGCCGTCTGCATTCCCAGGCAGATGCCGAAATACGGGACGCGATGCAGGCGGGCGAAGCGGATGGCCGCCAGCATCCCTTCCACGCCGCGCTTGCCGAAGCCGCCGGGCACCAGCACGCCGTCGTAGTGCGACAGATGCGCGGCACACTCCGGCCAGACAAGCGGCTCGGCCTCGATCCAGCGCATGTTGACCTTCAGCCGGTGGTGGATGCCCGCATGCAGCAGCGCCTCCTTGAGGGACTTGTAGGAGTCCTCATATTCGACGTATTTGCCGACGAGTGCGATGTCCACTTCGTCCACCGGCGAGCGCATCCGGTCGAGCATCGCCTGCCAGCGCGACAGGTCGCGCGCGCCGGCCCCGTGGAGCTGGAGCGCCTCGACGACGAGCTCGTCCACCTTCTGCTCGGCGAACATGACCGGCACCTGGTAGACGGTATCGACGTCGTAGGCGCTGATGACGGCGTTGCGGTCGACGTCGCAGAACAGCGCGATCTTGTCGCGCTGGTCGTCCGGCAGCGGCCGCTCGGACCGGCAGATGAGGATATCGGGCTGCACGCCCATCGAGCGCAGCTCCTTCACCGAGTGTTGCGTGGGCTTGGTCTTCAGTTCCTGGGCGGCGGCGATAAAGGGCACGTAGGAAACGTGCACGAAGAGCGTGTTCCGGCGGCCCAGCTCGTGCCGCATCTGGCGGATGGCCTCGATGAAGGGCTGGCTCTCAATGTCGCCCACCGTGCCGCCGATCTCGCAGATGACCACATCCACGCCGTCGGCCACCTTGTGGGCGGCGGCCTTGATCTCATTGGTGACGTGCGGGATCACCTGGACCGTCTTGCCCAGGTAGTCGCCGCGGCGCTCGCGGGTGATGATGCGCTCGTAGATGCGGCCCGAGGTGAGGTTGTTGTTCTGGGTGAGGCGCGCGTGGGTGAAGCGCTCGTAGTGGCCGAGGTCGAGGTCGGTCTCGGCGCCGTCGTCGGTGACGAACACCTCGCCGTGCTGAAACGGGCTCATCGTGCCCGGATCGACGTTGAGATAAGGGTCGAACTTCTGCAACGTGATCTTCAGCCCGCGCGACTCGAGCAGGCAGCCGATGGAGGCGGCCGCAATGCCCTTGCCCAGGCTGCTGACGACGCCGCCGGTGACGAAGATGAACTTAGCCATGGTCCAGGCCCGGCCTGCGCCGGGATCTCCACAATTTGAGCACAGCTTCCAGGTCCTCCGGCGTGTCGACGCCGATGGTATCGTATTCGGTTTCCGCCACGCGGATGCCGATGCCGTTTTCGAGCGCCCGGAGCTGCTCGAGCCTCTCCGCCTCTTCGAGCGGACCGCGCCGCAGGGCTCCATAGCCGAGCAGCAGGCCGCGGCGATAAACGTACAGTCCGATGTGCTTCCAGCAGACAGGGGTGCCGTCCCGTCCATAGGGGACCGGCGAACGGGAAAAGTACAATGCCCAGCCGTCCAGGCTGGTGACGACCTTGACGACGTTCGGGTTGCCGATGTCTTCGGCCCGCTCGATCTTCCGTTTCAATGTCGCCATCTGGCAGCGCGGATCGTCTAAAAGAGTGGACACGGCCAGGTCGATGGCGTCCGGCTCGATTAACGGCTCATCGCCCTGGATGTTGACAATGATCTCGGCGTCCGTCGCCGCGGCGGCCTCGGCCACGCGGTCAGTGCCGGAGGCGTGTGCGGGGCTGGTCATGGCCACCTCGGCACCGAACCCCCGGGCGGCGGCGGCGATGCGATCGTCGTCGGTGGCCACCAGGACGCGGTTCAGATGACGCGCAAGCCTCGCCCGTTCCCAGACGTGCTGGATCATCGGCCTGCCGTCAATGGGGACGAGGGGTTTGCCCGGAAACCGGCTGGAAGCAAAACGAGCGGGAATGACGCCCAGAACCAAAGGGGGCACAATCGAGCATAACACGGCTATATACTCAAGGTGCGGGCATAGGAGACCGGCCATGAGGGGATGGATCCTGCCATGTCTGGTTTGGCTCGCCTGCGGGGCGGCAGAGGGGCTCTGGGCTCAGGAAGCAAGGCCGAGCATCACCCCCCGCGTCAGACCGCGGGCGGAGGAAGCCGACAGCGAGCGCATCAAGCCCAACCTGCGCATCGACACCAATCTCGTCCTCGTCCCCATCACGGTGACCACTCCCATGAACCAGATCGTCACCGGAATGGAGAAGGAGAATTTCCGCATTTTTGAGGACAAGGTCGAGCAGGAAATCGCCTATTTCGCCAGTTTTGACGCCCCCATCTCCATCGGGCTGGTTTTTGACGCCAGCGGCTCGATGGGCAACAAGCTGAACAAGAGCCGGCAGGCCGCGGCCGCATTCCTGAAAACGGCCAACCCCGAGGACGAGTTCTTCCTCATCCAGTTCAACGACCGGCCGCAGCTCGTCGTGCCCTTCACGCGCGACCCCGAAGAGATCCTGCACCGGCTGACCTTTACCCAGGCCAAGGGGCGCACGGCGCTGCTCGACGCCCTCTATCTGGCCATGCAGACGCTCCGCAAGGGGCGCAACCCGCGCAAGGCGGTGCTGGTGATCTCCGACGGCGGCGACAACTCCAGCCGTTACACCGAGACCGAGATCCGCAATCTGCTCAAGGAGGCCGATGCTCAGGTCTATGCCATCGGCATCTTCGAGCCGATCGGTTCCCGCGGCCGCACCGCCGAGGAGCTGGCCGGGCCCGGACTGCTCAGCGACCTGGCCGAGATGACCGGCGGCCGGCACTTCCCCGTCGACAACCTGAACGACCTGCCGGACATCGCCGCCAAGATCGGCCTTGAGCTGCGCAATCAGTATGTGCTCGGCTATGTATCCAAGAACCAGAACCGCGACGGGAAATACCGCCGGATCACGGTAAAATTGAATCAGCCGCGCGGTCTCCCGCCACTTCGGGCGCTGCACCGGCAGGGCTATTATGCGCCGACTCAGTAAAGCCGCAGCGTCGCTGCTCCTCTCCGTGTTCACCCTTTTCAGCCAGCCGCCGCAGCCGCAGGTTCCGGACGAGGGAGGAACCATCCGCGTGGAGACGCGGCTGGTGGTGCTGCATTGCGCCGTCGTGGACAAGAAAGGTGGCCTGGTGACCAACCTGCCCATGAGCGCCTTCAAGGTCTACGAGAACAACGTCGAGCAGCCCATCCGTGTCTTCCGGCGCGAGGACGTGCCCGTAAGCCTCGGCATCGTCATCGACAACAGCGGCTCCATGCGCGACAAGCGGCAGCGCGTGGAGGCGGCGGCCATCGAACTGGTGAAGTCGTCCAATCCGCAGGACGAAGTGTTTGTCGTCAACTTCAACGACGAGGCCTATCTCGACGTCCCCTTCACCAACGACATCAAGAAGCTGGAGGAGGGCGTGGCCCGCATCGATTCGCGCGGCGGCACGGCGCTGCGCGACGCGGTGTCGATGTCCATTGACTACCTGAAACAGGAGGGCAAGAAGGACAAGAAAGTGCTGCTGCTGATCACCGACGGCAACGACACCGCCTCTACCGGCATCACGCTCGAAAAGCTGGTCGAAAAGATTCACCGCAGCGAGGTGCTCGTCTACGGCATCGGCATCCTCGGCAAGGACGACGCGCGCGACCGCAAGCGCGCCATCCGCACCATCGACGCGATGACGCGCGCCTCCGGCGGCGTCAGCTACTACCCGGGCGAGGTCGCCGAAGTGGAACAGATCGCCCGCCAGGTGGCGCATGACATCCGCAACCAGTACGTCATCGCCTACTCGCCGCTGAACCAGAACCTGGACGGCTCCTTCCGGTCCATCCGCGTGGTCGCCGCCAACGGCCGTTACACGGTGCGCACGCGGAGCGGTTACTATGCGACGCCCGAGCCCGCCAAACGGGCCAGCCGCTGACAGGCGATGCTCTGGCGGATCCTGCGCTTCCTCTGGACGGCCAGCCGCGGCTACCGCCTCGCGCCCTGGCGCAGCCCGTACCTGCGCTGGCGCATCGAGACCTACTGGGGCACGGAGGCCGCCCTCATCGGCGCGCGCGATTTCTGGCGCTTTGTCTTCGAGCACCGCCGCGACCTCTGGCGCTTCCTCCGGTGGGCGGCGGAGCTGCGCGCCTGAACCCCTTCATTTCTCCGCCACCCACCGCCGCAGAAACCGCACCGCCTCGGCGCCGTCCACCCGGTGCGGCCCGTTGAACAGCGCAATGGCCGTGCGTTCGCCGATGCCCATTTCGTCATAAAAGCGCCGCACCCGCGCGTATTCGGCCAGCACCCATTCGTCGATCCCCACCCCGTCGCGGTGGCCGCGCTCGACGAGGAAGGGCCGCGGCGCCATCAGCATCGCCAGCTCGGCGTGGCTCGCGATGTGGGCCAGATTCCATTCGAGCATGTCGTATTCCTCGCTGAACATGTAGCTCCACGGCTCCTCGATGCTGACCATTTTGCCGACCCATTCGTTGAAGTCGCCCGCGCAGACGGCGGCGCGGAAGCGCGGTTCAAAGGGCGACACGCGCAGGGCCGTCTTGCCGCCGTAGGAGAGGCCGTAGAAGCCTATGCGGTCCGGATCCACGAAGGGCAGCGTGACCAGCCAGTCCAGCGTCACGCGGTACTGTTCGCGGATGAAGGAATACTGCGTGAGGCCGAGCGGATGCGCCATTCTCACCAGGGGCCGGAAATCGCCCGTGTAGGGGTTCTGGGGAAGATAGACGGCCCAGCCCTCGCGCACCAGCGTTTCGGCGAAGTTTCGGTAGACGGCAAACGCGCGCGAGTCTGGCTTCTGGCCGAAGAGATCCTGCGGCCGGCCCTGAAGGCCGTGCTGGACGACGATGAGCGGAACGCGGCCTTCCGGCAGGCGCGCCGGCGCGAGCAGCACGCCATAGGCGAAGAACTCCGGGCGCACGTCAAGCATGACCTCCCAGCCGCGCCAGTCCGCCGCCGACGGCAGCGGGCGCGTGCGCGGCCGGGGCGGCACGGTCTCTGGTGGCAGCTCGCCGAGCATCTCCTCGCGGATGCGCCGCTCGAGCGGCGCGGCGGCCCGGCGCCACTCCTCCGGCGTCGCGCCGCGGATATTTGCCCACAGCTCATCGCGCACGCGGCGCGAGCGGCGCGCCAGGCGCTGGAGGAAGTCCTCCATCTGGCGCACCTGCCGCGCACGGCGGGCCTCCGTGTCCCGGCGCGGCAGACGCAGCGGGGCGGCCAGGCCGCGCGGCGCGTTGCCCAGCCGCCAGCGGAGCAGCGCGCGCAGGTCCTCTTCGCCAAAAAAACGCGCCAGCCCGAAAATGTTCCGGTGCAGCGGCTGGCTCCGGTAGCTCGGCGGCTCGATGCCGAGCGAGCCGGTTTCCACAAGCGCGATGCGCGGGTCGAGAATGCCGGCAAAGACGGCAATCCAGCCGCCGTCGCCCGCCCCTGCCACCTCGACGAGCTGCTCGCGGTGGCGCTGTTTCCACCAGTCCACCAGCGCGAGCACCTTCTGGACTTCCAGCCCCAGCGGATGCCGGCCCACGGGGAAGCCCATCCGAAGGATCCATTCGCGTTCCGTCTGCTGCTTTGCCCAGCCGCCCGGCGCCGGGGGCGGAGGCGCCGTGCTGCTCAGCAGGACGGGGACGAAGACGTCCGCTCCGGCGGCGGCGAATTCGAAAATTTCAGTGCAGTCCTCCGGCTCGCGGTCCGTCTCCGGCAGGTAGATCACCAGGTGGCGCGGCGTCTCCCGCTGGCGCAGATACAGCCCTTCGCCCTCGACTCCTTCGAGCACGCTCCAGCGCACGGCGAGTACGTCGAAGGTATCGCCCGAGGCGATCACGGCGGACTGCTCCGGCGTCGCCACCAGCTCCATCCGCACCGGATCCGCCCGCCGGTCGACGGCGCCGATCAGCCGCCGCAGCTCGTGCGGATCCGGGTTGCGGCGCTCCGCGTACCAGGGCCGGATCCGTTCGAGGTAGCGGCCGATGCCCTCCACCATTGCCGCGGCGGGATCTCCGCGAAACTCGAATGGCTCGGTGCCGGGCAACGGCTGGCATCGAGCCGCGCCTGTCAGCGTCAGGGCGGCCGCCACAGCAAGCGCGAATCGCATGCCCCCATTCTGCACCGCGGCCGCGCTCTTCGGCCAACAGGGCCGCAAGCGAAGCGGCCGCAGGCCACGCGAACCAGCGGCCCTGGCATGCGGCGGCTCATAACCACGCGGCGACACGGGTAACCGCTCCTCCCGCCGGCCTCAGGGGCGAGCCCCATTCGCGTCTCCGTACCGCTTCATTCGCGGTTTAGTCCCGTTTGCGCCTTGAAAAAGCGTAAGATGAGAGCGAATTGACAGATACCATGCGGAGCCTGGCGGCCCTGGTGCTGAGCGCATCGTGTGCGGCGGCCCAGCCGGCCGAAGATCTGAAGATCGTACGCAACATCGTCTACTCAAGGCCTGCCGGACGCGAGCTGCTGCTGGATCTCTACCTTCCGGAGCGCGGCGCGAGGCCGCTGCCGGTGGTTTTGTGGATCTATGGCGGGGCCTGGCGCGCGGGCAGCAAGGACGACGGCCAGACTCGCGCTGCCCTGTGGCTCACGCGGCACCGCTATGCGGTGGCGGCCTTCAATTACCGGCTGAGCCAGGAGGCAAAATTCCCTGCGCAGATCCAGGACGCCCGCGCGGCTGTGCGCTGGCTGCGGCGTCATGGCGCCGGCTACGGGCTGGACCCGGCGAGGATCGCCGTCTGGGGAGCTTCCGCCGGAGGACATCTGGCGGCGCTGCTGGGCGTGAGCGCCGGCGCGAAAGACCTGGACGGGCCTGAGGCCGATGCGGAAGTTTCCCCCCGCGTGCAGGCGGTGATCGATTTCTTCGGGCCGACAGACTTTCTCCAGATGGACGCGCACGCGTTGCCGGGCGGGATGCGGCACAATCCGCCCGAGTCGCCCGAGTCGCAACTGATCGGCGGCCCCATCCAGGACAACCCGGACAAAGTGGCGCGCGCCAACCCGGTAACTTACGTCCACCGGGACGCGGCTCCATTCCTCATCCTGCACGGCGAGCGCGACCCGCTGGTGCCCGTGCACCAGAGCGAACTGCTGTTCGACGCACTGCGCCGTGCGGGCGTGCCGGCGGTCTTCCACAGGATTGCCGGGGCGGGCCACGGCGGACCGGAGTTCTCCGGCGCCGTCGTGCGCGCGATGGTGCTGGCGTTTCTGGATGAGCATCTTCGCGGGCAGCCGGCCGGACCGGAGCAGAAATGAGAGCGGAAGACATCTGCGACCTGCGCACGGCGCTCGACCTGCTCGCCTCGGTTCCGGGCGAGCTGATCCGGACGTCCGCGCCGGTGGATCCTCATGCCGAGCTGGCCGCCGTGTATCGCCAGATTGGCGCGGGCGTGCCGGTGAAGCCGCCGGCCCCTGCCGGCCCAGCGATGCTGTTTGAACGGGTGAAAGGTTACGATGTGCCGGTGGTGGCGGGCGTGCTGGGAACGAGGCGGCGCGCGGCGCTGCTGCTGGGCGCTGAGCCGGAGCGGGTGGCCTTTGCACTGCTCGATGCCCTGGAAAATCCCCTGGCGCCGGCCCTCGCAGAGGGCACCGCGCCCTGCCAGGAGGTGGTGCACCGGGCGCCGCTCGATCTGCGCCGTCTGATCCCCGCGCCGACGAACACGCGCCAGGACGCGGGGCCGTACCTCACGATGGGCCTGTTGCGCGCCCGCGATCCCGACACGGGAGAGGCCGACGTGACCATTCACCGGCTGTGCGTGCAGGGGCCGGACCGACTGAGCGTGTATTTTGCGCCGGGCCGCCACATTGATGCGTTCCGCGCAAAGGCCGAATCGCGCGGGCTGCCGCTGCCGGTGTCGATCAGCATTGGCATGGATCCGGCCATCTATCTGGCCGCCTGCTTCGAGCCGCCGGCCACGCCTCTCGGCTTCGACGAGCTGGCCGTGGCGGGCGGCCTGCGGCGCAGGCCCGTGCGTCTGGCGCGCTGCGTGACGCAGCCGGTGGAAGCGGTGGCTGACGCCGAGATCGTCATTGAAGGCGAGATCCTGCCGGGCGAACGGATCCGCGAGGACATCCAGACCAACACCGGCTACAGCATGCCGGAGTTTCCCGGCTACATGGGCGTGGCGCAGCCGGAGCTGCCGGTGATCCGCGTCACCGCGGTGACGCACCGCCGCAGGCCAATCCTCCAGACGATCGTCGGGCCGGGACTTGAGCATTGCCAGCTTGCGGGCATCCCGACCGAAGCGAGCATCCTGCAAATGGCGGAACGCAGCATGCCGGGCCGTGTGCGCAACGTCTACTGCCATCCGGCAGGCGGCGGGAAGTATCTCGCGATTGTGCAATTCCGCAAGGCCGAGCCGCGCGACGAGGGGCGGCAGCGGCAGGCGGCGCTGGCCGCATTTGCCGCCTTCGGCGAGCTGAAGCACGTGATTCTCGTCGATGAAGACGTGGACCTGTTCAACACCGATGAAGTCCTGTGGGCGATGACCACGCGCTATCAGGGGGATGTGAGCACGGTCTTCATTCCGGGCGTGCGCTGCCATCCGCTGGATCCTTCGCAGACGCCCGGGTTCAGCCCGTCGATCCGCGCGCCGGGCATCTCCTGCAAGACGATCTTCGACTGTACCGTGCCCTGGAGCCTGCGCGACGCATTCCGCCGCGCCGAATTCGACGACGCCGACCCGTCGCGGTTTCTTCCGGAGCGGCCGTAAAGATGTTGAAATCCGCGTGGGATATACTGAAAATGCGCTGCCGCGGCGACGCGGCGGCCGCCCAGATCATCCCATCCTCAGGAGGACAATGAGCAAGGAAGACTGCATTGAAGTGACTGGCACGGTGGTGGAGAAATTCCCGAATGGACTGTTCAGCGTCCAGTTGGATCAGGACCAGAGCCGGACGGTTCTCGCCCATCTGGCGGGCAAGCTGAGGAGGAACCGGATCCGCGTGCTGGCGGGCGACCGCGTGACGCTGGAGATGTCGCCCTATGACCTGACCAAGGGGCGCATCACGTACCGTCACAAGTAATCCCTCCCTCCCCCAGGGTCGCCCGCGGCGGCATGCCGCCCTCCCACGCATGCAACCCCTGAAGGTTCTCTTCGTTTTCGGAACGCGCCCGGAAGCGATCAAGCTCTGTCCGCTGATTCTGGCCATGCGGCAGCGCGGCCAGTTTGACGCGCGGGTGTGCGTGACGGCGCAGCACCGCGAGATGCTCGATGCGATGCTTGCGCGGTTTGGCGTCGAAGCCGACAATGACCTGGACGTCATGGCCCCGGACCAGCCGCTCAGCCTGCTGACGGCACGGATCCTCGAACGGCTCGACGGGGTGCTCGTCCGGCAGCGGCCGCAGCTCGTGCTCGTACAGGGCGATACGACGACGACGATGGCCGGCGCGCTGGCCGCCTTCTACCGCCGCATTCCGGTGGGCCATGTGGAGGCCGGACTGCGCACCGGCGACCTCAGCCAGCCGTTTCCGGAAGAGGCCAACCGGGTGTTGACGTCCAGGCTGGCGACGCTGCATTTCGCGCCCACGCCGCGCGCGGCGGCCCATCTCCGGCAGGAGGGCGTCCCGGAGGACCGCATTTTCGTCACGGGCAACACGGGCATCGACGCCCTGCTATATACGCGCGAGCGGCTGGAACGCGGCGAGTGGCCGGGTTTCGATGCCGGCGTTCCAGCGCCGGGGCGGAAGCTCGTGCTGATGACGGCTCACCGGCGGGAGAGCTTCGGCGAAGGGTTTCTGCGCCTCTGCGAGGGCGTGCGGCGGATCGCGGCGCGGGGCGACACGGAAGTCGTCTATCCGGTGCACCCCAATCCGAACGTGCGCACGGTGGTGGAGCGCGAGCTTGGCGGCGTGGAACGGGTCCGACTGATTGAACCGCTCGATTACGTGCCCTTCGTGGACCTGATGCGCCGGGCCGATCTTCTGCTGACGGATTCGGGCGGCGTGCAGGAAGAAGGGCCATCGTTTGGCAAGCCGGTGCTGGTGATGCGCGAGAAGACCGAGCGGCAGGAAGCGGTGGAGGCCGGGGCGGCGATTCTGGTGGGGACTGACCCGGCGCGGATCGCCGCCGAGGCCGGTCGGCTCCTGGATTCGGCCGAGGCGCGCGAGGCGTTCACGCGAGTTCGCAATCCTTTTGGAGACGGCCGGGCCAGCCTCCGGATCCTGGACGCAATTCTTTCGTTTTTCAACACTTCAGCCATGGCACGGGGCTGAGCCGAACCGCCGGGGACGGCGCCGGCGGCAGGCCGAATCCTTCCGCCGCGCCAGTACAATGGCGCGCGGAGGTGAAGCCCGCCGATGCGAGCCAATGTGATCCCGATCCGCCCGAAACCGATTCCGCCCGACGAAGGGGATCTGGCGGCGAGACTGGGGCGGCGGATCGTGGGCCAGGAGGAGGCGATCCGCGCCATCGTGCCCTACGTGGAGCTCTATGAGGCGGGCCTGGCGCCGGCCGGACGTCCCGTAGGCGTGTTCCTGCTGCTGGGGCCCACCGGCACGGGCAAGACGCGCACGGTGGAAGCGCTGGCCGAGGCGCTGCACGGCAGCGAGCGGAACGTGCTGCGGATCGACTGCGGCGAGTTCCAGCTCGAACACGAAGTGGCCAAGCTGATCGGCGCTCCGCCGGGCTATCTGGGCCACCGCGAGACGCATCCGCTGATCAGCCAGACAAAGCTGAACGCGGTGGCGAGCGAGCGGAGCCGGCTGTCGATCGTGCTGTTCGACGAAATCGAGAAGGCCGCCGGATCGCTGGCCCGCCTTCTGCTGGGCGTGCTGGACAAGGCGACGCTGAAGCTGGGCGACAACACCACCGTGCAGTTCGACCACAGCCTGATTTTCCTCACCTCGAACCTGGGCGCGCGGGAGATGGCCAGGCAGACGACGGAGCGCTTCGGGCTGGCGGCCGCGGCCGAAGCGGCGCCGGCGGCGCGGCTGGAGCGCGTGGCGCTGCGCGCGGTGAAGAGGCGCTTTTCGCCGGAGTTCGTCAACCGGATTGACCGCATTCTCACCTATCACCCGCTCGACGAGGCCGCCTTTGAGGCCATTCTGGACCTGCAACTCGAGGCGCTCGAACAGCACATCGCGGCGCGGCTGGGCGAGGCGGCCTTCCGGCTGTCACTGGACGGCGCGGCGCGGCGGTTTCTGCTGGAACGCGGAACCAGCGTCGAGTACGGAGCGCGGGAGCTGAAGCGGGTGGTGCACCGCCATGTGATCCAGCCTCTGGCACGGGTGGTGCTGGACGGGCTGGCGGCGCCGGGCGAGGTGGTGCGGGTGGAGCCGGACGAGCGCGGAGAGAGGCTCTGTTTCCGCACCAGCGCAGGATGCTATCGGCCGAATTGAATCATCTCGGCGTGGCGGCGCGCGGGTCGTGGCGCAGCAGGACGCGGCGGAGGTTCAGCGTGTGCCAGGCGCCGATATAGAGATTCAGCACGCCGAGGCCGCTGACGGCGCCGCGCACATAGTTGTTCAGGAAAAATGGGCGCCACTCGGGCACGAGGTCAAAAAAGAAGTTCTGCGACCACAGATTGCCGAGCCACGGATAGACCAGCAGGAACAGGCCCACTTCCAGGCTCATGAGCACATAGAGCAGGTAGGAGAGCTTTTCAAACCAGGTGAGCGGCTCGCCCTGGGAGCCGGAGGCGGGCGGAGGCGTTTGCGCGGGTGGAGCCGTCATAGAACGCCCTGCAACGCCTCCAGGACGGGAGAGAAGCTGCGGCGGTGCAGCGGAGTGGGCCCGAGGCGGCGCAGCGCCTGGCAGTGTTCGGCCGTAGCGTAGCCCTTATGGCGCGCGATGCCGTAGCCCGGATAGCGGCCGTCAAGCTCATCCATCAACGCGTCGCGGGCTGTCTTGGCAAGGATGGAAGCGGCGGCGATGCAGGCCACGCGCGCGTCGCCGCGGATGAGCGCCTGCTGGGGCACGGGCCAGTCGACTTCAAGCGCGTCCACAAGAAGATAATCGCACGGGGGGCGGAGCGCTTCGACGGCGCGGCGCATGGCGAGCCGCGACGCCTCGCGGATGTTGATGCGGTCGATCTCTTCGACGGAAGCGGTGGCGACGGCCCAGGCGAGCGCGCGCTCGCGGATGGCGGCGGCGAGCTCCTCGCGGCGGCCGGGCGAAAGCGTCTTGCTGTCGGCCAGGCCGCGCACGGGGCGGGCCGGATCCAGGATGACGGCCGCGGCGAACACCGGACCGAACAGGCAGCCGCGGCCCGCCTCGTCGACGCCGGCAATGCACCGGTAGCCGAGGCGCCGCACCGAATCTTCCATCTGCGAGGTGCAGCGCACGGCGGCGCGCCTCCGCTACTGTTCGCGCTCGCGCTCGCGCAGGCGGGCGGCCTTGCCGCGGAGATTGCGGAGGTAATAGAGCTTGGCGCGGCGGACGCGCGCGCTGCGGACCACGTCAATGTGGTCGATGACTGGGGCGTTCAGCGGAAAGATGCGCTCGACGCCCTGGCCGAAGCTGATCTTGCGCACGGTGATCGTTTCGCCGAGGCCGCTGTTCTTGCGCGCGATGACGGTGCCTTCGAAGGCCTGGAGGCGTTCCTTGTCGCCTTCCTTGATCTTGACGTGCACGCGGACGGTGTCGCCGACGCGGATCTCGGGCAGGTCGGTCCGCTTGTGCCGGTTGATCACTTTGCTCAGGTACGGGCTGATCATGGGACTTCTTCTTCCTTTGGGTCGCTTCTTTCTATGGTGTCACACTGCGGCGGCTCTCCGCCCGGCCTGGCCGGGCCGGGCGCGCCAGCGCCGGCGGCGAGCAGGTCCGGACGCATCCGCCGGGTCTTTTCGAGCGCCGCCTGGAGGCGCCACCTTCGGATCTGGGCATGGTTGCCGCTGAGCAGCACCTCCGGCACGCGCCAGCCGCGGAACTCGGCCGGACGCGTGTAATGCGGGCAATCCAGAATGCCGAGCGGGGCCTGTTCTCCTTCCGTGGAGAAGGACTCCCACTCAGAGGACTCTTCGTTGCCGAGAACGCCGGGCAGAAGCCTGCCCACCGCGTCCACGACGGCGGCGGCGGCCAGCTCGCCGCCGCTCAGAACGTAGTTGCCGATCGAGAGCTCCTCATCGGCCAGATGCTGGCTGACGCGCTCATCGACGCCTTCATAACGGCCGCAGATGAGGACGATTTCCTCATAACGGGCCAGGCGCCTGGCGTCCGGCTGCGTGAACAGCCGGCCCTGCGCCGACAGCAGCACGACGCGGTGCCGCTGCGGGTCGCGCGCCGGCAGGATCGTTTCCACCGCCTCGAAGACCGGCTCGGGCTTGAGCACCATGCCGGCGCCGCCGCCGAAGGGGCGGTCATCGACGGTGCGGTGCGCGTCCCGGGTCCAGTCCCGCAGGTTATGGATGCGGATGCCGAGCAGGCCCGCCTTTTGGGCGCGGGCGATGACGCCGTACTCGAACGGCCCGCGGAAAAACTCCGGGAAGATGGTGAGCACGTGAAAGATCATCGCCAGTCCCAGGGCCGGCCGCTTCGGACCGGTTCAACTCAAACAGCCCTTCCGGGGGATCCACGACGATGCGGCGTTCCGCGGGCCGGATGTCCACGCAGATGGACCGCGTGAAAGGGATCCAGACCGGATCGCCGCCGGGGGCCCCGGCGGGTTCCATTTCCAGCAAAATCGAGCCGCCGAAATCCTGCCAGCCGGTCACCGTGCCCGCAGGCGCGCCGGTGCGCCGGTCGAACACGGCCGAGCCGACGAGATCCGACAGGTAATATTCGCCCTCGGCGAGCGGCGGCAGCTCCGCGCGGGGAACCACCGCTTCACAGCCTGTCAGCGGTTGTGCGGCACCGATCGAGTCGATGCCGGCGAATCTCAGAATCAGGCGGCCTCTGTACGGGCGCGCTTCGAGCACTTCCACCGGCTCGCCGCCGAACAGAAACTGTCCCTCTCCGTTGCGGATCCAGACCCGCCTTAGCCAGCCGTAGCGTTCCGGTGGGTTCCAGACATCGCCGTAGATTTCGCCGCGCAGGCCGCGGCAGCGGCCGAGGCGAACCACGGTGACCCAGCCGGCGGTATCATCCGGCGGAAATCCGGACATTTATTCGAGAATTTCCAGCGTAAAACGCCGGTTCAATTTCATTCCGGCGGCTCCCAGCAGGGTGCGGATCGAACGCGCGGTACGACCCTGTTTCCCGATCACCTTGCCGAGATCACTGGGCGCCACCCGCAATTCGAGCACGGTCACCTGCTCGCCCTGCACCTCGCGAACGTGCACCTCTTCCGGGATATCCACCAGAGCCTTCGCAATTTCCTCGACCAACTCTTTGATGCCAGCCATCGCGAGGACCTCTTTCTGCCTCGATCCTAGCACGAACGGATTTCGGCCGATAGCCGCGCGCGCCGGGACCGCGGCAGGCGGTTCAGGCGACCGGCTGTTCGGCGGCGGGCGCCGGATGCTTCTTCAGCAGCCGCGCCACCGTGTCGGAAAGCTGCGCGCCCTGGCGGAGCCAGTGCTCGATCCGGTCGTATTTCAGCTCGACGACCGCCGGGTCGGCCACCGGGTTGTAGTGGCCGACGACCTCAATCGCCTTCGAGTCCCGCGCGCGCCATTTTTCAATGACGACCACGCGGTAGGCCGGCTTCTTTTTGGCGCCGAATCGCGCCAGTCGAATCATCAGCATCGTTGTTTCCTTCTCCTCAAAATCCTGACGCCCCCTCCCGCCGTCACATGCCGAACGGGTTCGGGAACGGCAGCCGGAATTTGCCCGGCTTTTTGCCCAGCAGGCTGCCGGACATCGACTTCATCATCTTCCGCGCCTGCGAATACTGTTTCAGCAGATTGTTCACATCCTGCACGGTGGTGCCGCTGCCGCGCGCGATGCGGCGGCGGCGGCTGCCGTTGATCAGCATATGGTTGGCCCGCTCTTCGGGCGTCATGGAATCAATGATGGCCACGATGCGGGTGAACTCTTTTTCGTCGATCTTCGCGTTTTTCAGCTCCTTGAGCGGACCGATCTGCGGCATCATGCCAAGGATGGATTCGAGCGAGCCGAGCTTGCGGAGCTGCTTGAGCTGGTCACGGAAATCCTCGAGCGTGAACTCGTCCTCGAGCAGTTTCCGCTGCATCTTTTCGGCCTGTTTCTGGTCGACGGCCTGCTCCACCTTCTCAATGAAGCTGAGCACGTCGCCCATGCCGAGGATGCGGTTGGCGATGCGGTCCGGATGGAACGGCTCCAGCGCGTCGGGCTTCTCGCCGGTGCCGACGAACTTGAGCGGCTGTCCGGTGATGTGGCGGATGGAGAGCGCCGCGCCGCCGCGGGCGTCGCCGTCCATCTTGGTGAGAATCGCGCCGGTGATGCCGAGCCGGCGGTGAAACTCTTCGGCGCTGCGGACCGCGTCCTGGCCGGTCATGGCATCGGCGACGAAGAGAATTTCCGTGGGCTGAAGGCTGTTTTTGAGCTCTTCGAGCTCGGCCATCAGCTCGTCGTCGATGTGCAGGCGACCGGCGGTGTCCACCAGCACGATGTCGCGGCCGGTGATTTCGGCTTCGCGTTTGGCGCCGCGCGCCAGCGCCAGCGGAGTGTCGCCCGGGTTGCCTTCGTAGACGGGCAAGCCCAGGTTGCGGGCGAGCACGGCCAGTTGTTCGCGGGCCGCCGGACGGTAGACGTCCACCGAGACCATCAGCGGGCGATGCCCGTTCTTGCCCAGATACCGGGCCAGCTTGGCCGTGGTGGTGGTCTTGCCCGATCCCTGGAGGCCGACGATGAGAACGACCGTGGGCGGCTGGTTGGCGGTGCGCAGCCGCGAGGCGTGCGAACCCAGGATGTGGACGAGCTCGTCGCGGACGATCTTGACCACCTGCTGCGCCGGCGACAGCGCGGTGAGCACCTCCTGGCCGAGGGCCTTGGCGCGCACGGCCTCGATGAAGGCCTTCACCACCCGGAAATGGACGTCGGCCTCGAGGAGAGCCACACGGATCTCCTTGAGGGCCGCTTCCATGTTCTCGGCCGTCAGCCGGCCTTCGCCCCGCAGGTTTTTGAAGACCCGCTGAAGCTTGTCGCTCAGGGAATCAAACATAACTGTCCGCGCCGCAAAAAAGTGCCTGCGTCCGCCAGGGCACTGCGATGAACCGGCTCGATCGAGGGTATGGTGACGGCACGGCGCAGGCCGCGCCCGAGACGCAGGGATCGGCACACGACCGCCCGACCAGGCGATCTCCTCCGATTATAACAGCCCGGCGGCGCGGCCTGACAGCAGCTCTTCAATGTAGGCGCGCAGGGCCGGGCCCGTATCCGGCCGGCGGAGGGCGAACTCGACGAAGCACTTGGCGTATTCGAGCCGGTTGCCGATGTCGAAGCGGCGCGCCTGCCAGGCGAGAGCGAAGACCGGCTCGTCGAGGGCGAGCTGGTTCATCGCATCGGTGAGCTGGATTTCGCCGCCGACGCCGCGGGGCGTCGTCTCCAGGCAGTCGAAGATCTCCGGCGTGAACACGTACCGGCCGGCGATGGCAAGATCCGAGGGCGCCTCGGCGGGGGCGGGCTTTTCCACCAGCCGGCGCAAGCGGAGCAGGTTCGGATCGAAGGGCTCGGGGTCGCCTTCGACGATGCCATAGCGGGAGACCCATTCCCGCGGGACGCGGTGGACGGCGACGATGCTCGAGCGCACCTGCTCGAAGGCGTCGAGCAGTTGCTCGAGGCCGGGCTTCTGGCCGGCGGGCGGGTCGATGATCGTGTCGCCGAGCAGCACGGCGAACGGCTCGGAGCCGACGTGGTCGCGGCCGAGCCGGATGGCGTCGCCCAGGCCGAGCTGCTCCTTCTGGCGGATGTAGTGGATGCGGACGCGCTCGCCGATGTCGCGCACGCGCTCGGCCAGCTCCGTCTTGCCGGCGTTGCGGAGGAAGTGCTCGAGGTCGGGGTTGTAGTCGAAATGGTTTTCGATGGCCTGCTTGCCGCGGCCGGTGATGATGAGCACGTCCTCGATGCCGCTTTCGGCCGCCTCTTCGAGCACGAACTGCAACACCGGCTTGTCGACAATGGGCAGCATCTCCTTGGGCATGCTCTTGGTGGCGGGCAGGAAACGGGTGCCCATGCCGGCGGCGGGGATGATGGCTTTGCGGACTTTCATGGCGGGCTCATGCCTGGATCAGGGCAGGATGCGCGGCACGATGAGCTGCGCGCCCATCTGCGCGTAGGACGCCCGCAGGCGCTCCAGCCGCTCCGGGTCGCCGTCATAGACGCCGATGACGGCGCCGCCGGAGCCGCAGAACTGCGTGAAGGCGCCGAGGGAGCGGCCGCGCTCGACCAGCTCCATGTTGCCCGGGCTGATGCGGATGAGCTGGGCGCGGAGATCAAAGGCCTGGTTGAGCAGCGGGCCGATCTCCGCCCCGCGGCCGGCAACGATCAGGTCGCGCGCCTCCTGCGCCCAGGCGGCCCACTGGCGGATGGCGTCCATCACCGCGGGCTCGCCGCGCTGGTAGCGGCTGCGCAGATCGTTGTGCGTCAGCTCGGTCCCTTCGGCCAGGTTGTCGTGGTAGGCGACAAAGAGCGGGGGCAGCAGCCGTGGATCGAGCGGCTCGTAAAGGCCGTGGCCGTCGCGCTCCATGCGGGTCCTGTCGAAGTCCATGAAGACGACGCCTTCGTAGACCTGAATGACACGGTCCTGAAGGCCGGCCCCGATATGCAGCTCTTCGAGTTCCACCGACAGGATCAGGTTCGGCAGCACCGGCTTCGGGATGTCGACGCCGAAAAACTGCATCAGCGCGCGGATGGTGGCAGTGACGATGGCGCTCGAGCCGGCCAGCCCGACGCGCACGGGAATGTCGGTGTCGTACTCGATGGTGAAATTGCGGTCCATCGGCACGCCCGCGCGCCGGCACCATTCGCTGAATTTCTTGATCGACGCCTTGATCAGGCGCACGCCGCCGTAGTAACCGTTCTGGCGGACATCTTCGAGGAAGTCGTCCACGCCCAGAAATTCCAGCCGGTCCCGGTGGCCGCCCACGATGCGCAGTCGCGGCGATTCATACAGCGTCACCTCGGCCTGGAAATTCCGCACAATGAGCGAAATGGTCTTGCCGTAATAGCCGTCGCTCGGATTGCCGATCAGGCCGGCGCGGGCGTAGGCGCGGGTGCGGATCATTCTAACCCGCCAGTATACCCTTGCCCGCGGGTTTCGAAATGTTTGCGCTGCTTCGCGGAACAGAATCAGTGCGACATTATGCTAGAGAGGGAGGAGAGGTTGAGCGGGAATCTGCCACTGTTCGAGTCCGAAAACTCGAAGCCGCCGCTGGCCGGACGGACCTCTGCTGCGGATACCGCGATGCGACTTCTCGCCGAAAGCCCCGCGCCGCTCAGCCCGGCGCAGATCCGCAGGCTCTGGCCGGCCCGGCCGGCGCCGAAACCCGCCGCTGTGGAGGCGGCCCTCGAAGAGCTTGCCGCCAGGGGCGAGGCCGCGCGGCTCCAGGCAAAGAGCGGCAAGACGCTCTGGAGCGCGCGGCGGCTGGAAGACTGGCTGCGCCAGGCGCGGGAGCGGATGCTCGAGGCCGTCCGGCAGGCGCCGGCGCCGCTCAAGGAAAAAGAGCTGCTGACGGCCGCGGCCTGGCCGAAGGAGCTCGACGGGCGTCCCGCGCTCGAGCTGATCCGGCAACTGCAGACCGACGGTGCGCTGAAGGCGTGGTCTGGCAAGACGCCGGCCTACTGGCGGCTGAGCCCGGAAGAAACGGCGCCGGAGGCGCTGCTCGAGTCCCTGGGCAACCGCGCGATGAGCCGCGCCGACTGGATGCGGCAGGCGAAGGCACGGCTGAAGGGCGTCAGCCGCGACCGCTGGGAGCGCGCAGCGGCCGACCTGGTGGCGCAGGGGCGCGTATTTCAATACACGCTGCGCATCGACGGTAAAAAGGTGGAGGCCTGCGCGCGGGCCGAGCACCGCAGGGCGTTCCTGGAACTCTACCGCCCGATGCTCGAACGGCTGAAGGACGAATGGCGCCGGCTGGGCGCGAGCGAGGAGCAGATCGAGAGTTTCCTGGCAGGCAAAGCGGCTGGATCGGCGGCCACGCTGACGGCGGAAGAGCTGTTGCTCGATGAGCTGAAGCGGATGGAGCAGGAAACTCCTTTGCCGATCCCGGTGATCTCTCTGCGCGCGCGGCCAGCGCTGCGCGGACTGACGAAACAGGAGTTCGACCGCGCCGCCATGGAGCTGTTCCGGCGGGGCCGCATCTACATGGCGCCGCACGATCACCCCTGGCGGCTGCCGGAGGCGGAGCGCGAGGCGCTGGTCCATGACGGAGAGAGGAACTTTTATGTCAGCGTCACCGCTCGCTCTTGAGCTGAAGGGCATCCCGAACCCGTTCCGCAGCGGAATCACCCGCGATGCGTGGGATCCGGAGTGGGTGGACGTGGCGGAGATTCACGCGGAAATCTCCGCGAGGATCTGCGCTGAGGTGGAAACCATCCGCCAGCATGGCGGCAGCCGGGGCGTGCTGGTGTTTGGCGAGCCCGGCAGCGGCAAGACGCACCTGTTGAACCGTCTGCGCTCCTGGTGCCTTCAGAACGGCGCGCTGTTTTCCGGCTTCCGGCTCCAGTGCGCGCCGCAGACCATCTGGCGGCACCTGCGGCGCGAGTTCGCCGGCGACCTGCTGCACCCTTTGCCCGGCGGGACACGGCAACTGGACGTCCTGCTGAATGCCGGCGAGGACCGCATCCGCCAGACGTGCAGTTACGCGCCAGCCACCGTGCTCCTGCACCTGAGAGAGGGAAGATTCCGGCGCGAGGGCGAAGCGTGGCTGCGCGGAGACCTGCTGCCGGACTCGATCCTTGAAGACATGGGAATCACCGACGGCGGAGAACTGGAGGAAGAAGCAGAGGACGAAGCCCGACGGATCCTGCTGGAACTGATCGCGCTGGCCGCCCCCACCCCCGTGGTGATGGCGCTCGATCAAATGGAGGCGATGATTCTGGACTCTTCCGACCTGCGTCCTCTATGGGCGTTAGGCGCGGCGGGGGCTGCATTGCGCGACGAGTCCGCGAACCTGGTGCTGGTCACCTGCGCGCAGACGGGGTTTCTCGACGTGCTCCACCGCGGTTTCCGTCATGCGGAGATGGACCGCATGGGAGAGGTCCGGCTGGAGCTGTACCCGCTGGATGTGGAAGCCGCGCGGCGCCTGCTGGCGGCGCGGATGGATGCGGAGCCCGCCCTGCGGGATCACCGGTATCGGAAGAGGCAGCCCCTGTGGCCGTTCACCGAATACGCCGTGAAGCATCTTCTGGTCCCGCAGGGCCGAGTCGTGGCGAGGAGGCTGATCTATGCCGCGCGGGATCTTTTTGAGGAACTTCGCGGCTTGAAACCGGCCCGGTCCCCCTTGGACGCAGCGCGTTTCCTGGACGCCGAGCTCCGCAGCAGGAGGGAGGGCGCCTGCGACCGCAGGGATTGGACGGGCAACGAATTTCTGCTGGACGCCGTGCAGCGGGTGATGCCGCTGGCCGGATGGAAAAGCATGGAGCCGCGCCCGCAGGGCGTGGATCTGCTGCTCGAGAAAGACGGCCGGCGGCTGATGCTGGTGATGTTCAATCAGGCAACGATGCATGGCGCGGCGCGGAGACTGGAACGGCTCGCCCGGCTGGAGCAACCCCGCCAGCTGCGGCTGCTGCGCGCCACCGGGTTGCCGATGGGCCGGCGCGCGCCGAAAACGGCCGACCGTCTGGCGCAGCTCGAAGCGAGAGGCGCACGGATGGTGCGGCTGTCCCGGGAGACGATGGCCGCCCTGGAGGCCTGCCGCACGCTGCTGGCCGACGCAGCCGCCGGCGACCTGCATGTGGACGGCGAGACGCTGGGACGGGAGTTCGTTGAGCAGTGGCTGCGCGAGCGGTTCCCGCAGGAGCTGCGGGACTGGCTGGAGGGACTGGAACCGGGCGCGGCCCCTGCCGGCGGCGACGAGGCCCTGATGGACGCGCTGGTCGATTGCGTCCGCCAGGAGAAGGTGATCCCGGTTGAGGAGGCTGCGCGGCGGCTGGGCTGCGGGGCCGAGGAGGTGAGGCGCTGTGCGCGTCAGACTCAGGATGTGGTGGCCGCCCTGGGCGAGCCGCCGCAGGTGCTTTACGAGCGCCTCGGCGGATGAGGGGGCCGTGGAGCAGGACGCCGTGTCCCTGACGGTTTCCGAGATCCGGCGGGAGATCTGGCGCGCGGCCGGCGGGGCCGTGGACGAAGGGGCCGGTGCTGAAGCGGGCCGGCTGTTCCATCGGACGGCGGCGGAAGCGTTGGGCGGGGACTCGCCTGCGGCCTGGTTCCACCACTTCGACGCGGAAAGCCTGCATCGGTTGGAGGCTGCCGAAGACTATGCGCGCGCGCTCTATGAACATGAGCTGGGGCCCGCACTTTCCGCCCAGGACGCGGCCTTCCATGCCCGCCCGGAGGCGCTGCTGCGCCTCTGGCAGGGCGTGCGCCATTTTGCCGCCTGGCTCGTGGGCGCGCTGCGGGAATGCGAGGCGCGCGGCGTCATTGGCTGGAACGGCCGCAGCGGATGGCGGGGCGCGGAGTCGGTCGCGCGGACCGAGGTCCCACTGGTCTGGCGCGTGCAGCGGCCCGGCTGGCGCGCGGCCGTGGAGGTGAATGGCACGCTGGATGCGCTGTGGCGCGACCCGGCGAGCGGCCGCTGGTGCGTTGTGGAATGGAAGCTCGCCTCCACCGCGCCCGAGGCCGATCTGATGCAGCTGTGCCTGTACTCACTGATGCTTGAAACCGGCAGCGAGCCGGGCGCGGCGGCGCTGGTCCATTTCGACCCGGCGCCGGCGCAGACTGTTCTGGACGCCGCACAACTGGAGCCGTTGAAGGAAAAGATCGTCGATCTGATCGGCCGGCTGGCCGGCGTTGTCGGCGCGCCCCTGCGGACGGCGCTGCAAGCGCCACAGCCCGTGCCGCGCCCGGCCTTCATCCCCTCCCTGCGCGACCAGGAGCTGGCGCGGAAGACCATCGAGGTGCTGCGGGCGCGGGGCCATGACGTCGAGCTGGGCCCCGGCCTGGCGGCCGGGCCGGCTTTCCTGCGCGTGCCGGTGCGGCTGGCGCCGCGTTCGAGCGTGCGCCGGGTGCTGGCCGAGGCCGATAACCTTCAGGTGCAGCTCGGGCTGGCCACGCGGCCGTTCCTGCGCAAGGGCGAGGGTTGCGTCCTGGTGGAAGCCCCCCGCGCGCAGCGCGAGACCCTCTACTTCAACGCCGTGGATTTCTCGCGCGCCGCGGATTTCACCGCGCCGCTGCTCGTGGGCGTGGATCTGGGCCTTGTGCCGCACTTCGCCGACCTGGCCCGGCCGCAGACGCCGCACCTGCTGGTGGCGGGCTCCACCGGCAGCGGCAAGAGCGAGTGGCTGCGCACGGCGCTGGCCAGCCTGATGGCCACGCACACGCCGGCCGATCTGCGCGTCGTGCTGATCGACCCGAAACGCACCGCCTTCGGCGAGCTGCGCGGATCGTCCTACCTCTGGCCGAAGCTCGGGCTGCTGCTGCCGCCCGACGACGACATGACGGCGGCCTTCGACACACTGATCGAGGAGATGGAAGAGCGCTACCGCGCCTTCGACCGGCAGGGCATCGCCGCGCTGGCCGGGTGGCGCGCCGAGGCCGGAACAAAACCGCCCAGAATTGTTGTTTTCTGCGACGAATACGCCGACCTCGTCCACAGCGCGGCCGAGCGGAAAGAGCTGGAGAAACGCGTGGCGCGGATCGGCGCGAAGGGCCGCGCCGCCGGCATCCACCTGGTGCTGGCCACGCAGCGGGCCAGCCGCGACGTGGTGACGGGCGTCATCAAGTCCAACCTCACCGGCCGCGTCTGTCTGCGGGTGGCGGAGGCGATCGAGTCGCGGCTGGTGCTGGGCGCGGCCGGGGCCGAGGACCTCACCGGCCACGGCGACCTGCTGTGGTCCGACGGCAGCGAGCCCGTGCGCCTTCAGGCACCGCTGCTCGATGAAGAGTCGCGCCGCCGGTTCTTCACGCCGGCGCGCGCGGCGGGAGGGCGTTGATGGCGCGCACGCTGGTGATGGGCATTCTGAACGTCACGCCGGACTCGTTTTCCGACGGCGGGCGCTTCGCCACGCCGGACGAGGCGGTGGAAGAGGCGCGGCGGCTGATTGCCGAGGGCGCCGACATCATCGACGTAGGCGGCGAGAGCACGCGGCCGGGCGCGCACCCGGTGCCAGAGGACGTCGAGCTGGAGCGCGTGCTGCCGGTGGTGGAGCTGCTGGCGCTGGACCCGCGCGTGCGCGTGTCGATCGATACGATGAAGCCGCGCGTGGCCGCGGCCTGTCTGGAAGCGGGCGCGACGCTCGTCAACGACGTCAGCGGTCTGGCAGATCCGCAAATGGCGCGCGTGGCTGCGGCCGCCGGGGCGGGCGTCGTCATCATGCACATGCGCGGCACGCCGCAGACGATGCGGCAGCACGCCGTCTACCGGGACGTGATGCGCGAGGTGATCGAGGAGCTGCGGCCGCGCGTGGAGCGGGCGCGCGGGGCGGGAGTCCGCGAAATCTACGTCGACCCGGGCATCGGCTTCGCCAAGACCCCGCCGCAGAGTTTCGAACTGCTGCGGCGGCTGGGCGAGCTGCGCGAGCTGGGCTGCCCGATCTTGATCGGGCCCTCGCGCAAATCGTTCCTCGGCGTGCTGCCGGGAATGGAGGACATCAGCGAACGGCTGGAGGGCACGATCGCGGCGGCGGTGATTGGCGCGATGAACGGGGCGTCGATCGTGCGCGTCCACGACGTGCGCCCGGTGAAGAAGGCGCTCAGCGTGGCAGACGCGGTGCGGGGCGAGATATGGACAAG
Organism: Bryobacteraceae bacterium; assembly: GCA_026002855.1. NCBI lineage: Bacteria > Pseudomonadati > Acidobacteriota > Terriglobia > Bryobacterales > Bryobacteraceae > Bryobacteraceae bacterium. The sequence goes on from BPGD01000001.1 coordinate 1,378,210, forward strand.
GTGATTGTGAGCGGCGCGCGGCTGGCGGCGCGAATTGGGGTGAGTGAACAGGAGCGCGCCGCCGCGCAGGAGCTGGTGGTGGACGTCGAGCTGGAGACGGACACCCGCGAAGCGGCGCGCACGGACGACGTGCGCAACGCTATCGATTACGCGGCCGTGCATGCGTTGCTGGCCGCGACGGCGGCGGCGCGGCCGCGCGCGCTGGTGGAGACGCTGGCCGCCGACCTGGCCGGGGCCGTCCTCGAAAGTTTCCCGGCGCGGGGCGTGCGCGTGCTGGTGCGCAAGCCGGGCGCGCTGCGCCCGCAGGGCGCCGACTGGGCCGGCGTCGAGATCACGAGGCGCCGCGATGGTTGAGGCGTGGATCGCGCTCGGCTCCAACCTCGGCAACCGCCGCTCGCATCTGCGCGGCGCGTTGCGGGAGGTGCTGCGGCTGGGTCGGCTGCGGGCCGTGTCGCCCCTGTATGAAACCGAACCGGTGGGCCTGCGCGGGCAGCCGGAATTCCTGAATGCGGTGGCGCGGCTGGACACGGCGCTGGGGGCACGGCCGCTGCTCGACGCGCTGCTCGATATCGAAATCCGCCACGGGCGCGTGCGCGGCGCTCGCTACGGTCCGCGGACGCTGGACCTGGACCTGCTCTTTTACGGCGAGGCCGTGATCCGCGAACCGGGCCTCGAAGTGCCGCATCCGCGGCTCCATGAACGGCGGTTTGTGCTGGAGCCGCTGGCTGCGGCGGCCCCAGAGCTGCGGCACCCGCTGCTCGGACGCACGGTGAGGGAGCTGCTGGAGAACCTGACTGGCTGCGAGGCCGTCCGCCTGGCGGAAGGGCCCGAGTGGGCTGCGGATCTGGTCAATCCCTGACGAGGAGCACCGCGGCCTGCGCCTCAGCCGAGCGGCCCTCGCCGACAGGCCCCACTTTCTCGGCGGTCTTGAACTTCACCGACACACGGTCTTCGCCAAGCCCGAGCAGCCGCGCCAGGTTCGCCCGGATCTCCGCGCGCAGCGGGCCGAGCTTCGGCCGCTGGAGAATGACGGTCGCATCGACGTTGCTGATGTGGTAGCCCCGCTCGCGGACAAGCGCGGCGGCGTGCTGCACGAAGACGGCCGAGTCGCAGTCCTTCCAGCGCGGGTCCGTATCCGGGAAGTGCATGCCGATGTCGCCGAGCGCCAGCGCGCCGAGCAGTGCGTCGGTCACCGCATGGAGCAGGACGTCGCCATCGGAGTGCGCTTCGAAGCCGAATTCGCAGGGCACGCGCACGCCGCCCAGCACCAGCGCCCGTCCGGCGGCGAGGCGGTGGTTGTCCCAGCCCAGGCCGACGCGGACGTCCATCAGCCGGCCACCCTGGCGCGCTCGCTCGCCAGAAAGAGCTGGGCGAGTTCCATGTCGGAGGGGCGCGTGATCTTGATGTTGCGGTCCGAACCGGGCACCACGTGGATGTCGACCGTCTCCAGCCGCTCCACCAGGCTGGACTCATCGGTGCCGGTGAAGCCGTCCTCGCGCGCCTTTTCAAACGCGCGGCGGAGGATTTCCGCGCGGAAGACCTGCGGGGTCTGCGCCAACACCAGGCGGTCGCGGTTCAGCGTGCCGCGGACCAGATGCCGGTGAACCTGCTTCACGGTGTCCACCGGCACGATGCCCGTGATCGCCGCGCCGTGGTGCGCGGCGGCCAGAATCGTTTCCGAGATGATCTCCTGGCTGACGAACGGGCGCACCGCGTCGTGCACGGCCACCAGCTCCACGTCGGCTTCCAGCGAGAACAGCGCGTTGGCCACCGATTCCTGCCGCGTCTCGCCCCCCTCCACGCAGCGGACCGGCTTCTGGAATTTCTCGTGGGCGATCATCTCCTCCACCCACGGGATGTCTTCGCGCCGCAGGGCGACGACGACCTCGGTGACATGATGCGAGGCGACAAATTTGCGGATCGTGTGAATGAGAATCGGCACGCCTTCCAGCAGCATGAACTGCTTGCGGCTGGTGCCGGTGCTTTCGGCGCCGGCGCGCATGCGGGTCCCAAGACCGGCGGCAGGCAGGATGACGGAGACTTTCATGACGGTGCCAGTTGCGGGCGATCAGCCCCCTTCGCTCAGGCGCGTGGCGGCGCTACCGCTTTCTCGGCGGGCGCCTGTTCTGCCGTGCGCTGGGCGCCGGACGGCGGGACCTTGTCGTAGACCTGGTGGACGCGCTCGTCGAAGCGGCCAAAGATCATCTTGCCGGCCTGCGTCTGAAGGACGCTGGTGACCGAGATGTCGATCGTCTTCGAGATCATCTTCCTCGCGTTGTCCACCACGACCATGGTGCCGTCGTCGAGGTAGGCGACGCCCTGGTTGTACTCCTTGCCTTCCTTCAGAATGAAAACGCGCATGGTTTCGCCCGGCAGCACGATGGGCTTCAGCGCGTTGGCGAGCTCGTTGATATTGAGCACCTCAACGCCGTGCAGTTGGGCGACCTTGTTCAGGTTGAAATCGTTGGTAATGATCTTGCAGTCGTAGGTGCGGGCCAGCTCGATCAGCTTCAGGTCCACCTCGCGCAGGTGCGGGTAGTCGTCCTCGAGGATCTGGACGTTGAGGTGGGCCATCTTCTGAAGCCGCTGGAGGACGTCGAGGCCGCGGCGGCCGCGGTTGCGTTTCATCGAGTCGGCCGAGTCGGCCACCAGTTGCAGCTCGCGCAGCACGAACTGCGGCACCACCAGCGTGCCGTCAAGAAAGCCCGTTTCGGCGATGTCGGCAATGCGGCCATCGATGATGACGCTGGTGTCAAGGATCTTGAAGGACTGCTTCTGGGCCTTTTCGCCGCCGAACAGGCCGCCCAGGGCGGACAGGTTGAGCATGTCGCCCTTGGCCGCCCCAACCACCAGGCCGACGTAAGTCATCACCAGCAGGATAAGCAACTGAAAGAATGAGACCGTGCCCCGCGAACCCGGCAGGGCCCATGAGATGACGAGAGAGATGAGAAAGGCGCCTACAATGCCCAGAACCGAGCCGACTGCGGCCCCGATCAGCCGCTTCAGGCTGACCTGCTTCAGGCGGATCTCCGCCAGCACGATCAGCACGCCCAGCACGCTGCCGGCGGCTGCTCCCAGAGGCGGGGTCAGACCAAAGGGTTGAAGAAACCAGGCCGCAGTTGCCAGGATGAGCACGAAGATCGCCCGGATGAGCAGCAGATCGTTCACCGGCAACTCCTGGACATGGCATCCGGCGGCGCGAACCGCCTTGATCTGTCAGACGCACGCGCCGCGGATTGAGTATACCACCCATTCCGCATTGCCCTGCCGCTTTAGCCGTTGCCGGCTCGGCCGCTCCTGGGCGTGCGGCTGTCTCAATTGAGCGCCCGCCCCGCGGCCGGCAGGTCGGAGGGCCCCATCTGGCTCATCACCCAGAGCACGGTCTGCGCATACTCGGGATTTGGATTGTAGACCCGCAGGATGCGGCGCGGATCACGGTTGCGGTACAGCGGCGAATGAGCCAGGCGGCCGGCCACGTGGTAGATGCCCGCGCGGGCGTCCGGGAAGTACCAGTTGCTGTTGTCCCAGCCGAACATGTTGTTGTTCCGGACGTCCTTGCCGCCGGTGGACTCAACGAAGGCGATGCTGGGCAACAGCCGCCAGTCCAACCCGTTTTCGTCAGCGGCGGCGACGAAGTCCTCCGCATAAAGATGGGCCGGGCAGTCTCTGGTCAAAAAAAACTGCCGGATGCAGTACAGCCTGGGGTCTCTGGGATCGGGAACGGCCGGGGCGGGCCTCGGGCCCGGATCGGCCGGCTGCTGGACGGCGACCACGCCGGCCAGCAGGAAAACAGAGCGGGTTACCAAGCGTCGAAACAAAGGCAGTCCTCCCCTTCTCGTCTCCAACGGCAAAGGATTCCTTTGCGCACACGACACGCGTGTGCGTCCGAAGCGGAATCCATTCACGGGCGCCGGCTGCGCGGCCGGCGGTTGCTTGTCAGGGCGGCGTTGCCGCTCGTGTGTACCGAACCCCGAGGGGGTTGGCCGAGGTTGCCGAATCAGGTTCGCGTCCGGCCTTGCCCGCAGGCCTCTCTCCGGCCTCCACGAACCTGTTGTCTGGCGCTGTTCTTTGTCTCTGCGCGCCAGGCTGTGCCGTCTACGTCAGGCAAACAGCATCTGCCATTATACCAGAAAGGCCCCCTGAAGCACCGGCTCTAAGTACCAATGGTTCCACATACTTGCGGAGCCCTGCTGCGGGCGCCTTCCGCGCCCGCTCGCGCCGCGCGGCCTTGCGTGTTGAGCCGCAATGGGTTGTGATTCTACAATGCTAGGTGGAAGCAGGCGGCCTTGCGCCTACGCACCATCAGCGTGCGCAAAGCCGGTTCACGAGATTCTGACCGCCAAAGGAGTTCCGTCCCATGAAGTTCCGTCCTCTGCATGATCGTGTGCTGGCACAGCGAATCGAAGAAGGCGAGGAGAAGATCGGCGGCATCGTGATTCCAGACACCGCCAAGGAGAAGCCACAGCGGGCCAAAGTGGTCGCCGTGGGCGATGGCAAGATCCTGAAGGATGGCAAACGGGCGGCGCTGGACGTCAAGGTCGGCGACGAGGTGCTGGTCGGCAAGTGGTCGGGCACCGAAGTGAAAATTGACGGCGAGGAGTACCTGGTTCTGAGGGAAGACGAGATTCTGGCAGTGCTCGGCTGAGGCCGGCTGCCGCACCGGAAGGAGCATGAGCGAGCTGATGAGGACAAGCAGGATTTGGGCGCGCGCCGGCTTGCTGGCGTGCGGGCTGCTGGCCGCCGCGGCTGCCGCGTCGGCGCAGGTGAAGGTCGGCATTGTCGACCTTCAGAAGGCATTGCAGGAAACGGCCGAGATCAAACAGGCGGAGGCCGACCTGAAGGCGCGGTTCAGTCCGCGTCAGGAAGAGCTGGCGCAGCTCGAGCGGGAGATCGCCAAACTCCAGCAGGAAGCGCAGACCAACCAGGACAAGTACACGGAAGCGGCGATGAGCGAACTCATCAACCGCATCCAGCTCAAGCAGCGCCAGTATCAGCGCAACAGCGAGGCCCTTCAGGACGCCGTCAACCGCGAGCGGCAGGACATCCTGCAACGGGTGGGGCAGCGCTTCCGCGAGGTCTTGAAGAAGGTGGCCGAGGAAAAGGGCCTGGACATGATCATTGACGCGTCCAACCTGCTGTACTCGAAGCCCGCGCTCGACATCTCCGCCGACGTCACCGCGGCTTACGACAAGGCCTATCCCGTCAAGAAATAAGACGCATTCCGCCGGGGAGGGCGGAGCATGACCGGCTTCCTGGACACCTACGGGCAGGAGGAGGCCCGGCGAGAGCGCAGGATCAGGCGCTGGGTGGGCGGCATCGTTGCCGCTCTCCTGGTTGGCTTTCTGGGCTACTGGTACTTCCACGACTTCCGGGAGAAGCGGCAGGTGGCGCTGTTCCTCCGGCTGGTGGCCGAAAAGAAATATGAGGACGCTTACCGGCTGTGGGGATGCGACCCGGCCCGCCCCTGCCGCGACTACAATATGGAGAAATTCCTGGAAGACTGGGGGCCAAAAAGCCCGTATGGCGACGTTGCCCGGGCCCATGTGCGCCGCTCCCGCTCCTGTGAGGACGGCGTCATCCAGATCCTTCAGTTCCCCCAGGGCACCGAGGTCTTTCTCTACGTTGACCGCAAGGACCGCCACATCTCCTACAGCCCTTTCGGCTATTGTGTGGACGCTTCGGGCAGGAACGTCAACCTGATCGACATCTTCTTCCGCTGACGCGTCCGTGCCGCCAGCCCACCGGTGGAACGGCTCTTCTGCCCCCTGCATCTTTTCTGGTGTGAAGGCGTGGAGATCGCTGCTGCTCGTCTGCCTTCCCGCGTGGGCTGCCATTCCGCCCCTGCCGGAGGGGCTGCGGGCGATGTACAACCTCGAATACGATCGCGCCATCACGCTGCTGGAGCAGGAGACGCGCGAGCGGCCCGACGACCCGGAAGCCTGGAATCATCTGGCCCATGCCCTGCTGCACCGCGCCCTGTTCGCAGCCGGTGCGCTCGATTCGAGCTCCTTCACCGCCGGCAATTCCTTCCTCCGCCGCCCGAAGGTTCCGATGGGCGCCGAAGAGAGGGAGCAGTTCGACCATGCCATCGCCCGCTCGCTGGCTCTCTGCGAGCAGCGCCTGAGGGAGAACCCTGCGGATACCGCCTGTCTGTACGCCTCTGGCGTGGCCCACGGCCACCGGGCGCAGATGCTGATGTGGGTGAAGAAGGCCTGGTGGGAGGCCCTGCGCGAAGGGACGCGGAGCCGCGAGGCGCATGAGAAACTGCTGAAGCTGGATCCTTCCTTCGCCGACGCGCGCCTCATCCCCGGCCTGCATGAATACATCGCCGGCAGCCTGCCGTGGTACATCCGGGGGATCGCATTCCTCGCCGGATTCCGCGGCGACCGCCGCCGCGGCATCGAGCGGATGGAAGCGGCCGTGCGCGACGGCCGCAAGACGGCCGTGGAGGCGCGCGTCCTGCTGGCCGTCGTCCTGCGCCGCGAGGGCCAGCCGGCAAGGGCCGCGCCGTTGATGGGCGAGCTCGCAGGAGCCTTTCCGGGCAATTACCTGTACCGCATCGAAGAGATCCGCCTGCTGGCCGAGGCGGGCCGCGCCGGCGAGGCCCGCAGTCGGCTGGACGAGCTCGCCCGGAGCGGCCTGCTGCCGGCTGCTAAGATCGAAGAGTTGCGGACCTCGACCGAGCGGATTCTCATGCAGCCCCGCAGCCGGAGGGAGCCATGAGGGAGCCTTCCAGCCGTCTCATCTCGTTGCTTGGCGGCGACGAGACCGCGATGGAGCTGGACGAAGCCGCCGTGGAAGTCGCCGCGCTGGATCACGGAGACCTGGCACGGCGCGCCGTCTTCCGCCAGCTCGACATCTGGGCCGCACGCGTGCTCGATGTGGCCGGCCCGGGCGCGCGCGGCGCGGCGCTGCTGCACGCCCTCAACCATGTCCTGTTTGAGGAGGAGAAACTCGAAGGCGACCACGAGGACTACTATTCGCCCGCCAACAGCTGCATCGACATGGTGATGGCGCGGCGCAGGGGACTGCCGATCACGCTTTCGGTCATTGCCATCGAGGTCGCCCGCCGCGCCGGACTCCCGCTGTCGGGCGTCAGCCTGCCGGGCCACTTCGTCTGCCGCTATGACGACGAGGACGGCGTGCGCGTCATGATCGACCCGTTCCACGGCGGCCAGCTCCTCACCGAAGAAGACTGTCTTCGGCTCGTGGAAGAGGCCACCGGCGCCACGTTGCCGCCGCTCGAAGAGCTCTTCGCCCCGGCGCCCAGAAGCCGCATTGTCGCCCGCATGCTGAACAACCTCCACGGCGCCTACTGGCGCCGCGGCGATCTGGCCAAGGCCGCCGAAGTCGCTCACTGGCTCCGCATGGCCGCGCGTGGATAAATGCTCGTGAACCGGGGCGGAATTCCGGGTGTAGAATGACAATGACCCCATGGAATTGAGCGCATACGAACTGGAAGCAAGACTGCACCAGTTCAACAGGCTGATCGGGGACCTTCTGCGCGGGCGGTTGAACCGGAACACTTTTCAGCCCTGGGAAGTGGAAATCCTGCTCGATATCGAGTCCTGCGACCTGAGCGGGGCCAACAAGCGCGAGCTTCTCCAGCGCTATCAGAAGGCCGCCAACCGCTATGTGGAGCGGGGCGGACGCACGCTGCTCAAGCTGTCGGAATACATGGCCGGCAAGCACCGCACCTTGGGAAGCAAAACACCTGCGCCCGGCGACGGCCCGCAGCGGGAATCCGGCTGATATCAGGAAAAATCCACAGTCCTTCAGCGCCAGGCCGGTTTTTTTCTGATGTCGGATACGTCGAAAACGTAAATCGAATATCCGATTTTCGCCACCGGTTTTCGCGCCCGCAGCCAGCCGTACCACTCGCGTTTGTGGTAGACGCCCTCGAGCAGCGTCACGCTGATCGCATACCATCGCCGCTCCGGCCGGCCTCCGCGGCGGATCTCCTCGTCCGGAATGACGCCGCACTCGTCGAATCCGAAGTAATCCAGGGGCACGACGCCGAAATAGCACAGGCAGACCTCGTCGCGCGGCCGGCCGTCCAGCCACTCGATGAACTCGCCAAGGCTCTGTCCCCAGTCGATGTTGGAATCGAGCAGAATGCGGTGGCCGTTTTCCGGGCCGCCCGCGGCGAAGTTGAAGAACGCAATGTCATGCGGAAAAATGCGGACGCTTTCGGCCGCCGCGAGCAGACAGCATCCGGCCAGAAGAACCGGCGCGGCCCGGCGGTACAGCCTGCCTCCCCAGGCGGCCATCAAACCGGCAGCCAGGACGATGGTGAGCGGGAAGACCGGTAGCAGATGGCGCACGCCGATGTTGACGTGGCTCTGCACGACCGCCGCCCAGTAGACGGCCAGCGGAATCGCCAGCGCCGCCCACGCGCGGTATGGCGCCGCCACGAGCAGCGGCAGCGCCAGCGCCACGAGCAGCAGCGTCCCGACGGGAGCCTTCACCAGGAACGCCACCGGGAAGTACTGCCACCGGCCGCCCTTGTAGATCTCGCCCAGCAGATAGGCTTCGTGGCCCTCGTCCTGATGGTGGAAATGCGTGCCGATGCCCACGAGCCACGGGTGCGCCGGCACGTGCCACTTCTCGCCCAGCCAGCGCAGCGCCGTATTGACCGGGCCGCCTTCCGAGACGCGCTCGTCGAGCCTGCCCAGCTCTTTCCACCGCAGGCCCGCAGGCCCGTAGGAGAGCATCGCCACCAACGCGGCCAGCACGAACGTGCCAGCGAGTGCCGCCGCGCTGCGGCGCCAGCCGGTGTGGAGGACGGCAGCCAGCAGCAGGAAACAGGGCGCGAGAAACAGCATCGAAAGCTTCACCGCGAAGGCCGCGCCCGCGGCCAGGCCCGCCAGCATGATGCGACGCCAGCCGCCGTGGAGCAGCGCCGACTCAAAGGCGATGATCGCAAGGAACGCCGTCAGCGCCGCGGCCATGTCGGTGGTGGCATAGTGACCGTGAGCGCAGAGGGTAGGATCCAATGATACCAGCGCCGCGGCCGCCAGTCCGGCGGCCGGCCCGAAGCGCGCCCGCGTCCACAGCGCCACCGCCAGCGTCAGCGCGAGCGTCAGCAGCACCACCATCGCGCGCGCGGACAACAGCAGCGTTTCCGCGCGCCATTTCGGCTGCCGGTAGAGCACCTGCTTGCCGTGCTCGATCATGTCCCGGTGCTTCCAGGACTCCTCGCCGAGCTTCGCGTCGGCGCGCAGCGCCGCCAGCGGCAGCGTGAACCATACGCGCGCCAGCGGCGGGTGCTCGATGTCGAGCTCGTACAGGCCTGTCTTGAGGAACGTATAGCCGCTGGCGATGTGGATGCCTTCGTCGACGGTCTGCGTCTCGCGCCACGAGTTGTACAGGCAGCGTGCGCCCTGCAAGAGGAGGAGCGCCGCCACGAGCGCGCGCCAGAGACGGGGATTCATCCGCTCATCCGATGCGGCGCGCGCCGGAAGCCGGAGTGCAGGCGTGGATGGCGGGCGTGAGCCCGTATTTCTCCTGATACGCGGCGGTGAGCCGCTCTCGGAAACGGTCCACGGCCCCGCGCTCCACCAGGCTCACGGTGCAGCCGCCGAAGCCGCCGCCGGTCATGCGCGACCCGTAAACGCCTTCGAGCGTCAGCGCCGTATCGACCAGAAAATCCAGCTCCTCGCAACTGACCTCATAGTCATGCTGGAGCGAGCGGTGACTCTCGACCATCAGCCGGCCCATCGTGTTCAGGTCGTTGCGCAGCGCAGCGGCGAAGAAATCCTGCACGCGCTGGTTCTCGAGGATCACATGCCGGGCCCGCGCCAGCGGGATCTCGGGCATCTGGCGCGAGGCGCGCTCGAGATCGGCCAGCGTCACGTCGCGCAGCGACCCGCGCCCCGGGAAAAACGACAGCGCCTGCTGGCATTCGGCCACGCGCTGGCGGTAGGCCGAGGAGCCGAGCTCGTGCTTCACCATCGTATTGGCGATGACGATCTCGACTCCGCCGGGGATCGGGACGTAGTCGTGCGTGATCGAGCGGCAGTCGAGCAGGATCGCCTTGTGCTCCTGGCCGAACAGCGAGGCGTACTGGTCCATGATGCCGCACGGCATGCCGACGAATTCGCGCTCGGCGCGCTGGCAAAGCCGCGCGATTTCGAGCTTCGGCAGCTCGCGGCCGTCGAGCAGCGCGAGCGCGGACGACACCTCCAGCGCGGCCGACGAGCTCAGCCCGCTCCCGGTGGGCACGCTCGCATCGATCTCCAGCCGCATGGGCCGGAGCTCGACGCCCAGCCGGGCGAGCTCGCGCGCCACGCCCAGAACGTAATCCACCCACGCGCCGGTGCGCCGCATGGAGGGAATCGCCTCCAGCGGAAAAATCATTTCTCCCGGAAATTGTGCGCTGCTGAGATGCAGCACCGGCCGCCGCGCCGGCGAGGAGCGCACCGTGCAGCCCAGCTCCAGCGCCACGGGCATCACGAAGCCCATGTTGTAGTCGGTGTGCTCGCCGATCAGGTTCACGCGGCCGGGCGCGAACCACTTCTTCACGCGCGACGTGCGAGCCAAAGGAACACGCCTCCGAAAACAAGCGAGAAGATGCCGAACTCGAGGTTCAGGTTGCGGTCCAGCAGCGGCGCGCGGAAATCGGCCACCATTCCGGTAACGCTCAGGATCAGGCCGAGCAGCACGAAGAAGTAGCCGGCGGGTTTTCTCAGGTCCAGCATCGCAGGCTCCTAGTAGAAGATCACGTTCAGCCCCAGGCACATCAGGCCGGCGATCAGCGCCAGCACCGCCGGGCGCCTGTACCAGACCGCCGGCTCGGCCTCGTGCTTCGTCACGCCATAGACCAGCCCGACCAGCTCCGCTTCCGGCCGCGGCCTGCCAAACAGGCTGACGATGATGGTGACCACGAAACAGACCGTCCAGGCGTTGATGGCCACCCAGAAGTTCTGCGCCATCGAGGACGGAAACTCGTGCACCACGCCCAGCCAGCCGCCCTTGCCTTCGGCAAGCGTCAGGCTGTAGGTGAGCGCGGCGGCGGCCGTGCCGGTCACCAGCCCGGTGAAGGCGCCATTGCCGGTGGCGCGCTTCCAGAACATGCCCAGCAGGAAGGTGGCAAACAGCGGCGCGTTGACGAAGCCGAAGATGAGCTGGAGGAAGTCCATCATGTTGTTGAACTTCGTCGCCAGAAACGCGGCCCCGATCGAGAGCGCGGTGCCGAAGATCGTCGCCATGCGGCCCATCCACAGGTAGTGCGAGTCCGGCGCGTTCTTGCGGATGTAGCTCTGGTAGATGTCGTAGGTCCAGACGGTGTTGAACGCGGTCACGTTGCCCGCCATGCCGCTCATGAACGAGGCCACCAGCGCCGTCAGGCCCACGCCGAGCATGCCGCTCGGATAGAACTCCGCCATCAGGCTGAACAGGACCTTGTCATAGTCCGGGCCGCCGTTCTTGAGCGGGATCGAGTAGCCCATGCCCATCTGCGCCAGCGCCGCCGCGGCGATGCCGGGGACGATGACCACGAACGGGATCAGCATCTTCGGAAAGGCGCCGACGATCGGCGTGTTGCGCGCGTCGGTCATCGTGCGCGCCGCCATGGCGCGCTGGATCACCAGATAGTTCGTGCACCAGTAACCGAAGCTGAGCACGAAGCCGAGGCCCATGATCAGGCCGAAGATCTCGACGCCCATCGGGTTGTCCGCCGGGTTGGCCAGATGCTTCCACGCCTCCGTCATCTGCGGGCTCAGGCGCTGCTCGATGCCGCGCCAGCCGCCGGCCTTGTGCACGCTCAGAATCGCCAGCGGGGCGAAACCGGCGACGATGAGGAAGAACTGGAGCACCTCGTTGTAAATGGCGCTCGACAGTCCGCCCAGATAGGTATAGGCGAGCACGATGCCCGCCGACATCAGCACCGAAAACGTGAAGCTCCAGCCGAAGATGGCCTGCAGCAGGATGCCGAGGGCGTACATCGAAATGCCCGAGCTGAAAATCGTCATCACCGCGAAGGTGAAGGCGTTGAAGCCCCGCGTCTTTTCGTCAAAACGCAGTTTGAGATACTCGGGCACGCTGCGGGCCTTGCTGCCGTAGTAGAACGGCATCATGAAGACGCCGACAAACAGCATCGCCGGAATCGCCCCCACCCAGTAAAAGTGCGACGTCAGCATGCCGTACTTGGCGCCAGAGCCGCACATGCCGATCATCTCCAGCGCGCCCATGTTGGCCGCCAGAAACGCCAGCGACGTGATCCACAGCGGCAGCGAGTGGGCGCTGGTCAGGAATTCGCTGCTCGTGCGCACGTGCTTGCGCAGGAACCAGCCGATGCCGAGCACGAACCCGAAATACAACACGAGAACGAGGTAATCGACAAAGTGGAGGGACATAAAGCAGACCCGCGAATCTCTTTGTATATCACATCCGGCGCGGCCGCACGCAAAAAGGCCCGGGGCCTTGCGGCCCCGGGCCGTCGGACGGGTTCCGCCCAGGCGCTCAAAACTCGAGCCGCAATCCCATGGTGATGAGCCGCGGGCTGAGCTGTGGACCGGTCGGGCGGCCGAAGTTGGCGTTGCCGATGGTGCCCACCACGCCGCCGAAGTTGGTCCGGTTGAACGCGTTGAACGCGTCGGCGCGGTAGATGAGCGTCACCGGGTTCTTGTCGTTCTCCCACAGCGTCGTCCGCTTCATGATGCCGATGTTGTCAGAGAACACCGGCGGCTGGCGGAAGTCGGTGTGGAAGAAGGCGGCCGTGCCCAGCGAGAAGGCCGGCGCCGGCTGCCAGGCGGCCGGGTTCAGCCATCGCGTGGACGGGTTGTTCGGGTCCAGGCTGGTGCGGTCGATCCCCGTGCGAACCGCAGCGCCCGGCACCTGGACTGCCTTGGTCACGGTGGAGAAAAGCGTGGAGCCCAGCGGGTTGCCGGGCGTTGTGATGTAAATCAGGTTGCCGCTTGCCCAGCGATGCGCCGAGCTGATGACCCAGTTGGACACCAGCGCGTTGGTGAGCCGGTTGACATTGCCCAGGAACTTCTTGCCCTTGCCAAACGGCAGTGTGTAGGTGACCAGCATCGTGCTGACGTGCGGCTGGTCGAAAGGCAGGTAGGACTTGCCATCGTCGGGATTGTAGGAGTCCTGCAACTGCCCTCCGGGGGAGAAGTTCTGCGAAAAGATCTGGCGGAAGTGCGCCTGGCTGAGCGACTTCGACCAGACGTACGTGCCCAGGAACTGAAGGTCGCCGTAACGGCGCTCCACCTTGAGCTGAAGCGAATCGTACCAGGTGCGGCCCAAGGCGGAGTTGCGGCTCCAGATGGACTGGTAATGAGGATACGGCCGCAGCGCGTCAGCCACGCGAGGCGTGAAGCCGCGGCCCGCACGGAAGGCGTCGATGAAGCCCGGGAACGGCTCGACAATGCCCGCGGCCGCCGCCGCGGGGCTGTTCAGCGGCTGGGTCAGCAGCGAACCCAACTGGAGATAACTGACCGGAAGCTGGTTGATGTCGATGGTGGAGTTCAGGTAACGGCCGCGGTTACCCTGGTAGGCGATGTCGATCAACCAGCCCCTGCCGATCTCCTGCTGGATGTTGAAGCTCCAGGTCTGAATCCGCGGGGCCTTGCCGAACGTGGGGCCCATGTAGTCGGCGCTCAGCCAGTTGGCGATGGTCGGATCCAGGTTCGGCGGCGGCTTATAGCCGGGCCGGATCGGGATGCCGCCGTCCCAGTTGATCACCGGGTTGAAACCGTCGCTCTGGAGCGCGTTCTGCGCGAAGAAGCCGAGACGGCAGCCGCAGCCGCCATTGCCGAGCGTCTGGTAGTAGATGCCATAGCCGCCGCGCAGCACCGTCCGGTCAAACAGCTTGAAGGCGAAACCGGCGCGCGGCCCGACGTTGGTCCAGTCCGTCGGGAAGGTGCGCGGCGTGCCCGTGCGGCCCGCGCCCTGGCCGGCGAAGATGTAAGCTCCGCGCATGCCGGCGGCACCGGGATTGGCCACGCGCGGGTCGAACGTGGAGTAGCCATTCGGGATGTGCCAGCCGATGGGCACTTCATAGCGCATGCCGAGGTTGAGCGTCAGGCGCGGATTCACGCGCCAGTTGTCCTGGAAGTAACCGGCGGCGTAACGGTACTTGACCGGGTCGAACAGGACCGGAGGCACCACCCGATCGGCGGCGTCCACGGCGCCCAGCAGGAGGCTGGCAAACTCGTGCCCGGTGGTCGTGTCCGTGGCCGGCGACATCGCCGTCTGGCGGCGGTGGAAGATGTAGCGGCCGTTGGCGCCGGCATAATCGCGGCCAAGGGTCTGCAACCAGCGGGCGTCCCAGCCAAACTTCATCTCATGCCGGCCGCGCACCCAGGTGAAACTCTGCGTGACCATGAAGGTGTCGTTGTCCTGGCCGCCGTTGTCCACTTTTCCATCCTGCACGCCATAGGGCGACAGGCCGGCCGCGCCCTGGAACTGGATGCGCGGCATCGCATCCCAGTCGCTGCTCAGACCGGGGATGCCCAGCTTTGAGCCCCACCCGCGCTGGTTCGGGTTGCGCCAGAACTGGCGCGTGGCGGAAACGGCGATGTTGGTCACCGCCAACAGGTTCGGCTTGAGGGTCATCACGTGGCTGGCACGCACGTTCCAGGGCTTCTGACCGTTCTGAAGGCCATTGCCGATGGGCCCGGCGAAATTGGTCACATCGTCCTGGATCTGGTCTTCCCGCGAAAGGAAGAAGTTGACCCGCTGGTTGGCCGAAAAGTTATGGTCGAGCTTGATGCTCCAGATGGTGCGGTCAAAGACGCTGGTCGAGACGAAATTGTAATTCTGCGCCAGCCGGTTGACGTTCGGATCCGGGATCAGCGGCAGCAGGTTCTTCGATACGTTGCTGAAGCGAGACTGCGGGATGCGCTGATCGGGGAACGGCGCGCGCACGTTGTTGTTCGTGGTGAGAGGGTCGTAGATCGGAGGGACGCCCGCTTCGCTGAAGTCGCCCTGTTTCATCCGGGCCGTGGGAACGGTGAGCACGGGGAAGCTGAGCGAGGCCGGGCGGATATCCTTCGTGTAGGTGAAATACCAGAAGGTCCGGTTCTGCCCGTCGTACACTTTCGGGATGAGCACCGGACCGCCCATGGCGCCACCGGTCTCGTTGAACCGTTCCTTCGGCCGGGCGCGGCCGATGGAGTTGAAGGTCCAGCTGTTGGCGTTCCAGATGTCGCGCCGCATGTTGTGGAACGCCGCCCCGTGGAACCAGCTGCCGCCGCTCTTGGTGACGTACATTTCGATGCCGCCGCCAACGCGGCCGTATTCGGCCGAGTAGGTGCCCGTCAGCAGCTTGAACTCGCCAAAGATCTCTGCCGAGGGCATGTTGAAGACAACGCCGCCAGACTCGGGAATCACCAGCGAGCCGCCGTCGATCATGATCTCCTGCGCCCGGCCACCGGAACCCGAAACCGAAAGCTCCGCGCCCGTATTGACTCCGGGCATGTACTGGATGAAATTGCGCGGGTTGCGGATGCCGCCGGTGAACAGCGGCAGGTTCTCCATGAACTTCGGCGAGAAGTTCGCGCCGCGCTCGCTCGTGGTGGCCTCCAGAACCGGGGCCTCCGCCGTGACCTCGACGGTCTGCTGCACGTCGCCCAGCTCAAGCTGGAGGTTCAGGTCAAGCCGTTGCGCCACGCGCACTTCGACGCCGGTGCGCGACAGCCGTTTGAAGCCAGGCACTTCCACCGAAATCGTGTACGTGCCGACCGGCAGTGTGGGGAAGATGTAAATGCCCGCTTCCGACGTAATCGCTTCGTACTTGGTCTGACGCGCCGTGTCCGTGGCAACGACCTTGGCCGCAGGGACGACGGACCCGTTGGGATCGGTCACCAGACCGGCAATCGAACCTGTAGCAAGCTGCGCCGCCACAATGGCGGGGAGCAGCAGGATCAACGAACACGACAGCCATACCCTTCGGGTTGGACTCATGGCACCTCCTGAAACCGGGTTTGCCGGCCGGAGCCGGCTTGGTGCGAGTCAATCACAACAAGCTGCCGATGTCAAGGGGGCGGGATCGCCTATCCCCATGAGCGACTGGGATTTGCAAAATGAAAAAATCGTCGTTTCAAGGGGCGTGAAATCAAATGTTGATTTTTGGGGACGCCCGGCCAATATTTCACACTGTTCGCGTGATTTTCGCGAGACCCCGCGGCCTGTCCGGATCCAGTCCTTTCACCGCCGCCAGCGAGGCGGCGAAAATCTGGGCGGGAATGATATAGGGAATCGGCGTGAACAGGTCTTCTGGCAGAGACGGCGAAGACCGGCGCCGCAGCGCGCTCAGCGCGGCGGGGATCACCAAAGAGCCGGCCGGCGCCTCGCGGTTGGAACGGTCCGTCACCACCAGCGTCTCGGCCTGGATCTTTTCGAGCCTCGCCAGCAGGGATTTCATCACCGGCCAGGTGACGCCGGCCGGGGCGAATACAAAGGCGGGAAATGCCTGGTCGACCATGGCGATGGGCCCGTGGAGGATGTCGGCCTGGGAAAACCGCTCCGCCACGATGTAGCAGGTCTCCATCAGCTTCAGCGCCCACTCGAAGGCGTTGGCATAATTCAGCCCACGGCCGATGACGACGGCGTGATCCATGAAGCGGTAGCGCTCGGCGCGGCGGGTCACCTCCCGTTCGAGTTTCAACGCCTCGGCGGCGGCTTCAGGCAACCGTTCCAGATCCGAGGCGTCAATGGAGGCGCCCAGGGCCCAGGCCAGGAGATAGAACGAGAGAAGCTGACCGGTATAGGTCTTTGTGGCAGCGACGCTCTTCTCCTCGCCGGCGCGCACAAGGAGCGTGAAGTCGGCCAGGCGCGCCAGCGTGCTGTCGGCCACGTTGGTGATGCCGAGCGTGGCGGCGCCATGTTTGCGGCCCTCTTCGAGCACCATGTTCGTGTCGGTCGATTCGCCGGACTGCGAGATGCCCACCAGCAGCGCGCCGTCCAGCCGCAGCGGCGCATGGTACAGCGTCGAGACCGAAGGCGCGGCCAGCGAAACGGGAATCCCGGTGGTGATTTCGATCAGGTAACGGCCGAATTGCGCGGCATTGTCGGAGGTGCCACGCGCGGCGAGCACCACCAGCCGCGGCGGGTTGGAGGCGAACCTGCGCCGCAACACCTGGACCTGACGCAGACCCGACCGAAGCGTTTTGGCCAATGCCGCTGGCTGCTGGCGGATCTCTGCAAGCATCTTCGACATGGGTGGGGATCCTCAATTCGGGCCGCGCCGACGGCGGCCGGGAATCGTTCTCATGATCCCACAGCGCTGCGGGCGCAGTCAGTAGTATGGCGTCAGCGGCCGAGCCTCGCTGCCGGTGCGGATGGGTAAGGACGGCATTTCCACCGGGGGCAGCGCCTCCAGCCGCGGCGTCACCGTCAGCAGCAGCACGGTACGCTCGAGCGTGTGGGTCCGGCTTTGCAGGCCCGGCACAAGAGACACGAGCGGCAGCCCGCTCCAGCTCTGGCTGATCGATTCGTTGACGAGGCCGGTCACCATGGCCACCTCGCCGAACCGCGTGCGGAGCCGCGAGACGAATTTGCGGTTGGAGATGACCGGGATTCCGTTCAACGCGTCGCCAGCCAGCGCCTTGAACTCGGCATCGAGATCGAGCGTCAGTTCGCGGGCATCATGCACGCGCGGCGTCATTTTGAGCACGATGCCCAGGTCTTCGAACTGGACGGTCGGCGGAGGACGGTAGAGCTGGCCCTGAGCCTGCGGATCGATCCGGCCGAAGAAGCCCTGCGTGATCACCGGGTAGCGGTCTCCGATGTGCACGGTGGCGGTTTCGCCGTCCAGCGAGCGGATCTCGCTGCGCACGAGCGACGTCGTCCGGCCGCGGGTCAGCGCGGAGAACAGTTGTCCGTCGATCACGGTCACCGCCATCGTGGTCTTGCCGCCGCCGAAGGCGGCCATGGTTTTCGGGTCGGGCTGAGGGGTGAACGTGAACGGAGTCGGATTCGCCGCGAAGGCCACGGGATAAGAGGACCTCAGCAGCAGGCCGAGATTCAGTGTGGAGCTCTCCTGAAGGGCCAGCAGCTCCACTTCCACGGTGACCTGGCCGCGGTGCGCGAGGAGTTGGTCAAACACGAAGAGGGCCGGCTTCAGCTTCGACACGCGGTCGCGAAACAGCACGAGGCGGCGGTTCAGGTCGAAGCCGACGCGCGCAATGTCAAACGCGGACTGCACCGCGCGGGCCATCTCCTGCACGTCCTGCGTCTTGAGCGACTCCGGCAGCGGCACCAGGACGTTCATTACCGGTTCAAGCTCCGCCCGTTTCGCCGGCGTGTCTTTGGCCACCAGGGCCCGCCGCGCCGCCAGTGGGATCACAAACGAGCTGGTGACATTCTCCAGAGCCGTGAGCGCCTCGCGCCAACCGGCGTCCTCCAGACGGAACGCAACCGGCGGGCCGTCGGGATAGTCGCGGTCAAAGGCAATCTCGATGCCGTAGGCTCCGGCCACTTTCTGGAAGAGAGCTTTCGGCGGTTCTTTCAGCCGGAAGCTGCGGCCTCCGGCGGCGCCCTCCAGCACCGGCGGAGGAGCGAGCTCGCGCAGCGGGGCGAGATCCTCCGCCGTAATCCGCAGATCGGGCGGCAGCACCGGCTCGGGCTCCAGCTCCCGGCCGCCGGCGGCAGGCGCGAACCGGAGAACCGCGAGTGCGCGGGTGCGCAACGCCTGGGAATAGTTCCAATAGTGGCTGACGGTGGGGGCCAGGGCCGCGGCCTCGGCCGCCTTCAGGTAGGCCTCGGCATAATCGCCCCGCCGCTCGGCGCGCCGGGCGGCGCGGAACAGGGCAGAGGCCCGGTCTGCGGCCGCAGCGCAGATGGCGCCGGCCACAAGCATACTCATCAGGCCCGCTGCGAGGTTTCGGGACACGCCGTCAATGACAATGACGTTGCATCCTGCCCCGGCGTGCAGAACCGCGGCCGCAGGGCCGGGCTAAACTCCCGGGCCGGCTCGGCCGATGACAGGAGTGATGTCGACTTTCGCCGCTCCGCGCACGACGTTCGGTCCCCCGATTCCGCAGACATTTGAAGAGCTGGGCGTGCCCCAGTCGCTGGTCATCGACCTGTTCCTCCGCCGGACGATGATCGAGGGCTTCTCCACGCTGGAAAGCCTCAGCAAGGCGCTGCGGGTCTCGGTGGCCATCATCGACCAGGTCTTCCGCCAGTTGCGCCAGCAGCAGATCGTGGAAGTGAAGGGGATGATCGGCAATGACTATCAGTTTGTCCTGACCCAGGCAGGCAAACAGATGGCGGCCGACCGCTTCCAGATCTCTCAGTACGCGGGCGCCTGTCCGGTATCACTGAAAGATTACACGGCGGCGACCAAGCGGCAGGCGGCGAAGGTTCACATCGACCGGCGCTCGCTGCGCGCCGCCTTTTCCGACCTGGTGGTGCCGGACCGGCTGCTCGACCAGCTCGGCCCGGCACTGATCTCGCAGAATTCGATCTTCCTGTACGGCCCGTCGGGCAACGGCAAAACGTCGATCGCCGAGCGCATGCTGCGGGTCTATCAGGACGCGGTCTACATTCCATACGCGGTGGAGGTCGACAACCAGATCATCAGCCTGTACGATCCGGTGGTCCACCACCGCATCGACATCGACGACCCCGACGTCGACCCGCGGTGGGTGCTTTGCAAGCGCCCCTGTATTGTCGTCGGCGGCGAGCTGATCCCGTCGATGCTCGAGCTTCGGCTCGACGAGACCTCGGGCATCTACGCCGCCCCGTTGCAGATGAAGGCCAACAACGGCATCTTCATCATCGACGACTTCGGCCGGCAGCTCATGAGCCCGCGCGACCTGCTGAACCGCTGGATCGTGCCGCTCGACCGCCGGGTGGACTACCTCACGCTGCGCTACGGCGTGAAGTTCCAGATTCCCTTCGAGCTGATGGTGGTCTTTTCCACCAACCTGGATCCGTCCGACCTGGCCGACGAAGCCTTCCTGCGCCGCATCCAGAACAAGATCGAGATCGAGCCGGTTCAGCCGCAGGTCTTCGACATGATCTTCCAGCGCGTGGTGAGCACGCGCAACGTGCCCGCCGAATACGACAGCGCCGAATACCTGCGCAAGCTCTGCCTTTCCGAGGGACGCACGCAACTGCGCGCCTGCTACCCGCTGGATATCGTCAACATCATCACGTCCATCTGCCAGTACGAGAACCGCCCGGTGCAGATCACCAAGGCGGAACTCGAACGTGCCGTGCACCTGTACTTCGCCCGCAGTTAATGGCGACAAGAGGGCGCTTGAGCGCCCGCAACACGCGGTTCCATGGCACAGTGACGCATTTCGGCCGGGGCCGCTCCCATAGCAGGGCTGCCGGCCGCTGAAGCCGCGGCGCTTCCCGCGGGCTGGCGGTCTGCGGCTGCCGCGGGCGTGAAACTCCACCGGGACTTCACAGCCCGCAGGCGGCGTGAGACTGTCTACTTCTTGGGAGCGGCTTTTCCCGGCGCGGCCTTCCTGGCTCCGCCGCCTGCGGGGTTGGCCGCGGAGGGAGCGGCAGCGGGCGCGGGCGCCGGAGGCTGGATTTCGGCCAGCCAGGCCTTCGCGAACTGCACCGTCACCTCCGTTGGTTCCTTGCCGTTCCGGTAGATCAGCTTCCACAGCCCGTCCTTCTTCTCGTATTCGGGATTGACGAAAACCTGCCGGTCCCCCTTCGCCGCCGTCTGGGCGGCGAAGTCTACCGTGGATGCAGTCTCCAGAAACTGCGTGAGCGTCTTCCGGATCGCCCCCTTCACCGATTTCTCGTCGTACAGCCTTTGCGCCCGCTCCTTGCGGATACGGTCGGCCTCCGACTCGGACTTGTCCATGCCGTATACGAGCATGGCGCAGCGGAAGGCCAGAAGCCGGAACCGGTCAGGAGCGGAATCGGCCAGAGGGGCTGCCTCGTCGTAGCATTTCCTCGCGCTTTCCATGCTGCCGGACGCCTGACGGTCGTTCTGAAACTCCTGTTTCACCTCCGCCAGCGGCTTGGTGAACAGCGTCAATTTGAGGTCGAAGGCCTGTTCCAAGCCTGCCGAGGTCATCTCCTGCTGCACCTTCATGTACTCCTGTATGAATCGGGGATTCTGCATCGCAGCCGGGTTCTTCTGCATCTGCCGCGACATCTCCTCGAAGCGCTTACTGGGGTCCGCGCGGTACGGCAGCTTCAGCCCGTGATCGACGGCGCCGAACTGGCGCGCGATCTGCTCGTCCTGAGCTTTCTGAACCGCCTCCGACATGGCCACCGCCTTCACCAGCGGCAGCGCCGAGCGCAGCGCCGCCGCCCGCGCCTGCTCATCCATCTGCCGGTACACCCGGCTGGCGGGCAGCGCGACCAGGCGATCGAACACCCGGCTGAGGGCCGTGTCCCGATCGCCCATCCGTTCCAGCAGAGAGAGGATCCGGGATCGGACCATCCCGTCGTCCGTCCGGAACTCCGGCGGAAATGTCTGTGCGCCAGCAAGCGCGCAAGCCAGACAGCCCAGTGCAAGCACTCTGTTCACGACCATTTCCTCCTCCCGTTTTGCGTGGAGCATCCCGGAGAGAGCGCCTCCCCGCGCCTGGCGTTCCCCGTCGATTGGCCCCTCATACAGGAACCGCAATCCCGGCGCGGAATGGCTCACGCGCGCGCACCGATTACCGCGGACGCGAGCTCAGGGGCGCGCGAGAGGCTGCCTTCGGGGCTCGTGCCGGACTGGCGGCGCCGGGCCGCCGGCCCGCATGGGGGACGAATCTGGCACAATGGCCGTGCCATGGAGCTCGGTCTTGGGTTGATCGAAATTGGCAGGCCGTGGGGCACAGGGTGGAACGGACTGCCTTCGGATGAGGAGGTCGAAGAGCTTCTCGTGGCCGCCCTGGACGAGGGCATTCTGTTCTGGGACACGGCCTCCTCCTATGGTTCGAGCGAGGAGCGGATCGGGCGATTCCTGCGGTCGCGGCGGGAAGCCGCC
Source organism: Bryobacteraceae bacterium (assembly GCA_026002855.1). Taxonomy (NCBI): domain Bacteria; kingdom Pseudomonadati; phylum Acidobacteriota; class Terriglobia; order Bryobacterales; family Bryobacteraceae; species Bryobacteraceae bacterium. The sequence continues at coordinate 1,400,114 of BPGD01000001.1, forward strand.
TCCCGGGTCCGGGTGGCGACGAAGTTCGGCGACGTGTGGGAGCCAGGCATGGAGGAGTCCTGGGCCGACCATTCCTACGACTCGCTCGTGCGGAGCCTGGACCGCTCGATCGAGCGGCTCGGGCGCATTGACCTGTTGCAGGTGCACCGGGCCACGGAAGAGGCGCTGCGGCAGCCTGACGTATACCGCGCTCTGGACGAAGCGGCGCGCCGCGGCGTGCGGGAATTCGGCGCCAGCGTGAAAACGATGGAGGCGGCGCGGCTGGCCATCGCCACGGGGCGCTTCCAGTGGCTCCAGGTTCCGTACAATCCGCTGCGCCGCGAGATGGAGCCAGTGTTTTCGCTCGCACGCGAACACGGCCTGCGGCTGCTGGTGAACCGGCCCTTTGCCGAGGGGCGGCTCCTGCTGGACGAAAGCGGCCGGCCGCTGGCAGGTGAAGAGGCCCGGCGTAGTGCGCTGGTCTTTCAGCGCCGCCAGGCCTTTGACGGATATGTGCTGATCGGCACGAAATCCGCCGCCCACCTGCGGGACAATGCGCGGCTGTGGCACGAGGCGGCCGCGGACTGAAGCGCGGCTACAAGGCCGCGCGGAAGCGCGCCGCTTCGCGGACGATCGCCTCGGCCATCCCGGTGGTGGTCGAAGAGCCGCCCATGTCGTAGGTGCGGACCTCGCCGCGGCGGACCACTTCTTCCACGGCCTTGTGGATGGCTGCCTCCACGGCCTTCTCGCCCAGCCAGCCGACCATCATCGCCGCGGCCAGAATGGCGGCGATCGGGTTCACCCTATTGAGGCCCGCGTATTTCGGCGCGAAGCCGTGCGTCGGCTCGAAGACCGCGTAGCGGTCGCCGATGTTGCCGCTGTAGGCGAAACCCATGCCGCCGACGAGCTGGGCGCAGAGATCGCAGAGAATGTCGCCGTAGAGATTGGTGGTGACGATGACGTCGTAGTTGAGCGGGTTCTTCCGCAGCCCCATGCAGATGGCATCGACGTTGGCGGTGTCGAACTCGATGTCCGGCTACAGAGCCGCCACTTCGGTGGCCTGTTCGAGGAACAGCCCGCAGGTGGCGCGCAGCACGTTTGCCTTGTGCACGGCGGTGACCTTGCGGCGGCCGTTGCGGCGGGCGAATTCAAAGGCCGCCTGGACGATGCGGCGCGAGGCGCGCGCGGTGATGGAGCGGATCGAAATGGGCGCGTCGCGCGGGATGCGGGACATGGCCTTCTCGGCATAGAAGGCTTCCGGTACCTGGGGAAATTCCACGCCGACGTACATGCCCTCGGTATTTTCGCGGAAGACGACGATGTCGATCCCTTCGCGGTAGTTGAGCGGGTTGCCGGCGATGGCGCGGCAGGGGCGCTGGCAGATGTACGGATCCAGCAGTTGCCGCATGCGGACGATGGGACTGCGGCAGGTGAGGCCTCGGCCCTGGAGTTCTGGAGCGAGTTCGCGGGCCGCTTCCGCGGCGGGCTTCGAGGTGATGGCGCCGAAGAAGGCGCACTCGGTGCGCGCCAGCAGGTCGAGCGTGCGCTGCGGCAGCGCGTCTGCCTCGGTCAGCCAACAGTGCCAGCCGATGTCGCCGTGATGATAGTCGGCTTCCAAACCGGCGGATTCGATGCCGGCGCTCAGGGCATCGTGAGAGCCGGGAACAATAAGGGCCTGGCGGCGCTCGACAGCGGCGCGGAGACGGGACGCGCGATCAGACAGGGATCGTTCGCTCCTTCCCTCCAGAGAACCGCTTCGGGCGCGGAACATTCAGATGAATTCGTCTGAAACAAAGGATTCAGTTCGCCTGGCCGGGAGCGCCGGGGGGCTCGGCGGGCTCGGCGCGGAGCTGCTCGAGCAGCAGCGCCGCAGCCTTCTGCGAGGCCGCCTTCTTGGAGGTGGCCTGCGCGGCGGCGCTGCGGCCCGGGCCGAGGCGGGCCTCGACCGTGAACAGGCGGGCGTGCTCGGGACCGGACTGGGCAATGAGGGCGTAGCGGGGCATGGGCAGGCGGCGGGCCTGCGCCAGCTCCTGAAGGGCGTTCTTGGGATCCACGGGGATTTCGGCGGCGCTGGCGGCGGCGCTTTCCACGGCGGGCCACAGGTAGCGCTCGAGGAGGCGGCGGCAGACGTCGAGCCCCTCGCGGGGGCCCGCGTCGAGATAGATGGCGGCCAGCAGAGCCTCGAAGGCATCGGCCAGCAGGGTTTTCTTCGCCCGTCCGCCGCTGCGTTCCTCGCCCTTGCCGAGCTGGAGGTAGCTGCCGAGATCGAGCGCGAGCGCGACCTCGTAAAGGCGCGAGGAGCTCACCAGATGGGCCTTCAGGCGGGACAGGCCGCCTTCGCTCGCGCCGGGCACGAGCCGGAAGACGAACTCGGAAGCGAGAAAGCCGAGGATCGAATCGCCGAGAAACTCGAGCAGCTCATTGTGCTGGATGTCGGCGGCCGATTCGGCGCGCAGAGACTTGTGCGTGAGCGCGCGGAGGAGCAGGTCCCGGTTGCGGAACTGATAGCCGATGCGGGATTCCAGCTCCTCCGGCGGAGACGGCATGGAGCTACCTGGCGGCTTCCGCCTTTTTCTTGTTGGCGTCGACCTTGAGCTGCGCGGCCACGTTTTTCACCTGGGCCACGGCGTTGGGGTCGTTGAGCACCTTGTCGAGCACGGCGAGCGCGTCGTCGGGCTTGCCGGACTGAATCTGGCAGTTGGCCAGGCGGACCAGCAGGGTGGGGTCCTGCTGCTGCGCGAGCGAGGCGGCGGTGGAAAGCTCCGACGTGCAGGCGGCGTAGTTCTTGCGGACCAGGGCGGCGAGGCCGAGCGCTTCATGCGCCTGGGCGAGGAAGTCTTTCCTGGCCGCCTCCCACTGCTCGTCGCTGATGTCGGGGCGCGGCTTGGGCGAGGAGTTGACGAGCTCCATCGCCTGTTTGGCGAGCTTTTCCGCGCGGCCGAGTTTTTCTTCGCGGTCGAGATCGAACTCCTGGGTGCGGAGAGCGAGCCCGTTGGCGATCATGAGCATGGCGCCGTAGAACTTCGGGTCGGCCTCCAGGGCCTGTTCGGCCCAGACGATGGCGTTTTCGAGATCGCCTTTCTGCTGATACGAAAAGGCGCCGATGTAGAAGGCTGTGGCCTTGAAGTCGGTGTCGGCGAACCTGGTGACGAAGTCCTTGGCGGCCGCAATGCGGTCGTCGGGGTTCTGGGCGTTGAAGATGGCCTGGAGCGCCTCGACTTCTTTCTGGCTCTTTGGCTGCGGCTGCTTCGGATTGGCGGTTTGAGCGGGGACGACACATGCCGCCAGGGCGGCGAACAGGAGGGTGCGAATCAGGGGACGAATCATGTTGCGGTTTCCTTTTACCTAAGAGAAAATCACGGCGCCTCGCGCTGTTTCAACTGCTCGGTCACCTGGGCGAGCTCGGAGCGGGCGGCGTTGCGGGCGGCCTCGCTGGCACCTTCGACCGAGAGGGCGGCCTGGTAGTGGCGCACGGCCGTTTCCGGATCGTGGGCGGCGCGGGCCAGCCGGCCGAGGTAGACGAGCGCCCAGGCGCGCTCGAAGGGTTCCGGGTCGAGTTCGAGCGTGCGCTCGAACCATTGCTGGGAAAGATCGAACTGTTTCCGCTGGGCGGCGATGCGGCCGAGCCCATAAGCGGCGCGGGCCTTGAGCGGGCTCGCGGCGCTGGACGAGTACACGCGCCGGAAGAGCTCGCTGGCGGCGTCGAGGTCCCGCGCTTCGTAGAGCTTCTCGGCCTGTTCCAGGTCCTTCTCTTCCTGCGGCACGGCGGGCTCGGCGGCCTTGCGCGGCGCCGGCGCGGAAGCGAACTCGATCTTTTCGATGCGCCTGTCCTCGCGTGCGAGATCGATGGATTCGATCATCCGCCGGAAATACAGGTTGAAGGACTCTTCCTGTTTCTCGTAGGCCGGCAGGCCCTCGTAGAAGGCGGCCGTGAGGATGTAGCCTTCGCGCATGGCCTGGTCGACGATGGCCTGGCCCTGGGCGCGGTCGAGCCGGGCCTCGATGGCATAGACGGCGCTCTTGGCGGCGAGGCGGGAGAAATCGTTCTTGTACTCTTCGGGCAGCAGCGGTGCGGCGAGAGCGAGATCGGCGAGAGGCTTCTTGGCATCCAGCGAAGGGCCGTAGCGGATGACGAGGGGATCGATCAGGTGGTCGAGATAGGCTCGGCGGATGTCGCGCACGCGAGGCCGGGCCGAGGGGGTGACGACGACGAAGAAGTCGTCGCCGAGCATGCGCGAGATGACGTAGTTGGGCGGCGCGAGAAGCTCGACGAAGATCTGGAAGCGGCGCCCGCGCAGGCCGGAGGTCGGGTTGCGGAGGTAGACGTTGGCTTCCAGGATGGCCTGCGTGACCGGTTCGTGGTACTGGGCAATGATCTGGTCAATGTAAGGCTGGGCGCGGCGGAACGCCTCTTCGAGTTCGGCCTCCTGATAGAAGCGCACGAGCAGCGGGACGAGCCCTTCCAGCGGCACCGTCTCCGGGGGCATCATCTGCGGGTGGAAGCGGGGCTTGAAGTTGGGCGGCCCGTCCAGGCAAAGGGCGAGGGTGACGTAGCGGCTGAGCTCGACGGCGGGCGAGTCGGCGCGGCGTTCCAGGATGAAGTCGCGGATTTTCTGGAGCGAGGGCGAGTTGCGCTGGGCGATCCATTCCCGCACCTGCCGGCGCAGCGGATGGTTGTTCGGCGACTGCATGCCCTCATCGAAGCCCGATGCATTGAGGGCGGCCATGACGGTGAACAGCGTCGGGGAGGCATCGAGCTGGCCGGAGGGCTCCTGGGCGCGCAGGAGTGGAAGCAGAAAAAGGGTGGCGGCGAGCAGGGATCGAGCTGGCAGGTTGGCCATCCGGAGCATCGCCGTCTGCTCCCAGTGTAGCGGATTGGACTCAACGGCCACGATGCCGGTAACGAGTACCGGATCAGGTCTTTGCTGGTACCGGAACCTCAATGGGGGCAAGGCCAAACCGGGTAGAATTGGGGATGCCTGTTGGGACGACGGGATTCGTGCGGGCTGACGCCGCCCGGCAAAGGAGGGATCCGTGATGACATCAGGGGCGCGAAGCGCCACGGGTAAGGCCGCTCTGGCGGCTCTGGTTTGCTGGGGCGCCGCATGCGGACAGTGGGGTGTGGGCGGAGCGGGCGGCGGCGTGCCGGGTGGAGGCGATCCCGGCCAGATGGATCCGTCGAGGTTTGCTTTCCGGCCCTGGATTTCCGCCAATGGGACGTATTCCCAGGTGCTGGGAACGGACCAGGTTCCAGCCGGTGCCAGGAGAAATTTCTACGGCTATGGAGGGGCGGCGGGACTGAGCGGCGGCAAGAGCTGGGAGCGGACCTCCGTGGGGCTCTTCTATACGGCGAACTACCAACGTTACAGCGGGAGCTCGTTTGCCGAGGGGATGAGCCAGGTGGGCGGCATTTCGGTGTCCCACCGGATGAGCGACAGCGTGAGTGTGTTTGCCACACAGATGGCGGGTTCGAGCCTGGGTGGATTCGGTTACGGAGCGCCCGCAGGGGTTTTCGGCGGATGGGGACTGGCCGGGACCGGTCTGCTGAGCGATGCGGGCCTGTTTGCCGCCCCGCTGGGGGACCTGGCAGGCAACGGCCTGGTGGACAATGAGCTTTTCAATACGAGAGTCAATTTCTATGGGACCTCGGGCGGCCTGAGTTATCAGCCCAATCTGCGATGGGCTTTCAGCGGCAGCGGTCAGGCCGGGTATGTGCGGCGCAAAGGGCGCGGGCTGAGAGACCTGAACTCGGCGGGAGCCTTCGGCAACGCTTCCTACCGCATCAGCCGCCAGACGACGGTAGGCGCGGTCTATGGCTTCAGCACTTTTTCCTACCCAAAGGTTTTCGGAGGCAACCGGGCGCACTTTGCCGGACTGACGTTGAGCCACGAGCTCTCGCCCCAGACGCGTCTGACGCTCAGATTCGGCGGCTACCGGATGGACACGACATTTCTGGGCAGCGTCGCGGTGGATCCGGAAATCGCGGCGCTGCTGGGGGTGAGCACGCAAATCGAAGTGCAGAAGAGGCAGTTTTATGGGTGGCAGGGGATGGCCACCTTGAGCCGGAGCTGGCGGGCGTGGGGCGCCAGCGTGGGCTACACGCACGGGTTGAATCCTGGCAACGGCGTGATTCTGGCATCGAGACGGGACTCCGTCTACGGGTCGGCCGGGCGGACGATCGGCCGGGTTAGCCTCGGGCTTTATGGGGGATATTACCGGTGGAGCGGATTGCTCCAGCGGTCGGAACTGAAGAGCGGGAACTTCGGGGCGAGCACGGGGCTGAGGCTGGTGAAGGACCTGTATTTGGGCCTGAACGGCGGCTATTCGTTCTTCGACACGACGGCGCAGCCGCGGCGTTGGCAGCGCTTTGCGAGCGTGCACCTGACCTGGAGCCCGAGCGCGGCCGCGTTCCGTTTCTAGGGGCGGCCAGCCCGGGCAGGCAAGAGCGGATAGGCGCCCTGGGGCGGGCAGACCTCCCCGAGCGGCCCGAAAGGAAATTCACTCATGAGGCGGGCCAGCTTGGGCCCCATGGTTCGCAGACCGAGGTAGGTGCGAAGGCGCGCCAACAGGCCCGAGGCGAGACGCGGCTGGGCTGTGTCAAACTCCCAGGGGTGGAGGTAGAGACAGGCGGGCGCGCGGTGGACGTGGTTCAGCAGGCGGATGCTGGATGCCACGTACGAGTAAGGGAGAAGACGGAGATAGGCGCCTCCGCCGGCGGGCGCATTCCGGCCCGCGTGGAGCGGGACCGCCGCGGGCGGCACTTCAAGGATGGTTCCGGAAGGCGTCTGGAGACGGTGCGGGAAGAAGGGGTGGTCTGGAACGCCGTAGCGGTCGTGGCGAACCGGGTAGATGCTGGAATCCGTCTGGATGCCGCATTCAGCCAGGACCTCGAGGGCCCAGAACGAGCGGGCGGTGATGGAGAAGCTGGGGGCGCGGTAGGCGCGGGGGCGGATGCCGGCCGCCTGGGCGATGGCATCCACGGCCATTTCCGTATCGCGGCGGAACTGCTGCGGGGTCAGGGAAAAGACAAGCGCATGAGCGAAGCTGTGGCAGCCGAGCTCATGGCCGGCTTCGGCGATGCGGCGCACCAGCGCCGGCCGGCGCGCGGCCACCCAGCCCAGGATGAAGAACGTCGCGCGGACGCCCGCAGCGTCCAGCAGATCGAGCACGATGGCGGTGGCCTCCTCGACGCGGGAGGGGAAGGAGTCCCACCGGGCCGGGTCCACGGTGCGCTGGACCTCGGTGGGGTGGAAGTAGTCCTCGACGTCGATGGTGAGGATGTTGGTCATCCGTGTCAGAGGCGGAGGATGTGCGGTTCCGGCCGGCCCTTGAGCGCGTTGCGCGTGTCGAGGATGAGCGGGGCGAGGCGGACGACGGCGTCGTAGTCGAACACGCGGTGGTCAGTGACGATGACGGCGCAGTCGCATGATGCGAGCGAGTCGAGCGGCTGCGAGTTCAGGGTGAGGTGATCCAGGCGCAGCACCGGCACGTAGGGGTCGGTGTAGGCGACCGTGGCGCCGCGCTGATGAAGCAGGTGAATGATGTCGAGCGCCGGAGACTCGCGGACATCGTCAATGTCCCGTTTGTAAGCGGCGCCCAGGATGTGGATGCGCGAGTTGCGCAACGGCTTGCACTGGTCGTTGAGAGCATCCTGAATGCGGGAGACGACCCAGCGCGGCATATCGCCGTTGATGTGGCCGGCGAGCTCGATGAAGCGTGCTTCAATGCCCGCCTGCTTCGACTTCCACGAGAGGTAGAAGGGATCAATGGGAATGCAATGGCCGCCGAGGCCTGGGCCGGGATAGAAGGGCATGAAGCCGAAGGGCTTGGTGGCGGCGGCGTCGATGACCTCCCAGACGTTGATGTTCATGCGGTGGCACATGATGGCGAGCTCGTTCACCAGGCCGATGTTGATCATGCGGAACGTATTTTCGAGCAGCTTGACCATTTCGGCCACGACGGTGTTGCTGACCGGGACGACGGTGTCGAGCGCCATGCCATAGAACGCCGCACCGATGGAGGTGCAGGCAGGGGTGATGCCGCCGACAACCTTGGGGATGTTCTTCGTCTGGTATTTCGGGTTGCCGGGATCGACGCGCTCGGGGGAAAAGCACAGGAAGAAATCCTGGCCCGCCTTGAGGCCTGCGCCCTCGAACATCGGCAACAGCAGTTCTTCGGTGGTGCCCGGGTAGGTGGTCGACTCGAGAATTACGAGCATGCCCGGATGGACGTGGCGGGCAATGGACTGAGCGGCGTTGACCACATAGCTCATGTCCGGGTCCTTGGTCTTCCGCAGCGGCGTGGGCACGGCGATGTTGATGGTGTCCAGCTCCGCCACGGCGGTGAAATCGGTGGTCGCGTGGAGCAGGCCGCGGGAGACGAGATCGCGGACAGCGTCGGAAGAGACGTCCTGAACGTAACTCGAGCCCGAGTTGATCTGCTCGACCTTCTGGGGCGATACGTCGATGCCGGTCACGTGGAAGCCGGCCCGGGCGAACTCGACCGCCAGCGGCAGGCCGACGTAGCCGAGGCCGACGACGCCGACGCGGGCCGAGCGCGAGCGGATCTTTTCAAGCAGGGCGGCGCCCGCCGGGGAGAGGGCGGGCCGGGGCTGGGTCGACATGGCCATGGAAGTGAAAACTCTCAGTCTATTGCATCGGCAGGAGGCGCTTCCGGGAAGAGGCGTTGGCGAAGGATCCGGGCGTATTCGGCCACCAGACGGGGGCGCTCATATCGGGCAACCACATCCCGGCGGGTGCGGAAGGGAACAGTGCCCTCCAGGGCGTGACGGACCGCCTCCTCGAGGATCCGGCGGACAGCCTGGAGATCGTCGTGAGGCACACACCACCCGGCACCGGTTTCGGCGATCAGCCGGTCCACTTCGCCGCCGCGGGGCGACAGGGCGATGATGGGCTTGCCGGAGGCGAGATACTCAAACAGCTTCCCCGGCAGGCTGAATTCGTTGGTCATGGTCAGCAACAGATAGTCCGTGTCGGCGATGTGGCGGAGAGCCTCGGCCTGGGGAAGGAAGCCGAGCAGGCGGACCGATTCGCCGCGCCGGGCCAGCAGGCGCTGTTCGGTCTCCGAGATGCGGCCGATAAAGCGGGTCTCGATGCGGGAGCGGATGGCATCGGGGAGCCCTTCGAGCGCCTGGAAATAAAAGGCGGGAGAGGCGGTGCTGTAGGCGGTGCCGATGTGAGTAATGATGACCTTGTCGCGCTTCGGCCGTGGGGCGTCTTCGCTTCCGGCGAAGAGGGGCTTCAGGGCATCGGGGTCGTAGCCATTGTGGACGAGCGCGAATTTGGAGTCGGGCTCGGCGGGGTAGCGGGAGCGGATCTCGCGCAGGGAGGAAGCGGTGACGGCAACGACGAGATCCGAGAGGCGAACGGTCTCGCGCTCGATCTGTTCGGCGCGGCGGCGGATGGCGTCGCTGCGGAGGAATTCGAAATCGGTGAGATAGAAGCGGAGCCACTCGTCGCGGAAGTCGCTGATCAGCCGGAGCTGCGGAACGGCCCGCTTGAGCGCGTTGCCGATGAGGAAGACCGAGAACGGGGGGGCCGTGACCAGAACGGCGTCGATCTGGCAGCGGCGGATGATGCGGCGGGCGGCGGCCACGGCGAATGGCGCCCAGACGACCTGGGGGTCAGGACAGAACACGCGGCGCGCCGCTTCGGCGAGGGCGGATTTCCAACGGGACGGCGGCGCTGGGGCGGAGTCAGCCTCTGAGCGGGGTGCTCCGCCCGCGACCCGCTCCCAAAGGCGCTTGCGCAGGTAGAAGGGCAGCTCCGGGGTGAAAGCCCGGTGGATGGAGACGGAGGGGGGCACGTGGGCCAGCAGTCCCGGATCCCGCACGGGCACGGCCGGATTGCGGGCGGCGAGCACATGGACATCGATACCGCAGGCGGGAAAGTACTTGGCCAGGCTGAGGGCCCGCATCACGGTGATTCCGCCGGCGGGCGGGAATGCGTAAGCGACGATGAGGAGCCGCGGGCGGCGCCGCGGCGGCGCGGCAGGCGCATCCTGCTCTGCGGCGCCCTCCAGGGGCGTGGACATCACTGAGCGCTCCTCCTCATCCCGCGGCCGGGGTGTCGCGGCGCGGAATCTGCTGAAAGTGAGCATAGCACAGGCGGCGCCGCGGGTCGGATCACAAGACATATGGGAAATGTTTTCACTTCATTTTGTGTGTGTTATGTCGCAGGGTGCGCGGCGGCGGGGCTAGCGGGACTCAGGATGGCGGCGAAGCTGGCCGGGGACAGCCGGCGGCGAGAGCAGGAGGTGAGAGCGTGCGAACAAGGGCATGCAGGAGCGTCGCCCTGTGGGCGATCTGGTTGGCCGCTGCCTGGGGGCAAACGACCGTGCACCTGCCCAGCCAGGGACGGACGGCGGACTTCAGCGGATATCCGCAAACGAAACCGGCGCGGGTGGTGACGTCGCTGCCGGCCAGTTGCACTCCGGGCGAGGCGGTGGTGGTCGGCGGGGGCGCCGCAGCGGGGTTTTACGTGTGCAATGGGGCCGGCGCATGGGTGGCGGCTGCGCCACACGGGCATTCCCTGGCGGACATCAGCGGCGTGGCTGGCAAGCAGGGCACGGGGACGCTGCTCCAGGCGTTCGGGGGCGGGCCTGTACAGACGGGCGACTGCGCCGAGTTCGACGCCAGCGGAAACCTGATCTCGGCGGGCAAGCCCTGCGGAGGCGAGCCGAACTTCAGCTACTCCTTTACCGGGCAGACCGTAGTGGTGCTGAACCACGGGCTGGGCACGCGGAGCGTGCTGGCGGGATGCGTGGACGAGAACGACCAGACGGTGATCCCGAACCGATTGCAGGTGCTCGACGAGAACCGCGTGCAGGCGGAGTTCAGCCAGCCACAGAGCGGCCGCTGCGTGGTGAACGCGAGCGGAGGCGGAGGAAGCGGCAGCGGAGCGGTGAGCTCGGTGTTTGGACGCACGGGGGTGGTGACAGCGCAGGCGGGCGACTACAGCTTCAGCCAGATCGGCGGGTTTCTTGCGCTCAGCCAGATTTCGCCTTCCGCACTTCAGGGGAACGGATCGAAGATCCAGCTTTTCAGCGGGACAGCGGCGGCCAACGACTGCGCGAAGTTCGACGCGAACGGCAACCTCGTCTCGGCCGGCGCGCCGTGCGGGACGGGCAGCGGGGCGGTGAGCTCGGTGTTTGGACGCACGGGGGTGGTGACGGCGCAGGCGGGCGACTACAGCTTCAGCCAGATCGGCGGTTATCTGGCGCTCGGCCAGATTTCGCCTTCCGCGCTTCAGGGGAACGGATCGAAGATCCAGCTCTTCAGCGGGACAGCGGCGGCCAACGACTGCGCGAAGTTCGACGCGAACGGCAACCTCGTCTCGGCCGGCGCGGCCTGCGGCACAGGCAATGGCGACGTTGTCGGGCCGACAGGTTCGGCCGATGGCGAACTGGCGCTATTTTCCGGCACGAGCGGCAAGGTGCTGAAGCGGGCGACCGGGAGCGGGGTGGCCAGGCTGGTGAATGGGGTGTTGGGCTTGGTGAGCGGGACGTCGGCGGACTGTGTGCGGGCGGACGGGACGGCCGGCCCTTGCGGCGGCACGATCTATTTCGGCGCAGGACTCGAGGGCAGCGGCACGGCGGCCGATCCGGTTCGCCTGGCCAGCGGCGGCAGCGTGGCGAGCCAGACGTATTACTCGGCCAGCCTGACGTTCGGGACCCTGGGAGCGGCAAGCTGCGGTGAGGCCAGCGTGGACGCGGCCGGCGTGACCCCGGGCGAAACGGTGGCAGCAGGACTGCCGGGGGCTCTGCCGGCGGGGATCGTCGGAATGGTTTACAGCGGCGCGGATGTTGTCGTCGTCAGACTTTGCAACGTCACGGCGGCGGCCATTGCGGTGCCCGACGGGCTGACCTACAGCGTGCGCGTGGTGCGCGGTTTCTGAGGAGGACGAATCGTGAGACGATGGAGCATGATCCTGGTTGCCGCGGCGGCAACCGCCGTCCTGCTGTATGCGGTGACGGTCAACGGCAGTCTGGATGTCCTGGGCCGGCTGAGCGCGAGAGTGGTTGACTTCTCGGCCGCCGAGTCCACTGCGCCGATGAGAACGGGGGCAGTATTGCCGGGGAGCTGCACCGTGGGGCAGATGTTGTTCAAGACAGACGCGCCAGCCGGTCAGAATCTGTACCTGTGCACTGCCGCAGACACCTGGACGCAGGTGCAGGGCGGTGGAGGAGGCGGCAGCGTGTTGGATTGGCGGCCGAACTCGCGGTATGTATTGTTCCGGTCGGAGATGGGGGCTTTTTACAATCAAAGCTCGCCGGCGTATTTGGGCGACATCATCCTCAGCCGGAGCACAGGATCGACAACTCTGAATAGCCCGAGTCCGCCGCCCGATATCAATCACCCGGGCATCATGAGCATTGCCACGACCGCCACGTCCGGGAACCGGACATCCTGGTCGGCTTCGATCGGTGGGCCGGCCAGCAGCGACGCCAGTTCGCTGTATGCGCTCTCCAACACTCCGTGGGAGTTCCGGGTTGTGTTCCGCTTCCCCAACGCCACGGATTATGCCAACAGCAGCTTCTGGATCGGCATGATGGACTCCACAACAGAAAACCCGCCGCGTGGCGTCGTGATCCGGTATCTGGCCGGCACGGACACGCAGTTCATGTTTGCCTACGCCAACCAGAACTCATGGGGCGCCACAGTCAGCACGGGCGCGGTCCCGGACACGAACTGGCACACCATCCGCATTCGGTCCGACGGCAGTGTGGCGAACAAGATCTGGCTCCGCTTCGACAGCGGCGCGGAGATCAGTGGGTGTCCGTCCGGTTGCTATCTGGCCGTGCCGACCTACTTGAGCAAGGCCTGGTCAGGCATATTCACGGTGAACATCATTACGAATGAAGCGGCCGCGAAGTACGCCAACGTGGACTATGTTCACTTCTGGCAAGATCTCGGAACAGAGAGGTGAGCGATGAAGAAACTGCCGGCGCTGCTCGTGTTCTGCCTGGCCTGCTCCGGGCTGGACAATTCCATCCGCATTTACGAGACAGGCGGCTCGGCCCAGACGGACAGGCCGTTCACGGTGATGATGCTGTTCATGAAGGGCGAGTTTCCTGCTGGCACATACCCGAAGCCGCGCATCAATGGCGTCGTGCCGGGCGTCTGGCAGGCCGACGTGAAGAGCCGGTGGCCGGACGGGAGCCTGCTGTCTGCATTCGTGTCGTTCCGGGTGAGCCTGCCGGCCAATGGCAGCGTGAAGGTGGATTTTGTTCCTGACCAGAACGCCTGCCATCTGGGCAGCCAGGCCGTTTGCGAGGCCGCGGCCCTTGATCAGGCGGGGATGCTGAACTTCCTGAGCGGGGCCTGGAGCGCCCAGATTCGCGGGACGGCCAATTCGATCAGTTACACCGTGGACGCCCGGACCATGCTTGGGGCCGGGGCCTGGCGTTACTGGCTGCGGGGGCCGGTGGTCACGCGCGTCATTGTCGAGGACATGACGCCGGCGCTGGCTTACGATTTCGGCTGGCAGTGGGACGGGTCTGCATGGCAGGCGCCCTCCGGCGAGCAGTACAAGGGCATTCACCCGATGTTTGAACTCTCGTTTTACCCGGGGTGGAGCGGGGTGGAAGTCGGCTACAAACTGGAAGCGCCGTGGAGGACCCGGTTTATTCAGACATCGAGCGGCGGTATGGCGGCGTTCCAGTTCAAGCTGGAATTTCTGGCCGGCGGAAGCACGGTGTACTCCAAGACCAACTACAATTTGACGAACAAAGGCGCGGTTTCATATCTGGCCTGGAGCGGAAACGCCCCGGGCGAGGTATTCGTGGACCGCAACCTGGCCTACCTGGTGGCGACGCGTATCCTGCCGCCCTACGATCTGGGCATCCGGATTGACTCCAGCCTGCCGTCCTACTATCTGTCGAAGTGGCCTGCCAACGTCGGCACGGACGACCAGGGCAGACCAGACCCGCGAAGCTGCACGACGCAGAACCCGTGCGCCTACATCAAGACGGACTGGCCCGGCACGGGCGACCACGCAAACTTCGGAATCGTTCCCGCCTGGCAGATCGCCTATCTGTATGCGATGGGCGACAGCCGCTTTGGCGTCTCCACCCGCAAGGACATGTTCGACAGGCTGATCGTGGGAAGCGCGGAGGCCGCACTCACTGCGCCGGTTCACACCCGGGAAAGCCGCACGGGCATGAGCCCGGCGTTACGGAACTATCTGAACTGGCCCACGGACCAGACCACGCCGTCTTTTGGCCGTATTTTCTCAATCACGGCCCAGTATGACGGCCGGTCATTTTACTACGAAAACTATGGCGCCTATCCGGCGGTGGCGGTATGCACGAACTGCCCGGCCACGGACAAGCCGTGGGTGTTGAGCGTTTCCCACTATCCGTCTCTGCTGCCGGTTCCGTACCTTTTGACCGGGCGTTACGTTTATCTTTCCTCGTTGCAGCAATGGGGGGCGACGATTCTGGGATCGGCGCATCCCCAGTATGACCGGCACTACGACTGGGGCATTCACTACAACAGTGGGGAGCCAAGGCTGGCGGCGCGGCCGATCAAGGCGATCTTCTGGGCCTGGCTTCTCAGCCCCGATTCGCCCGAACGGGAGTACTTTGCCGAGAAACTGAAGAACATTGACGCCGCCTACGAGGGCGCCTTCGATGTCCGGGATGGGCTGTACGCCAGCCAGGTGGCCGCCAACTGCAATGGAGCGGCCAGTGGCAACACGTATCAGATCATCAATTCTTCGCACCCGATCTCGCGCCCGAATGGCCAGCGGCGAGTTTTTGCCTTAAACGGATGGGAGACGATCAACAGTATCAGTTCGATCACGGTGAATGGCCTGTCGCAGACGTTTGGCATTTACGGTCAGGATAGCGGCAAACAGTGGTATTACATTCCAGGGCTTTCGCTCATCATTCAGGATGCGGGTGCGCCGCCGCTCACCCAGTCCGACACGCTCCAGGTCAACTTCACCGCCGGGAGGAGCGCCACACCCTGGTGCAAAGGGTTCGCGATGATGAGGGGGCTGGGCAATCCGCTGCCGATGATCGGTCTCGGGCAATACTACCCCGACATGGAGGGCGCGGCGGAAAGCGCGGGCGTGGGCACGAGTCCGTGGATGGTGAGCTACCTGGCGATCACGTTGGGATGGGCCCGGCAGACCCGGGCGCTGGCGGTTGGCAACGGCTATCTGTTTGAGCGGAGTGCGGCCAAGCTGGGCCAGTATTACATCGACGGGATGCTGCATCCGCGCAAGCCGGTGTTGTACTCTGGCGCTTACCGCACCCCCACCGCGGACGCATTGGGCCTGATCACGAGCTGGGAGCGGTACATTACGGTCCGCAATCCCTCCGTGGCGCTTGCGGCGGATATCAGCGCCAACGCCAGTTCCTTCACCATCAACTGCAAGGCGGGCGCGCTGGGCTGCATTCAGGTGCCGACCAACGAGGCGGTGTTCCGGATTGACGAAGAGTTCATCCGCACGTGCAACAAGAGCGTGGGAGCGACAACAACGACATTTACGGTATGTGCGGGCGGCCGGGGCTACTGGGGCACGAAAGCGGCGCCGCACACGACCCAGTCGGTGGTGAACGCCGAGTGGAGGGTTCCGGGCGACAAGCTGGCCGGGCACACGTACCCGAACCTCTGGGTGAACGCTCTGGCGCTGTATTACGACGTCCAGGGCACACTGGGCTCGGGGCTGGAGGCCTATCGGCGGGCCGTGGGATTGGGCAGCGGCCTCGAGCAGCGCGCTTTTGATCAGCGATATGCCTTCATTCCGCGCGTTGAACCTTACAATCTGAAGGTGATCGCCGCACCCGGCAAGGCGGAGATCCACTATGACGCGCCGACGCTGGCGGCCTGCCGTTACGCCGTCACGGCCACTGAGTTCACCAGCCCGGACGATGCGGGCGACACGCCGGACCAGGGCGGGCTGAGAACACGTCGGATCGTGCTGCCCCTGGCTCCCGGTACGTACCGCTACCGCGTGACCTGCGGCAATGGACGCATCATGGGTTCTTTCACGGTACCGGAGTGAGCCGGACCGGCCGGTTCACTTCTTCGGAGGGATGACCCACAGATAGAACTTGTGGCTCAGGTAGGAGTCCTCGCCGTTGTCATCGAGCGTGAACTCCCTGTCCGGCTTCCAGTCGCCCATGTCGAAGGTGTTGGAGACGACCCGCGTGCCAGGCCGGAGCTCGGCCAGCAGCTTCGGGCGCAGCTTCAGGTTGACGCTGGAGAGCAGGAAGAGCGTCACCACGGTGGCCTCGTGAATGTCGGCCTCGAACAGGTCGCCTTCGATGAACTTCACCAGGTGCTCGACGCCGTTCTTCTTTGCGTTCTCGCGGGCCTCGGCGATGCGCTCGGGGTTGATGTCGATGCCCACACCGCGTGCGCCGTACTTCTTCGCGGCGGTGACGACGATGCGCCCGTCGCCACAGCCCAGGTCGTAGACGATGTCGTTCTTCGTGACCCGGGCCAGCTCGAGCATCGCTTCCACCGCCCGTTCGGTGGTGGGCACGTAGGGGACATCCGGCGCGCGCTTCGGCTTGGGCGTCTGCGCTGCGGCAGGCAGGAAGGCGCACAGGGAGAGCAGTGCGGTGCGCCGCGTGATGTGGGTGGATGGCTGCATGGCGTTGTTCCCGTCACCGAAGAATAGCGCATTCAACGCCCGGCCGGTTACGGAACATTTACAGCAATCCGCGTTCGCGCGCCACCCGCAGCGCTTCAATGGCGGCGCCGCGCGCTCCGGCCGTGTCGCCGTTCGGCATGATGTGGATCGGAATGTCGGCCTGCTCCTCCCGCTGCTCCGGCATGCCGGCGCGGATCTCGGCCAGGAACCACTGCTGGAACGCGGGGCCGGTTTCGATGGCCCCGCCGCCGACGATGAGCGCGTCCGGGTCGAACGTGTTGATCATCTCATCGAAAAACAGCCCGAGCGCGTGCGCCTGCCCGCGGAAGATCTCGCGGCACAGCGGGTCGCCTTTCTCGGCCATCCCGCGCACCAGCTTCGCCGCCTGATGCAGATCGCCCATCCGGTATAGCTCATGGTCCGGATACTTCGCCCGGAAGTACGGCAGGTAGTTCACTTCGATGGCCGTCAGCGAGCACAGCGACTCCAGATCGCCCGTCCGTCCGCAGTTGCACCGCGGCCGGATCCCGTCCAGAAACGGGATGCTCTGATAGGGGATCAGCACGTGGCCCAGCTCGCCGCCGAACCCCTTGCGGCCCTTTACCACCAGTTGGCCGATGATGACCCCGCCGCCGAGTCCGGTGCCGATGATCGCCGAAATCGAGGTCGCGTTCGAATGCGCGCCGAACAGGTTGAAGTGCCCCCACAGAGCGCCCGCGTTGCCGTCGTTCAGATAGATCACCGGCCTGCCGGCCTTCGCTTCCAGGCCAGCCCGGATGTCATAACCCGCCCAGTCCGGGTGAACGAAATTGGTGGATCCGCGCGCGCTGAGCACGCCATCGGCGCTGGCCGGCCCGGGCGTGTCCAGCCCGACCACCGCGATGTCGTCCATCGACACCCCGGCCTGCCGCATCGCCACCTGCAAGCCATCCAGAATCTGCTGAAGGCAGACCGCCGGCCCCTCCTTCGACTTCGACGGATACTCGCACAGCGACTCGATCAGGAACTTCTCGTCCGCTGTGAGAAACGTGTAATTGACGGCATTGCCGCCCAGATCAACTCCCGCGACGACGCGCATCGGCTCAGAATGCTCCTTCCAGAAAAAGTGAACCTCTCACAATAGCAGGACGGGAGTGCGGAGAGAAATTGAAGGGGGAAACGGCGCCATGACCTCGCGGCCGGCCTCGCCGAGGCCGGCGACGAGGCGTGGGTCCTACAGGGCCTTGGCGAGCTCTTCAGCGAAAGCGCTGGGCGGGCCGCTCGGCTTGCGGTGCTTCTTGCCGCCGCGTTGCCGGCGCTCCTGAGCGCCCTGCGTGCTCTGCGCCGGCTGGCCGCTCTGGGCGCGGCCCGCGCCGCCGCGCGCGCCTTTCGACCGCGGCGGTTGCGCGGGATTGGCCCGCAGCAGCCGGTCTTCGAGCGGAGCGCGGTCGAAGCGCTTGATGATCGCCATCATCTCTTCTTCGTTGGGCGCTTCGATGAAGGCGAAACCTTTCGATTCCTGTGTTTCGGGATTGCGGATGACTTTGACTGAATCGGCCACCAGGTTTTCCGCCACGAGCCACGCCTTGATGTCATCGGCGGTGACCCACGGCGGAAGATTACCGAGGAAAACGGTTGAACTCATTGAGATGGGAAGCTAGCTCCGTCGGGGATTCGGACTGATTCATTCGAGAAGCGCAGTCCTTGAGGCACTTTTATGGTATCACGGGCACGAAAAGGGCGGCAACACAGCCGCCCGAAGATGAACGGAAAAAAACGCGCCCCAGGGCCGTTCAGCCACCCGGCTCCACCGTCACCGCCAGCCGCACCGCCGGATGACTGCGCAGCTCGGCGAGAATCGGCTCGCTGGCCGGCGTGTCCACCTCGACCAGCGCCACCGCCTCCAGCGGCTGGCCCGGCGCCGCGGGCCTTTCCTGCCGGCCGAGCGAAAAGTTCGCGATATTGATCTGGTTGCGCCCCAGCACGCTGCCCACATGACCGATGACGCCGGGCACGTCGATGTTCCGCATGTAGATCAGATGCCCGGCCAGCGTGATCTCCACCGGGATGCCATCAATCGACAGCAGGCGCGGCTTGTCCATCACCACGCCGCCGGTGACCGACGTAGCCGCCGCCGGCGCGATGATCTCGACCTGGATTGAGTCCGTGGCGCCGCCCCGCGGCTGATGCGCCTCAGTGACAGCCAGGTTGCGCTGGGAGGCAAGCTGCATCGCATTGACCAGGTTGGCCCGGCCGGCGAGGCTCCGGCTCAGCACGCCGGCCAGCGCCGCATTGCGCAGCAGGTTCGTGTTCAGCTCGGCGATCCGGCCGCGGTAGGTGAGGCGCACCGCCTGCGCATTCTCTGGCCCGATGAACGCGGCGAAGCGGCCCAGCCGTTCGGCCAGCTCGATGTAGGGGCTGATGGCGCGGTACTGCTCCGGCGCGACCGCCGGCATGTTCACCGCGTTGATGGCGACGCCGTGCAGCAGGTATTCGACCAGTTGCTCGACAATCCGGATGCCGACGATCTCCTGCGCCTCCTCGGTCGAGCCGGCGATGTGCGGCGTGGCGATCAGGTTGGGCGCCGACAGCAGCGGATGGCCCTCGGGCAGCGGCTCCGGCGAAAAGACGTCCAGCCCCGCGCCGGCCACCCGGCCCGAGCGCAGCGCCTCGTTCAGCGCGTCCTGGTCGATGAGCTCGCCGCGCGCGCAGTTGATGATGCGGACGCCCGGCTTCATCCGCGCGATCGTTTCGGCGTTGATCATGTTGCGCGTCTCGGGCGTCAGCGCCACGTGCAGGCTGATGTAGTCGGCCTCGGCCGCCAGCCGTTCGAAGGGCACGAGCTCGACGCCCAGATCGGCCGCGGTCACCGGGTTCACATAGGGGTCAGAGGCGATGATGCGCATCTCAAAGGCGCGCGCGCGGCGCACCACCTCCTGCCCGATGTTGCCCAGGCCGACGATGCCCAGCGTCTTGCCCCTGAGCTCGTTGCCGAGGAACTTCTTCTTCTCCCATCTGCCGGCGCGCGTGGACGCGTTGGCCTCCGGGATCATCCGAGCCAGCGCCAGCATCAGCGCCAGCGTGTGCTCGGCCACGCTGACGGCATTGCCGCCCGGCGTGTTCATCACCAGCACGCCCGCGGCGGTGGCGGCGGCCAGGTCGACGTTGTCCACGCCGACGCCCGCGCGCCCGATCACGCGCAGCTTTGGGGCTTTGGCGAGCGTGTCCGCCTTCACCTTCACCGCGCTGCGCACCAGCAGCGCTTCGCAGTCTGCCAGGTGCTGCTCGTACTCCTTCGGGTTGGACTCGATCACCTCGAAGTCCGGCTGGCGGCGCAGCAGCTCGATCGCCGCCGGCGACATCGGTTCTGCCACCAGAATCTTCATGACTGTTTCCCGCCTGCGGCCTCCAGATACACCTTCTGCACCGCGGCCACGCCGCGGCCGAAGGAGACGGGGATCCCTTTCTGATGCAGGATCAGCTCCAGCTCGGCGATCACTGCAAACAGATCGGCGAAATCGAAGTAGCCGAGATGCGCGATGCGGAAGATCCGGCCCTTCATCGACCCCTGCCCGTTGGCGATGATCGAGCCGAACTGGTTGCGGAACGCCTTGACGATCTCGCCCGAATCCATTCCGACCGGCGCCTTGATGGCGGTCACCGAGCTCGATGGCGAATCCGGCGCGAACAGTTCGAGGCCGAGCTCGACCGCCGCCGCCCGCGTGGCACGCGCCAGCAGTTGCGCGTTCTCCACCAGCTTCGTCATGCCGATCTGCTTGATGTAGGCAAGCGCCTCGGCCAGCGCCAGTATGTGGCTGACGTTCGGCGTCCAGGCGCTTTCGCCCCTGTCGGCCATCTTCTTCTCGCGGCGCAGGTCGAAGTAAAGCCGCGGCAGCCGCGCCGTTTCGTTCTGCGCCCAGGCCTTCGGGCTCACGCTGATGAAGGCCAGCCCGGGCGGGATCATGAACGCCTTCTGCGAGCCGCCAATGACGATATCCAGCCCCCAGCCGTCAATGTCGAGCGGCATCGTGCCAAGACCGGTGATGGCGTCCACGATGCACAGGGCCGGCGTCGCCTTCACCAGTTCGCCGATGGCGCGCACGTCGTGCGCCACGCCCGTGGAGGTTTCCGAAGCCTGCAAAAAGACGCCTTTCGCGTCCGGGTTTTCCTGGAGGGCCTGGGCGACGCGCTCGGGCGCAACCGCCTGCCCGTATTCCGCGGTGAGGACGACGGCGTTCAGCCGGAAGGCCCGGGCCAGCTCCACCCAGCGCTCGCCGAACTTGCCGGCCGAAAGAACAATCACCTTGTCGCCGTCGCTGAAAAAGTTGGACACCGCGGCTTCCATCGCGCCGGTGCCGGAACTGACGGTGATGAGAACATCGTTCTGCGTGCCATAGACCTCTTTCAGGTCGCTGAGCACGCGCGGATACAACTGGATGAAGTCCTGCGTCCGGTGATGAATGTCGGACGCCATCATGGCGTGCAGGGCGCGAGGCAGAAGAGGCGTCGGCCCTGGCGTCAGGAGTCGCTGCTTCTTGACATGCATGGCTATGGGAGAATCAGAGGGGAATAGGACTACAGGATACCAAACATGGCACTGCTCGATCAGGTGCAGAAGGACATGGCCGCCGCCATGAAGGCCCGCGACGAGGCCCGTCTGTCGGCGCTGCGGATGATCAAGACGGCGCTCATGAAGGAGAAGGTGGACTCGATGAAGGAGCTCGACGAGGCCGCCGAGTTGAAGATCCTGAACTCCCTCATCAAGCAGCGCCGCGACGCCGCCGAGATGTACCGCCAGGGCGGCCGGGCCGAGCTGGCCGAGAAAGAGGAAGCCGAGATCCGCCTGATTGAGTCCTACATGCCCGCCGCCGCCACCGAAGACGAGATGCAGGCAGCCGTCGAAGCGGCGCTGGCCGAGACCGGCATCACCAGCGCGAAGCAGATGGGCCAGGTGATGAGCGCCGCCCGAGCGAAGCTCGCCGGCAAACGAATCGACGGCAAACGGCTGAGCGAACTCGTGCGGACCCGGCTGGCCTGAGCCCGATGGAACTCATCCATTCGATCCGCGCCCGCCTGGAGAGGCCCGGCGCGGCCGGCCTGTGCCGGCTGCTCGAGGCGGCCGCCGGCGAGCACGCCGCCCTGTTGGGCGTCGGCATCGGCGACCTGCGCCGCGAGGGAAGGGCCTGGATGCTCGCCCGGCTCGGACTGCGCGCCCGGCGCTGGCCTGAAAAGGACGAGGAGGTGGAAATCCGCACGTGGCCCTCGCGCCGCAGCGCCGGCGCTCGCGCCTGGCGCGAATTTGAGATCCTCTCAGGAGGATCGCCTGTCGCCGAGGCGGCGACCGTGTGGCTGATGGTCGAACTCGAGCGGCGCCGCCCGGTGCGCCTTCCGCAGTTCCTGCTAGAACTGCCCTTTCCGGCGCGCGACACCGGAGTCGAATTCACGGATGCGCCCGCGCCTGGTGGCGCGCCCTCCCTGGCCGCGCAGTGGCGCGTCCAACCGGCGCATCTGGACGTGAACGACCACGTCAACAACGTGACCTACATCGAGTGGGGCGAGCAGGAGGCGGGCGGCGCTCCTGGCACAGCCCTACAGGCGGACTACCTCGGCGAGGCGCGGCTCGGGGATCCGATCCTCTGCCTGAGCTGGCGCCAATGGGAGGGAAGGCGCTGGGTTCAGGTGATCCTGAGCGGCGACAAAACCTGCGCCGCGCTTCAGTGGTGGCAGGCCGACATCCGTTGACATCCACGCACTTCTGAGCCGCAAGGCAAGCGGCCGTTGGCCGCGAAAACGAGCGGCCGGCGCATCGAGCGTCCAGGGTCGCCGTGCACGCCCCGCACCGGATCCGTGTCCGCTCCTTTCGCTGGCCCTGACAGGCGGGCTTCAGTCACGGCGCTGAAGGCCTACGGGGTGCGCGGGCGGCTCATCGCCTCAGCAATCGCATATTCGTACAGGGCCAGCGCACGGAAATACTCCGTCAACGCCGCCACTTCGCGAAGCTCCGTTTCGTAGGTCGCCTGCTCGCGGAGATTCACCAGGAACAGATTGCCCTCGCCGAGTTCGAAGCGCACGCGCTCGGCGATTTCGAGCTGGCGCGCCACCTCGACTTCCTCGCGCAGCACGCGCGCCCGCTCCCAGGCCGCTTTCAGCGCCGAATAGGCATCGCGGACCTCGGCCGCGATCTGGTCGCGGGCGAAGCGTTCGCGCTGGTCGAACTGTTCGATGCGCGCCAGGGCCGCCAGGTCACGGCTCTTGGCGGCCCGCCGTTGCGCGGGCAGGTCAAAGATGAGCGCGGCGGTGACGTCGTTCGGCCCGCGCCGCACGCGGCGTTCGCCGAGCTGGCTGGTGAAGCTGAGCACCATGTCCACGTTCGGCAGAAGCTGGTTCTGGGCCAGCCTGCGGTCCACCTCCACCTGGCTCCGCTGCGCCTGGAAGCGGCGAATCTCGGGCCGCCGCTTCAGCGCCAGTTCGATGTCCTCTTCCAGGCGCTGTTCGTCGATTTCGCGGATCGACGGAAAGGAGGGCGGCAGACGGTCTTCCGAAGGCAGCAGCGGATTGCCTGCGCTGTCGCGATAGAAGAGGGAAAGTTCGATGGCGGCCTGCTGAAGTCCGCGGAGGGCTTCGATCACCTGGGCGCGGCGCGTGAGGATGGCGCGCTGGTTGTCGGTGACGTCAATCTGCGGGATCTGTCCGAGCCGCGCGGCCTCGCGCAACTGCGCGTCCCGTTGCTCAGCGACTTTCAGCACGGCCTGCGCCACGCGGTAGCGCTGGCCGGCGGCCACCCACTCGTAATATCGGCGGGTGGCGAGCTGGAGGATGACCAGACGCTGCTGGTCGACGCCGAGGTCGGCGATGCGGCGGCCGATCAGTGCCTTCTGGAGATCGGCGCGCCGGACATCGATCGAGCGGTCGCGCAGCACGGGCAGCCGCAGGCCGGCCTTGTATTCTCCGCCCGTATCCGTCTGCAACTTTCCGTCATAACTGGCGAACGTTCCTGCGCCGAGCTGATAGCCGGCAAACCAGGACATTCCCTGAAACTGCGTTGCCTGTTCGATGCCGGCCCGGTAGACATCCGTCTGGTAATAGCCTCCGTGAGAGCCCTCATACGAGCTCTTCATGGAGAGGTCGAAGCGGCTGGAAGCGGCCAGCACGTCGGCAGCGGCGAGGGTGCGGTCCTGGATGGCCGCCAGCAGGGGCGGGTAATGCTGCTCCACTGAGCGCAGGACCTCTTCGAGGGTGAGCGGCGGCTGAGCCGCCAGCGGCAGCGCGGCCGCCGCGAGGGCGATCCAGCGTTTCATTTCTTTTTCCCCTTGCCGTCGCGGACTCCCGCTGCGCCGGGTTCGTCGTCGGCAATCACCGGCGGGAATCCGTTGAAGCGGCGCCACAGTTCCCATCCGAGCGTCACCTGCCGTAACAGGACCCAGCCCTTGGCCTGGACGCCCTGCCGGAGGTAGCGAGGCGAGGGCCAGGGGTCATCTTCCGGATCCGGCGTGACCAGGATTCGGAACTTGCCGCCGTTGGTCTCGGCCGGATCCACGAGTCGCACCACGCCCCCGAAAGTGCCGACGGCCACCGAGGGCCAGCCGACGAACTGGATGGCGGGCCAGCCGTTGAATTGCAGCCTCACCTTGTCGCCGACCTGCACGAGTGGCATGTCCATGCCATCCAGCCAGAGCTCGACGGTGGGCTCGCGCGCGTCCGGAACGAACAGGGCCACCGGTTCGCCCCCCTTCAGCAGCTCACTGTTGGGCTGTGCCAGCAGCCGCAGCATGGTGCCGGAGCGCGGCGCGTAGACTTTCAGGGTCTGCTGCCGGGCCAGCCGGGAATCGACGCGCTGAAGTTCGGCGCGGACGTTGGCGATTTCGGCGCGGGCCATGTTGAGCGACGCGCGCTCGGCCTCGATGGCCGCGTCAGCGTCTGCCATCGTCTTGCGCAGGTCGTCTTCAAGCGCCTGGCGCTCGGTGCGCGCGGCATTGAGCGCAGCAGTGGCCCGCCGGACTTCCGCCTCGGCGGTGGCAAACTCCTGCTGCGCCAGCTCGACCGTGCGCTGGCTGGTCAGGCCGCGCTCGATGAGATTCTTCTGGCGCGCGATGTTGAGGCGGGCCGCCGTGAGCCGCTCCTCGGCGGCGCGCAGCGCCTGTTCGTTCTGCACGATTCTTTCGACGGCCATCTGCACGCGGTTGCGGGCTGCGCTGACGGCATTGGCGCGCGACTCCAGCAGACGACCGATTCGTTCCTCATGGGCGGCGGCGCGGCGCTCGGCCATCATGAGGCGCTCGTTGATGGCCAAACGCTCGTTGCGCAGCCGGTCGAGGATCAGGGGGTCGTTGTCGGTCAGCTCGACGATCAACTGGCCCTCCTTCACATGCACGCCCTCGGTGACGTGCCAGCGCGCCACGCGGCCTTCCACCGGCGCGCTGATGGCCTGAACACGCTCCGGCGGCGCCAGCGCCGAGACATGACCCAGCCCGGACACACTCTGTTGCCACGGTGTAAAGATCAGCGCAATCACGGACAGCACGAAAAAGATCGTCAGCGAGCGGGCGACCGTGCGCACCCGCTTTCCGCTGTCGAGTTCCGCCATGACGGGAAGGACATGAGTACTCATCGCCTCACCTCCACGACTTTCCTGTTGCGGATCTCATAGACCCGGTCACACCGGGCCAGGATCTCCGCGTTATGGCTGGCCACGATCACCGTCCAACGGCCGCGCGGCCCGAAGACCAGGTTCAGCAGACGTTCACGTTCGGGCAGGTCTTCCAGCCAGTCCAGGCATTCATCCAGCACGAGCACGCGCGGCTCATGCGCGAGCGCCCGGGCGAGCTCCAGCTGGATGGCCTGTCCGGCGGAAAGCGGCGCGCCGCCGGTGGCCAGCCGGGAATGAATTCCCTCTGGCATCTCGAGCACGTGATTCAGCAGGCCCACCTCCTCGAGCGCCTGTCGGGCCCGCTCCGCGGTCAGCTCTTCTTTCCCCAGACGCAGGTTTTCGAGCACGGATCCCTCAAAGATCTGCGGCTCCCGCACGAGCGCGATCTGATCGCGAACGTCGTCGAGGCGCAGCTCGCGGTAGTCGGCGCCATCAATTTCGACGTGCCCTTCGGCGGGAGTCCGCAAGCCGTAGAGCACGTCGAGCAGCGTGCTCTTGCCACTGCCGGTGGCGCCCAGCAGTCCGATGCGGGCGCCGGATTCAGCCGTCAGCGACACGCGTTCGACGAGAACTCTCGAGTCGCCCGCGTGGATGGTGGCGTTGACCAGCCGGACCTCAGCGGCTCCGCTGCGGCGCGGGAGGGGTTCGCCTCCTTCGCGCTCCGCAGGCAGATCGGTGAGGTAGCCGAGCTTGTCGAGCGAGGCCATGAGATCGTAGAACTGCTCGAGATGCTTGCCAAATTTCGTAATGCCGCTGGTGACGAGCGCAACCACGAGCTCCGCCGCCACCAGTTGGCCCAGCGTCATCTGGCGGTCGATGACCAGCCAGCCACCCACGCCGAGCAGGGTGGCGCTTGCGAAGGCCTGCAAGGCGTACGTGCCGACAATCTGGCGCAGCAGAATCCGGAAGTGAGCGCCGCGGTGGTGCAGATAGTCCTTGGCCAGCTCATTCGTGCGCTCAAGCGCCAGCACCAGTCCGGCCCGCGATTTCACCGCAATCTGGTGGCGGGCCAGCTCCTCGAGCCACGCCAGCAGCGCGTACTTCGCCTTCGACTCTTTCACGGCAGTGGGGATCGCACCGGCGCCCATCGGAAACAGGACTGTGAGAAGGCTGAGCAAAAGCAGCACATCGAAGGCCAGAAGAAAAGGATGGTAGACGGCCAGCAGAATCATACCGATGAGCGTCTGCACCACCACCGTCAGGCCGTCCAGCAGCAGCGCCGCGCCCGACTTCTGCACGGTGACGACTTCCAGGAACCGATTCACCAGCTCCGGCCCGTGGTAGCGGTCGAAGAAGCGCGGCTCCACCCGCACCAGCTTGTCCGCCACATCTCCGGCCAGGCGCGCAAAGATTCTGCGCTGGATCATTTCGACCACATACTGGCGATAGGCGTTAAGCCACGCCACCGCCAGCAGGCCCAACAATACCAGGATGGTGAGCACCGCCAACGGCTGGAGCAGGGTGCCGAAAGCAACGGTATTGACCACTGCCTGCACGGCCACCGGCACCACCAGCGAAATCAGGCCAATGGCGGCGGTGTAAATCACCACTACCCAGGCGTCTTCTGATTCCAGCCGGATCCAGGCCTGTAATCGGCGGATCGGGTGAACATGATGGTAGATCGATTCCTGAAACCTGTTTCCGGGCATCTTGGGGATTTCCGTTCTTATGGAAGCGCCCGCAGCGGCTCTCCCGGCCGATTCACGCGCTTGCAACCACGGGACCTGGGGTTTCCATGCCCTCAGCCTCTTAACCCTGCAAACCGCCGCAAGGCCTGAGGCGTCGCAAACCGCCAGGGGTGGGACAAGAGGAAACGCCGTATCCAACGTACCATGATTTCAGAACATCTAGATGTTTGACAGGTTTTTCCGGTTTCTGCAATACTGAACGCGGGAGCGGTTTTTCGACCTGACGGGAGGCGGCCATTCCGGAACGCTCACTGATCGCGAAAGAACTGGCAGAGCTGCTTGGCGCCATCGCCCACCGGCACCGCCTGCGGATCCTTGTGGAGCTCCATCACGGCGAGCTGGATGTCAACAGCCTCCAGCAGATCCTCGGCATCAGCCATTCTTCTGTGTCGCAAAACCTGGCCATTCTGCGCGCGCATCATCTTGTGCGGGAGCGCCGGCAGGGCCGGCATGTCTACTATTCGCTGAGCGAGCCGGCGTTTGCGGAATGGCTGCTTGCCGGGCTGAGATTTCTGGAGACGGGCATCGCGCGGCATCAGGAAGAGATCCGCTCGGCGGCCGAGGCAGCGCGGCGGCTGTGGATGAAGCCGGCTGGCCAGTCCTAGCCCTGGATCAGGCGGTAAATTTCTCTTTTACCGAGGCCCAAACTGCGTGCCAGGCGCTTGATGGCTTCCATGCGCGGCAGACCTTCCTGCTGCTGAAGCCGGGCGATCTCGCCGCGGATCTGGTGCGCGTCAAGGGGACGTTGAGGGCCGCTTGAGCTTTCCCCCTCGCGGCCCAGGCCGGGGGGCGCGGCCGGGCTTTCCCCTTCGCGCGGCCGGCCTGCCAGCAGCGTCATCTCCCCCTTGATGGATCCCCTCCGTTCGAGCTGTTCGCGGAGTTCGCGGGCCGTGCCGCGCAGGAACTCCTCATGGAGCTTGGTGAGTTCCCTTGCGATCACGACCGGGCGCGAAGGCATGGCCGCTTCCAGATCGGCCAGTGTTTGCAGGATGCGGTGCGGTGCCTCGTAGAAGATGAGCGTGCAGGGCAGCGGCGCCAGAGTCTCCAGAAGCCGGACGCGTTCGCTGCGCTTGCGGGGCAGAAATCCGCCGAAATAGAAGCTGTCCGTCTCCAGCCCTGAGGCCGAAAGGGCGGCCAGGAAAGCGGCCGGCCCAGGCACCGGAACCACGCGGATGCCGCGTTCGACGGCGCGGCGCACCAGCCGGTAACCGGGATCGGAGACGAGCGGCGTGCCCGCATCGGAGACGAGCGCGATGTCGTCGCCCGCTTCCAGCCGCTCCAGCAGTTCGCCGCTGCGCTGCTCTTCGTTGTGTTCGTGGTAGCTCAGCAGGCGAGCTTCGATGCCATACCGCTCGAGCAGTTTCCTCGTTTGACGCGTGTCCTCGCAGGCGATCCAGGCCACGCTGCGGAGCACGTCCACGGCACGGTGTGTGATGTCCGCCAGGTTGCCGATGGGCGTTGCCACCACATACAGGGTTCCGGCCACGCGACCATTGTACGGCCCGCCCGAAGGGCGATAATGAAGCCATGCCCGCTGGAGGGGGCGGGCGGGAGGAGCGGCCCGGAGCATGCGGCAAAGCAGCGCTTCACAGCAGACGAAACATCGGGCCTATGTTCATGAGGCCGCCGAATCGGGCGTCCGGCTCCTGCTGGACTTTGGCGTCGTGGACCGCATTGCTGCCGACGTGCTTCGGGGCCTGAGCGCGCTGCCGCGCCGCGGGATGGAGGTGGGAGGGCTGCTGCTGGGCACGGTGGACACGGACGCACAGCCGCTGCGCGTCTCGATTGAAGACTATGTCGCCTTTCCCTGCGAGCACCTCTACGGACCGAACTTCGAGCTTTCGCCAAAAGACCGCGAGGCGTTTGCGGAGCTGGCTGCTTCCTGGGCGCCGGGGCCCGGCCGTCCGCTGCACGCCATCGGGTTGTATCGCAGCCACACGCGTGGCGAGCTGGAGCTGACTGCGGCCGACGTCGAGCTGCTGGACCGCTGGATGCCGCAGCCGTGGGCCGTATGCCTGGTGATTCGCCCCTATGCCACGCGCCCTGCCGAGGCCGCATTCTACTTCCGGCGCGGCGGGGCCTTTCAGCCCGGGCCGCCGGCATCGACAATTCCCTTCCGCCGCCGCGAACTCGGCGGCGGTTCGCCGCCGCGGCGTGGCGCCGCAGACGGGACAGCGGCGCCGACGGCGCAACCGGCGGGCGAGGCGGCCGCGCCGACGGAAGTGGAGACCTGGACGCATCCGCCGGCGGCTGCGCCGCCGCCGAAAAGCGCCGGCGGCTGGCTGCTCATTCCGGCAATGCTGGCGTTTCTGCTGGTCGGGGTGGTGATCGGCGTTCAGGTAGAGGGACTGCTGCGCCCGCAGCCAAGGCCGGCCGAGACGGCAGACCCTTTCGCGCTGGGCCTGACCGCTGTGCAGTTCGGCACGGCGATCCATCTGCGGTGGAACCCGCAGGCGCCGGCTCTGGCCGCCTGCCAGAGCGCTTCCCTGGTGATCCGCGACGGCCCGAACACGAAGATGATTCACCTGCGCAAGGAGGACCTGGCGCGCGGCGCGCTCATTTATCAGTACATGAGCCCCGCGGTGAGCTTCCGGATGGAAGCGATCCTTTCCCCTGCAAACACGGTGTCTGAGTCGCTGGACCTGCGGCTGATGCCTCCGGAAGGCGGTTCCGGGGCGGAAACGCCTGATCCGGTAAAATGACGGGTAGTGTCGCCGGAGACTTCTCCCCTTTTGCCCGAGGCTGCACCGCAGTCCGAGCCTGAGGCGGTGCCTGCCGAAATGCCTTCCGGGCGCAACGTGATCTCCGAGTGGACAATTACAATCATCCTCCTGCTGTTCGGCACGACCACGCTGGTGCAGGCCTTCGTCATTCCGACGGGTTCGATGGAGGACAACCTGCTGATCGGCGACCACCTTCTGGTGGACAAGCTCGCCTACGCGCCGGCGGGCCCCGTCAGCCGGCACCTGCTGCCCTATACGCCGGTGCGGCGCGGCGACATTGTCGTGTTCCGGTATCCGGTGGACGTGCGGCAGACCTTCGTGAAACGGGTGATCGGCGTTCCGGGCGACCGCATCCGCATTGTCGACAAGCAGGTGTACCTGAACGGGCGTCCGCTCGAGGAGCCGTACAAGTTTCACAAGACGCCCTATTACGACTCCTACCGCGACAACTTTCCTTCCGCGCCCAACACGCGCGTCGACGCGCGCGCCTGGGAGATGCTGGAACGCCACACGCGGAACGGGGAAGTGGTGGTGCCGCCGGGGCAGTATTTCGTCCTCGGCGACAACCGGGACTCCAGCCTCGACTCGCGCTACTGGGGCTTCGTCCCGCGCGAGAACATCATCGGCAAGCCGCTGCTCGTATACTGGTCCTACGACGCGCCAACGCACCGGCTGACAGCGCCGGGGCTGAACCTGGAACACATGAAAGACCTGGCGCAGAATTTTTTTGCCAAGACGCGCTGGCGCCGCACATTTCTGCTGATCCGCGGCCACGATTTCCGCCTGTGACGCCATGAAAAATACCGTCAAGAAATCCGCCCAGAAAGAAGCTGAAACCCAGGAGATTTTCAAGCCGGACCTGGCCGAAAAGGTCCGCTCATTTGTCTCCGAGTGGGCGGTCACGATCATCCTGCTTCTCTTTGGCACGACAACGCTGCTCCAGGCATTCGTCGTGCCGACGGGGTCAATGGAAAACACGGTGCTCATCGGCGACCACATGTTCGTGGACAAGCTCGCCTACGCGCCGGCGGGCCCGGTGAGCCGTTTTCTGCTGCCCTATGTGGAGGTGAAGCGCGGCGACATCGTGGTGTTCAAGTTTCCGGTGAACCCGCGCGAGAACTACATCAAGCGCATCGTGGGCGTCCCCGGAGACCGCATCCGCATCATCAACAAGCAGCTCTATCTGAACGGCAAGGCGGTCACCGAGCCGTATGTCGTGCACAAGACGCAGTACATCGACTCCTACCGGGACAATTTCCCGTCCGAGCCGAACACGCGGCTGGCCGAAGCCGCCTACGACATGCTGGCGCATCACGTGATCAATGGCGAGGTTGTCGTGCCGCCCGGCCATTACTTCGCCATGGGCGACAACCGCGACAACTCGCTGGACTCCCGCTACTGGGGATTCGTGCCGCGGGAAAACATCATCGGCAAGCCGGCCATCATCTTCTGGTCCTACGACACGAGCACCGAGCGGCTGGCCGACCCGAACATCATCTCCATCGACCACCTGATCGACCTCGGGCTGAACTTCTTCACCAAGACCCGCTGGAAGCGCACCTTCATGGTGCCGCGGGGCTACCCGCTCGGCTGAGGCCCGTCAGGTGTCAAAATCCGTCTCGCGGTCGCGGAGCCCGAGCAGATAGAGGATGCCGTCGAGCCCCGTGTGCGAAAGCGCCTGCCGTGCGCCGGCGCGCACCACCGGTTTGGCGCGAAACGCGATGCCGAGGCCGGCGAGCCGGAGCATGGGCAGGTCATTGGCGCCGTCGCCCACGGCGATGCACTGTTCCAGATGCAAGCCCTCGCGCGCGGCGATCTGACGCAGCATGTCGGCCTTGGCGGCGCCATCGACGATGGGCGGCGCGACTTCCCCGGTGACCACGCCATCGCGGACAACGAGCGTGTTGGCGTGCACATAGTCGATGCCCAGCCGCTGCTGGAGGACGCGCCCGAAAAACGTGAAGCCGCCGGAGAGGATGGCCATGCGGTAGCCGAGCCGCCGGAGCGTGCGTGTCAGCCGTTCGGCGCCCTCGGTGAGCGGGATTCTTTCGATGACACGCTGGAGTGCATCTTCACGGAGCCCGCGCAGCAGCGCCACCCGCTGGCGGAACGCCTGCTGAAAGTCGAGTTCCCCGCGCATCGCCGCCTCGGTGATGCGGCGCACCGCCTCGCCCACGCCGGCCTCGGCCGCCAGTTCGTCGATGACCTCGCCCTGGATGAGGGTCGAGTCCATGTCAAAGGCCACCAGCCGCCGGTGGCGCCGCCAGACCGAATCATGCTGGAAGGCGATGTCAATGCCGCTCTCGCCGGCGAGCCGGGCCAGTTCGGTGCGGAGCGCAAGTTCATTGGGCTCCGCGCCGGGGCTTGCACCGCTGGCGGTGAACTCGACGCACATGCGCTGGGGCGGCTGCGGCTCGAGGGGGACGCGGGCCGAAAGCCGGTCAATGCGGTCGATGTTGAGTCCCGCGCGCAGCAGCACGCCGGCGATCTGCGCCAGGTGCGACGCTTCCAGAGCCTGCCCCAGGGCAGTGACCAGATAGCGCCGCTTGCCCTGCTGGCGGACCCATTCGCCGTAATGGGAGGACGCCACCTCAGTGAAGCGCACCTGCACGCCGAGCCGGTGCGCTTCCAGCAACAGGTCCGTCATCAGCGGCGACGCCCGCAACGCACCGGTCAGCTCGATGAGGAAGCCCAGGGCCAGCGCGTCATGAATCACCGCCTGGCCGATGTCCAGCACGCGCGCCCCGTGCCGCGCCAGCACCGCCGCAAGCGCGTGGGTCACGCCAGGCCGGTCCTGCCCGGTGACGTGGATCAGCAATGCTCCCTGATTCATTCCGTATCCCAGCTCCCCGGCCCGGCCTCTGCCGTGCCTTTCCAGCCCCTATTCGTAGCGCAACGTCTCGGCGGGCGCCACCGCCGAGGCGGCCCGCGCC
Organism: Bryobacteraceae bacterium; assembly: GCA_026002855.1. Taxonomy (NCBI): domain Bacteria; kingdom Pseudomonadati; phylum Acidobacteriota; class Terriglobia; order Bryobacterales; family Bryobacteraceae; species Bryobacteraceae bacterium. Next base: position 1,432,691 of record BPGD01000001.1, read on the forward strand.
GGGTAAAGCGTCGCCAGCAACGCCACGCCCAGAGCCAGCGCCGCAATCCACAATGAGTCCGTCCAGCGCGGCTCGAACGGCACATAGGACAGCGAGTAAATCTCCTCGTCGATCCGGATCCATCGATAGCGTCCCGCCAGATGGCTCAGCGCATGTCCGATGACAAACCCGGCAGCGGCGCCGGCAGCGGCGATCATCAGCCCCTGCCAGACGAAGATCCTTGCCACCTGCATCCGCCGCGCGCCCAGCGAGATCAGCACCGCGATGTCGCGCTTTTTTTCCATCACACGCATGAACAGCGCGGTGAGAATGTTCAGCGCAGCCACGAGTTGGATCAGGGAAATCGTGATCACGGAAACGGTTTTCTCCATCCGGAGCGCATTCAGAAGCTGCCGGTTCTGCTCCATCCAGTGCGTGGCGCCGAGCTCGGGGCCGGCAGCGGCCTCGGCGGCGCGCGCCACCTCCGGCGCGCGCTCCGGATCGTCCAGCTTCAGCTCGATCGCGTTGACGACGTCCGGCAACGCCAGCACGCGCTGTGCCTGGGCAATGGTGGTGACGGCGAGCTGATTGTCGAGATCATAGAAGCCGGACTCGAAGATCGCCGCCACGCGGAAGCGGAACTCCACCGGCCGCATGCCGAAGGGCGTCATCTCGCCCTGCGGGCTCAGGATGCGCACCACGTCGCCCACGCGCATGCCGATGCGCGCCGCCAGGTGCGAGCCGAGCACGATGCCTGGCAGCCCGCGCAGATCGTCCATTTCGCGGAGGCTGCCCTGGCGGATGTGGGCTGAAAAATCGCGTTCGTCGAGCGGCATTCCCTTCAGGGTTGCTTCGGCCGACTGCATCGGGCCGGAGGCGAGCACCTTCGCATACAGCGCGGGCGAAGCCTCCGTGACGCCGGGAATCCGCTGCATTTTCGCGGTAATTTCCCGCCACTTTTCGATGCCTGTCGAGGGAGTTTTTTCGAGCAGAACGACGTGCGGCGTCGCCCCGAGCAGGCTCTCCTGCAACGCGCGGCGGAACCCGTTGTTGATGGCCAGCGCGATCACCAGCGCCATCACGCCGGCGGCCACTCCCGCCACGGAAACGGCAGTGACCAGCGGGATCACCGCCTCGCGGCGTTTTGCCCGCAGGTAGCGGGAGGCGACAAAGAGCTCGAATCCGCGGGTCACTTCTTCGCCGATGCCTGGCGCAGCCACTCCGCGATGCCGATCTCGCCCTCCGGCCGCAGCAGCGGGAACAGGATCACATCGCGGATGGACTTCTGCCCGGTGAGGATCATCACGAGCCGGTCGATGCCGATGCCTTCACCGGCCGTCGGCGGCATGCCGTAGCAGAGCGCGCGCAGGTAGTCTTCGTCCATCTGGTGCGCTTCCTCGTCGCCGCGCTCGCGCATGGCGAGCTGCATCTCGAAGCGCCGGCGCTGCTCGTCGGGATCGTTGAGCTCGGTGAAGGCGTTGCCGATTTCCATGCCTGCGGCGTAAATCTCGAAGCGGTCCGTCATTGACGGGTCTTCCGGGTTCTGTTTGGCCAGGGGCGAGACCTCCACGGGATATTCGTAGATGATCGTCGGCTGCTGGAGCGCCTCTTCGCAGTGGCGCTCGAACAGATCGACGAGCGCCTCGCCGGGCGTGGGTTTGTCGGAGTGCCTCAGGAGCCACTCGGGATCGCGCACCTGCCCGGGAGTGGGCCGCGGACCGTGTTTCCAGAATTCGATGACCGCCTCGCGCATCCGGTAGCGGCGGATGTTGCCGAAGTCCAGTTCGACGCCCTGATAAAAAACCTTCTCTGAGCCGGTAGCGTCGATGGCCGTCTGCCGCAGCAGCTCGCAGCTCAGGTCCATCAGGTCGGTGTAGTCGGCGTAGGCCTGATAGAACTCGAGCATGGTGAATTCCGGGTTGTGCCGCGTCGAGATCCCCTCGTTGCGGAAGTTGCGGTTGATCTCGTAGACGCGCTCCATGCCGCCGGTCACCAGCCGCTTCAGGTAGAGCTCGGGAGCGATGCGCAGATACAGGTCGATGTCGAGCGCGTTGTGATGGGTGACGAAGGGGCGTGCGGCGGCGCCGCCGTAGAGCGGCTGCATCATCGGCGTCTCCACCTCGATGAAACCGCGCTGGTTGAGCTGGCGGCGCAGCGAGGAGATCACCCGGGCCCGCGTCTCGAACACCTTCAGCACTTCGGGATTCGCGATCAGATCAAGGTAGCGCTGGCGGTAGCGCAGCTCGACATCTTCCAGCCCGTGGTATTTCTCCGGAAGCCCGAGCAGATTTTTCGTCAGGAAAGTGAGCTTTTCGGCGTGGACGCTCAGCTCGCCGGTCCGGGTGCGGAACAGATATCCGTCGACGCCGATGATGTCGCCGAGGTCAAGCAGTTCATACAGGCGGAAGTCGTTGGCCGGCACGGCGTCCCTGCGGACGTAGATCTGGAGCCGCTCGCCGAGCTGCTGGATGTGCATGAAACCTGCCTTGCCCATGCGCCGGACGGTCATCACGCGGCCGGCCACGCGCACAGGGACGCGCTCGCGTTCCAGCGTTTCGGCGTCGGCCGAGACCCAGCCGGCGCGGATCTGGGGGACCGTGTGGGTGAACTCGAACCGCTGCCCGTAAGGACGCCAGCCCAGCGCTTCGATCTCGCGGATGCGCGCAAAACGCTGTTCGAAAAGCTCCTGTTCGAGGGACAATGCAGGACTCCTTGGGGGAAACCTTCATTATAATGGGACACTTGCGGTCGCTCAGCATCGTCATTCCCGCCTATAACGAGGAGCAGCGCCTGCCGGCCACGCTGGCGCGCATCCGGGAGTGGATCGAAACAAGAATGATGGATTTTGTTGAGATCCTCGTCGTCGACGACGGCTCGCGCGACGGGACCGCGGAGGTCGTCCGCCGCGCCGCCGCCGGCGACCCGCGGATCGTGCTGCTTCAGAACCCGGGCAACCGCGGCAAGGGCTACGCGGTGCGCCACGGCATGCAGAAGGCGGGGGGCGAATGGGTGCTGTTCACCGATGCGGACCTCTCGGCCCCGATCGAAGATCTTGCGCGGCTTGAGGAGGCGGTGGAGCGCGAGTCGGCCGACGGCGCCATCGGCTCGCGCGCGCTCGACCGGCGGCTGGTGCTGAAGCATCAGTCGGCCCTGCGCGAGCTGAGCGGGCGCATTTTCAATCTTTGCATGCGGTGCATCACCGGGCTTCCCTACCGTGACACGCAGTGCGGCTTCAAACTGTTCCGCCGCGAAGTGGCGCAGTGCGTTGCCGCGCGGCAGCAGGCCGACGGGTTCGGCTTCGACGTCGAGATTCTGTACATCGCCCGCAAGCACGGGTACCGCATCCTGGAAGTGCCGGTGCGCTGGGCCAACGTGGAGGGCACGAAGGTGAGCCTCCTCAAGGGCCTGGGCGCCTTTGTCGACCTGCTCCGCGTCCGCTGGAACGACCTGCGGGGGCTGTATCGTTAAGGCATGAGCATCAACCGGCGCGAGTTTTTGGCCTCGCTGTCCACAGCGGGCGCGGCCGAGCCGGGCCGGTTCCCCCCGTCGGGGCTGCGCCTGTGGTTTCGCCAGCCTGCCCGGCACTTCACCGAATCGATTCCGCTTGGCAATGGGCGGCTGGGCGCGATGGTGTTCGGTGGCGCGCCCGTCGAGCGCATCGTGCTCAACGAGAGCTCGATGTGGTCCGGCTCGGTGGAAGACGCCGACCGGGAGGGCGCGGCTGAAGCGCTCGCCGAGATCCGCCGGCTGTTGCTGGAAGGGCGCAACGTGGAGGCGGAAGCGCTGGTGAACCAGCACTTCGTCTGCAAAGGAAAAGGCAGCGGGCACGCCCGCGGCAAGGACCTGCCCTACGGCTGTTACCAGACGTTGGGCGACCTGCGTCTGGAATTCGACCACGCCTCAGAGGTCTCGGCCTACCAACGGGAACTCGACCTGGAGACCGCCGTGGCGCGAGTCGCCTATGAAACAGGTGACGTACGCTTCGAGCGCGAGCTGTTTGTGAGCGCGCCGGCGCAGGCGATCCTGGTGCGGCTGGCCTGTTCGCGGCCGGGCGGGCTCAGCTTTCGCGCGTCGCTCGGCCGTGCCGAGCGGGCGCGGGTCCACGCGGACGGGAACGGTGCGCTGACGCTGTCCGGCGCGCTGGCCGATGGGAGGGGCGGCGATGGCGTCCGGTTCGCCGCACGGCTGGAAATCGACGCAAAAGACGGACGAATTTCCGCGGAAAAAGACGGAATTCGTGTGGAAAATGCCAGCGAGGCGGTGCTCCGCCTGACGGCGGCTACCGATTACGCGCGCTTTGCGCAGCGGTCGCCCTTCGACCCCGCCGCCACATGCCGCGAGCACCAGCGCTTGGCCCGCCGTCCGTGGCGCGAGCTGTTGCGGGAGCACACGGAGGACTACCAGCGCTGGTTCGGGCGGTTTGCCATCGAGCTTGGCCCCGGGCGCGAGCACTTGCCCCTGCCGGAGCGGCTCCGCGCCGCCCGGGAGGAGGGCGGCGATCCTGCCCTGGCGGCGCTCTATTGCCAGTACGGACGCTACCTGTTGATTTCCAGCTCGCGGCCCGGCGGACTGCCGGCCAACCTTCAGGGCATCTGGGCCGAAGAGCTCCAGACGCCGTGGAACGGCGACTGGCACCTCAACATCAACGTCCAGATGAACTACTGGCCGGCCGAGCCCACCGGACTGGGCGAACTGCATGAGCCGCTGTTCGCACTCACCGAGAGCCTGGTGAAGCCGGGAACCAGGACGGCGCGCGTGTATTACAACGCGCGCGGCTGGGTGGCGCACGTCATCACCAATGCGTGGGGCTTCACCGCTCCGGGCGAACAGGCGAGCTGGGGCGCGACGACGAGCGGGTCGGGGTGGCTGTGCCAGCACCTCTGGGAGCATTTTCTATACACGCGCGACCGCGCCTTCCTCGAGCGGTACTATCCGGTGCTGCGCGAAGCGGCGCGCTTTTACGCAGACATCCTGATCGAGGAACCAAAGCACGGATGGCTGGTGACGGCGCCGGCCAACTCGCCGGAAAATTCCTTCCTGATGCCGGACGGGCGCCGCGCCTCTGTATGCATGGGGCCTACGTTTGACATGCAACTGCTGCGCTACCTGTTCGGCGCGGTGATCGACGCCTCCCGGCTGCTCGGCCGCGACGAGGAGTTCCGCCGCGAGCTGGAACAGAAGCGCGCGCGGCTGGCCCCCAGCCGTGTCGGCAGCGACGGCCGGCTGATGGAGTGGCTGGAGGAATACCGTGAGGCGGAGCCGCAACACCGCCACGTGTCCCACCTCTGGGGACTGCATCCGGGCTCGGAGATCACGCCCGAGGAGACGCCCGAACTGGCGGCCGCGGCGCGCAAGTCTCTGGAAGCGCGCGGGGACGGAGGCACCGGATGGTCGCTCGCCTGGAAAGTGAATTTCTGGGCGCGGCTGGGCAATGGCGACCGCGCATTGCGTTTGCTGAGGAACCTGCTGCGGCCTGTTTCCGCCTCCGAAACGGGCATCCGGATGTCCGGCGGCGGCACCTACGACAACCTCTTCTGCGGGCACCCGCCCTTCCAGATCGACGGCAACTTCGGCGGCGCGGCGGGTATTGTCGAGATGCTGGTGCAGAGCCATAACGAGGTCATCCGGCTGCTGCCCGCGCTGCCGGCTGAATGGAGGCAGGGCCGGGTCCGCGGCGTGCGGGTCCGCGGCGGGTTTGAAGTGGACGTGGCGTGGCGGGACGGACGTCTTTCTGAAGCGCGCATCCATAGCATGCACGGGGGCACGCTACGCCTGCGTTATCAGGGGAAAACTCTTGAGAAGATGACGCGCGCGGGGCAGACAGTAATGGTTCAGGCGTCCGACTTTTGACCCAGGGCAATGAGCCCGCACGGGCGATGCGGTTCGTGCACCGCACGCCCCATCCCTGCGCCGGACCCGGGCAGGCGGGCCCCCTGGAAACGCGCCGACCCGCGAGGACGCAGAGGCCCCGAGCCGGGCTCACGCGGTCCTGGCCGAGTCCCGCGAGCGGAGAAGGCGCACGCCCCGCGAGGCGCCATCCCCGTTGGCAGCGCCCGCGGCAGCCAGGGATCGGGCATTGAACACGGACGCCTGCTCGGCCAGGGACTTGACGTCCGTGCCCTCTTCCACCACCATCTCGTGTTCAATCCAGTTCGAGAGAGGAATATTGCGGAAGTAGAGGCGCTCCTGCATCACCAGCGATTTGCGGTTGACAAACATCGACCTGTTTTCCCGCATGAAGTGCCGCTCCTCGACACGGAAGTCCGCCAGAAGCTGGTCGAAGGCCTGCCGCGCGGCCACCTCTTCGGCCGCCCGCACCTTCTCTTCCATCAGCTTCTCCTGGTTGCGGATGACCGCCTGAGCCTCGGCGAGGCTCTCCCGCTCCTTCGCCACGGCGACTTCGAGCCGCGCCTGCATGATGTAGTAGCTGAGCAGGGCGCTGCCGGCAGCGATGAAGAGCGGCAGCAGGATCCAGACGAGCGCCGTCAGTTCCATATCCTGCCTCATCCATCGGCGGCGGAAAACAGGAACTTTAGGCCAGGTAACACCCGAGCGACGGGTCAGTCGACTCCCTTATTGGGTTGGATCGAGCCGCCGCCCCTGAAGGATAAACCAGGCGAGCCCCAGATCGAAGGCGCCAAGCGCGGCCAGCAGACAGCGGAGGCGGAAGCCGAGCGCCGCGAAAAACCCGTGGTAGCGGCCGATATAGCCGGCCGCGCCCGCCACCGCGTCGGCGACCAGCTCGCGGCGCTCCGCCACGGGGGGCAGTTCGGGGTGAAGCATGGCGCGCGCCTCGCGGATCCAGAGCAGTTTTTTGCCGGCGAGACGCATCTGATGGTAAACGTCAAGCATCGCCCAGAACTCGGAGAAGCGCTTCTCGTTCAGGTAATTCATGCCGCCGAGGAAGGTCCTGCGGACCATCACGGCCCAGTCCTCGGCAGCCTCGATGGCCTCGCCGCCGGCCTCGACGCGCGGCAGCGGTTCGAGCTTCAGGCTCGAGCGGCGGAGCTCGTCGGCCGAGGGCAGCCGGAAGGTAATGGCGACGGGAGCGCCATCGGGTGTTTCCAGCGAGGGCACGGCGGCGGCGGCGTCCGGGCGCTGTTCGAGGGTTTCGGCAAGGCGCAGAATCGTCTCCGGCCGCACCTCGACGCGGGGGTCGAGAAAAAGGACCAGCTCACCCCGGGCCGTGCGCGTGCCGATGTTGCGCGCGCGCGTGCGGCCGAAGTACATCGGCATGCGGATCACCTGCACCCACGGCCGGTCGGCGTCCACCTCGGCCGAGCCGTCGCGGCTGCCGGCGTCAACCACCAGCGTCTCGATGCGCTCAGCGCCCTGGCTGCGGCCGATGGCGTCGAGGCACCGCTCGAGCGCCGTTCGGCAGTTGTGAGAAACGATGACGACGGAGACCAGCGGAGGCAGCGCCTCCGGCGGAGAGACCTCAGAATGCACCATTGGGCATCATAGCCGAAGCCGGCCGCGCGCGCTTCAGTCGATCAGACCCTTGCGGATGGCAAAGCGCACCAGCTCGCCGACCGAGTGGAGGTTCAGCTTTTCCATGATGCGGCCGCGGTGCGCGTCCACCGTGTAGACGCTGAGGTTGAGGAGCGCGGCGATTTCCTTGTTGGTCTTGCCCTCGGCGATCAGTTGCAGGACCTCGCGCTCACGGGCGGTGAGCAGGTCGAGCGGGTCGCTGACATGCTGGCGGTAGTCCGACAGCACGCTGTCGGCGACCGCCGGGGCAATGTAGCCATCGCCGCGGGCAACGGCGCGCACGGCGGCGACCAGGTCGGCGTCGAAGGCGTCCTTGAGCAGATATCCGCGGGCTCCGGCCCGCAGAATCTCCCGCACGTAGACGTTGTCGCGGTGCATGGAAAGCGCAAGCACCTTGGTGCGAGGGGAAGATTCCACAATCCGGCGCGTGGCTTCGATGCCGTTCAGGCCCGGCATGGCGACATCCATCACGACAATATCGGGCCGGAGCTGCTCGGCCAACGCGATGGCCTCGCGGCCGTCTGAGGCCTCGCCGACGATTTCGAAGTCCGCCTGCGCTTCCAGAATCCGCCGGAATCCCTGGCGCACCATCGAATGGTCATCGGCGAGAAGGATCCGAATGGTGTTGCGGCTCATGAAGCAATGCGTGCAGTTTCGGCATCCCGGCCCGCGAACGGCACCAGCGCTTCCACGGCAAGCCCCTTGCCGGGCGCCGTCTCGACTTTCAACTCGCCTCCGGCGCTGCGGGCCCGGGCCCGCATGCCCACCATGCCCAACCCCTGCGATGTCGCAGCCTCCGGAGTCAATCCTTTCCCATTGTCGGCGATCCGGAGGCGGACGTGAGAGCCGTCGCGCTCGAGCGTCAGGGACACGCGGGTGGCGCCGGAATGGCGGGCCACGTTCGTGAGCGCTTCCTGGGCGATGCGGAACAGATGGGTCTCCAGCTCTTCGGGGAGCCTCTCTTCCAGAGAGCAATGGAAGTCCACCTCGATGCGCGTCCGCTGCTGGAACCGTTCGCACAGCCACCGCAGGCTGGCGGCGAGGCCGAAATCATCGAGAATCGTCGGCCGCAGCAGTTGCGAAACTTCGCGGACCGTGCCGACGGCCGAATCCACCAGTTGCAGGCAGTCCTCAATCAGGCCGGAGCGCGACGCAGTCCCCGAGGCGAGCATAACAAGGTTCGCCTTCAGCGCCGTCAGGGTCTGTCCGAGCTCGTCGTGCAGTTCGTGGGAGAAACGCCGCGAGATGGTCTCCTGTTTTTCAAGGAGTTGCCAGGAGACACGGCTCAGCTCGCCGGCCTGCTCTTCCAGTTGCCGGGTGAGCCGGAGGGTCCAGCGTGTCGCGTAGGCGGCGGTGAGCACGGCAAGCAGGAAGCCGAGACCCACGAGCAGGGCCGCCTGCCGGGCGAACTCGTAAGAGAGCTCTTCAATCCTCTGCTTGAGCGCCACGCTGCGCTTCATTTCCACTTCGACGAGCTGATCCACGAGGGAAAGCACCGTCTGGTGCGCGTTCATCAACTGCCGCAGGGGGCGCCGTCGCTCGGCCTCTTCGCCGAGGATCGTGCGCGCTTCGGAAGAGAACCGCGTGGCCGCTTCATAGAGCTTCTCCCAGAGCGCCTGCTCGGGCTCGCCTTCCGCGTCCTCGACGATCCGTTCGATTTCCCGGTCCGAGTTCTCCAGTTGAGCAAGCAGTTGCGCCTCGTCGATGTCCTCGGGCTCGCGGGCGAAACCGGCGAAGACAGCGTTGATGGCGCGCTGGCCCCGCAGAACGGCCTCCAGCAGATTCTGGATCCGCACCTGTTCGCCCAGAAGCTGGGCCGAGGTGGCGCGGATTGAGGCCAGGTTCCGCACGGCCAGCAAGCCGGACGCCAGCAGGCACAGGATGACCAGCCCATAGCCGATGGCGAGCACTCGCCGGATGGAGCGCTGCGTCACGGGCTGCTGGACGATGGCGCGGGCAGGCAGGCGGGGCGGGAAGGGGTCCATGGGGTTGCCGTGTCCTGATTCCATTGGAACGCCGAACACCCCCGCCGACGCAATCACCCCGATCGGCTAGGAACGGATGCGAACCCGGGGCATCCCTACCCGGCGCGAATCTCGATCTGACCGATACCGCCGGTGACCTCCAGCCGCAGCCGTGCTCCGCTCCTGGCGCGACCCTCGCTCACCCAACGCCCGTCTTCTTTGCGCATCCCGGTGACGTTGATCTCGCCAATTCCGCCGGAGGCGCGGGCTTCGACGCCCTCGGCGGGCACAAGGACGACGGCGCGGCCGATCCCGCCCTTGATCTTCGCGTCGACGTCATGCGTCCACGCGCGGCGCAGGTCCACCGTTGCCTCTCCCACGCCGAGGTCGAGCTCGAGGCTTCGCACCGGAGCCTCGCGCAGATCCAGACGGTTCTCTCCGGCCCCGCAGCGGATGACCAGATCCAGCGGAAGGTCGCCGCCCAGACGGATGTCCCAACGGTTGACGATCCCGCCGATGGGCTGGCCGGCGCCCTGCGTGATCTGGAGCCGCCGGCGGAAACCGGTTTCCTCAAAGCGGACCTGCGGCTTCAGCGACGGCACGTTGTAGATGAACTCGGCCTCGAGAAACTCCTTTGCGCCGCCGGCCACATGCAGCTCGCCGGCACCGATGTGGATCTCGGCACTGATACGTTCGGCCCCGGCGGCACGGCTGCGCTCGATCACCACTTTTTCACGCTTCTCCTCTCTGGCGCCGGCGGTCTGGGGCGGCGGCGACACCACACATCCGCCCGGAACCAGCAGGAGGATCGCGGCGCCCATGGCATGACACCAGCTCGTTTTCATGGCAGCCCTCCTTCCTGTGGAAACGGCTCGCGCACTGCCAGTGTTCCCGGAATCGATCAAGGTATCGGGCGCAGAACCACACGCTCCAGGTTCATCGTGCCGCCTGCGGATGAGATGCGAACGCGCAGCTCGGTCCGTCCGGGCTTCAGTTCGATCTCGCCGAGGCGCCGCGACCGGAAGACCCAGTCGCCGCCGGTGGCTTCGGCCTTCCCCTCGATCCTCGCGCCGCCGGCCTCCACGGTAAAGCCGGCCCCGGCACGGCGCGCGGCGTAGCTGATTTCAACCGCGTAGCGTCCGCCGCGCGGGCTTTCCACCACCCAGTAGGGGACGTCGCGGTCGCGGGTCCACTGAGTGAGAAACACGTGGCCCAAGGCGTTTTCTTTCTTGGCGCGCTGCTCGAACTCGGTGTCGATCTCACAGGACTCGACGCCAAGCGTGATGACGCCCTGCGCGTCGGGCCGGTTGGCGAAGGGCTCCGTCACCGGCTCTCCGTCCAGCTCGAGCGCGACGACGCTGGCGATCTCATCCGGGGCTTCGCCCGGGAGCTCCATCACGACGTCCGGCCCATCCCGCAGGGCCTTCAACGGGCGCTGCGGATCGGCCAGCAGCCGCGCCCGGTGGACCTGGTTTTTCAGCCCCGCCACGCGGAGCCTGCCATCCGCGGGCCATTGAAACACATGCAGGTACAAAGTGCGGCCTTTGGCAGTGGCGCGGCCGAAGAATGACATCCGCTCGAACGGGCTGGCCGTCGTCGCATAGATGGCCTCTCCATTGGTGTTCAACCACCGGCCGATGGCTCGAAGCCGCGACACGAACTCGTCCTGGATGGTGCCATCGGGTTTCGGGCCCACGTTGAGGAGCAGATTGCCGCCCTTGCTGACGACCTCGACCAGCATGCGGATCAGGTCGCGCTCCGTCTTAAACACTGTCTCGTACTTGTTGTAGCCCCACGAATCCTGGTTGATGGTGACGCACGCCTCCCAGAGCACGGGCCTGCCATCCGGGCTCTTCAGTCCGGTGGCGGGGACGTACTGCTCAGGCGTGCCGAAGTCGGCCCGGTTGCCCGGGCGGCGCTCGTAAAGACGGTCATTGATGAGCGTATTCGGCTGGAGCGAGCGGATGAAATCATGGATCTCGTCTTCACGCTTTGCGTTCGAAAGCGTGTGTTCCCATTCGCCATCGAACCAGAGGACGGCCACGTCGCCGTAACCGGTGAGCAGCTCGCGGAGCTGCTCCTTCATGAAGTCGATATAGCGGTTGTTGTCGCCGCCCTGATTGTAGGTCTCCGGGTATTCCCACGCGCGGCGGGGACGGTAGTCGGGATGATGCCAGTCCATAATGGAGTGGTAGAAGCCGAGCCGGATGCCGTGGCGCCGGGCCGCGGCAGCAAGGTCTTTGAGCGGATCGCCCGGGTAGGGCGTGATTTCCATGTCATAGTCGCTCACGCGGCTGCGATAGATGCTGAAACCATCATGGTGCTTCGAGGTGATGACGATGTAGCGCGCGCCGGCGTCTTTGGCCAATGAGATCCAGGCGTCGGCGTTGAAGCGGACCGGGTTGAAGCGCCGCGCGTAGCGGTCATATTCGGCCTGCGGGATCTGCGCCTGATGGCGGATCCATTCGTGGCGCCCGATCACCGAGTAGACGCCCCAGTGGATGAACATGCCGAACTTCGCCTCACGGAACCAGCGTGTGCGCTCTTCCGGAGGCAGCGGCGGCTGCGAGGGCTGTGCCACCGCGGGCACCGAGGACAGCAGACAGCAGGCGGCAGCCAGGCGGGCAATGCGGCGTTGCATGGCTGTGGGGTATTTTATCGCTGCGGATGCGCCGGTACGGCCCGCAGGCGGCGCAATAGAATGTCAGGAGTGGAGCAGGAACCCAGATGAAAACCGAACGACGCACTTTTCTTGGCGCGGCGGCGGCCGCAGCCACCGCACGGATGCCGATTCTCGGAGCCAATGACCGGGTGCAGGTGGGCATCGTCGGCCTCGGCGGCCGGGGCCGGGATCACATCAACTTCTACAATTCCATCGAGGACTGCCGCATCGCCGCGGTCTGCGATGTCAATCAGGCGGCGCGCGAGCGCGCCATCGCGATGATCGAAAAGGCCAAGGGTTACAAGCCCGCCGAATACGCCGACATGCGGCAGATGTTTGAGTCAAAGGATATCGACGCCGTCTCGCTCCCGTTGCCCAACCACTGGCACGCGCTGGCCACCATCTGGGCCTGCCAGGCGGGCAAGGACGTTTATGTGGAAAAGCCGGCCAGCCACAACATGTTCGAGAGCCGGAAGATGGTGGAAGCGGCGCGCAAGTACCGGCGGATGGTGCAGGTCGGCTCGCAGAGCCGTTCCACGCCGCACAAGATGAAGGCGATCGCGCTGCTCCGCGAGGGCGTGATCGGCAGGGTATACATGGCGCGCGGGCTTTGCTTCCGCCGACGCTTCTCCATTGGCCACACGCCGGACCAGCCGGTGCCGCCAGGCATCGACTGGGACAAGTTCCTCGGCCCCGCGCAGATGAAACCTTTCAGCGTGAACAAGTTCGAATACAACTGGCACTGGTTCTGGGACACCGGCAACGGCGACATTGGCAACCAGGGCGTGCACGAAATGGACATCGCGCTGTGGGGACTGGGGCGGAAGGACTATCCGAAGCTCGTCATGGGCAGCGGCGGCAAGTTTCTCTGGCAGGACGACCAGGAGACTCCGAACACGCAGAACGCCATCTATCACTGGGACGACGGCGAAATGACCTTCGAGGTGCGGAACCTGCCGACGCCGCCCGAAGGGCTCGCGCCCGTGCGCGGAGCGAACTACGTCGGCAACATCTTTTTCGGCGACAGGGGATTCATGGTGGTCGACCAGGGCGGCTTCGAAGTCTGGCGCAGCACAATGGCCGACTTCGTTGGCGCGCGCAGCGCCGGCGCGGGCGGCCGCGACCGCTATGAAAAAGTCCAGGAAGAGAAGGCCACCGGCGATGGAACGGTCGCCCATGTGAAGAACTTTCTTGAGGCGGTGAAGTCGCGCGACCACACGAAGCTCAATGCGGACATTGAAATCGGCGCCTGGGCGGCCGACTTCTGCCATCTGGCCAACATCGCCTACCGGGTGGGCCGCCCGTTGCGCGTGGGCGCCGACGGCCGCTTCATCGGCGATGAGGAAGCCAACCGGCTCTGGACGCGCAACTACCGGCCGCCTTACGTGGTGCCCGAGAGGGTCTGACGCGCGGCGACGGCTGAAAGGAATTTTCGGATCATGCGGAATGTCATCATTATCGGGTCTGGTTGTGCCGGAAATACGGCGGCCATTTATACCGCCCGCGCCGGCCTGAAACCGCTGGTTGTTTCCGGGCATGAGCCCGGCGGGCAGCTCTCCCTGACCACCGAGGTCGAGAATTTCCCGGGATTTCCCGAAGGAATTCAGGGCCCGGAACTGGTGGAGCGGATGAAAAAGCAGGCCGAGCGCTTCGGGGCCGAATACGTCCAGGGCGTGGTGGAAGAGGCGGACCTGAAGCAGCGGCCGTTCCGCGTCCGCATCGACGGCCAGTGGGAGGAATGCCGCACGCTGATCATCGCCAGCGGGGCCAGCGCGCGCTGGCTGGGGCTGCCCAATGAGCAGAAGCTGATCGGCCACGGGGTGAGCTCCTGCGCCACCTGCGACGGATTTTTCTACAAGGGGAAGAAAATCATCGTCGTCGGGGGCGGAGATACGGCCATGGAGGAAGCGAATTTTCTCACGCGTTTCGGCGAGACGGTGACCATTGTTCACCGCCGGGACGAATTTCGCGCCTCGAAAATCATGCTCGACCGCTGCCGCGCCAATCCGAAAATCCGCTGGATCACGAGTGCGGTGGTCGTGGACGTCCATGACGTCGAGAAGGGCTACGTCACCGGCGTCACGCTTCGCAACGTGAAAACCGGCGAGACGTGGATCGAGCCAGTCGACGGCCTGTTCATTGCCATCGGCCACATTCCCAACACGAAGCCGTTTGTCGGCCAGATCGAGCTCGACCCCGACGGCTACATCGTCAGCCACGGCGGCGCAAAGACAAGCGTGCCGGGCGTCTTCCATGCGGGCGACGTGCAGGACCGCGTGTACCGCCAGGCGATCACCGCTGCCGGCGCCGGCTGCATGGCGGCCATCGAGGCCGAGCGGTTCCTCGAAGCGGAGGGCCACTGAGCCCCGGCGGCAGGGACGCGGCGGTGAACCAGCTCGAGTGGCATCTTTCCGAATATGGCCGGCGGAGCGCGGTCCCTTCGCCGGCCAACCGGATGATGGCCGAATTCGCGCGCGATTTCCGCGACGGCTTTGACATCAACCTGGGTGTCGGCTACGTCAACGAAAAAACAATTCCGTCCCGGCTCTTCGGGGAGGCGATGCAGGCAGTGGCGGCCGGCCGGTCGCCTTACCGCCAGGCGTTCAACTACGGAGGTCCGGAGGGCTCGCCGAATCTCATCCGTTCCCTGCGGGCATTCATCGCAAGAAGCGGATCCGGCCCGGACGCGGCCACGCTCGAGCGCCGGCGGCTGATTATCGGGCCCTGCGGCGCGATGAGCCTGCTCGACGGTTTCGCCGAGGTGTGCGGCCCGGGCATTGTGGTGACTTCCGACCCGGGTTATTACATCTACCTGGACGCTCTCGAACGGCGTGGATTCCGCCTGCTGGCGATTCCCGAAGACGGCGACGGCATCCGGACGGACCTGCTGCGCCGCGCTCTCGGCCGGCTGGGCGACGGAGCGCGGCAGGTCTCGTTCTTTTACGTCATGACCGTCAGCAATCCGACGGGAACCATTCTTTCAAACGAACGCCGGCGCGAGGTGCTGCGCATCGCCACCGAGCTTTCGCTGACACAGCGGCGGCGCGTGCCGGTGCTGTTCGACCTTGCCTACGAGTGGCTGGTGCACGACCCGGCGGTTCCGCGGCGAGAGTCCGTGCTTGGCGAGGACTCCCTCGGCATCGTTTACGAGGCCGGAACGCTGTCGAAGATCCTGGCGCCGGCGCTCCGGATCGGCTATCTGCTCGGGCCGGACGGCGATCTCATGCAGGCGATGGTGCAGCGCACCAGCGACGCCGGTTTCAGCGCCCCGCTGTTTGTGCAGGAGATGGCGTCGTGGCTGCTGGATCACCACATCGGCGCGCAGCTTCGCGTAGTGAATGAGGGCTACCGGAAGAAGGCGCTGGCCGTCCGCGAAGGAATCGACCGGGAGCTGGGACCCTGGCTGGAATCTGTGACTGGCGGGTCAGCGGGCTTCTATTTCTACGTCGGCTTCCGTAACATCGAGACCTGTCCCGGTTCGCCGTTCTTCCTGGAACTGGCCCGGGGCGGCAGCGAGCCGCGCGTCGTTTACATCCCGGGGGTGTACTGCGTGGCCCGCGATGGCAGCCTCGGGGGAGTGGCACGCCGACAGATGCGGATCTCTTACGGCTTCGAGGACACGGAGCGCATCCTGGAAGGACTCGCGCAAATGCGGCGTGCTGCCGAAACCGTCTCCCGGGCAACCCAGGGCCAGAAGTGAGACGAAGCCGACCGCTGCCCGCGTGCTAGATTTGAGGGAACAGCACGGCCAGCCATGGGCATCCGGTATCTCATCGTCGTCGCCACCGTCGTCGGGCTCTGCATTCTGAGTCCGATCCGGCCGGTGCTGGGGCTCTACGGCTATTACTGGTTCGCGATGATGCGGCCGGACATTCTTGCCTGGGCGGGCCCGAACCGTTACTCCTTCCTGCTGGCCGCGGTGACGCTGTTCTCGAATACGCCTCGTATCCTGAGGAACCTGCCGCTGGTGGTGTTGAATCCGGTTCTTCGGACCCTGATGCTTTTTCTGCTGGTGGTGACGTTGTCGGTGATCCTCGCGGTCGACCCGTCTTTGTGCACGGACCGCTACCTCTTTTTCCTGCGTGTCTTCCTCATGTCGCTGGTGATTCCGCTGATCCTGACGACAGAGGCCGAACTGAAATGGTTCTTCGTCGTTCTGTCCGGCTCGCTTGGCCTGCTGGCGGCCAAATACGGCATTTACGGAGTGCTTCACGGGGGAGCGGCCTTTTCGGAGGGCTATGGCGGGCTGCTGAGCGACAACAACACGATGGCGCTCGCTTTTGCCATGGCGGTTCCGTTGTGTTGGTTTTCCCGGCATCTGGCGCCGTGGAAGATGGCCCGCGCCGGTTTCATGATGGTTGCCGCTCTTGCTCTCGGCGGAGTGGTCTTCACCCACAGCCGGGGAGGCATTCTTGCCGCGGGCGCAGGGCTAATGCTGATCACGCTGCTTGAAAAACGCAAGCTGCTTACGCTCACGCTGCTGGCTGCGGCGGGCGCGGGTCTAGCCTATCTGGTGTGGGACAGCCTGTCGAGCCGGATGTCAACCCTGAAAAACCCGGAAACCGAAGCCTCGGCGCGAAGCCGGATCATCCTGGCGCAGAGCGCCCCGAAGATATGGCTGGACTATCCGTTCTTCGGCGTGGGATTCACGGAGACCAACCAGCAGCGGCTGATTTTCAAGTACGTTCCGCCGGAATATGCGGTGGAATATTCCGGCAAGGTTCTGCACAATAACTGGCTCCAGATTCTGGTTGACAGCGGGATTTTTGCGTTTCTTCTTTACGTGGGGCTGATCGTCAGCGTGACGTTTCGGATGTGGCGGAGGGGAAGGGCGTCTCTCCGCGCGGGAGACATTGAAGGCGCCGCGATTCCCCTGGCGATCGCCGTTTCCCTGGCGGTTTTCATCGTCGGCTCGACCTTTCTGTCACGGACGACTTTCGACCTCTACTATGTTCTGATCTGCACAGCCGCGGCGTGGACGGAGATCCATGAACGCCGGCGCACCCATGCGGTTGCAGGCCCCGGATCTGCACACCTGGCCGCTGCTTCTGCGCTCGCCGAGGCCGGCGCTCCTGTCCCCGTGGCGGGCGAAGCCTCTCCGGCAGCGGCCCCCAGCAGGTTCGGCTTTGGACGTTTGAGAGAACGGCGCTTGCGCGCAGGCGCGCCGCCCGCAGCACCGAAAGGTTGAGCGAACCACCCAATCGTTCAACGCCGTGGCTGTCCCCGGCCGCAGGCCGCCGCCTGACCCGGCGCTGGACCACATACGAATTAAGGTCGGCGCGGGCGGCCCGCCGGAGCTGAGGAGAATCTCGTCACCGGTGGCGGGCCGTGCCCGCGCCACGTCGGCCAACAGGGCGGGCAGCCGCTCAGAACAGAAAGCGGATGCCCAACTGGACGATGCGCCGTCCTACCTTTGAATCGGCGAAGCCGAACCGGGGCTTGGTTACGCGCCCGGCCACGTCCATGGTGAGGCGGAGGTTCTGGTCGTTGTTGACAAAGGAGACGTTCGGGTGGTTTGGCATGTTGTAGGCCGAGAACCGGAGCTGCACGTTCCTGGATTCGCTCCACCGGAAGTTCTTGAACACGGATAGGTCCGTGTTCAAGAACCCTGGTCCGCGGAAATACGGCATGACGATGGGCCCGTTGACGCCGAGCTGTCCCTTTTGGCCGGCGATCGGCGGGGCGAAGCAGGCGGCATTGATGTACTGCTCCGAACCAAGATTGGCGCGCGGATTGCACGCCAGGATTGGGCTAAGAACCCAGGCATCGGTGCCGGTGACCTCCATCGAACTCATCGTGTTGTCCGGCCGGATCCTCGACGGCGCCTGGTAGCCGAAGTTATTGCTGGTGTTCTGCCAGTTGTTGACGCCGCTGGTGGCCTGGACGATGCCGGAGATCTGCCAGCCGTTGGCGATGCCTTTGGCCAGTGGATTGCCGGTCTTGACCGGATCAGGGATGTTGAGCACATAGCTGGCCGCCAGCACGTGCGTGCGGTCGAATGAAAACGGACCGTAGTTGTCCTTCATCCTCTCCGGCAGGGCGAGGATCGGGTTGGTGAGAATGCCCATCGCCTTCGACCAGGTATAGGTCGGCGTGAAGTTGGACCAGCCCGCCTGCCTGGTGGCAAAGACCTGAAGCGAGTTGTAGTTCGAGCAGGCCCTGTGGCTGGGGACGTTCAGATCCTGGAAGTTCTTCAGCGGACGGTAGGCGTTGGTGTCGCCGCCAGAATCGTGCGACATCGTCACGATGCGCACGCGGTTGATGTTCTGGTAGCCGCTGTTGATGAGGTAGTCCGACTTGTTACCCACATAGGAGACTTCCAGCAGTGCGCGTCCCGGCTGCCGCTGGCTGATCGTGAAGCTGTAGCTCTGGACGCGTGGCTGGTTGTCGTCGCGGCCGTCCACCGCCGTGCCGCCAAAGGCGAGCGAGCCCTGGGTGGCCGTGGCGTCGATCTGCGCCATCGTGAGACCGCAGCACACGGTGGTGGCGCGGACTCCGGCCGGCATGTCCATGGCATCGGCAGCGAGCTGCGGGTCGTAATAGTAGAACATCCCGTAACCGCCGCGCAGCACGGTCTTGCCTTTGCCGAAGATATCCCAGGCGAAGCCAAAGCGCGGTGAGTAATCCAGGGCGCGCGTCTGCCAGTCGGCCAGCGGCACGTTCTTTGCTTTCGCGTTTGACAGGATGCCGGGCAGTGCGGAGGAAGGCGCGTCCGGATCATGGGCGGACGGCACCCGTGTCGTGATGCCGATGCCGTTGCGCGCCGTCCACGGCTGCATGTGCTGGATGCGGAGCCCGTACTCGGGTGTGAGGCGCGGCGTGATCTTCCGGCTATCCTGCGCGAAGAAGGCCAGCTCGTTCCACTTGGTGTCGCAGGCAAACTGTTTGGTGGCCTCCTGGTACCAGATGGGAAGCCCGGTCACATAGTCGGCCGGCACGTTGCCAGTGCTTGAATCCGACCAGGTGTCGAAGATCAGATCGCCGTTCGAGTTCGCGTTGCCCGGCTGGTTGTTGCGGATGTAGCCGAAGTAGCCGCCGAACTTGATGGTGTGGGTGCCGGTCACTTTGCTCACGGTGTCAGTGAGCGTGACCAGATGCTTGGTGGCGAACAGGACGGGGTCGAACCCGCCGGTGGTTTACATGCCGGCGGTGGGCGCCGACCAGAGCCAGAAGGCCGGAATCTTGTCGTTCTGCCTGAAGATGCCCTTGTAGAGAGAGGAAGTCATTCGTCGCGCGGGTCATCTTGTTGTAGTCCTTGTAGGAATTCGCAAAGTCGACGAAGGTGTAGCCGAAGACGACCTCGTTGGTCAGCGAGGGGGAGAGCACCTTGGTGAAGTTGAACGAAACGCTGTCGGTGCGGTTCTTGCCCTCGATGGGCGTCGGCAGCAGCACGGCGCCGGCCAGACAGCCACGGCCAGGGTGTGGCGCGACGTGCAACCGGCCGGAGACGGAATGCTGCACCTGGAGTTTGCCCCGCCGGCGAATGCGGCCATCCTTTCGGCATTGTCAGTGATGCCCGGCACGCCGGGGCGCCTACGCCCCATTCGCATTGCCGCCCGCGAGGAGCCATCTACGGACACGCAGGGGCGGCTGTAATCGTCCGACCGGTTCTTCCTCGGCGGGCGGCTGGTGAAGGGGATCGAACCGATCCGAGGGACCGGGGACCCTGAGCTTTATCACGGCGAGCGCTACGGCCGGCTCACCTATACGATCCCGGTACCGCCCGATTCCACCTATACGACCGTCTTCCACTTCGCCGGAACCTGGTTTGGCCGCCGCATAGGCGGAGGCGGGGAGGGCAGCCCCCTGTTCGACATCCTGTGCAACGGCCTGCTCCTCGAACGGAACTTCGACGTCTACCGCAGCGCGGGCGGACCGTTCCGTGTGCTCAGGAAGACCTACCGGGGTCTGAAGCCGACACCGAACGGAAAGCTGGTCTTCCAGCTCGTGCCCAGCCGCAACTACGCGTTCCTGAACGCGCCGGAAATTCTCGACGAAGCGACCGCGGTGGCCGGCCGGCGTTGACAAAATAGTTCCGGTTCTGGGTATCAGACTGGTAGAATGGAACTTTGGCGGTAGTGTCCAGATTCGAGGCACGCTTGCATGAGAACTCTTTTCCTGAATCCTCCCTCCTTTGAGGGTTTTGATGGCGGGGCCAGCTCGCGCTGGCCCGCAACCCGCGAAATCGAGTCCTGGTGGTATCCGGTGTGGCTGTGTTACCCGGCCGGGATGCTGCCGGACTCGAAGGTGGTCGACGCCCCGCCGCACAGGATCTCGATCCAGCAGACCGTGGAAATGGCGAAGGATTTCGAGCTGCTGGTGCTGTTTACGTCGACACCCGGCTTCGACGTGGACGTGCGCATGGCCGGGATGATGAAGGACTCGAATCCGAAGCTGAAGGTCTGCTTCGTGGGGCCGCCCGTTACCGTGGAGCCGGAGAAGGCGCTGGCGCACACGGCCATCGATTTCGTCATCCGCCGCGAGTTCGACTATCAGATCGTCGACTACGCCAACGGCAAGCCCATCGAAGAGATCCCCGGCGCCAGCTACCGCCGCAACGGCAGCATCGTCCACAATCCGGAGGCGCCGTATATTGAAAACCTGGACGCGCTGCCGTGGGTGACCAAGGTCTACAAGCGCGATCTCGATTTCCGCCGCTACAATGTGCCGTTCCTGCTGAATCCTTTCATCAGCCTCTACACCTCGCGCGGCTGTCCGGCCATGTGCACGTTCTGCCTCTGGCCCCAGACGCACTCCGGCCACCGCTGGCGGCTGCGGTCGGTGGATGATGTCGTGGCCGAGGTCGCCTGGGCGAAGGAGAATTTCCCTGGCCTGAAGGAGATCTTTTTCGACGACGACACGTTCAACTACAAGGGTGCACGCACGATCGAGCTCTGCAAGAAGCTTGCCCCGCTGGGCGTCACCTGGTCCTGCACGAGCCGCGTGACCACGGACTACGACACGCTGGCGGCGATGAAGGATGCCGGCTGCCGCCTGTTGATCGTCGGCTATGAGTCCGGCGACCCGCAGATCCTGAAGAACATCAAGAAAGGCGCCACGGTTGAGATGGCGCGGCGCTTCACGAAGAACGCGCACAAGCTGGGGCTCACCATCCATGCCGACTACATCATCGGCCTGCCCGGCGAAACGCACGACTCCATCCGCCGCACGATTGAATTTGCCAAGGAGCTGGACACAGAGACCATCCAGGTCTCCATTGCTCACCCGTATCCGGGAACGGAATTTTACGACTACGCCCGCAAAAACGGCCTTATCCAGATCGGCGTCTCGATGACGGACGAGCAGGGGCATCAACTGCCAAACCTCGTGTATCCCGGACTCGACCGCGCCGAGCTGGTCGAGTGGGTGCAGCGTTTCTACGACGAGTATTACTACCGGCCCAGGGCCGCCTTCCGTGTGGTGGCCAAGGCCGTCGTCAATGGCGACCTGAAGCGCCTTTTCAAGGAGGCCCGCGAGTACCTGAGCCTGCGCGCCAAGCGCCGCCGGTTCGTGGCCGAACAGAAAAAGCGCCCGGCGGAAGAGCCGGTGCGCGAGGCCGTCACCGCCAGCGGGGACTGAAGCTGCCATGAAAGCCAGGGCGCTGTGGCACACGGCGGGCGTTGTGCTGCTGAATGCAGCGGGCAATTACGCCTTGACACTCGGCATGAGGCGGGCCCCGGCTGCGGTCGGCCCGGTACTGGCGCTGCTGGAGCCCGCGGCCATTGTCGGCGTTGGCCTGCTGGTGGCGTGGCTGCTATTACGCCTGCGCCTGTTGCAGATGGCGGACCTGAGTTTCGTGCTGCCGCTTACAGCCATCGGCTATCTGCTGAACGCCGCCATTGGCGCGGTGCTGCTCGGAGAACACGTCACCGCCGCACGGTGGGCCGGCGCGCTGTTCATCACCGGCGGGGCCGCACTTACCTCCTCCACCCCTCACGAGACTGACACGGGAACCGCCGGACAGCAGGAGTCCCCAGGCAGTCAGGGAGGACGTTCCTGATGATGAAGTGGCTGCTGGTGGGCGTCATTGTCGCCTGCACCGTGACTGCTGACCTGATTCAGGCGCATGGCATGCGGAAGGGCGGCGCGCGGTGGAAAGTGCCCGTTTCGATCCTGTTCCTCGCCCTGTCCTTCTTCGCTTTCACGCAACTGCTCCGCGTCGCGGAGCTCTCTTTCGCGGTGCCCGTCACGGCGGCGAGCCTGGTGCTGGAAACGGCGCTGGCGCGGCCGGTGCTGAAGGAGCGGGTCGGCTGGAAACGCTGGGGGGGCGCGGCGCTGGCGGCGATCGGCGTGGCGCTGCTGGCGCTTTGATCTCCTGGCTCCTTCTGGCGGTTGCCGCAGTTGCGCTCCTGTATCAGTCCGCAGCCTTGACGGCCGCTGCCGGCCACTGGCTGAAATCCCGGCTCTTTCCCGCTACACCCCCTGCCTCCCTTCCCCCGGTTTCGATTCTCAAGCCCGTCTATGGGCTCGATCCACAACTGCCAGAGGCGGTGGCCTCCCACCTTGTGCTCGATTATCCGGATTACGAACTGCTGCTGGGATTCCAGCGGCCTGACGATCCGGCCATTCCTGTGCTACAGGAGCTGCTGGAACGCCACCCCGGCGTGCGCGCCCGCATTGAGGTCGTCGAAACCCGCGCGAAGAACGGCAAAACGGGCGTCATCGACAGATTGAGCCGGCTCGCCCGCCATGACGTGCTGGTGGTGAATGATGCCGATATCACAGTGCCGCAGGACTATCTGCGGCGCCTGGTGGCCTCGCTCGAACAGCCGGGCGTAGGCGTGGTGACCTGCCTGTACCGTGCGCGCGCCGGCTCGCTGGCGGGCTGTCTTGAGGCGGTCGGCATCGCCACCGATTTCATGCCTTCGGCCCTTGTCGCTCCGCTCGTCGGTGTGCGCGAGTTCGGCTTCGGCTCGACGCTCTGCTTCCGCCGCGCGGATCTGGAAGCGATCGGCGGTTTTCGGGCTTTTGACGACTACATCGCCGACGATTATCAACTGGCTTCGCGCATCGTGGCCCTGGGACGGCGCGCTGTTTTCGCCGACATTCCCGTGCTGACCTACCTGGCCGATCCGGGGTGGCTCGCCGTATGGCGGCATCAGTTGCGGTGGGCGCGAACCATCCGCTTCTCCCGGCCCGGGGGGTTTGCCGGCATGCCGGTGACGCATGCCGGGCTGTGGGCGGTGCTGAATCTCGCCGCGGGCAACGTCGGCGCGGCAGCGGCGTTATGGCTGGCGCGCTCAGTAATGGGCGCTTTCGCCGGTTTTGCGGTGCTTGGCCACTGGCCCGCCCTGGCCGCCGCGCCGCTGATCCCCCTGTGGGATCTGTTCGCTTTCGCCATCTGGGCGGCCGCCTGGTGCGGCAACACGGCCTGGTGGCGCGGCCACAGGATTCGCATCGGCGCAAAGGGGAAAATCATCGAAAAGCGGGAACCGGAAGCGCCCGGCGCCTGATTCCTGCGGGGCCTGAATCCGGTTGGCCCGAGAGGCCAGGCAGGAATTTGCCGAAAATGATCCCGCGCAAGAAGCAGTTTCCCGGAACATTCTTTTGTTATTTTCCAGAAAATCAGCGAAAAAATGAACGATCATTAGCGGGGGCGCGCTCCATGAAAATCCGTCGAAGCGGGGACCGCGAAGATCCTGCCTCCGGTCCGCTCCCCGCGGCCGAGGTCAGATCCGGTGGAAGCTGCGCAGAATGTCGCGATTGGAATAACGAAGCGCCACCGGGCGGCCGTGAGGACAGCTCATCGGATAGCGGGTGCGGGCCAGTTCGCGCACGAGCCATTCCATCTTTTCCGGCTCGAGCCGGGTGTTGATCTTGATGGCCGCGCGGCAGGCGAGCGAGGCCGCCAGGGCGGCGCGGAAGTCTTCCACCGTCGCACGCCGCATCTCGGCCTCAGCAATCTCAAGAATCTCGAAGACGACCTGCTCGACGCTCTGCGGCGGCAGATCCGCGGGAGCGGCCTTTACGGCGATGGTGCGGTGGCCAAAGGGCTCAGTCTCGAAGCCGGCGCGCGCCAGTTCACCAGCGATGCGCTGATAATCAGCCTCCTGCGCCGGCGTCAGCGTCAGGATCAACGGCAGCAGCAGCCGCTGCTGCTCGCTGCGGCCGCGCGTTAGCCGGTCGAGGAACTTCTCAAACAGGATGCGCTCGTGCGCCACGTGCTGGTCAATGATCCACAGCCCGTCCGGTCCGGCGGCGATGATGAAGCTGTCGTGAAGCTGGCCGAGGATCCGCACGTTTTCGAGCGCCGCCATCGAAGAGGGCGGATCGAGCACGAGCCCCTGCGGAAGGGCGGCGTGCGTGTCCGGCACCCTCAGCCGACTGCGCTCTTCCGCCGGGAGTTCGCGCGCGGGTTCAGCATAAGGCGAAGCGACGGGCTGAGACCCGCTCTGGATGTCCCGGGTGGATGAAGTTTCCGCAGGGGCCGTCTGTGCCAGAGGTTGCAGATCCAGCCGCGGCTGTGGAGCGGGCGGCGCCGACAGGGACAGCTCCGGGAGAACGGAGCGGGGCGTCTCCGGCTGGATGCCAGTGAGGCGGAAATCCTCAAGCGCCTGTGTGAATTCGGAATAGGGCAGCCGCGCCGCCGGCTGGGAACCCTCGGGCGCCGGGAGCGTCGGCAGCGGTGCGGCAGGCGCAGGCCGCGACTCGACCAGCGCCTCGCGGAGCGCGTCGCGGACGAAATCGTGCACCCAGCTCGCGGCGCGGAATCGCACCTCGGTCTTCGAGGGGTGGACGTTGACGTCCACCTCGCCGGGATCGCAGTCGAGAAACAGTAGTGCGAAGGGGAACGCCGAGGGCGGCATCAGGTTCGCGTAAGCGGCCGAGATGGCGTGCAGCAGGAGGCGGTCGCGGATCAGGCGGCGGTTGACGAAGAGGAAGATCGAGTTGCGGTTCGTCTTCTGCACCTGGGGCCGGGAGATGAAGCCGGAAAGCTGGAAGCGGCCTTCGGCGGCCTCGCGCGGCTCCAGCTCGATCAGTTCTTCGAGCGTCTCCGCGCCGAAGACCTGGAAGACGCGCTCGGCGGCGGTGGACACTGGTGCGGCCGCCAGCAGTTGCCTTCCATCGTGGACCAGTTCGAAACTCCGCGCCGGGTGCGCCAGCGAATAATGCGTGACGAGCGAGGCGATGTGGGCCAGCTCGGTCTGCTCGGTGCGCAGGAACTTTCGCCGCGCCGGGACGTTGAAGAACAGGTCGCGAACGGTGATCGTGGTTCCGGCCGGGCGCACGCAGTCGCTCACGGACAGAATGCGCCCGCCGGCCACCTCAACGCGCGCGCCGCAGGGCTCTTCGGCGGCGCGCGTTTCGATCACCATCCGCGAGACGCTGGCGATCGAAGGCAGCGCTTCGCCGCGGAATCCGAGCGTTGCAATGCATTCCAGCTCTTCGACGCGCGAAATTTTCGAGGTCGCGTGACGTTCCAGCGCGAGCAGCGCGTCGTCGCGCAGCATGCCGCAGCCGTTGTCGGCGACGCGGATCAGCCGGCGGCCGCCACCTTCGGCCTCGACGCGGATGTCGTCGGCCCCCGCGTCGAGCGAGTTTTCCAGCAGCTCCTTGACGACAGACGCCGGCCGCTCGACGACTTCGCCGGCGGCGATCTTGTTGGCGACCTGGTCAGGGAGGACGTGGATTCGGCCCATGCAGAAAAAGGCGGACCCGCGCGCCGGGCCCGCCTTTCCATCTTAGGAGGTCGAGGAGGGATCAGTCGATGACGATGCCGCGTTCATCGAACAGCGTGCCGAGCCGCTGCTGGAGGATGAGCAGGTTGCGGCGGTAGTTGACGAGCTGGTTGACCAGGTTCGACTCCGCCGTCGCTAGGTCGTTCTGCGAGGCGAGCAGGAAGAAGATGTTGATGACGCCGAGATCGTAGCGTTTCTGGTCGGCCTCGACGCGCTTGCGCGCGTAGTCGACGGCGATCTGCGCCAGGCGCACGCCTTCGCGGCTGCTTTCCACGTTGGTGATCGCGTTCAGCACGTCCTGCCGGATCTGCTGTTCGAGCGAGCGTTCGCGAAGCGCCGCCAGGCGCTTGTTGACGACGGCATCGGCCAGGTTGGCCGCGCCGGCGCGGTCGCGAAGCGGAAGCTGGAGCTGGAGGCCGAGCGAATACGTGTTGTAGTTGAACCCGAACATCATGCTCCAGGCGTCCCAGGCGTTGCCGGGCACGAACACCGGAGTGCCGGAGGCGCGCGAATAGCCGGGGCCGCCGCGGCCGTAGGTCTGGTAAGAGCCGGTGAGGTTGAACACGGGCTTGATGGAATTCAACGCGTTCTTGATCTGGAGATCGTTGATGTCGAGCGCGATCTTCTGGGCCTTGTAGTCCGGCCGGTTTTCCAGGGCGATCTGGACCAGCTTTTCGCGGTCGTAGACGATCGGCTCGGGCATTTTGGTGACGTCCTCGGTGAGCTCGATCGGCAGGTCACGCACATCGGGGTCGAGGTCGGCGCCGATCTGGCGCCGGAGGGCGTCTTCGAAGGCGCGGAGCTGATATTCGGTGCGGGTGACGTTGATGCGCGCCGTGGCCGCGTTCTGTTCGGGCTGGAAGCGTTCGAGCTCGCTTGTCGCCCCCAGCTCGATCTCGCGGTTGGTGCGCTCGAGCGCCGCCTCGGCCAGCTTCAGCGCGTCGCGGTTCACCTTGAGGTTCTCGCGCGCGCTGATGACGTCCCAGTAGGCCTGCTCGGCGGTGACGAGCAGGCGCATGATGGAGTCGCGCACGTTGTAGTCCTGCTGCCGCTTGGTGGCGCGGGCGATGGTGATGCCGATCTTCGTGATATACGGCCCGCGGCCGCGCCAAAGGGGCTGTGTGAAGCCCATCTGCCAGGTGGTTGTGTAGGCGGGGTTGAACAGCGCGAACTGGTCGTTGGTGGAAAGTTTGGACCAGTTGAGCTGGGTGAATATCGAGGTGGAAGTCGGCAGAAGCTGCTGGAAACGGGTATTCAGCGGCTGATTGAGCTGACTGACCACCTGGGCGCCCTGAAGCTGGTTGATGGCGGGTTGGCTGGAACGGGTAGCGTTGAAGTTGGATGTGATGGTCGGATCAAAAATCGAAAATGCCCGCTGGATGGCGTTCTTGGGCACCTCGATGGAAAGCCGCTGGATGGCGATGTCCGTGTTGTTGGCAAGCACCAGATCCAGATAATTCTTGAGCGACAGCACCAGCTTGCCGTTGACCACGTAATCCTTGAGCCGCACCGGCGGTTGGATGGTGACGCGCGTATCACCGGGTGAGAAAATGCGCCTCATCCAGGCGCCGGAGCCGACCCAGGGAGCGGAGGCGTCCTGCACAACAAAGTTCATCCGCGTCTCCGCGCCCGCACCCACCGGCGACTGGGCAGTGGTGGAGGGAACCGGCTGCGCGGGCGCTGGCGTTCCCGGTTGCACGGGCGCCGGCTGCGTCGGCGCCGCAGGAGTCACGGGAGCCTGCTGCGCAGGCACAACAAGGGTCGATACAAGAAAGACAACAAGACTGCGCATGGGTTTCGCCTGATGAATCGGGTGACTACTCATAACGGATGGCTTCGATCGGATCGAGTTTGGCGGCCTGCACAGCGGGATAGATGCCAAACAGCAATCCAATGCCGACGCTGACGCCAAAAGCCACGGCGATGGAGGTGAACGTCACCACCGTGGACCAGCCGGCGGCGGCGGCAATGATCTGAGCCAGGCTGACTCCGAAGAGGATGCCGATGAAACCTCCGATCATGGAGATCATCACGGCTTCAGTAAGGAACTGGCGGACGATGTCGGCCTGACGGGCGCCAATGGCGCGGCGGATGCCGATCTCCCGCGTGCGCTCGAGCACCGTGGCCAGCATGATGTTCATGATGCCGATGCCGCCCACCAGCAGGCTGATGCCGGCAATGCAGATCATGACGACCTTGAAAATGTCGCTGGTGCGCTTTTTCTGCTCGAGCAGGCCGGCCGGGACGGTGACGCTGTAATCGCCCGCGTCCTTGTGGGTGGCGGCGAGGATGGCGTTGATGACCGCGGCGGTCTCGATCGAATCCACGCCGGGCTTCACGCGCAGATAGATGCCGTCAATCTCGTCCTTGAGGAAGCTGTTCTGGTCCTCGAAGCGAAACATCACGGTGCGCAGCGGGCTGACCACCAGATTGTTGCGCGAGAGGATCTCGACGCCCTCCACATCCGTGTCGCCGCCGGCCTGCTGCGCCATCACGCCGATCACCTGGAGCCAGACGTCGTTGATCTTGATGTATTTGCCCACGGCCGGCTCGTAACCGAGCAGGTTTACCTTGGCCGTTTCCCCAAGTACGCACACGGGCGCGGCGGTGGCGTTTTCCTCTTCGGTGAAAAAGCGCCCCTCAACGAGCCGGACGCTCTGGATGTCCATGTAGGAGGGCTCGACGCCGATCAGCATGGGCAGCTCGGCGTTTGTCTTTGGCAGGACCTTGGTGGGCTTGAAGCGTTTGCGGGGCGTGGCCTTGTCGATGCCCTGCGTGTTTTCGAGGATCGCGCGGTAGTCGCGGAAGGTCATGCCGGGGCTGATGGCGCGGCGCGCCTGAAGCTCGGTCCGGTCCGTGGCCTCCTTGGCCTCGATAATGATGTTGTTGACGCCGAGCAGGTCGATATAGGAGAGCATCTCCTTTTCGACGCCTGCCGTGATGGCCAGCATCGCCACCACCGCCCCGACGCCGAAGATCATGCCGAGCATCGTCAGCAGCGTGCGGAGCTTGTGCACGAGGAGGCTGGAAAGCCCCATGTAGATTTCAGGAAGGTAGGCTTCGAGCAGCGCAACCATGGCTTACTGTCCTCCCTTCGTGCCCATTGGCATGACGGCGGCAGCGCCGCCGCCCTGCTTCTTCTGCTGCTCCCGTTTCTTGCGCTCCTCGGGCGAGATGGTCGGATCCTGGAGCGCAATCACCTCGCCTTCCCTGAGGCCGGAGGCGATGATGGAAACCGTCTCCGAGCGCTTGGCGATCTGGATGGTGCGCGGCTCGAAGCGGTCCTGCACCTTCACGTAGACGACCGGCTTGCCGTCCTTTTCAAAGATGCTCTGGTTGGGCACATAAATCGCGTTCGGGACCTTTTCGACGATAATCTCCACGTCGGCGAGCAGCCCTGGACGGAGCAGGATTTCCATGTTATCGCTCGCTTCCGGCGGGGGCGGGAGCTTCGCCTCATCCAAGTCTTTTTGGGAGAAGGGGCCGGTGAGTGAGGGCATGCCTCCGAAACCGTTGCGGCCGCCCCGCTCACCTGGGCCACCAGCCTGCGCCGTCGCCGGGCCGCCCGGCGCAGCCGGAGGGCCGCCGGGAGCGGCGCCGCCCGGCTGGCCTGGCGCGCCGCCGGGTCGCTGGCCGCGCTGAGGCAGCTCGATACCTGCCTTTTTCGCCTCCTCCCGGATCTTGTCGAAAACTGCCCGGCGCTCTTCGGGCGAAAGCTCCATCATGTTCTTGCCGCCGAGCGCCTTGTGCAGGATCGCCTGCATCTTCTTCTGCTGGTCCGGCGAAAGCTGGGCGCCGCCGAACATCATGCCGCCGCCCATGCCGCCGGTACTGCCCATCATGAAAGCGCGGCGCTGCCCCTGCCCGCCTTCACCTGCCTGTCCCACGGCTCCGGGCATTCCACCCTGCCCCATGGCGCCGCCTTGCGGGAAAGCAATCGTAGCGCCGCCTCCCATGCCTCCGCCGGGCATTCCGCCGCCGGCGGCCATGGCGGAGAGGTCCGGCATGCCGCCGAACATCGAAAGGGTCGGCGCAGCGATCGGCTTTTTGCGGTTCGCCTCGGCCGTGGCGAGGATGCGGGCGATCTGTTCCGGCTTCGCGCCGAGTGCGGAAAGCAGCTCCTTCATGTCGATGGAAAAGAGCACGTCGAATTTCTTGCCGGGATCCGCGCTGAAAACGTTGGCGCTGGCCGTCCCGCTCATCGACTTGATCTTGCCGTGGAACACCTTGCCGGCGAGAGCGTCGAGGCGGATCAGCACGTCCTGGCCCTCGTGGAGGTTGGCGCGGTCAAGCTCGCCGATGCGGGCGATCACTTCCAGCTCGGACAGGTCGAGGATTTCGGCCACCGGCATTCCGGGCTGCACCTGGTCGCCCTCGCGGATGTCCGGGATCTGCGTGCCGAACATGCCGGAGAAACCCGAGCGGTTCTGCTTGATGGCAACCAGGCCGCTGATCGGCGCCAGCAGCTTCACCTGCATCAGGCGCTGCTTTTCGCGGTTGATGTCCAGCAGGTTGCGGTTGCGGCGTTCGCGCAGCACGTTGAGTTCGGCCAGCGCCTGTTCCTGTTTGGACTTGATGTCGCTTTCCAGTTGCCGCAGCCGCCGCTGGGCCTCCTCGAGGTTCAGCAGGTTTTTCTTCTGGTCGATGGCCGGCAGCAGCGGATTCTTCTTGACCTCGAGTTCGGCGCGCCGCACGGCGTAGCGGGCGCGGAGCAGGTCCACCTGATCCTGGTTGTTGCGGATGGCCAGGTCGGCCTGCGCCTTCTTGATCTGCTCGTCCACCTGTTCGAGCTCGAGCTGGCGCTGTTCGAGGCGCGAGAGGACTTCCGAGTCGTCGAATTCGACGATGAGGTCCTTCTCCCGCGCGAGCGAGCCCATGGGCGCAAGTTTCGTCACCTGCACCGTGCCGAAAAGGTTTGGCGCGGTGAGCGTCACCGAACGCACGGCGCGAAGTTCGCCGCGGGCAAAGCTGCGCACCACCACATCGCCGCGGCGCACGCGCGTTGTGGGCACGGTCTGCTGCCGGGAGGGCAGGCCCTGGATGAGGCGGTAGATGCCGTAGCCGGCGCCGAGCACGGCCACAATCAACACCAATCTGACAAGAACCTTCTTCATACGCTCTGTCTCGCCACGCGCATGGCACAACCGGGCCGCTCCCGCAGCGCGGGCGCGGCCACGGCAGCGGCGCGCTTTGTCATAGTTTTCTGGCCCGCTTGGCGACTTCGGCCGGATTCTCGAGCGCGATGCGCTCGCCTTCGCGAAGCCCCTTCAGTACCACAATGTCGCTGTCGTTGCGCTTGCCGACCTCAATGGGCCGGGCCTCCCACGCGCCCGCTCCCTTCTGCACCCAGACGTGAGGCTTGCCGCCCTGGAGGAAGCTTGCCTTGGCCGGGATCAGCAGCACTTCAGGCTGGCGTTCGATCAGCACGATGCCAGTGGCGCTCATGCCGGGCCGAAGCCGCGGATCGGTCTGCTTCAGCGTCGCGCGCGCCGGGAACTGTTTCTCGTTGGCGGTGCCGAAGCCGCGGAAAGTGAGCGATGCGATCGGGCTGATCCAGTCGAGCGTGGCATCGAATTCACGGTCCTGGACGGCGTCGACGCGCACCTTCACCGTCTGGCCAAGCTGGATCTTGCCACGGTCCACTTCCTCAAACTTGAGCTCGATGCGCATCTCGCTCAGATCGGGAATCTCGGCGATGGCGGCGCCGGTCCAGGCCGTGTCACCTTCTTTGAACGGGGGCGGCGTGGAGCCCCAGTTGCCCTGAGCGCGGAAGTTGGGCAGTACGTTCAGAATGCCATCAGTGGGGGCGCGGATGATCATCTTCTCGAGGTAGCTCTTGACGCGCTGCATATCGCGCAGCGTCTTGTTTTTCCGCGATTCGAGCCGTTCGAGTTCTGCCCGCTGCGTGACGTCGTGGCTCTTCACCGTCGCCTTCACCTGCTGAAGGGCGCCCTTGGACAGCCCCACGTCGATGCGCGTCTTGGCGCCTTCGATCTCGGACAGGATCTCCGCCTTGGACGCCTCCAGTTCCGAGCGCTGGACGTCGTACTCGCTCGTCATCAGGTTCATCGCATCGGCTTCGTCGGTGATCTTGTGGCTGGCCTTCGTCTGGACGATTTCGCTGTCGACGGTGCGGGCGTTGGTGACGAAGTTCAGATAAAAGTTCTCATACTGGGCGGTGTCAAACTGGACGACGATGTCGCCCTTCTTGATCGGCTTGCCCGACTCGGCCAGGTAGACGATTCTGGGGTTCGGCACCTGCGGCGCCATCAGCACGGTGGAGCGGACGGCGCGGATTTCGCCGCGGGCGCGCACGGTCAGCTCAAAGTCGCCGCGGCGCACCGCCACCGTGGGCACCTCCACGGGCTTGGCGGCCGTATAGCGGTAGGCGGCCCAGCCGCCGCCGGCCAGAACGAGCAGCAGCAACACCGAACCAGCAATGCGGCCTTTGCCGTTTTTCTGACCGAGCCGTTTCGACTTGACTTCCTTCGACATCACTGAACTCCTGGATTCCTGCGGCCACGCCGCGGCAGAACCGCAGCCGGCACGGCGCCCCAGAGGATCACCGTGGGAACGGCCTCCATCGAGGACTCAGGCTGCGGCGGGCGCTCGAGCGCCACCAGCTCGCCCTTCTTCAGGCCGGAGGCCACTGCGGCCTGCACGAAATTGGCAAGCCGGACCTCGACAGGGCGCTTCTCAAACCGTTCGCCCTGCTTCACATACACGAATGGCTCGCTGCCTGCCGCCTCGCGGAAAACAGCCTCCCGCGGCACCAGCAGCACGTCGTCGGCGCGAGCGACCTCCACGTCCACGCTGACGCTGAGGTCGGGGATGACACGCGGATCCATGCGGTCGATCCTGACGAGCACCGGAATCTCCCGCACATATTCGGCCCGCGCCCGCCCCGGCTGGGTCATGGCGCCGATGCCGATGACGTGGCCGGGCAGCTCCAGGCCCGGAAACGCATCGAAGCGCAACTTGGCCTTTGCGCCGATCCGGACGGACTCGACATCGGCCTGATTCACCGTCGCCGCAACGAGCATGGAACCTGGGTCGACGATGCGGCCGAACATCTGGCCCGGGAAGACCTGGTCGCCAGCCTGAATCTGGCCGAATTCGTTGCCGCGCCGGATCGTTTCGGCCACGAACATCCCGTCGATGGGGGCGCGGATGATCATGCGTTCCACATTGCGCTGGGCGCGTTCGAGCTCGAGCTTTGCCTGCTGAAGATCCAGCTCCGCCCGGCGGCGCTGGCTCCGCAGGCTGATCTCCTCCTGTGGGATGGCCGCTTCCACCATGCGGAGGTTGGCCTCCGCCTCTTCCAGGCTCAGCCGGAGGATCTCGGCGTCAATGACGCTGCGAACCGGCGTGGTCTTGATGTCCAGCTTCGCCTTTTCCACCGCCGCGCGTGCCTGCTCCAGCGTCTGCCGGAACGACTTCCGCGCGACGTCGATCTGGGCGTCCAGGCTGCGCAGCGTGCGCTCGGCCTGCTCCACCGTGGCCTTGAAATCATCCAGCCGCAGCAGCTGGAACTGGATGTCGAACTCGGCCACGACGTCGCCCTTCTTGACGCGCGAGCCGGGCTGAACCATCGACTGGATGACCTGCATGAAATCGCTGGCACCTCCGCTGAGGCGGTCGCCACCGCCCCCACCGCCACCACCTCCGCCCCCAGAGGAGGCGGAGGAAGAGGCAGAGGAGCCGGCGGACGAGGTTCCCGTACTGGTTGAGCTGCGCGCCGTCGTGCTGGTTGCCGACGAGGTGGAAGTTCTGGAACTGAACCGGTTGGTCGCGCCGCGGAAACCAGAGAGGCTGCTGGAGCCGCCGGCAGAACTCGCCCCCATGCCCGAAGAGGCCCCGGAGCTGCTGACCGAGGCGGCACTGGAGGATGAACTGGAGGCTGAGGAGCCTCCGCCTCCGCCGCCACCGCCGCCCCCGCGGCCTCCGCCTCCCATGCCGCCCATTCCTCCGCCGATGTCCACGGTCACGATCATGCCGCCGCCGGCCGCCTGCACGCTCACGTTCGCTCCGCGGCCTCCGCGAAGCTGCGGCGCGATGAGACTGACGTATTTTTCGGCCGTGGTCGTGCCCGCGAGGCGCAACGTCTTTTCGAGCGAACCCGCAACAACCGGGGCCGTCCGCACGCGCGCCAGCGCCTGCGCCCCGGAGCGCGAGGCAGGGGAAAGCTGCCGCCATGCCCACCACCCCCCGGCGCCAACGGCCGCCAGAATCAGAAGGAACAACCATGGATGGCCCCTGCGCCGCCGGACGGCAGGCTTCGGCTCGGCGCCCGGCGTGATGCCGGGCTGCGGAAGCGGAGCGGGATGTGGTTGCGGCTGCATACGAGACTCCTGGTCTTTATCAGGAATGGTGCCGCCCCTCGGCCTCCGAGGGCTGGTTCCAGTTAGCTATGACGGCAGGCCGGGCACAAAGGTTATGCCGCCTCATCCAGAAAGATCCTGCGGACGCCTGAAACGGCGTATCTTTTCTTCCGTTTTGCCCTCCCTGCGCTGCCTGTCGGTCGCGCTTCGGCGGCTGGCGTTGCCCGGAGGACCGCTTCGGGACCCAATCTGCTTTTCCCGGCGACCGTGTTGTGATATGGTTGCCGTAACTGGACCCAAACGGAAAGGAGCGAACGCCATGAGCTGGACCCCAAGCCGCCGCAGCTTCCTGAAATCCGTCGGCGCCATCCTGACGGGCAGCGCACTGCCCGCACCGGCCGCCCCGTCCAAACGCAGCGCCACGGACTGGGTGGAGCTGGGAAAATCCGGCATCCGGGTGACGCGGCTCGCCTTTGGCACGGGCACCTTCGGCGGACGTGTCCAACGGGAGCTGGGCCAGGAAGAGTTCACCCGGCTGGTCCGCCACGCCTATGACCGCGGCATCCGTTTCTTCGAGACCGCCGATGCCTACCGCGAGATGCCGGTGATGCTCGGCCAGGCGCTCAAGGGTCTGCCGCGCGACTCTTACCGGCTGATGACCAAGATCCGGCTTTCGGATGCAAACAACTTCCAGGCGGCGTTCGACCGCTTCCGGCGCGAGCTCCAGACCGAGTATCTGGACATCCTGCTGATTCACTGCGTGCGCTCGGCTTCCTGGCCCGAGGAACTGGAGCGGCTGCGGGACGCCATGTCAGAAGCCAAGGTGAAGAAGGTTCTGCTGGCGCACGGGGCCTCCTGCCATGGACTGAAGCCGCTCGAACGGTTCCCGGGCAACCGCTGGCTGGACGTGGCGCTGCTGCGCGTCAATCACGATGGCACGCGAATGGACAATCTCGAAGGAACGGAGTACGGCCGGGGCGACGTGAACCAGGTGGTGGAGCGCATCGCCGCCATCCATGCGCAGGGGACGGGTGTCATCGGCATGAAGATCATCGGCGAGGGTTCTTTTCGGACGCCCGAACAGCGGGACGCCTCCATCCGCTTCGTGGCGAAGCTGGGCACGGTGGACGCCATCACCATCGGTTACAAGAGCCCGGCGGAGATCGACGAGGCCATCGAGCGGCTGAACCGGCACCTGAATGGCTGATGCCTTCGGGCTGCCGGCCCGCCTGACGCCGGGCCGCCGTGCCCGCGCGGCCCGGCTCTCCAGCGCACCCGCACAACGCGGAGCAAAATGAGGTTGATGCAGCGCGGATACGCCGCCCCGGCTGTGTTCGCTTCGGCCGTCGCCGTATGCCTCCACGGAGTGGCGGCGCACGGGCTGCTGCGCCAGCCGGTTTGGGAACCGGACGGGTGGCGCCGCTTTCTCTTTTTTGCCGCGATCTACGCCTCGTCGGCCGCCCTGCTGATCGCGGTGCGCCCGCGGTGGACCCTGGCTGTGCTCGCCGGCGCGGCCGCGCTGTTCACCTGCTTTGCCGTGGGGCCGCTCGCCCTGGCGGGCGTCGTCTGGGCCGCCCTCGGCGCCTGGGCCTGTGGGTGGCTCCTGTGGCCGCGGGCGCGCGGTTCGGTGGAATCACCGGCGGCGGTCCAGATCACGCTCGGACTGGCCCTTTGGGCCGCAGCCGTCATGTGGACGGCGGCGCTGCCGTTGCACCATCGCGCCCTGTACTGGCTGCTGCCCGCGCTGACGGCGGCAGCGGCGTGGCAGCGGGGCTGGCGTCCGCGGCTTTCGTTGGCGGGACCGGCCGCTCGCTGGGCGGCGGCGGCCTGGGCCGTGGCGCTGTTTCCGCTGTTTGCCCACTGGCTGGTGGCGCTCAAGCCGGAAGTCAGCGCCGACGGGCTGGCCATGCATATGGTGATTCCGGCGCGCATGGCCTACGCGCACCGCTGGCCGTTCGACGTGACCGAGTTCGTCTGGGCAGTCATGCCAATGGGCGGCGACTGGGTGTGGACTGTCGGATGGCAACTTGGGGGCGAAGCGGCCGCGCGGCTGATGAACGTCCTGCTGCTTGGTCTGATCACCTGGATCGTGGCCGAACGCGCTTTCCGCCGCCTGCACGCATGGCCGGCGGCGCTGCTCACCGCCGCGATGCTTTCGACGCCGCTCGTGCAACATGTGACCGGGTCGCTGTTTGTCGAGAATGCCACTGCCGTCTGGCTGACAGCGGCCGCCGTGGTGCTTGTCGAAAGCCGGCTTGTGGCGGGGCGGTCCCGAGTCGCCTTGGGCGTGCTGGCCGGCATGGCGGCGGCGACGAAGTTCGGCGCGCTTGCTTTCCTCGCGCCCCTGGTGGCAGCGGGCATCGTCGTGGCCAGGCCGCGGGCGATGGCCACTGCGGCGCTGTGGATGACGCTCATCGGCGCCGCGCCCTACCTGAACGCGTGGCTGCGGACGGGCAACCCTGTGTTCCCTTTTCTCAATGGCCTGTTTCGCTCGCCGCTTTACGAACCTGTCAACTTCCGCGACACGCGCTTCGAAACGCCGCTCGGTTGGACGACGTTTTACGACGTCACCTTCCATTCGGGCCGCTTCCTGGAAAGCCTCGACGGGGCCGGAGGATTTCTGGTCTTCGCTCTCCTGCCCGCCTCCCTGGCCGCATGGCGGCGCAACTGGCCCGAAGGCCGTTCCATCCTGCTGCTGATGGTGCTGGCCGGAGCGGCGCTGAGCTTTGGGGCGCAATCGAACCTGAGGTATCTGTATCCGGCGCTTCCGCTCACGGTGTTGATTGGCGCCGAGGTGCTCCGCGAGTCTGGGCTCGAGAGGCGATGGGCGCGGGCCGCCGTTCTGGCGGGGCTCACCCTCGTTCTGCTGCTGCATGGACTGCTGCTGCCCGCGGCCGGTTACTATCACCGGGAATTTTTCGTCAGCCGCTGGTGGAAACCGCGGGCAGACACCGCATATGTGCTTGCGCACGCTCCGGAGAGGAAGCTGGTGGAGTGGCTGAACCGGAACGCGCCAGGCACGCGCGCCGCGTGGTTCTGGGGCAATGCCGTGGGCGACTTCCGCGGCCGGACCTGGACGGCCAGCTGGCACAGCCCGGACTTCTGGACGCGGTTCCGCACGGCCCCGGGGCCCGATGCGATCGAGCGTCTCCTGCGTGAACTGCGGGTGGACTTTGTTCTCGCGCCCGCGGCCGCCGGCCGGCGCATTCCTCAGACGGTCTACGAGAGACAGTTCCTGGATTCCTGCATGGAGTCCGTCCTGGGCGCGGCCGACATGGAGCTGTACCAGTGGCGCAGAACGGGAAGCTGCTGGACGGGTGAGCCGCCTGAGGCCGGCGCGGGCGTCCATGACGACACCTCGCCGTCGCTACGGTTTTCCGGGGCGTGGATCCGCGACACGCAGTTTCCACAGACTCATGCCGGCACGGTCGTTTACACCAACGCCCGCGACGCTGAGGTCGGCATCCGCTTCCGCGGTTCGGCCATCCGGCTGATGTATACGGCGGCTTTCAACCGCTGCGCCGCGGCCGCGGAGCTCGACAGCGGCGGGGCGCTTCGCTTCGACCAGCGCAGCGCCGAAACCCGCTGGCAGCAGTGGAGCCCGTGGATTGAGGCGCCGCAGCCGGGAGCGCACACGCTACGGCTGCGCATCGCGCCAGACTCGCCCGGCGGGTGCTGGATCGACCTGGACGGTTTCGAGGTTCGCTGAAGCGCCGCACAAGCGGCCGTGGCCGCCCGGCAGGTAACATGAAAAACATGGAAGTCGCCCTGGCGCCCGAAAGCAAGGTGATGGAACTGGAGCGGGCCTATCTGTTGCAGAATTATGCGCGCTATCCCCTGGTGCTGAAGCGCGGTCGGGGATGCTGGCTGTATGACATGGCGGGACGCCGGTATCTGGACCTGATTTCGGGCATTGGCGTCAACTCGCTGGGCCACGCGCATCCGCGCATCGTGCGGGTGATCCGCGAGCAGGCGGCGCTGCTGGTCCATTCCAGCAACCTGTATTACCACGAATTTCAGGGGCCGCTGGCGAAAAAGATCTGCGAAACCAGCGGAATGCAGCGGGTATTTTTCTGTAATTCCGGCACGGAAGCCGTGGAGGCGGCCATCAAGATGGCACGCGCTCACGGGCGCCGCGTCCATCCGGAGAAGTTCGAACTCGTCGCGTTTGACAACAGCTTCCACGGCCGCACGATGGGCGCCCTCTCCATCACCGCCCAGGCGAAGTACCGCGAGCCGTTTGAGCCGCTTCTGGCCGGCGTGCGCTTTGTCCCGCCCGGCGACCTGGCGGCCCTGGAAGCGGCCATCACGGACCGCACCGCCGGAATCTTCATCGAGCCGATCCAGGGCGAGGGCGGCATTTATCCAATGTCGGGCGCCTTTCTGCGGAGACTGCGCGAACTGGCCGACCGGCACAACGCACTGCTCGTATTCGACGAAATTCAGTGCGGCATCGGCCGCCCCGGCGCGTGGCACGCCTACCAGCTCCACGAGCCCCCGGTGATTCCCGACATTGTGACGCTGGCCAAACCGATGGCCGCCGGCCTCCCGCTTGGCGCGGTGGCGTGCAACGAGAAGGCGGCCTCGACGCTCGGGCCCGGCCTGCATGGCACCACTTTCGGCGGCGGCGCGCTGGCCTGCCGGGTGGCACTGGAATTCTACTCGATTGTCGAAGAATTGCTGCCGCAAATTCGCCGCGTTGGCGAGTATTTTTTCGCCGGACTCCGGGCTCTCCAGTCCGCATTTCCGTTCATCCGCGAGGTGCGCGGGGCGGGCCTGATGATCGGAGTCGAGCTCGACTTCCCCTGCAAGCATCTCGTCAACGACGGCATCCGCCACGGCCTGCTGTTCAACGTCACCCATGACACGGTGATCCGCATGCTGCCGCCCTACATTTTCACGGAAAAGGAAGCGGACCGGGCGCTGGTCGGCCTGCGCCGGGTGCTGCGCCACGCGAAGCCGCCCTCAGAGGCCTGACTCGCTGCGTCTGCCGGCCACGCGCCTGAGCGCCTCGCACAGTTCTTCGAGATGGAGCGGTTTGCCGAGAAAATCGTCCATGCCGGCGGCCAGCGCGGCGGCGCGATCAGACTCGTACACGTTGGCCGACAGGGCAATGATAGGCGTGCGGCATCCCGCCGCGCGCAGCCGCCGAGCCGTCTCCAGACCATCGATGCCCGGCAGCCGGATGTCGAGCAGGATCACGTCAAAAGGTTCGGCGAGCGCGCGCGACAGGGCCGCCTCGCCATCGGATGCCGTGTCCGCCGTGTGCCCCAGTGATTCGAGCATCCGTCTGACCATCCGCTGATTGACCGGGTTGTCCTCGACCACCAGCACGCGCATGGGTGCGACGCTGGCCCGGTCACAGGGCAGCGGCTCAGCAGGCTGCGGCTGCGGCTCGGCCCGCGGCAACGGCAGTTCCACCAGGAAAGTGGAGCCTGCCCCTGGATCACTTTCCACGCGGATCCGGCCGCCCATCGCATCCACCAGCGCTTTTGTGATGGCGAGTCCCAGGCCCGTGCCGGCAGCGTTCATTGCACCGTCGGCGAGCTGGACGAAGGGCTGAAAGATGGATTCGAGCTTCTCCGGAGCGATGCCCGGGCCGGTGTCCCGGACGGCAATTTCGAAGCCGCGCCCTTGCCCGGCTGCGCGGATGGCGATCTCGACAAAGCCCCGCAAGGTAAACTTCACCGCATTCGAGACCAGGTTCAGCAGGATCTGCTGCACGCGGTTGCCGTCGCCAGCGAACCAGAGCGGCGCATCGGGAGCATCGAGCCGCAGCTCCAGGCCGCGCGCTTCGGCGATGGGCCGCATCAGTGCGGTCACCGTGCGCGCCACCGCGGCCAGGTCAAAAGGGCGGGAGGCGAGGGCCAGCTTGCCCGCCTCAATCCTCGACAGGTCGAGGATGTCGTTCAGCAAATTCATCAGGACGGCCGCACTCTCCTTGAGCGTCACCACGAGCTCGCGCTGGTCGGGTACCAGCGGGGTGCGCAGCAGCAGGTCCGCCGTGCCGACGACGCCGTGCATCGGCGTGCGGATCTCGTGGCTCATTCGGGCGAGAAATTCGCTCTTGAAGCGGCTGGCCTGTTCGGCGCGCCGCAGCGCCTCGTCGGCCCGTTCCTTTTCGGCGTGAAGCTGGCGGGTTCGTTCGCGGACGGCCTGCTCCAGCCAGCGCTGGCGCTGCCGCAGGGCGCGAACCCGCCACATCCAGCCGGCGCGCAGGATCAGTGCGGCCACGGCGGCCATCAGAAGCCGGAACCATGCCGTGTGGTAAAACGGTGCCAGGATGACCAGCGGAATGCTCGTCTGGGCGGCGATGAGTCCGGCGCGGGGCAGGCTCGCCTGCGCTTCGAAGGTGTAGCGGCCGGGCGGCAGCGAGGGGTAGCGGATCACGGAGGACTCGGTTTCCAGCCAGTTGTCGTGGTTGCCCGCCAGACGGTACCGGAAGCGGAGCCCGGAACGGTAGCGGAAGGTCAGTGCCGCCAGTCCGGCGGCGAAGGAACGGTCCGCCGGATCGCCACGGACCGGGCCGCCGAGGCGGCCCTCCAGTCGGCGCGAGCCGAGCTGGACCCACAGGACCACCACTGGAACCGAGCTGCGAGGAGAGGTGAGGGCCGCGGCCGGGCGCAGCAGCCGAGTAATGCCGCGGGAAGTGCCAATCCAGATGGAGCCGTCCCGCGCGGCGTAGAAGGCATCCACGGTACAGGAGTAAGCGCCCAGGCCGTCGGCCTTGGTGAACCGGTTCCATCGCCCGGCGTCGACGACATCGAGTCCGTTGTCGCCGCCTATCCAGATGCGCCCGCTGCGGTCGGCGCGGACGAGCAGCGGAGCGGGCGAAGACAATCCCTCCCGGAAATGATCCACACGGCCGTCCGCGGAAAGACGGCTCACGCCCAAGGGACGGCGATAGGCCACCCAGACGGCGCCGTCAGCGCTCACGGCAACGTGCGTCACCGCCGCGTCCCGCAGTCCATCGGCCGGCCCGTACCGCCGCCATTGCCCCTCCTTCCATCGCAACAGTCCGCCAGAAGAGGCGATCCAGACCTCTCCGTCCTTTCCCTCTGCCATCCGGAAATACACTTCCCCGGCGGGAGCTTCCGGCGGACGAAGTCTTTCGAGCACGAACCCGCCGCCACTGGCCGGGCCCTGCGAGCGGAACAGGCCCTCCAGACTCGCCACCCAAAGGCGACCGGAGCGATCCACGAGCAGGCCGTTCACCCGGTCCGGCCCATCGCCGGAAGCGCTCCGCAACGCGTGAGCGGCGCTTCCTGGCCCGATGCGCCACACGCCGCCAGGAAAGCAGCCGGCCCACAGGCTGCCCTCCGGCCCGGCGGCCAGCGCGCGGACCTTGGAACTGGCGAGGGCGCTGCCGCGCCACCGCTCCCAGCGGGCGGTCCCAGGCCGGAGAAACGCGATCCCTTCGTCGGTCCCCGCCCAGAGGATGCCGCGCGAATCTTCAGTGATGGCTGACACGGTGCTGCTGGGGAGTCCTTCGAGCAGGGTCCAGGTCTCGGTCAGCCCGTAGCCCGCCACGCGGACCAGCCCGAGGCCCCACAGGCCGATCCAGAAGGACCCTTCGCTGTCGTGCATCGCCACCGAGGCGGACTGCCCCGGGAGTCCCTGGGCGACGCCGTAGCGCTGCCAGCCGTCACGAGCCTGCACGAAGAGACCGTTATCCGTCGGGACGACCAGGCGGCCCTCACGGTCCAGGGCAAGCGAACCAAAGAAGCCGGAGTGGGGCAGCGGGCCGGTCTGGTCCTCGAAGAAAGCGGCACCGCGGCGGAGGACAATCAAAGAATTCGCCCCGCGGACCCAGAGCGAGCCGTCGCGGTCGACGAGGAAATCGTCCCATCGGGTGACGGGCACGCCGCGGGTCGGGCCCCACATCTCCAAACGCCCGTCCTGGAGCCGCCACAGGGCCTTCCGGGCACTGATCCAAAGCGCTCCGTCGGGAGCAACATACACGGCGTCGACCTGACTTGGACCGGGCGGGTCGGGCAAAGGGTGCGGCTCGAAGCGCACGGAACCCTCGGCGGTGGAAGAAAACAGGCCCTGCTCGGTGGCGGCGAAGACGCGGCCGTCCGGCGAGAAAGCCAGTGCCCGCCGGCCGAAGATCTGCACCGGCCGGCTGAAGGCGGCGGGCCGGAACCGGCCCTGTTCGCGCCAGGCGACTCCGCGGCGGGTGGCCGCCCATAGCCGGCCCTGCCGGTCTTCGACGAGCGACTGAATCGTTTCATCCGGGAGCCCTTCGGCCTCCCCAAAACGCTCGAACCGCTCGCCAAGGCCGCGGTACAGCCCGCTCATCGTGCCCACCCAGAGGAAGCCGCGCGAGTCTTCGAGCAGGCAGTTGATGGCGCTGTTGCCCAACCCCCTGTCGAAACCGAACTCTTCAAAGACGAGCTGCTGCGCGCCAAGGGGGGCGAGCGCCGCCACAAGCAGGAACAGGATCTGAACGCCGGGCGCCCGGACAGGCGCGCCCGGCCGACATCTGGCGCCTGAAGACATCTCGACTCTGGTCTTTCTGACGCGCGGCGGCGTTT
The DNA here is from genome assembly GCA_026002855.1 of Bryobacteraceae bacterium. Classification (NCBI taxonomy): domain Bacteria; kingdom Pseudomonadati; phylum Acidobacteriota; class Terriglobia; order Bryobacterales; family Bryobacteraceae; species Bryobacteraceae bacterium. The sequence goes on from BPGD01000001.1 coordinate 1,475,324, forward strand.
CCTGATGGGCCTGTCAGACGGCGGCGCGCTTTCAGGCCCCTTTCGAAGATTGTATCGGCAGCCGGGGCCGGGGGCTTGATTGTCCTCTTGCGGGTTCAGGCGTAGCTGGAGACCGCCCCCCGGTTCCGCTCGGCACGTTCTTTCTCGGCCCGCTCGGTATATCCGCTCTGGCGGAACGCATCGAGCGGGTCTTCCGGCAGGCCTTTCGAGCGGCGCCACTCGGCGATCACCGGCCGCACGTCGGCGAAGAAGGCCTCGCGCAGGCACTCCTCGGCGTCGACGAGACGGCACTTCATCTGGTGATCGCGCAGGCGGGCGTGGTCGACGATGGCCGCCTTCACATACAGCTCCTGCGCGTTGTTAGCCGTCTGGATGGTCTCCTCGATCTTGTTCTTGAGGTTGTGGGACTGATCCACCATGTAGGCGATGTCGGCGCGGCGGCCGGTCTCCCACTCGTAGTAGCAGATCTCGTGGAAGATGCGGAACACCTGGTAAGGATCCATGCAGCCGAGCGTGAGGTCGTCGTCGGCGTAACGGCGGTCGTTGAAGTGGAAGCCGCCGAGCATGTCCTCGGCCAGCAGCCAGGTGACGATCTGCTCGATGTTCTGCGCCTGGTAGTGGTGGCCGGTATCGACGAGCACGCGGGCGCGGGGGCCGGCGTGCCTGGCATAGATATAGGCCATGCCCCAGTCGGCGATGTCGGTGGCGTAAAAAGCAGGCTCGAAGGGCTTGTATTCGACGAGCATGCGCTGGTCGCCCGAAAGGGCATCGTGCACCTTCTTCAATCCTTCGATGAACCACTGCCGTCGGGCGCGGATGGATCCGGAGCCGGGATAGGAGATGCCGTCGGCGAACCACAGCGAGAGGTCGCGCGAGCCGGTGGCCTTCTGGATCTCGATGGAATCGAGGATGTGCCGGAGCGCGGCCTGGCGGACGTCCGGATCCGGGTTGCCGAAGGAGCCGTACTTGTAGCACTGATCCTGGAAGACATTGGGATTGATGGCGCCGATGCGCACGCCCTCGCGGCGCGCGGTTTCCATCACCGCTGGAACATCGGCCACGCCGCCGGGGAAGTCCCACAGCACATGGACGGCCACGGACGGGCAGCAGCCGGTGAAGCGATGCACGGCGGCGGCGTCGGCGATCTTTTCCGCGGTGGTGGTGGCGGCACTCAACTGGATGAACTTGCCGAAGCGGGTGCCGGTGTTGGCGAAACCCCAGGAGGGAAGTTCGATGGCGAATGAGTCGAGTGCGCGGATGGCGGCGTCGGTCTGGGCGGATGTGAGCGGCATTTCAGGCAAACTCCGCGCGCATTATATCGCAGGGCAGGCGGGGAACACGGAAACAGCCAGGGCCGGGCACTATGCCTTTTTCCTCCGCGCGGCCTTCTTCGGGGGCTCGGCCGCCGGGGGAGAATTTTCCCTGAGCATCTGCTCGAGCAGCGCCGCCTTCTGGAGCTCGCGCTTGGTGGGGGGCACGACGCAGCGACGGTAGGGCCCTTCGTTGTAGCAGGTGCGGCAGCGGACTTTGACGGGTTCGCCTTCCACGAGCGCCAGCACGGAGTGATTGGTGATGCGCTTGCACTTGATGCAGTAATCGTCAACGTCGTCGCCAAGCCGCAGTGCGCCCATGCCTTGCTCCTCTCCGGTGAGCCTACCACCGGCGGGCCGTCAGACTCAATCCGGGGCGGCCCGGGTGAGGACGCTGCGGCGGGGATGCCCTATGATCAGATCAGGATGCGCGGCAAGTGGATTCTGTTCGCCGGGATCGTCCTGTTGGGCGCGGCAGGCGCCGGCGCCTACATGTGGCACCGCCGCCAGGCTCCCGTTCCGCCGCAGGCCAAGGCGCCGACCGAGCCGCCCGCCGGCACGGAAATCACGCTTGAAGGCGTGATCCGCGCCGTCGAGCGCATTCCGATCAACGCGCCTGTCTCCGGAGTGCTGGAAGAGTTCTCTGTTGCGCCAGGAGACGAGGTCCACGAAGGGCAGGTGCTCGGCCGCATTTCGAATGACGCGATCCGGGAGGAGGAGGTCGAGGCGCGGCTGGAGCTCGAACGGACGCAGGCGCGTCTGCGGGCCCTCGAGGCAGAACTGACGGCGCTGCGGCTGGAAGAGTCCCGGCTGTCGGCCGAGGCGGCGCGGGCGCGCAGCGAGCTGGCGCGCGTCGAGAAGATCTATCAGCGGCAGGCGCTGTTGATCCGCGAGGGCGCCACGCCAAGGCTCGTGTTCCAGCGCGCCGAGGAGGACTACGAGGCGGCGCGCAAGGAGCGTGACCGCGTCGAGGAGCTCCTCGCTGCCGCCCGGGAGCGCGTGCAGGCGGCAGCCGCCGGTGTCGAGGACGCCCGCAAGGCGGTGGCGGACCGCCAGGAGCAGCTCGATGCGGCGCGCAGCCGCGCCGAGAGCTGCAATCTGGTGGCGCCCGCCGACGGCATTGTCGTGCGGATCGCCAAGGCCGCGGGCGAAACGGTGGAGGAAGGCTTCGAAGGCCTGGTGGAGATCGCCTCGGACTGGTCGCACCTCGAAGTGGAAGCCGATGCGCCGGAGGCGTACACGAAGCGGATCGCACCTGGCGACGCGGCACTCATCGTACTCGCCGAGCTGCCGCAGGGGGCGCTGGAGGCGCAGGTGAAGTCCGTCAGCCGTCAACAGGTGGTGGTTGCCTTCACCAGCCCGACCACGCTGGTGCGCCCCGGCATGACGGCGGTGGTCCGGCTGAAGCTGCGCTGAGGCCCGAGCCCCGCCGACGGCCCGCGCGCGGCGGGCGCTAGGATGGAACTGAAGCGTCGAAAGGAGCCGCTCCTCTCATGGAATTTCTCAAGGACAGTCTCATCGAGCTGATCACGCAGACATCGGTCAATCTGCCTCCCGACGTGCGCGCCGCCATGGGCCTGGCGCTGGAACGCGAGCAGCCGGGCACGCAGTCGCACCAGGCGCTGTCGATCATGGCGCTCAACACGGACATGGCCTACGAGGACGAAGGGCCCATCTGCCAGGACACGGGCATGCCCACTTTCATCGTCCACACGCCCGTGGGCGTCAATCAGATGAAGATCGCCGCCGCAATCCGCGAGGCCGTGGCCGAAGCCACCCGCCGCGGCAAGCTGCGCCCGAACAGCGTGGACTCGATCACGGGCAAGAACTCGGGCGACAATCTCGGGCCGGAGACACCGGTTATGCATTTCGAACAGCACGAGCGGGACGACATCGAAGTGCGGCTCATCCTGAAGGGCGGCGGCTGCGAAAACAAGAACATTCAATACTCGCTGCCGTGTGAGCTGCCGAAGCTCGGCCGTGCCGACCGCAACCTCGAGGGCGTGAAGAAGTGCCTTCTTCACGCCGTCTGGCAGGCACAGGGGCAGGGTTGCGCGCCGGGCGCGATTGGCGTCTGCATCGGCTCGGACCGCGCCCACGGGTATCACCTGGCCAAGATGCAGCTGTTCCGCACCCTCGATGACACGAACCCGGACCCGGTGCTGGCGAAGCTGGAAGCCGAGGTGATGGAGGAGGCCAACCGGCTCGGCATCGGCGCGATGGGGCTGGGCGGCCAGGTGGCGTTGATCGGCTGCAAGATCTGCGCCGCCAACCGCCTGCCCGCCTCGTTCTTTGTATCGGTGGCCTACGATTGCTGGGCCTTCCGCCGGCTGGGCGTGCGGCTGGACGCCGCCAACGGCGCCATCACGGAGTGGCTCTATCGCGACCCCTCGCGCCCTGTGGAACGACTGGCAAAAGAGAGCGGCTTCCCGCTCACCGGCCGCGAGATCGTGCTGACGCCGCCCCTCACCACCGAGCAGATGCGTGCGCTGAAAGTGGGCGACGTCGTGCTCATCCGCGGCGAGATGTTCACCGGCCGCGATGCCGTGCACGCGTATCTGATGAAGAACGAGCCGCCGGTGAGTCTCCAGGGCGCCATCCTCTACCACTGCGGCCCGGTGATGCTGAAGCAGGGCGAGACCTGGTACGTGAAGGCGGCGGGACCCACGACATCGATGCGCGAAGAGCCCTACCAGGCCGAGATTCTTCGCCGCTATGGCGTCAAGGCGGTGGTCGGCAAGGGAGGCATGGGCAGGAAGACGCTTGAAGGCCTGAAGGAGACGGGCGCCGTGTATCTGCACGCCATCGGCGGCGCGGCGCAGTTCTACGCCCGCACGGTGAAACGCGTGCTGGGCGTCCATCTGCTGGAGTTCGGCATCCCGGAGGCGATGTGGCACCTGCTGGTGGAGGATTTCCTCGCCGTCGTCACCATGGACGCCCACGGCAATTCGCTCCACGCAGATGTGGAACAGGCGACGCTCGAAAAACTGGCCGAAGTGAAGATCTGAGACGGCATGCACGGCGGGGCGGGGGCGGCGCGGCACCTCGCCCCCGCGTTCATGTCTGGCGGTATTTCTGCGCACACTCCTCGGAGCAGAAGTAGACGGTCTTGCCCCCCGTTTCCCGCCGCACGGCCACCTGTTCACTGACGTAGACACCGCAGACGGGATCCCGGTGCAGCCGGCCGCCGATGGCCTGCCGTGGCGCGCCCTTGTTGCCGCCGCTCACCAGATCATGCAGCGCCCGCGCCGCCGCCCCGATGAGAACGCGGATCAGCGGCACCACGAGAATGAACAGAAGCAGGAATGCGAGCAGGCGCAACATCGTATGCTTCCAGGCGCAGCAAAAAGGGCGCCCCGCGCGCGGGGCGCCCTCCGGCCGTTTCAGGACCGGCTCACTTCTTCTTCCTGGTCGCCTTCTTGGCGTCCGGATTTTCGTAGGTGGTCTCGATCTTGCCGCTGATCAGTTGCAGCAGCCCGCGGACGGCCTCGGCGTTCGGGCCGCTGGCGTCGAGCTCGAGGTACTTCTCGCAGGCCTCTTTCATGCCTTCCGGCGGGATCGGCGTGCCGTCCGGCTTGAGCTGCATCTTGCCGCTCATCGCGGTGCAGTACTGATACCAGGCAGGCGCGTACTTCGGATCGAGCTCGGTCGCCTTCTTGAAGGCGGCGATGGCGGGCTCCACCTGGTTCGTGTTGATGTAAACCGCGCCCAGGTTGTACATGTACTTGCCGCCGCCCGGCGGGTCGAGCGCCACGGCCTTCTCGAGCTCCGCCGACGCCTCGTTCAGCTTCTTCATCTGCGCCAGCACGAGCCCGTAGTTGTTGTGCAGGCCGGCATCTCCCGGCTGGAGCTCAATGGCCTTCACATAGGCGTCAGCGGCTTTCTGGAAGAATTCATCGCGCTCGGCGCCCGTCTTGGTGCGCGCCATGCCTTCATAGGCGGCAGCCAGTTGCGCCCAGACGGCCACCTGTTTCGGGTCGATCTCGCTCGCTTTCTGAAGGTTCTCGATGGCGGTCTGATAGTCTTTCGCCTGGAGCGCGGCGTAGCCGGCGTTGAAGGCGTCGTTCAGCGCCTTGTTGCGGGCCATCTGCGCGGCGCGCTCCTTGAGCTGCTTCTCCATGGCCGCCCGTTGCTCCGGCGTCATCTCCTTAAGCACTTCCTGCGACACCTGGCCGCTCTGCTGCGCCTGCTCCATCGCCTTGCGCTTGGCCATGATCTTTTGCAGGTCGCAGAAATCCTTCAGCTCCACCGGGTCGCCCATCTGGCTGCGCACGCCGTTGAGCACGTCCATGACCTGCCCGTTGTACTCGCAGCTGATGGTGAACACGCCGCCGATTGGCATTCCGCTGTAGACCCACTCGCCCCGCTTGTTGGTCTTGGTCTGCCAGTTGCCTTTGATGTCCTTGCGTTCGATCTTGATGATGACGCCCTGGACCGGCTTGCCGTCCTCGCCTACTACCCGGCCCATGAAAGTTCCCATCTGGGCGCTCGCCAGTCCGGCGCTCACGGCGCAGACCGCCGCCCACATGACTCCACGCTGGATCGTGCGCAGCATTTAAAAGACCTCCGGATCCTGTTCAAACGGTCAATTTCAGCGTACTACAGCGCCTGCACGGGTTGCAGGACGCCGGCGTACGTTTTCTTCCCTTCCCCCTACGGCAGGAACTGCGCCAAATAGCCGCCGGCCTGAAGCAGCGCCGCCTGCCGCATCTCGAGACTGCCTTCGTAGGCACGGTCCTCCACCTCGATGCACACCGGCCCGTCGTAGACCTCCACCAGCACCGAACACAGCCGTCCCCAGTCCACATCGCCCAGGCCCGGAAGCTTCGGCGTGTGGTATTCGAGCGGGTAGGCGAGCAGCCCGACCTCGTTCAGCCGGTCGCGGTCCAGGCGCGCGTCCTTGGCGTGGAAGTGGAACAGCCGGTCCTTAAACTCGCGCAGCACGCGCACGTAATCCATTCCCTGCCAGACGAAGTGCGAGGGATCGAAGTTGAGCCCGAAGTTCGGCGAGGGAATGTCGTTGAACATGCGCCGCCAGATGGTCGGCGACGTGGCCAGGTTCTTTCCTCCAGGCCATTCGTCGCGTGTGAACGACATCGGGCAGTTTTCGATGGCGATCTTCACCCCGTGGTCCTCGGCGAACTTGATCAGCGGCTTCCAGGTCTTGAGAAACTGCGGCCAGTTCTCGTCAACGGTCTTCGTCTGGTCGCGGCCGATGAAGGTGTTCACGACGCCCACGCCGAGCAGCTCAGCCGCGCGGATCACTTTCCTGATGTGTTCCACGTACACTCGCGCCTCGGCCGGGTCCGGCGCCAACGGGTTCGGATAGTAGCCGAGCCCGCTGATGGAAACGCCCGTTTCCTCGCACAGCTCCTTCACCTTCTCCGCATCGCTCTTGCGGAAATTCGTCACGTCGATGTGGGTGACGCCGGCATAGCGCCGCTCGGCCTTGCCGACGGGCCAGCACATCACCTCGACGCAGTCGAATCCGCTTTCGCCGGCGAACTCGAGCACCTGTTTCAGGTCCAGATCCGGAAGGATCGCGCTGACAAATCCAAGTTGAATCATCGGAAAGTCTCCCTCTCTACTCTACGCGCAACTCATTCCACTCTCCACTGCTTCAGCTCCACGCCGCGGCCTGGCGCCATTTCCACCTCCAGGCGCACGGCCTGCGTCTCCACCGGCTCACCGTTCCACGGTTTCCAGCCATCTGCACCCGCCGTCAGGATGCGCCACGCCGGCGGCGCGCCGCCTTCGCCCCAGACGGGCTCCGCACGCCGCACCGTCTTCGGCCACGGGTAGCGGTACTCGATCCATTCTTTCGATCCGCGCGCCCCGCCGAAGCGGAACCCGGGGCGGTCGGGCGGGGCCTCGTGCGAAGCGCGCGAAGCGAGCACGATGGGCGCGTTCGGGTTCCATCGGGTTTCTCCGCCCGCCACCGGGAACATCGTAATCCGCAGCCGCGCCGCGCCCATTGGAATCAGGGTCACCGTCTCCGGAGGCTCATCCGTCTTCACCGGGCTTTGCTGGATCTCCGCGGCGAGTCCGCTCGGCTCCAGCCGCCATTCCGGCACGCGGCGCGCCCGGACGCGGATGCGCAGCGGCGCGGCCGCCGGCTCGAACGGCTGAGCGGGCACGGGTCTGGCGGGCTCGACCGCGGGCGCGGCGCTCAGATCCAGCGCATAATTCCAGGCCGACTTCGGAAAAACCTCGTACTGTTTCCAGTCTCCTTCGCCTCCATATGGACGCCAGTCTTCTTCGATGTCCAGTGAAAAAGCCAGCGGTCCGTAATGCACCGAAGCGGCGTTCATCCGCTCCGGCCAGCGCCGCAGCTCCACCTGGCGCGGCAGCACCAGCTCGACGCGGTCGCCCCGCCTCCAGCGGCGCTCCAGCGTCACCCACCGGGCGCCCGCCGGCAGCGGCTGCTCAGACCCGTTCAGGCTCAGCCGCGGCTCCCGCGCCCAGGAGGGGATGCGCAGCGAAAGCGGGAACTGCGCCGGCGTCCTGAGGTCCACCGTCAACCGCACGGTGTCGCCGAAGGGATAGTCCGTTTCTTCGCGGATCACCACCTCCTCGCCCTGCGCCACGTGCGCCCGCACGGTGTTCGGCGAATAGAAGACGGCGGCCAGCCCGTTGCCGCCGGTGGCCATCCACTGCCGCTCGGCGAAATACGGCCAGCCCATCGCCGCGTTGTGCTGGCAGCAGCGGTACCCGTACGGGTTGTAGCTGAACATGTCGCCACTGTTGTCGATCGCCGGCGCCTTGTTGCGGCGGTCCAGTTGAGGCTGGTTGGGCGCGGTGAGGTAATGGAGCCCGCGCAGGTCGGCCGTCATGGAAGCGGGCAGGGAATTGAAGGCAATCTCTTCGGCGCGCTCGGCCCATTTTGCGTCGCCTGTGATCGAAAGGAGCATTTCGTGGCTGAACATCAGTTCGACCCATGTGCAGGTTTCCGTCCCCTGCCGCGGGCCGCGGAATCCCGGACGCGCGTTTTCATCGGCCGCGAAGCCGCCGCCGGGGCCGTTTCCGTACAGCCGCATCATCGTGTCGTAGTTGCGCTCGGCCGCGCGCAGGTAGCGGGGGTCGTGGGTCTGCTGGAAATACTGGGCGGGTTCGCGGAAGCACTGGCCGAAATTCACGCCGTGCCAGGAGGCGATGCCGCCTGTCCAGTCGGCGGTGCGCTCGTGGTTGACGCGCGCCGCATCCAGCAGCCAGCTCTCTCCGGTCTGCGAGTAGAGCCAGTAGATGTGGTCGAGGTTGTCCCCGCCGCGGTATTTCTGCCAGCTTGCCGGCAGCAGGTTTTCGAGCGGCTGCGCCTGGAACCAGCGGTAGTAGCGCAGCAGGAATTCCGGCACGCGCCGGTCGCCGGTGGCCTCGTAATGCGTGCGGAGCACGTAAATCATCACCATGTTCGGCCAAAGGTCCAGCGCCTCCAGCCGCCCCAGCGTGTGCTCGCCGACGAGGTTGGTGGCGGGTCCGAACCAGCCGTCCTCGCGCTGCGAGCCGAGCACGGCCTCCACCCACTGGCGGCTTTCTTCGAGGATGCGCCGGTCGCGCAGCACATGGCCGAGGTTGATGTAGCCTTTCAGCCAGTACGGCAGCTCCTCCCAGCCGAACCGCCCGTGCCCCTGCGGATCCAGCCATGCGTTGCCTTCGCGGCGGCAGTACTGGCTCAGCTCGGGCAGTCTTCCACTGAAGCCGCGCGCCATGCGGCGGAGTTGCTCGCTGAGCCATCCGGCGGGCTCCACCGCGCCCACGGGAAGTTTCACAAGCGGCAGCGGGCGCAGCGGCGGGCGGTTGCCCGGATACAGCGTGTTCTGACCGGGCGGCAGCCCTGCGCGCAGCGCGCCGGTCGCCGGCCCCGGCCCGCCAGAGGCGGGCCCTGGCTGCGCCTGCGCGGCCACAAGCGCCAGCATCAGCATCAGCGGGGCGTGCTTCATGCCGCCAGCATACTGAAAGCGGGAACCGCACGCACCGGGTTTTCGTATCCTGAATCGACGGCCGGGGGGCCTGCAATGGACACGCTGGAGATGTTGGCGCTTGCGCTCGGCGGCGGGGTCGCCGCGGGGCTGCGGCTGTATGCCACCGTGCTGGGGCTGGGGCTCGCCATCCGCCTCGGGTGGCTGGCGCTGCCAGAAGCGCTGCGCGGGCTGGAGGTGCTCGCTCATCCGGCGGTGCTTGCCATCGCGGCGGCAGCCTATGTCGCCGAGTTCGTCAGCGACAAGATTCCCTGGTTTGACTCGCTGTGGGACGCGGTTCACACCTTCATCCGCCCCGTTGGCGCGGCCATGCTGGGCGCGGCCGCGTTCGCCTCGCTCGATCCGGTGGCGCGCGTCTCGCTGACGCTGCTCGCCGGCGGCGCGGCGGCCTCGGCGCACGCCTCCAAGGCGGCGCTCCGGTTCGCCGTCAACCACAGCCCGGAGCCGTTTTCCAACTGGGCGCTGAGCTTGGCCGGCGATTTTGCCGCGCCCGCGCTGCTGTGGCTCACGTTCACGCACCCGCTCGCCGTGCTGGTGGCGGTGGGCCTTTTTCTCGCCGTGTTCGCGTGGCTGGCGGTGAAGATCTTCCGCCTCATCGGGCGCGGGCTGCGGGAGCTGCGCGCCCGCTGGTTCACCTCATCCGCCTGAGAGGCATTCTCCGTAGAGTGTCCGCCACCGTTCCACCATCCGCTCGAGCGAATACTCGCGCTCGCAGCGAACGCGGTTCAGCGCGCCCGCCGCGCGCCGCAGCTCCGGTTGAGACGCCCACTCGCGGAGCGCGCCGACGTAAGCATCGAGGTCACCCACCGGCACGATGGCCGGCAGGTCCGGCGAGGCGAGAATCTCGCGCGTATCGCCAGCGTCGGTGCACAGCGCCGGCAATCCGCTGGCCATTGCCTCCAGAAGCGCCAGCGGCATCTGCTCCGTGAGCGAGCTCATCACGAACAGGTCCAGCATGCGGTACCACGGCGCCGGATCGACGGCGCCGGGAAACAGCACCCGACCGCCGAGCCCGAGCTCGTTGGCCAGCTCCCTCAGCCGCGCGCGTTCCGGGCCCTCGCCGGCGATGATCAGACGGCTGGCCGGGATGGCCGCCGCCGAGAATGCGCGCAGGAGGAAGGCATAGTTTTTCTCCGGCCGCAGATGTCCGACGGTGCCGGCGACGAATTCGTCTTCGCCGATGCCCAGCTCGCGCCGCAGCGCCGGGTTGCGGCCGGGCCGGAACCTCAGGCAATCGACCCCGTTCGGGATGCGCACCACCTTGCGCCGCGGCAGGCGGTACACTTCCAGCGCGATCCGCTCGAGCGTCCGTGACGGCACGGCCACGCGCCGCGCAAAGGGCAGCACCAGCCGCCGCGCCCACACGCGGCGCGCCCTCAATCCGCCGGCCTCGTCAGCGCCGAAACCGTCCTCGGTGTGGAGCAGCGGCGTGCGGGCCAGCACCGCGCCGGCGGCGGCATCAAACGCGCCCCAGTTGTAGGTCTGAACCAGCGCGGGCCGAAGCCGCCGGATCAGCCGCGCAAAGGCGGACGGGCCGCTGCCCGGCGGCACATCGACCAGTTCCCATTCGACGTCCGGCTCAAGCAGCGCCTGCGCGGAGGCGCGTCCGGAGATCGGCGCAATCCAGTGGCGGAACTCGCCGCGCATGGCGTTGGCGAGCCGGACCAGCCGCATCTCCGCGCCGCCGGTTTCAAAGCCCCACATCACATGCAGGATCGCCGGCCTGTCCGGGCGCGCTCCGCCGCTTGCAGCTCCCACGCCGCACATTGTCGCACGCCGCCCTGCACGTTCCCCAGCGGCGCATGGAGCCGTGAGCAGCGCGCAGCGGCGGTTCAGCGCGCCAGGCGTGGCGCTTCCGGCCGCGGGGCCGCATGGGCAGCGGCGCTGATACGCCTAGACCGAAGGCTCTTTCTTCGGGCCCAGCGGGTGGTTCTTGCCGTCGCCCTCATACGACGGCCGCGCCGGCGAGCGTCGCGTTCGACGGCGCGCGGCCGCATCATAGAGCTCCAGCTCGCCCTTGCGGTAGCTTTCGCAACCGAGCATCACCGAAAGCATGATCTGGTGCGCCAGCTCCGGCCCCAGCACCGGCGTCTTCCGCGTGCGCATGCACTCGAAGAAATTGTCCGTGTGACGGCGCTGCATCTCGCGCTGCGCGTTCGGGAACTCGAAGGTGCGCGTCTCGGTGGAGCGGTTCAGCGCCCTGGCGACGGACATCTCCGGCGTGACGATTACGCGCTCGTTTTCGACGACGATCGTGCCCGAATGGCCGTAGATGGCCTGCGGCAGGTAGCGGTTCGGCGCAGCGTTGGCCATCGAGCCGGCGACCATGATCATGAAGTTCGGATACTCGATCAGGAGCGCAAGCGTGTCCGGCACTTCGCGATCCTTCTGCACGTAGATGCCGCCGCCCCCGGCCACGCGCGTCGGATAGGCCGGCCCCATCGCGAACAGAATCGGGCCGACGCGGTGGTAGTACAGGTCGCTGGCGATGCCGTTCGAGTAGTCCCAATACTTGCGCCACCGGAAGAAGCGCTCGGCGCTGAAGGGCCGCCTCGGGGCGGGGCCGAGCCAGCGCTTCCAGTCAATCGTCTCCGGGGATGCTTCCTCGTCGATGTAATAGTTCCACTCGCCAACCACCGAGTTGCGGCTGTATGTGGTCTGCGCCCACAGCAGTTCGCCGATGGCTCCCTCGCCGATCAGCTCCTTGACCTTGTGCCAGCGGGCATCGGAGAGGAACTGGCTGCCCACCTGGAGCACGCGGTTGTAGCGCGCCGCCGCCTCCATCACCTGGGCGCTTTCATCGACAGTGAGCGTGCTCGGCTTCTGGAGATAGACGTCCTTGCCGGCGGCGAAGGCGTCGATGGCCATCTGCGCATGCCAGTGGTCGGGCGTGGCAATGAGCACGCAGTCGATGTCCGGCCGCGCCAGCAGCTCGCGGTATTCGATGTAGATGTCCCTGTCCTCGAGCTTCGAAATCGCTTTGGCGCGCTCGCGGTGGCGTTTGTACACATCGCAGACGGCGGCCACTTCGATGTCCTTCGTCTCCTCCTGCTGGCGGACGAAGGCGCGCAGATGGCCGGTGCCCATGATGCCGACGCCGATCATGCCGATGCGGATACGGTCGTTGGCGCCGAGCACGCGCGAGGCGCTGCGGGCAGTGACCGAGGGCTTGATCTTCTTCGCCTGGGCCTGCCGCGCGGCGGCCAGCGAGCCGGCCGCGGCCAGGAACAGGCGGCGGGTTGTGGAATTGTCAGGATTCATGTTGAAAAAAGCAAAACCTCCCTATTATGTTTCCACACGCCGGGCCGCGGCGTTCCACTTCAGCCGCCGCCCGCTGCGGAGCGAATCGAGCGCCATCGCGAGCACGATCACGACGGCCAGCCCCGCTTCCACCGGCGCATTCGGCTCGCGGCGCGTGCGCACGCATTCGAGGAAGTTCCGGATATGCTCCCGCGTCGCCGCGGCGAACGAGCCCGGCCGCGTCTCCTCGCGCTCCGGCACCAGCTCGGGCGCGGCCGTTTCCGGATAGAGCCGGAATTGCTCGCGTCCCACGTCGAGCCGCGCCCGGGAGCCGTGAAACTGCACGAGCTGGTCCTGCCGCGGGTGGTAACGCATGGCCTTGTAGCCGAGCGTGAAGACGGCAAAGTAGTTCTCCGGGTATTCGATGAGAATGGAGGCCGTGTCGGGGACTTCAGCCCCTTCCAGATTGACGCGGCCGCCGGAGCAGGTGACCGCCAGCGGGGCGTGCGAGTCGAGAAACCAGTGGAAGACGTCCACCATGTGCGCGGCCTGGCCCACCAGCAGCCCGCCCGAATACTCGTAGAACCAGTACCAGTGGAAAAATCGCATTGGATCCAGGGGCCGGCGCGGGGCGGGCCCGAGCCACTGGTCCCAGTCGAGCTCGCCTTCGAGCCGGCGCGGCGCAAGCGGCGGCTGATGGTTGAGCCACCAGGAATTGACCAGTCGCACATCGCCGAGGCGGCCGGAGGCGACAATGCCGCGGGCCTGCTGGAACAGCGGCGCGCTGCGGCGCTGCGTGCCCACCTGGACGATCCGCTTCGTCCGGCGCACGGCATCCACCACCTGAAACGCTTCGTCGATGGTGTGCGTGAGAGGCTTCTCGACGTAGACATCCTTACCCGCCTCCACCGCGTCGATCACCATGCGGGCGTGCCAGTGGTCCGGCGTGGCAATGATGACGGCGTCGAGCGAGCGGTCTTCGAGCAGGCGGCGATAGTCGCTGTAGGCGCGGGCGCCGCTGCTGGCCTCTTTCAGGCCCGCCTCGAGATTGGGCCGGTAGACGTCGCAGACGGCGGCGATTTCGGCGCCGATCTCCCTGAATTCGGCCGTGAGGTAACGTCCGCGGCCGCCGGCGCCGATGACGCCGGCGCGGATGCGGTCCGGCGGCTGAAGAAACACGCCGGCGGAGCAGAGAAACGTGCGGCGCTGCATGGGCACAGTCTATCGCCGTGCGCCTCATGCGCGGTAGGCTTCGGAGATCGAAGCAGCCAGCGGTTCGGGCACAAGATGCTGCCACGGCCGGCCCGTGGCGATGCGGCGTCGCACCTCGCTCGAGGAGATGCCATCGAGCAGCGCGGGCACGATGAGCGTGTGGACCCGCAGCCGCAGATGCTCCGGCGGGCGGTAGGGCAGAGGACGCGGGGCGACGAGCAGCTCGTATTCTTCCAGTTGCTTCTCGATCGGCGGTAACCCGCCGTAGTCCCAGCCGATGATGCGGTCGGCAGCGTCGCTGCCGCAGACGTGGAAGATGCGATGCGCGCCGAGGGCGCGCGCCTCGCGCGCCATCTCGAGGAACAGTCCGCCGTCGCTCACCGCGGCGGCGAAGCGCGGATCGAGAGAGGCGAGCGCCCGGACCCACTCGACGCGCTTCTCAAACGGCGCGCCCTCCACCGGCTTGTGCGGGAAGGCGCGCGGCAACACGAGAACGGCGCGGCGGGCCCAGCCGAGCGCGGCGCGGGCCAGTTCGACGTGCGCGCGCGTGGGCGGGTTCCAGGCGCCTGCCAGCAGCGCCACGGAAGAACCATCGAACGCACCGGCAAGGAGCTCCATGTCATCATCGTAGCGGGATGAAAATTGAACGGGTCGAAGCGCTGGCGGTCTCCATTCCGCTGCCTGCACCGGTGTCGGACGCGGTGCGGCGGATCACGCACCGCGACCATCTGATCGTGAAAGTGCGCGCCGAAGGCGGGCTGCAAGGGCTCGGCTTCGCGCTCGGCTATGACGGCTCCCGGGCGATGCTTGCGCTCATCGACGAAATCTGGCGGCCGATGCTCGAAGGCGCGGACGCGTTCGAGACGGAACATTTATGGGCTGAAATGTACCGGCAGTCGATCCAGGCCGGCCGCCGCGGCGCGGCGCTGCGCGCCATCAGCGCCATCGACATCGCCCTGTGGGACCTGCGCGGAAAGGCCGCCGGCCGGCCGGTAATGGAGCTGCTCGGCGTTCACTGCCGCCGGATGCGATGCTACGCCACCGGCGGCTACTACCGCGCCGGGCAGACCGTGGAGGAGCTGGTCAGCGAGGTCTCGGCGGTGGCCGAGCGGGGCTTCACCGCAGTGAAGCTCAAGGTGGGCGCCCTCAGCGCCGCCGAGGACGCGCGCCGCGTCGGCGCCGTGCGTCGCGCGCTCGGCGACGAATTCGACATCCTGCTCGACGCCAACGGCGGCTGGAAGAGCGCGCCGGAAGCCATCGCCGCCATGGAGCGGCTGGAAGAGTTCCGCCCTTTCTGGATCGAGGAGCCCGTGCGCGCCGACAACCTGGAGGCAATGGCTCGGATCGCGGAAAAGATCCGCACGCCCGTCGCCACCGGCGAACTGGAAGCGACGCGCTGGGCCTTCGCCGAGCTCGTCTCACGGCGGGCGGCTTCCATCCTTCAGCCCGACGCAACCGTGTGCGGCGGCGTGAGTGAGTGGCTCAAAATCGCGCACATGGCGGCAGCGTTTGACATCCCCATCGCGCCGCACTACCACTGGGACATCCACACGCAGCTCTGCGCGTCGATCCCAAATGCGATTTTCATTGAATATTTCCCGGCCGAGTCCGGCGTGAAGATGTTTGATGTCCTGCTGAAGGATCCGATGAAAGTGGTTGGCGGATGGATCGAGCCGCGCACGGCGCCCGGCTTTGGCATCGAATTGGAGGAAGCGGCAGTGCAAAGGTACCGCGTGGCATGAAGTGGATGGAGCGGGAACGGCGGTTGGCGCGTCCTATAGTGGGGTAGGAAGGCGATATGTTCACCTGGATTTGTCCCGTCTGTGGAGCGGAGGTGCCGCCGTCGGAGCCCGAGTGCCCGCGCTGCGCCGAGAGGCGGCGCGCCGCCCTGGCACAACAGCCGCCCGCGCAGCCCGCGGCGTCTCCGCAGGCTGGCGCGCCTCCGGCATACACCCCCACGGCTCCGGCCCAGCCGGCTGATTACGGCGCTCCGGCTGCCGCGCCCCCACGGCAGGCGCCGCCTCCGCAGCAGCCTTCACCCACGGGCGCGTGGCAGGCGACCCAGGCGCCGACTCCCGGTGCATGGCAGGCGCCGCCGCAGCCGACGACTTACGCCGGACAGACCCAGCCCGTTTATGTGATCGGCGAGCAGAAACCCCGCCGGGGCGTGCCCGCGTGGCTCGCCGCCGTGTTGACTGTCGCGGTGCTCGGTGGAGGCCTCTTCGCGCTGTACCGTTACGTCTCAGCGGGCTCGGCCCGCCGGCAGGCCGGCGAGAAGGCGGCGCCGTTTGAGCGGCCGTCGGCGCAGACCTCGGCGCACCCGTTCGCGAAATACCTGGAGGTGACGGGCATCCGCCTGCTCGAGAATCGGGAAAAGAAACTGGTGACGCGCTTTGTCGTCGTCAATCACGCACCGGCAGACCTGAGCGGATTCCGGCTGCGCATCACGCTGGAAGCGGCCAACGCGCAGCCAGGCGATGCAATGATCGCCGTCGTGGACGCCGCGCCAGGCAAGGTGCCAGCATACGGCATTAAGGAGATGGAAGCTCCGGTCGTGACGCACCTCAAGGTCTACGAGCTGCCCGACTGGCAGTTCCTGCGGGCGCGCGCCGAGATCATCGACGCCAAATAGCCTCGGCCAGCGCACGCTGCTGGGCGCGCGTGAACGCACACCGGGCATCCGGCAAAACTTCCCCCAGGCGAACCGCCATCCCCCGCGCGGACACGGAACAGGGCGCGAGGGCCAGGGCGCGCCGCACTTCCTCGTGCGCGGCGTCCGCCTCGCCCAGGGCGAGCCATGCGGCGGCGCGCCCGGCCAGCGCGGCCGCATTCCGCGGAGATGCCGCGAGCGCATCATCGAACTCGGCCATGGCTTCCCGCGGACGCCCGCCACGCAGAAACGCGTGGCCCGTTTCCACAGCCACCCGAGAATCCCGGGGCCACTTGCGCCGCGCTTCCACGAGCAGCTCCAGCGCCTGCGCCGGCGGCAGCAGCGGCGCAAGGGCCAACTGCGGCTCCACGCGGTCCGGGGCCAGACGCACGGCTTCCATCCAGAGCGCCACCGGATCCCGCCATTGGCGGGCATAAGTGAACGAAAGCAGCGCCAACACGGCGATGTAAATGGCCGTGAGGCGCACGTCCACCTGTTCAAGAGCCAGCGCGGCGGAAGGGGCCAGCGCCAGCAGCGGCAGGGCCATCAACGGCCTGCCGGTCTCCGCAGGGAGGAAATAAACGGACATGAGCAGAACCATCGCCGCGAGCATCCAGGCGCCCGCCGCCGTGCGCCTGGCGCCGACCATCGCGGCCCAGACGGCCGCAGCCACGGCGAGCGCCGCCATCGCGGCCTGCCACGGCGCTGCGTGCAGGTCCGGCCATGGCGTCAACCCCAGGGGAAAGAAGAAGACGAACAGGCTGCGCAGCGTGAAGACGCCAAGCCACGGCCATGAGGCCGCGGCCTCGGCGCGGGAGGCGACGAATGCGGCCAGCCAGACCGCGCCGCCGGCCGCGCTGACGCCCACGAGACTCCTCGCAAGCGGCGTCGCCCGCGCGACAAGCAGGAAGACGGGCGGGATGACGGCGGCGGCGGGCTCGAACAGCACCGCCAGAAGGGCCACGATGAGCGCCGCCCGCTTCCGCCCATCGAGATGCAGATGGAGCGCTGCGAGCAGCAGCACGATGCCCGGCAGCGCTGCGGCCGTGGCGGTGACGGCAAGCGTCTCCGCCTGCAACGGGTGCAGCGCGTAGATCAGACCTGCGATCAGCGCCGCGCGAAGAGGAAACAGGCGGGACATAAGCTGCGCGAAGAGCAGGCACGCAGCAGCGTGCAGCAGCAACACGGCGGCCGCATGGACGGCGGGCGGCGGATCCACGGCGTGGAAGAGCCGCAGCATGGCCGCCGCACCCGGCCGCGCCAGCCAGGGTAGTACGGGCGGCAGGTCCGGCGGCGCAGGAGCGGGCATGCCGGTCAGCGGCAGGAAAAGCAGAGCGCCAAGCGTTGCAACGGCGGCCAGGAGACGCAATGCTACCATGTTAGATCGGCAGCGGGGGCACCATGGCGAAGGCACAGGCGCCGCGCAGGAAGGCGAAGAAGCAGGTTCAGCGGGCGACGGCCGCCGGCAAAAAATCCGCAGCCGGCAGGGCGCCGGACGCGGCGCGTGTCCAGGCCATCCTGGACGCGCTCGACCGGCTCTATCCGAACGCCACCTGCGCGCTCCATCACCGCAACGCCTGGGAACTGCTGGTGGCCACCATTCTTTCGGCGCAATGCACGGACGAGCGTGTCAACCAGGTGACACCGGCGCTTTTCGCCCGCTATCCCACGCCGCAGGCGATGGCGAAGGCCCAGGTGGCCGAAGTGGCGGAAATCATCCGCTCCACCGGTTTCTTCAACAATAAAGCAAAGAATATTGTTGGCGCGGCGAAAAAAATCGTTGAGGAATTCGGCGGCGAAGTGCCCCGCGAAATGGAAAAGCTTCTTACCGTGCCGGGCGCCGCCCGTAAGACGGCGAACGTGGTGCTGGGTACGGCTTACGGCATCCCGAGCGGCGTGGTGGTGGACACGCACGTCGCAAGGATCGCCCAACGGCTGGAGCTGACGCGGGAGAAATCGCCAGAGAAAATCGAGCAGGATCTGATGAAAATTCTTCCCCAGAACCGCTGGATCCTCTTCTCGCATCAGATGATCCATTTCGGACGCGACATCTGCAAGGCCCGCCGGCCCGAATGTTTCCGCTGCCCGCTGGCGGCGATCTGCCGGTCTCCGGACAAGAAGCTGCCGTGAGGACGCGCCTCCTGCTTCTGGCCGCATGGCTCGCGCCGCTTTGCGGCTGCGCGCGGCTGCCCGGCCCCATGCCGCTGCCGCCGCAGCGAGGAAGTGCGGGGCCATGTTCGGCCCCGCACTATCTGTTCTTCCGCGACCCCGATGCTTCGCAATGGATCGTGGAAGGAATCAGCAAGGAGATCATCGACGACTGGCGCTGGGCGCGCAAGCGCGCCCTCATGCGGCTGTCGGTAGAGGAGACGCAGGGGATCTTTTTCCAGGCGATTCTTACCGCGCCGGAGGAATTCCTCCGCGCGGGCGGGCGAAAAATCGACGTCCGCATCGCAGGCCGCCTTCTCGGTTCGATCCCCGTGGAGCGCGCCGGCTACATCGTCTGGAAACAGCCGGTGCCGGAAGAGTGGCTGGAAACGGGACGCGAAATGGACGTCTCGCTGGAGGCCGACGCCGAGTGGATGCAGGGCAATGCGCCGCGCAGCTACATTCTCTCAAGCGCCGGCTTCACGCTCTAGGGTGCCGCAATGCCCAGGCTCATTTCGGTGCTGTTCGGAGCGGCGTTCACCGTGCTCTGCGCGTGGGCGTTGGGCCGAATGCTTCTGAAGCGCGCGCGCCCCGCTCCGGCCCGCGGAGAAGAACACCTGCTCGCGTTCGTCTGCGGCGCGCCGCTGCTCAGCCTGCTCGTGTTTCTGCTGTGCGCGGTGCACGCCGTCTACGACGCCGTGTTCCTTGCGGCGGGAGCGTTGATTCTCGGGGCCGCCTGGCGGGACGGTGCATTCCGCCGCGGGACGGACATGCGCCTGCCCGCGCTGCCGCGCCTGTGGCGGTGGCTGTTTGCCGCAGTATTTGGCGTCTGGGCCGCGGTGGCGATCCTCGCCGCGATGGCCCCGGAAATCAGCCCGGACGGCAGCGGCTATCATCTCGGCATCATCGCCCGATACTGGCGTTCGCACGGACTGGTGCGGATCGATACGAACATGTACGCCGCCCTTTCGCAGGGCGTGGAGATGCTGTTCCTGTGGGCGTTCGCCTTCGGCCGGCATTCGGCGGCCGCGCTGGTCCACTGCTGTTTCTATCTGGCCACCGCGCTACTGATGCTGCGCTTCGGCCAGCGCTCCGGCGCCCCGGCAGCCGGCGCGGCGGCAGCGCTTTTCTTTCTCTGTGCGCCGGTGGCGCTGGTGGATGGCACAAGCGCGTATATCGACGCCGCGGCCGCGTGCACGGTCTTCGCGATCGTTTACCTCACCGAGCTCGACGCGCCGCCCTGGCTCGTGGGCATCCTCTGCGGTTTCGCTTACGCGGTGAAGTACACGGCGGCGGTGGCGATCCTCTATCCGCTGCTGCGGTTCGCCTGGCAGCGGCGCTGGCGCGCGCTGGCGCCGCTCTGTGCGGCCGCGGTGCTGGCGGCCGCGCCGTGGCCGGTGCGCAACTGGATCTTTTACGGCAATCCGGCGGCGCCACTTCTGAACCGGGTGTGGTCCAACCCGTTCGTCCATGCGAGCTTCGAGCAGGACTATGTCGAATACATGCGCCGCTACCCGGAGATTGAAAGCTGGGGCCAGGTGGCGCTGGAGCTCACCGTGCGCGGCCGTCTGCTGGCGGGCTTCTGGGGACCGCTGTTCCTGCTGGCCCCGGCCGGGCTGCTGGCGCTCCGCTCGCCGCTGGGCCGCCGCATGCTGCTGGCAGCGGTCATCGCCGGTTCGACGTATTTCAACAATATCGGCGCGCGTTTTCTCATGCCGGCGGCGCCCTTCGTGAGTTTCGCGATGGCGCTGGCGCTGCCGTCTCCGCTGCTGCCGCCGCTCGTCCTGGCGCACGCGGTGGCAGGTTTTCCCGATCTGCCGGAGAAATACATGCAAAGTCCGGGGTGGCGGCTGTCGGCGATTCCGTGGCGCGCCGCCCTGCGGCTGGAGGATCCGGGGGCGTGGCTGGCGCGGCAATCGCCCGGATACAGGGCGGCGCAACTGGTGGAATGGCTGACGCCGCGCAATGCGCTGGTCCTCGCCTTCTCGGGGATCCCTGAAAGCTACACGTCGCGCGAAGTCGCCGTGGGCTTCCAGAGCGGCCGCGGCGAGCGTCTGCTGGATCTCGTGCAGGTGGCCATGTTCTCTGACATGCGCCCGGCCGCGGAGCACGTGTTCCGCTTCGGCCGGCAGACGCTGGAGGCGGTGCGCGTCGTGCAGGAGAACACGCCCGCGCCGGGAAGCGACCGCGAGAAAGACCTCTGGAGCGTGTTCGAGCTGCGAGTGTATGCGGACGGCCGCGAAGTGGAGCGAGGGCCGGGCTGGCGTGTGTGGGCCAGCCCGAACCCCTGGGGCGCGGCTCTTGCCTTTGACGGTTCGCCCGTCACCCGCTGGAGGTCGTGGGAACGGATCCGGGCAGGAATGTTTTTGCAGGCGGAGTTCAGCGGCGCGGTCGCAGCCGACGAAGTACGGCTCCTGATGAGCCAGGATCAGCACGGCGTGCAGATGCGGCTGGAAGGGAAGCCGCCTGGCGGCGGCTGGCGGACGCTCTCTCCGGGGCCGCACGTCCGCGGCTGCGCCGTTCCGCTCACGCTGCGGCGGATGGCGGCGCGGGAGCTGCGCCGCGGGGGCGTGACTCACTTGCTGGTACACGAGCAGGACTTCGCATGGCCGGACCTGAGCCGCAACCGGCGCGCCTGGGGTCTGCGCGAAATCGGCGCGGTGGACGGCTATCACCTGTATCAGTTGGAATAGAGGGATGCCGAAATATTTTCTTGGCGTGGACGGCGGACAGTCTTCGACCACCGCCCTGATCGGAGACGAAACCGGGCACGTGCTCGGGCAGGGGCGAGGCGGCCCCTGCAACCATGTCTCCGGCGACCAGGCGCGCGAGAAATTCCGCACAGCCATCGGCGGCGCGGTGAAGATGGCCGCCGAAGAAGCGGCGCTGAAATTCGAGGAACTGGAATTTGAGGCGGGCTGTTTCGGTTTTTCCGGCGGGCCGGCAGACAAAGATGCGCTGATCGCCGAGATGTTCCGGCTGAAAAAGCGCATTGTGACGCACGATGCCTGGATTGCGCTCACCGGCGCGCACGCCGGCGAGCCCGGCATCATCACCATTGCCGGCACCGGTTCCATCGCCTTCGCGCGCAACGCGGAAGGCAAGTTCGCCCGCGCCGGCGGCTGGGGCTTCATCTTCGGCGACGAGGGTGGCGGCTTCGACCTCACGCGGCAGGCCCTGCGCGCGGCGCTCCGCATGGAAGAGGGCTGGGGCCCGCCGACGCTGCTCAGAAAGAAGCTGCTCGAAGCCACCGGCGCGCGCGACGCCAACGATCTGCTGCACCGCTTCTACACGCCCGAATTCCCGCGGCCGCGCATCGCCGAGCTGTCACGCCTGGTGGAGGAGGCCGCCAACGAGGGCGATGATGTGGCCGCCGACATCCTCCTCGAAGCGGCCCAACATCTGGCCGGACTCACGATGGCGGCGCGCATGCAGGTTTTCACGCCGCAGGACCATGTGCGCGCGGCGCCCATTGGCGGCGTCTTCCGCTGCGCCCGGCTCTATGACGAGTTCCGCAGCCGCGTCGAACGCGGTGGCAACACCACCGTCCACGCGCCGGTCTATGGCCCGGCCGCCGGCGCGTTGCTCGAGGCCTATCGCGCGGCGGGTCTGAAGGTGGAACTGAAGGGCGTGCCGGTGGAAAAGGGCTGAGCCACTCCTCCAGCGCCGTGGATTCCGGATGATACCATCGGATTGAGGTCTTCATCCCATGCCGAAACTGTCGATCCGCGATCTCGATCTCAAAGGCAAGCGCGTCTTCATGCGCGTGGATTTCAACGTTCCGCTCGCCCCTGGCGGGCAGGAGATCACCTCGGACAAGCGCATCCGTGCGGCGCTGCCCACCATCCAGTACGCGCTCGAACAGGGCGCGGCGCTGGTGCTCGCCTCGCACCTCGGACGGCCGAAGGGCAAGCCGAACCCGGAGATGAGCCTGAAGCCGGTGGCCCGGCGCCTCAGTGAGCTGCTGGGACGGCCGGTGGCGATGGCGCCGGACTGCGCCGGCGAGGAAGTGGAGAAAATGCTGCCGAAGCCCGGCGAGATTCTGCTGCTGGAAAACCTTCGCTTTCATCCGGAGGAGGAGAAAAACGACCGCGAATTTTCCCGCGCGCTGGCACGGTTCGGCGACGTGTATGTCAACGACGCTTTCGGCACTGCGCACCGCGCACATGCCTCTACAGTGGGCATCATCGAGTTTCTCCAGCCGGCAGCCGCCGGCCTGTTGATGGAAAAGGAGCTCGAATACCTGGAGAAATGCACGAAGAATCCGGAGCGGCCCTGCATCGGCATTCTCGGCGGCGCCAAGGTCTCGGACAAGATTGAAGTCATCGAAAATCTGCTGAAATTCGCGGACCGGCTGCTGATCGGCGGCGCCATGGCCTATACGTTCCTGAAATCACAGGGCAGGCCCGTCGGCAAGAGCCTGGTGGAGGACGACAAGCTGGAGCTCGCCAAAGGGCTGCTCGAAAAGGCCGGCGACCGCATCCTGTTGCCCGTGGATCACGTCGTCGTGGAGGTGCTCGAAGAAAACGCCCCTTCCGAAGTGGTGGATGAGATCCCTGAAGGCCGGATGGGCGTCGACATCGGCCCGAAGACGCGGCAGCAGTACGCGGACGTGATCCGCACGGCAAAGACCATCATCTGGAACGGCCCGATGGGCGTGTTCGAGAAGAAGCCGTTCGACGCCGGAACCGTGGCCATCGCAAAAGCGGTGGCCGAGAGCGGCGCCCTGTCGGTCGTCGGCGGCGGCGACAGCGAGAAGGCAGTGAAGGCCGCGGGCGTGGCCGAAAAAATCAGCCACATTTCCACCGGCGGCGGCGCATCGCTTGAATATCTGGCCGGACTCACGCTACCCGGCGTGGCCGCGCTCACGGACAAGTAGTTCTCACGGGCGGAGCCACGGGCTCCGTCCGGATCCACTGGCCTCACGGGCAGCCGCGGCGCGGCTGCCCGATTTGTTTTCGCATGGCACGGGCCGCCGTCAGAACCGGCGGCATGCCTACGGGACCTTCCGCCTTTCGTCCTGATCCCAGACTTCCGCGGCTACTTCGTACGCCGACCAGCCTCTGCCCGTGTGAACCAGCGTGAGCAGGCCAGGCCATGCAGTTTGAACGGCTGCAATTCTGGCCTGTTCCGGGGGATTAAAATAGGTGTTTTCGCCCGCAGAGTGGGCGACAATCACAAACCGCACGCGATGCCGCAGGATGGCGGCGTAGATCCGCCCCGCGTCTCCGGTCACGGGCAGCGCCACCGTCTTGCGCTGCGTCATTCGATGAACGTAGGCGAAATTGCTGGACATTACTGCTCCCGTTCCCGCCTGACGGAGCCACGCCACAGCCTCAAAGAGGTAACTGTTGGGGTAACGGGCCGGGTCTGGATGAAGGTTGTCCAGCGACGCGCGCGCCTGGCCAGCCAGCCCTGCCGTCAGGAGCACCGCCAGGGCGCAAGGGGTGGCACTTTTCTTCATGCGGGACCTGATGTCGGCGGCCAGACCTGACCCCAGTCGGGGCCCCACGAGGACCGATCCGGCCGCCAACGGCCAGAAAATGAGAGCCGCACGTTCCTGAATGCCCGCCGCATCTGCGGATGTCCACAAATCCCACGCCGCAGCGGCGCCGATCAGACCCAGCACGCCAGCCAGCATTCGTGGCCTCCACCGCTGGACCACGCTGGCGGCTTCGAGCCCGCCGATCCAGGCCACAAGCATCCAGGCCGGGGCGATGGGCAGAACGAAGCGGGCCGTTTCAGCAAAAGGCCAGAGCAGAAACAGGGCGAGATAGGCGGCAAAATAAAGCCAGACGAGCATCAGCAGCGGATCTCGTGGCATCCGGCGCAACGCCGCCAGCGGCAAAACCAGCAATGCAAAGACCGCCGGATGGAACCAGCGGTCGGCAACCCACGGGAGCCGCAAGACAACCTCAGCCATCTGCGCTGACCGCAGGGGCGCATTCTTGGCCAGACGCAGGGCCAGGTCGGCCGCGTCCGCCCGCCCAAGGTCCGGGTGCAGAGGATCCTTGTGGAAGAATTGCGAGGAATAGCTGGCCATATGGCCACCCATCTCTTCGCGGTTCTCCACCGACTTGCCCCAAAAAAGCCATCCGGCCACAACTGCCAGAGCGGCCGCGCCCGCCAGCGCAAGCCAGAGTCGCGCCCGCAAGGCCGGCTTCTCTCCGGACCAAAATCGCCGTGGCAAAACGGCCCACCCCAGAAATGCAGCGCCAAGGGAAATTCCGGCACTGCGTGTCAGCGCCGCCAGCGCCGCCCAGAGAGCCGAAGCAGCGCCCCAGCCTCCCGCGCCCGGACGGCCCCGAGCCGCCGTTGCCCGCAGGGCAGCGTGGACGGCAAGACCGCTGAGCAAAAGGTAGGGAAGATCCGCCATCACGTATCTCGTGGCCATGTGGAAATAGACTGGCGAAGTGGCGATCAGCAGGATCACCGCCGCGGCAACGCGTGGCGCGGCCAGCCTGGCCAGAACGGACAGCCAGGCCAACAACCCGCATGCGCCGAATAGGGGCATGAATCGGAGGAAAAAATCCCTCCCGGCGTCGCCGCTGACCCGGACGGGAATCGCCATCAGGAGAGGAAAGCCAGGCGGATGCGTGGTGATGCGGACGCCATCCATTTCATAACCGCGGTGTCGGGCCAGGCTCTCCGCTCCCAGCATGTAAATGGAACTGTCGAGCCCGGGCCGCTCCACACGTTCCAGGGTCAAAAGCTGAAAGACAGCGAGCGCCACCACAGCCACGGCCGTCCAGAAGAGCGGATCATGCCGCCGCCGCTTCCACCAGGACCGGCGAGCACAGTCATGCGCGGACGGATCACCCGGGCCGGCTTTGTCTGGAAACATGGATAAGGGCGAGTTTACAGCAGGCGCACGCTCCCATGCGCGTCAGCCGCGCGGAGCCGGGCGTGGCCGCGCTCACGGCAGGTGGTTCTCACGGGCATCCGCAGAGCGGCTGCCCGGTTTGCTTTCGGGCGGCACGGGCCGCCGTCAGAACCGGCGGCGCAGCTTCAGCGTGACGCCGCGGCCCAGCGCGTCCATGCCCCAGCCGATGCCGCGGTAGTTGCGGTCGCCGAGGTTGTAGAAGTCGGCAAAGACATCCGTATCGGCGCCGAGCGGCACTCCCAGGCGAAAACCGAACACGGCATATCCGGCAATGGCGGTGAACATCGGCGCCGAAGAGGCGTTGCCAAGCACGCGCTGCTGCACCTGCGCGAGCGTCTCGCCCGTGGCAAGCAGCGTCACACCGTCGGTCAGCCCGCGCACGCGGGCGCCGCGGGCGAAAAAGTTCGCGATGTTCGGGCGCGAGCGCGCCGCCCCGATGCGGCGGTCCGAGAGCGCCAGCGTGGACAGCCGCGTCTGGCGCCGTGCAGCGTCCACATAGGCTTCCATGGAAAGCCGCAGACGCGGCGGCGCGTAGCGGACCGAGAGCCGGCCCTGCGGCGCCGGAATGCCCGGCTCGATGTCCGGCGGCGCGCCCGTGATCGCATCGGCGGCGCGGATCCATGTCCACGTCTGGCGCAGGCTCCACGCCGGATGGATCCGCCACTCAAGAAGCTCCTCCACTCCGCGCAGCCGCGCGCCCCCGTAATTGGCGCGCACGAGCACCGGGTTAGTGGCTGCGGGCACGTAGACGGCGCCCGAGGGCAGTTGCGCGGAGATCACCTGATCGCCCAGCGGCAGCCCCACCGCGCCGGGAGGCAGGATCAGCGTCTGCGACACGATGATGTTGGACAGCCGCGACCAGAAGGCGTCCACGCCGAGGCGGAGCCGGTCGGTGCGGAGTGTGAGTCCGTAGTCGATGCTGTCACTCGATTCAGGCCGCAGGGGCTCCACCGGACGTCCGGTGGAAACCGCATTGACAGAGGCGTCCGAACCAATGAATCCACCCAGCGCCGCAATGGCCGCGTAAGATGCTTCGTAATTTCCGTTGCCCTGAAGCCCCAGCGTGCCCAGGTCCGTCATCGAGGGGGCGCGGAAGGCGCGCGCGTAGTTGAAGTGCGCCCAAAGAAAGCTGGCGGCGCGGAAGGTGGCGCCGGCGCGGCCGGACAGCGCGTTGGCCGCAAGCGAATCGTCTGGCCACAGCCTGCCGCCAGCCACCAGCGGCGACTCCGACGCACGCGAACGGTACGAGGCGCCGCCGAAGCGCAGCGCACCGCTCAGGCGCAGCCGCGGCAGGTTTTCCGGCTCCCAGGCGTCCTGCACAAAGACGCCATAGTTCAGGTAGCGTGCCCCGGAAGGGATGCGCGGGCGGGTCAAAGACACGGCGCCGCTCGCCGGACTCCAGGTGAATGCCGGCGCGCGGCTGCGCTCGTGGTAGCCCTCCGCGCCCGCATAGAGCGTGTGCGCGCCCAGCCGCCGCTCTCCACCGAGCTGCACGCCCCACGCTGCCAGGCGTTCATACTGGTGCGTGACCGCGCCCGCCGGGTTGCCGTTGCCGCCCTGATTGACGCGCTCCTCGCGCTGCGCGTTGTAACTGAAAGAGACTGACGCCCGCTCAAATGGACGCGCCGAAAGGCTTTGGAGCCGGACGTAGCCGAAGTCCGCCATCAGGTTGCGCAGGTCCGCAATGAGATTGCCGTCCCCGCCAAGGAGCTGGTCGTACCGTTTGGCGCCGTCCTGCTGGCTGCGGTCGTAGTGGAGGGCAAGCCGCAACGTCTCTGTAAGCCGCGCCTGTGCGTGCAGGCTGCCGCCGTATTGGGTGAACGCCGTGTCAGGAAGGCGCTCGCTGAAAATCGAAGACGGCAGGCCGAGGAAGCGCGTGATGGCGCTGTGCGAGTCGAGCCCCCGGCCCGTGCGCGCGGTGTTGATGCGGCGCGACGCCAGGTTCACCGCCAGCGAGACGCGCGGGCCGTACAGGGCCGGCGAAAACTGCGAGCCGAACGCGTGAGTCGCAGAGTCATAAAAGGCAGCCCCGTCGCCGGCCAGGAAGCGCACCGGCGAAAGCGGCGCACCGCGGCTTAGCACATGGATGGCGCCGCCGATGGAATCCGACCCATACTGCGCGCTGTTCGGGCCGCGCAACACTTCAACGGCCTCCACCGTCGCCGGCTCCAGCAGGTTGAAGAACGTGCTGACGCCGCCGCGCTGGACCGACGTCGTCACACGCACGCCGTCGCGATATACGCTCACGTTCTTGCCGGTGAGCCCGCGGACAAACACCGAACCCATGGCCGGCGCCGTGCGCTGCTCGGCGACGCCCGCCTCGCCGGCGAAAGCCTCGCTCAGCGTGCGCGTGGCCTGTTGATCGAGCAGCGCGGCCGGCAGCAGTGTCATCCGCTGCGGCGTGCGGTAGGGCTCCAGCACCGCGCCGGCCTCGGCCGAGACCGTCACCTGATCCAGACGGGGCAAGAGCTCAAGGCGCACCTCCAGATGCGCGCCACCCGCTGCGTCCACGGCGACCGGCCGTTCCCACGGCGCAAAGCCCGCCTTTTCGACGCGCAGAAGCAGCCGCCCTTCGGGCGCGTCAGGAAACTCAAAGCGGCCATCGGCGGCGGTGCGCTGGAGCACGAGCTCCGCGCGCGCGCTGCCCAGGCGGACCAGCGCGCCCTCGACAGGCCGGCCAGAGGGATCGGTCACGACACCGCCAACAACGGCGGCGCAAAGAATCAGCAATGTCACTTCAACTTTCCTCGCCCTGAACTGCCTCTGCCGTCATGATAGCGAGACCCGCAGTGCAAACTGGATTTCCGGGATCCCCGGACCGGCGCGCGAAGGCCCGAGGCCGTTTTTCGCACTCCGCATGGGTACTGCCCGGTTCTGATCGCACCGTCCGTCGCAGCTCCACGCGGAAAATTGCCCGGACTGCGCGGGAAGCGATTTCCTGCGCAGACGTCTGGAATCAGATTTGGCCTCGCGCTGGCAGCGGCGGATTCCGGCCCCGAGATCCGGCGTGGTGCGTAGCCACGGGAAACGTCGGCGGAAGCGCATGTCGCACAATGGAAAAGATGCGTGCCCCGCGCGGCGGATCCCCATCCGTAGCGCGCGAGCGCGCATCGAAAGTAGGGAACACTTCCGTTTTCTCCGCGTATTAAGGAACAGCATGCAGGAAGGAATTTCCGCGCGCAGGGCGGCCACCGCCGCCGTTACCGTCGTCGCTCTTCTAAATGCATTGTCCCCGGCCGCCTATGCCCAGACCGCGGCCCGGCTGGAGCCGCCAAAAGGCGGTCTGGGGGCGCTGACCCGGCCGTATCAGGCGCGCTCGGCGCCTCCGGTGAAGCTGACAAACTCGCCGCGGCTGGAGTCCCTGATCCGTGCCGGCAACCTCTATCTTTCGGCGCAGGACGTGATCGCTCTGGCCATTGAGAATAACCTGGACGTCGAAGTGCAACGCTACGGGCCGCTGCTCGCGCGCGAAGTGCTGCGGCGCGCCGAGGCGGGCGGCGTGCTGCGCAGCGTGGGCGCGCCGGTGGCGCCAGGGCCGCGCAGCGTGAGCCTTCAGGGTGTCAGCACGGCCACCGGAACGGTGACGGCGGCCGGCGCGGGCGTCGGCTCCGGCGGCGGCATCCTGACGCAGCTCGGCCCGCCGATTCCCTCGCTCGACCCTTCCATCACCGCCGTGGCGTTCTTTTCGCACCAGACGACGCCGCAGAGCAACACCGTGCTCACCGGCACGACGTCGCTCGTTCAGGACGCCCGCGTCTATCAGGTGCAGTACTCGCAGAACTGGGCCACGGGGACAAGCGCCCAGCTCGGCTATTCCAGCCAGCGTCTCAAGGTGAACAGCCAGCTCTTCAGCCTCAACCCGTTCACACAGGCGAGCCTGGACCTGCAAATCACGCAGAACCTGCTTCAGGGATTCGGCCGCAGCGTCAACATGAGGAACATTCTCGTGCAGCGGAACAACCTGAAAGTCAGCGATCTTCAGTTCCGCCTTCAGTTGATCGAGACCGTCTCGGCGGCGCTGAACCTGTACTGGGACCTCGTCAGCTTCCACTACGAGGTCCGCGCCCGCCAGCAGGCGGTGGACACGGCCCAGAAGCTGCTGAATGACAACCGGCGGATGGTGGAGCTGGGGACGCTGGCCGAAATCGAGGTGACACGCGCCGAGTCCCAGCTCTATGCCGCGCGGCAGGACCTTGTCATTGCGCAGACGAACCTCATGCAGCAGGAGATCATCCTGAAGAACGCGCTCAGTCGCACCGGCGTCGCCTCGCCGGAACTGGCCGCGGTGCGCATCGTGCCGCTGGACACGATGGTCAAGCCTGACGACGAGCCACTGCCGGACCTGGAAAAACTGGTGACCGAGGCCATTGAGCGGCGCGCCGAGATCCAGCAGAGCCGGCTGAACCTCGAAAGCAACCGCATCAACCTCGCCGGCATCAAGAGCTCGCTGCGGCCGTCCCTTCAGGGGTTCGTGCAGTTGACCAACAACGCGCTCACCGGCGACCTCACCGCGCTGGGCGCCGTCGCCGGAGTGCCGGAAATCTTTGTCGGCGGCTACGGCAATCTCTGGAAACAGATTTTGCGGCGGAATTTCCCGAACTATTCGGCCGGTTTTTCGCTGAATATTCCGCTGCGCAACCGCGCGGCGCAGTCGGATTACGCCGCCAGCCTGCTGGAAATCCGCCAGAACGAGCTGATCCTGCAAAAAAACATCAACCAGATCCGCGTGGACGTGCAGAACGCGGTCATCGGGCTTCAGCAGGCCCGCGCCCGCTATGAGGCGGCGGTGAAGGCGCGCGAGCTGGCCGAAGCCACGCTCGCCGCCGACCGCAAGAAATACGAGCTGGGCGCGACCACGGCGTTCCAGATCGTTCAGGACCAGCGCGACCTCGCCGCGGCGCAGAGCGCGGAAGTGCAGGCGATGGCCAACTACAGCCACGCGAAGATCGCGCTCGATCAGGCGCTCGGCCGGACGCTGGAAGTCCATAACATCTCCGTCGAGGAGGCGCTGCGCGGTGAGATCACCGGCATCCAGTCCCGGGCGCCCGAGGAGGTGAAGCGATGAGACGCATGCGGCAGACGGCGGCCGCGGCGCTCGCCTGGCTGGTGGCAGCTCCCGTGACACCGGCGCAGATGCGCACCGGCATTGAGCCAGTGCGGCCGCGGACCAGCGTCTTCCTGCGCCCATATCAGGCGCAGACCGTGCCTCCGGCGCGGCTGGCGAACTCCCAGCGCCTGCGCGGCCTCATCCGCGCCGGGCATCTCTATCTCACCATTCAGGACGCCATCGCCCTGGCTCTCGAAAACAACATCGACCTCGAGATTGCGCGCTACAGTCCGGTCCTGGCCGCCGTGCGGCTCACGCGCGCCGAAGCCGGCGGCGCGCTGCCCGGCGTCCCCAGCGCCGCCGCGCAGGCCGGTGTGGTGGCCAGCGGCCAGGGCGTGCTCGGCTCGCAGAGCGCGGCGGGCGTCGCCGGCGGCGGCACGGGCACGGTCTCCCGCGGCGCCGGCAACGCGCAGATCACGCAGCTCGGCCCCATCACGCAGAACCTCGACCCGATCGTGCAATCCACCACCACCTACGCGCACCGCAGCATTCCGCAGCCCAACGCCGTGCAGAGCCTCACGCCCGTGCTTGTGCAGGACCTGGTCAATACGTCCTACTCCATCCAGCAGGGCTTCCTCACCGGCGGCAACGCGACCCTCAGCCTCCGCGGAAACTGGCTGGAGGAGAACTCGCCAACCAACCTGCTGAATCCGAGCTGGGCGACGACGCTCTCCCTGAGCCTCCAGCACAACCTGCTCCAGGGCTTCGGACGCGCGGTGAACGCCCGCACCATCACCGTGTCGCGCATCAACCTGCGCACTTCGGACGAACAGTTCCGGGCCCAGGTGATCAGCACGGTGAATGCGGTGCTGAGCGCCTACTACGCTCTGCTGGCGTCCGGAGAAGAGGTCAAGGCGCGCCGCAGCGCGCTCGAAACGGCCGAGCGGTTCGTGCGCGAAAGCCGCCGCCGGTACGAACTCGGCGCGCTGGCCGGCGTCGACGTGCTTCCCGCCGAATCCCAGGCGGCCGCCGCGCGGCGCGACCTGATCATCGCCGAAACCACTCACAGCCAGAACGAGCTGCGCCTGAAAAACCTGATCAGCCGGAACGGCGTGGCCGATGCCGAACTGCGCTCGGCGAAGATCGTCCTGCTTGACACCCTCTCCGCTCCGGCCGAAGAAAAGCTGCCGGATCTGGCCACGCTGCTTGAGACAGCCACCCAGCGGCGCCCGGACATCGCCGTGCGGCGAGCCAGCGTCGAGTCAACCCAGGTCAGTGCTCTCGGAACGATAAGCGCTCTGCTGCCGCGCGCCGTCGCCTTCGGCACGACCACCCAGCAGGGCCTGGCCGGGACCGGGCGCACCGTCACCAGCATCACGCCCGGCCAGCCGCCGCGCGTGCAGCAGCCGGATCCTTACTTCGCTGGCGGCTTCGGTTCGGCCCTCGGTCAGAGCTTCCGCCGCAACTTCCCTTCGATCAACGGCGGCGTCTTCTTCCAGGCGCCGCTGCGCAACCGCCAGGGCGTCGCCGACCAGGGCATCGACGCGCTCCAGCTACGGCAGGCCGAGCTGGGGCTGGCGCAGTTCCTGCTCCAGGTGCAGGTCGATCTCGCCAATGCCCTCGCTGCCGCCGAGCAGGCGCGCACGCGCTGGGAAGCGGCGTCGAAAAACCTCGAGCTCGCCCGCACGCTGCTCGCGGCCGAGGAAAAGAAGTTTGCCACCGGCGTTTCCACGCCGTTTGAGGTGGTGCAGCAGCAGCGGGCGCTGGCCCAGGCGGAAGCGGCCGAGGCGGCCGCGCGCGCCAACTGGCACTCGGCTCGGCTCGCGCTCGAACAGGCCGCCGGCACACTGCTCGACACCTACGGCATCTCGCTCGACGAGGCGCGCCGCGGCGAGGTGGCGCGGCAGCCGGCGGCGGGCGCCTCTCAAAACAAGTAAGCCATTGAGCGTTTCAAACATTTCTTCCGATTCCTGTTGAATCGGCGCGCACGGGCGGCTATGATGACAGTAGCCAGGAGAACGGAACTGATCACTCTCCTCGCCTGAGGCCCACTCCGCCTCGTCTTCTTCCGGCCGGCCGCCGGCGCAACGCCGCGGCCGGCCGATTTTCCCGCCGCCGCTGCCGGAGCCGGGCGGAGAGTGTCACGCCGTCAGCCGCAGGATGAACTGCTCCATCACCAGGCGGTCGTCCGGCCGCGTCGACTTCAGCGCGCTGTCGGCCTCGAAGATGGCGCCGATGCCCGCGGCAAGCTGCGCGCTGCTGAAGCGCGAAGCCGCCAGGAAAACCTGTTCGGCGCGCGCCCGCCACATCGGCATGCCCATCCGCTGGAAAAAGGACTGCACCTCCTGCGCCGAGCGCAGCTTCTGCTCCCGCGCGGCCAGCGCCATGCGGAAGACGCCCTCGAGAAACATCAGCGCAAGCGGAAGGTATTCGCCGCCGCGCAGCAGCACGTCGAGAAGATGCAGCGCCCGGCCGCGGTCGCGCCGCGCCAATGCGTCCACCAGCCCAAAGACAGTGGTCTCCTCGGCGTCCGGGACCAGCGCGGCGATGTCGGCCGCGCTCACGGGGCGGCCCGCGCAGTACAGGGACAGCTTCTCGATTTCCGTGGCGAGCCGCATGCCTTCGCAGGCCGTGGCCGTGGCCAGCATCTCCGCCTCGCGGCGGCCAAGCTTCAGGCCCCTCTCCGAGGCCAGCTCCATCGCGAGATCCATCGCCTCCTGCGCATCCAGATGGCGCAACTCCACCACGGCCGCAGGCGAATAGAACTTCAGCAGGCGCTCCATCCGCGCCTTGTCCTCGCCCTCGAAGTCCCAGCGGCGAGCGTCGAAAACAAGCGTCACACCCGGCGGCGGGTCCTTTGCATAAGCGGCCAGAAGCTCCGCATCCGCGGCGCCCGGCCCGCTGCCCGCTTCCTCGGCGGCCTCGGCCGCCCGGCCGCGCGGCAGCGCCGCTTCCGCCGAAGACACCCAGATCAGCCGCCGCGGCGCGAACAGGGAGAAGGACCGTGCGTCATCCAGCACTTCTGCCAGCGAAATCTCCTCGAGGTCGTGCCGGACGAAACCCCCGTCTCGCTCTTCCTGTGCCAGACACTTTTCGATCAGCGCCTGTCGGCACCTGCGCCGCAGATAGTCCTCCGGCCCGGCCAGCAGCAGCAGCGGAGGCGGCGGCCTGCGTTCCAGCTCGCGGAGCAGTTGCGCGGGCGTCATCGCGTCAGAAGGCCTCGAGAATGGAGCTCACCAGTTGCCGGGCCACGTCCCGGCTCAGCCGCTCGAGCGCCGTGCTGCTTTCGTCGAAGTACTGCAACTGGTCGACGGCGATTTCGTAGCGGTCGCGGAACTCGTAGTTCTGCCGTTCAAAGAGCACTTTGCCGGTGGCTCGCTCCACCAGCTTCACGTCGAGGAACACGTGGATCTGCACGCCGGCGGCGCGCCCGGTGCGCTGATCGAACAGCGTCGGGAAGCTGTAATAGTTCTTCACCACGCCGTAGAGCACGGCATCGGCCTCATTGGGATCTGCCACCACGCGGTAGCGGGTCCGGGTGAGAAACTCGCGCGTCACCGCCGCCGGCAGTTGCGCGGTGAGCCGGTAGCGCGGGCTGGCGTTCCCAAAAGCGGGAATCGCAATCGTGCGCAACGTGGAGGGCAGCAGGTCCGCGCGCCCGCCGACATGGTAGCCGCACCCGGCCAGAGCAAGCGCCGCCAGCGCGGCCGCCTGTACGCGACTCATTCGCCGCTTCTCCTCCGCGCCAGCAGCCCGGCCGTCAGCAGCACCGCCTCTGCGTGGGCGCGCAGGTTGTCAAACGCCAGCCAGAACCAGGCCCCCTGCGCCGAGGCGCGGTCCTCGGCAATGTCGCTCACCGTGATGCCGACCTGCCCGGCCACGGAGAGGTTCGACGCCGGCTCGACGTCGGCGCGGCGGACATCAAGCCCCGCTTCTTCCAGCTCGCGTTCAAGCGCCTCCACCGGCGGGCGTTGAGCGAACTCCACCCACACGCTCATGCAGTAGCCGTGGAAGACCGGCGCCTGGATGAGCCGCACCGAAGGCAGCGCCACGTGCCGCGCGCCCAGCAGCGATGCCAGGTGACGCTCGATCCGTGCAGCGGCTTCAGAGAGCTGGTGCGGCGCTTCGCTGCCATAGCGCGGCAGCAGATTGAAGCTGACCTGCGCGCCGAAGACCTCCTGAGGCACGGAGCGGAAGTTGAGCAGGCTCACCGTCTGCTGATGCAGTTCATCCACTCCAGCGCGCCCCTGCTGGCTTACGGGCTCGAGAATCGTCGCCACCGCGCGGACCACGCGGTGGCGTGCATTGAGCAGCGTGAGCAGCCGCGCCAGCGCCACCGCCGCCGGATGCGCCACCGTGTGGATGGCGTCTTCCGGCATCTCCGCCGGCGGCTCTTCCAGAATGGGCGCGCGCAGGCGGGACTCCGGCAGATCCTCGAACTGTCCGGTCAGGTCGACCAGCGCCGGCCGCGAGGCGCTCTGGCGCGCCAATGCCACCGCCCGGCGGTTCACTTCAGGGTCGCCGCCCAGCAGCACCACATCCGCTGACTCCACCAGCGTCTCGTCCAGCGGATGCATGACGATGATGTCCTCGTCTTCCTCTTCCGGGGCGGAGAGAATGCTTTCGGCGGTGCGGCTCGAGGCCAGCCGCAGCGTGACAGGGAGCTCCTGTTCCTCCACAAG
This sequence comes from Bryobacteraceae bacterium, assembly GCA_026002855.1. Classification (NCBI taxonomy): domain Bacteria; kingdom Pseudomonadati; phylum Acidobacteriota; class Terriglobia; order Bryobacterales; family Bryobacteraceae; species Bryobacteraceae bacterium. The sequence goes on from BPGD01000001.1 coordinate 1,510,472, forward strand.
CTCGCGGATTTCGCGGCCCAGCATGGAGTCGCCGCCGATCAACAGCCATTCCGTCTTACGCATGGCCCGTTCCCGCGGGAGCGCCCCGGCGAAGCATGTTCCGAAGAAGGCCGCCGGCGCGCACGATGATTCCACTGGCGACATACGCCGTGGCCATGGCCAGCAGCACCGGCTGCGAGAAGTTCCAGATCAGGTAGAACAGCATGCCCAGCAGCACTACGCTGCGCGGACTGCGCGGGCTGAGCAGATTGAAATCCTTGAAGCTGCGGTAGCGCCAGGTGCTCACCATCAGGAAACTCAGCAGCGCCAGCAGCGCCGCCCAGGCGGCGCTCAGCGGCCACCAGGTGAGCGGTTCGCAGCCGGCCGCGTAAATCACCGCGGCCACCATGCCCGCGGCCGCAGGGATCGGCAGCCCCACGAAATACTTGCGGTCCGGGCGGCCCGGGTTGCGCGGCACCGGATTCGTGGTGATGTTGAACCGGGCCAGCCGCATGGATCCACAGCAGACGAACATGAACAGGATGAAGTAGCCGGCCTGCAACACGGAGCGGCGCACCTCCGGCGGCGTGGCCGGATCGAGGAACTGGAAGCCGTAAACGAAGGCCAGAACCGCGGGCGCAATCCCGAAGCTGATCACGTCGGCCAGCGAGTCCAGCTCGCGGCCGAATTCGGACGTCGTGTTCGTAAGCCGCGCGATGCGGCCATCGAGCCCGTCAAAGAACACGGCCACGCCGATCACCTTCGCCGCCAGCTCCCAGTGCGGGTTCGGCCCCAGGTGGCCCGTGTGCGCCCACAGCGCGCCCTCGATCGACTTGAGGATCGCCAGAAACCCCAGAAACAGGTTGCCTGCGGTGAACAGCGTCGGCAGCGCGTAGGCGGCGCGGCGCGGCCGGCGGTCCGGCGAGTTCGGGTCGATCAGCTTCTCGCGCAGGTTGACGCGGGGAGTCATCATGGCATCATCAGCCCTTCGGCCGCAGTTCGGCCAGGATGGACGAGCCGGCGCGGACGCGCTCGCCTTCCTTCACCCGAAGCGACCACTCCGGCCCCAGATGCACGTCCACGCGGGAGCCAAAGCGGATCATCCCGATCCTTTCGCCCGCGGTGACGAAGTCGCCGGGCTTGCAGTGGCAGACGATGCGCCGCGCGATCAGGCCGGCAATCTGCGAAAATTTCACCACCGACTCGCGCCCGTCGATGGTAATCGTGTTCATTTCGTTCTGCACGCTGGCCTCGTCGCGGCTGGCCACCAGAAAGCGGCCCGGCTGGTAGGTGACATCAATGACCTTTCCGCCGATGGGCGCACGGTTCACGTGCACATCAAAAACGTTGAGAAAAATGCTGACCACCGTCTCTTTCGGCGAGGTCTTGATCCGCACGATCTTGCCGTCGGCCGGAGACAGCGCATACGGCCCCTCGGGAATTTCCCGCTCGGGGTCGCGGAAAAACCACAAACAGAACAGGGCGAAAATGTAGAATGGCGACCCGGCCCAGGGCGTGGTGAGCCAGCCGAGCAGCGCGCCCGCCGCCGCCGAGGCCAGAGCAAAATACAGCCCGGTGATGACCATGCCGTCGCGGATCCCTTCCTATTGTCCCAGATGGCGGACAAGGCAGGCCAACAGGGCGATCCGCGCGGGCGCGGGCACCTGAAGAACGGACTCGTGCGGCGCGTGCGCGCCCTCGCCCACGGCGCCGAGCCCGTCGAGCGTCGGCACGCCGAGCGCGGCGGTGAAATTGCCGTCCGAGCCGCCGCCGGTGGCGGACTCCTCCAGCTCTAGCCCGAGCTCGGTGCGCGCGATCCGCTGCGCCGTGCGGAACAGCGCCGCAATGGCCCGCGTGCGCTCCATCGGCGGGCGGTTCAGCCCGCCTTCCACTTCCAGCCGGCAGCGACGGTCAAACGGCCGCAGCGCGTGGAAGCGCCTTTCCAGCCATCGGGCGTCCCGCAGCCGCGCCACGCGCACGTCCACCTCCAGTTCGGCCAGGTCGGGCACGACGTTGGTCCGCGAGCCTCCTCGAATGACGCCCGGATTCACGGTGAGCCCGCGCGCGAGATCCGTGAATCCGGCGATCCTTTCCGTCTGCCGCGCCAGCTCGACGATCGCATTCGCGCCGGCGGAGAAATCCACGCCCGCATGCGCCTTCTTCCCATGAACGCGCACCGTCCACAGCCCCACGCCCTTGCGCGCCGTCTTGAGCCTGCCCTCCAGGCCCGTGCCGGGCTCGAGCACCAGCACGGCCGAGCTGGCGCGGGCCAGCTTCTCGGTGTGCGGGCGGGAATCATGGCTGCCGGTTTCTTCGTCGGAGACGACCCAGAGATCGACGGTCCGCCGCACCGGCCAGTCCAGCTCCCGCAGCAGCCGCATCGCGGTGACGAAGAACACGAGCCCGGCCTTCATGTCCAGTACGCCCGGCCCGTAAAGCCGTTCCGGCGTCTCGCGCCACGGCATTGTCCGCAGCGTGCCCATGGGCCACACCGTGTCCCCGTGGCCCACGGCCAGCAGGGCGGGGCCCGTTTTTCGCCGCGGGCCGGGCAGTGTGAAGCGAAGCAGCAGGCAACGGCCGGCGTGCGGCATCTTCACCATGCGGGCCGTGGCGCAGTCGCGCGTCTCTTCGGCCAGCAGCTCCATGAAGCGGCTCACGGCCGCGGCGTCTTCACTGGGCGACTCGCACTCCACCAGACGCCGGAGCAGCGCCTTCGCCGCAGGCCAGGCATCCTGCGCCTTCGCAAGCGTCTCATGCATCGTTTGTTAGAATAGCGGTCTCATGGCCGTTCTGGAAAATATCGACATCCGCGACATCCTGCCCCACCGCTACCCGATGCTGCTCGTCGACCGGATCCTCGAAATGGAAGAGGACCGCATTGTCGGCATGAAAAATGTCACCGCCAACGAGCCGTTTTTCGTGGGCCATTTTCCGGAATATCCGGTCATGCCCGGCGTGCTCATCGTCGAGGCGATGGCGCAGGTGGGCGGCGTGCTCGTGCTGAAGACGGTGCCGGACCGCAAATCGAAGCTCGTTCTGTTTGCGTCCATTGAGGAAGCAAAATTCCGCCGCCCGGTGCTGCCTGGCGACACGCTCATCATCGAGTGCGTCACGCTGAAGCGCAAGGAAACGGTGGTCAAGATGCAGGGCACGGCGAAGGTCAACGGACAGGTGGTGGCCGAAGGCGTCGTCATGTGCAAGCTGGTCGACCGCCCGGCACAGGGCGCCACCCAGGGCTGATCCCATGGGCGTCCACCCCACGGCCATCGTGGATCCGGCGGCGCGGATCCACCCGGACGCGGAGATCGGACCCTACTGCATCATTGGCGCGGAGGTGGAGATTGGAGCGCGCACGCGCCTGATGGGTCATCTCTACATCGAAGGGCCTACGTGGATCGGCGAAGACAACCTGTTCTTCCCGTACTCTACGGTGGGCGTCGCCTCGCAGGACCTGAAGTATCGCGGCGAGCGCACGGAAACGCGCATCGGGCACCGCAACCGCATCCGCGAATTCGTCACCATCCACCGCGGCACCGCCGGAGGCGGCGGGCTGACCGAGATCGGCGACGACAATCTGATCATGGCCTACGCGCACGTCGCGCATGACGCGCGCATCGGCAGCCACTGCATTCTGGGCAACGCCGCAACGCTCGCCGGCCACGTCACCATCCAGGACTGGGCGATCATCGAGGCCTTCTCCGGCGTGCATCAGTTCTGCCGCATCGGCCGCCACGCCTTCGTCGGCGGCTACAGCGTCATCACCCAGGACGTGCTGCCGTATTCGATGACGGTGACGCCGCGCGAATCGCACCTCTATGGCGCCAACAAAGTGGGGCTCGAGCGGCGCGGCTTCCCGCCCGAGGCCATTGACGCGCTGCACAAGGCGTTCCGCCTGCTCCGCAGCGACAAGCTGAACACCTCGCAGGCGGTGGAGCGGATCCGCGCGGAAGTGCCGCAGACCGCCGAAATCGCCGAGCTGCTGGATTTCATCCAGACCTCGGAGCGCGGGATCATCAAGTGAGATACGGGCTCATTGCCGGCTCGAGCCGCTTCCCCGTGCTGGCGCTTGAAGAGGCGCGCCGGCTGGGGCACGAGGTGGTGGTCGTCGCCCTGAAGGACCACGCTCCGCCGGAGGTGGAACGGCTTGCTTCGCGCTGCTACTGGATCACCATCGCCGAACTGGGCCGCCTGATCGACATCCTGAAAAGCGAGGGGATCACCGAAGTGATCATGGCCGGACAGGTGAAGCACACCTCCCTGTTCAGCTCGCTCAGGCCGGACTGGCGCCTGTTCCGCGTGCTGATGTCGCTCGAGGAACGGAACACGGACGCATTGATCGGCGCGGTGCAGAAAGAACTCGAGAGGGAAGGCATCCGGCTGGCGGACTCGACGCTGCTTCTCAAACCGCTGCTCGCCGGCGAAGGCGTGCTCACGCGCCGCGCGCCAGACGGCGAGGAACGGAAGGACATCGAATACGGCCGGCGCGTCGCCAACGCCCTGGCCGCGCTCGACATCGGCCAGAGCGTGGCGGTGAGCGAGCGGGCCTGCGTGGCCGTGGAGGCGATGGAGGGCACCGATGCGATGCTGCGCCGCGCCGCCAGTCTGGTCAACGGCCGCCCGCTGAGGCTGGTGAAGGTGTCGCGGCGCCGCGCGCATCTGCTGTTCGACGTGCCCGTCGCCGGCCCGGGCACCATCCGAACCATGGCTGAGACGGGCGCCACCGCGCTGGCCGTGGACGCGGGCCGCACGCTGCTGCTCGACCGCGACGAAATGCTGGCCCTCGCCGATCAACATGGCATCACCGTGATCGGATATCCGCCGGAGGGAGAATGAGCACTGCCAGAGTCCGCCTGGGTGTGGCCGGCGCGGGCGTCTTCGGACGCAACCACCTGCGCGTGATCGCTTCCTGCGAGCGGGCCGGGCTGGCAGCCGTTTATGACCCCGACACGGAGCGGGCGCGCAGTGCCGCGGCCGAATACGGCGGCGCAGTGTGCGGTTCGCTGGAAGAGCTGGCCGCACGATGCGACGCCGCCGTGGTCGCCTCGCCGACGACGACACACGCCGAGGTCGCCTGCCGGTTGCTCGAGGCGGGCCTCGACGTGCTGGTGGAAAAGCCGATGGCCGCATCCGAACAGGAAGCGCGGCGGATGATCGAAGCCGCGGCCCGCCATGGCCGCATTCTTCAGGTGGGCCACCTGGAACGCTTCAATCCGGCCGTCGAGGCGGCGCGGCGCATTCTGCGGCTGCCGCTGTTTTTTGAGGTGCACCGCCTCAGCGTCTTCTCGCCGCGCAGCCTGGACATCGACGTCGTCGCTGACCTGATGATCCACGACCTCGACCTGGTGCTTTCGATGACCGGCGAAGAACCGGCGGAGATCCGCGCCGCCGGCATCGCCGTGCTGTCGCCGAAACCGGACATCGCCAATGTCCGGCTGGAATTCCCCGGCGGCTGCATCGCCAACCTGACAGCGTCGCGCGTCTCCACGGAACGCGTGCGCAAGCTGCGCTTCTTCCAGCCGCGGCAGTACGTCTCAGTGGACTACACGAAGCAGGAGTGTCTGGCGATTTCCGTAGGCGAGGACCGCCAGGTGCGTTTCGAGCCGCAGCCAGTGGTCAAGGGCGAGCCGCTGCGGCGGCAACTCGAATCGTTCCTCGACTGCGTAACCCACCGCACGCGGCCGGCGGTGGACGGCGAGGCGGGCGCTGCGGCGCTGCGGCTGGCGCGGCGCATTGCCGAGCGCATCGTCGAACACGGCAGGGTGGTAGCCGAGCGGCTGCGCGCCGCGTCAATCTGGTTGTAGAGCCGTTTCACGCTTCCGATGCAAGAGTCCGCCGGCATCGCCGCTCTCGCTGCGGGCGCTGCGCCGCGCCTGTTGCTGGAGCTGCGCGACGAGGACGCGCCGCGCCGCCACGCCGTGGCCGCCTGCGGCGCATTCCTCGTGCACGCGTCCGTGCTCCTCGCGTTGGCCTGGATGCCCGCCCCGCCCGGGTCCGGCAGGTCTGCCCCGGAGATCGTCGCCGACGTGCGCCGGTCGACGCCGCTCATCGCGCCGCCCCCATCGTTCCGGCTGACGCAGAAAGAGCCGCAGCGCGGCAAGCCCGCAGCCGAAGTGGACATCACCGCCCTGATGCCACGCCCCGCCATCCGGCAGCCGGAAACGCGCGGAGCGCCTCGGCCGTTCCAGCCGCCGCCGGGCGTGCCGGAGGTCCGCCGCGGCCGCGAACTGGACTTCGATGTCCCCAACATCGCCATGACCCAGCCGCCGCCCCCCGCCCCGGTGCCTGGCTCAGGCCTGCCTGAGCCACCGAAGCCCGCGCCTCCAAAGCGCGACAGTCCCTTCGAGCCGGTGGGCGGCCCGCAGACGCCGCCGGCGCAGCCACGCATTGCGCTGCCGCCCTCGGGCGTCGCCGAAGCAGTGAAATCACTGGCCAAAGGCGGCGGCGGCCCGGGCCTTGCCGTGGGCGACGTCCCCGGCCCCGGAGGCGTCAGCGAGGGCGCCCTTCAGACGCCGCGCCCCGGGCGGCCCGGCAGCACGCTCGAACTGCTCAGCGACCCCAAGGGCGTCGACTTCCGCCCCTACCTGATTCAGGTGCTCGCCGCCGTGCGCCGCAACTGGTACGCGGTGATGCCGGAGAGCGTCCGGTTCGGGGCGCGCGGGCGGACGGTCATTCAATTCAGCATCAGCCGCAACGGGCAGGTGCCGAAGCTGGTCATTGCTGTGCCTTCGGGCCTGGAGGCGCTCGACCGCGCCGCCGTCGCCAGCATCAGCGCTTCGAATCCGTTCCCCCCGCTGCCTGGCGAATACCAGGGCTCGGAGATCCGCCTCCAGCTCGTCTTCTCCTACAACATGCCGAGGTGATTCATTGGACTTCGAACCCGCCGCCCTGCGCCGCAAGCTGAAATGGGCGCTCGCCGCCTACGCCGCCCTCGCCGGCATGGCCGCGCTCACCCTGGACGGCGTGCTCCTGTACGCCGTGCTGCTGTTCCTCGGCGCGCTGGCCCTCCGGAGCTGGGTAGTGGTGAAGCGCGAAGAGATGGATTGACGGGCGTCCGGTTCACGGGCCCAGCCGCCGCGCGGCCGCTTCGCGGTTGTGGCGTGCATTTTCGTAACGCGGGTTCAGCTCGAGCGCGCGGTCAAAGTCGGCCAGCGCCTCCCTGTAGCGGCCCAGCCGAAGGAGCGCGTATCCGCGCGCGTTCCAGGCCAGTGCCAGGGACGGGTCTTTTTCCACCGCGCAGGTGAGCGGCGCGAGCGCCTCCTCGAATCGCTCCTGTTGAATCAGCCGCCGCCCTTCCGCATGGCAGGCGGCGGCGGTCTTGTCTGGAGGGGTCCTGACGGACTCGAGCTGCGCCGGCACTGGCGCGGTCCGTGGCGCGGGCGGCGGCGACTCCGTTTGGGTCCTGGCCTCGGCTCGCGCAGCCTGCACCGGAGACAGCGCTGCCTGCCGCCCTGCTGTTGGTGGACCCGCATCCTGCGCCGCACCCGCCGCTGCGGCCGCAGCCGCTTCACGCTCTTTGCGCTGGGCCGCCGCCTCAGCGCGCGCCCGCTCCACCAGCCGCTGAAGCTCCGCATCCTGCGGGGCCAGTTGCAGCGCCTTCTCAAGATCAGCGACCGCTTCTTCATACCGGCCCAGCAGGAAATACGCGGCGCCGCGCGCGTGCCAGCCGAGCGGATTTTGCGGGTCCAGCTCGATGGCGCGCGTCCTGTCCTGGAGTCCCAGCTCGTGCATGCCCAGCGCGTGGAGCGAGCCCCCTCGGCCTATCAGCGCCGCCGGATTGCGCGGTTCGAGTTCTACCGCTCGATTCCGGTCCGCCAGCGCCTCCTCATGCCGGCCGAGGCGGGCCAGCAGCTCCGCCCGAACGAGCAACGCCCGCACAAAGTCAGGCCGCGCTTCCAGCGCCGCCGTGTAATCGCGTAGCGCCTGTTCCGTGCGTCCCAGTTCGGCCCGCGCGGCGCCGCGGTACATCAGTGCGTCCGCGCGCAGCGTCCACCCGGGCGGCGCCGTGTGCAAGGCGGCGTCCAGGTCTGTCTCAGCGCGGTCGAAACGGCCCACCTGCCCGTGCGCGTGGCCGCGGTAATAGAGCGCATCGGCGAGCCCTGGATCGAGCGCCAGCGCCCGGTCGAAATCCTCAATGGCATCGTGGTAACGCTTGAGCGAAGCCAGCAGCTTGCCACGCTCCAGCCACGGCCTTGGATCGTCCAGCCGCAGCCGGACGGCGCGGCCGAACGCCTCAAGCGCTTCCTCATTGCGGCCGAGCCGCGCGAGTGCTTCACCTCGGCCGCGCTGCACGGCCGAGGTTTCATACTGCATCGAAAGACAGCGCTCGAACGATTCGAGCGCCGCCTGGGGTTCGCCCCGTGCGAGCTGGAGCTCTCCGCGAAGCCGCCAGCCCTCCGGGTCGGAACGGTTCAGCGCAAACACGCGCTCGAGTTCGGCGCCAGCTTCATCCAGCCTTCCCAGTTGCACCAGCAGCCCGGCGCGCCGCCGCAGCGCTGCGGAAGAGCGCGGGTTGTGCTCCAGCACTTCGGCATAGGCCGTCAGCGCCTGCTCGAGCTGCCCTTCCTGCTCCAGGCGCATGCCGCGCTCATAGGCGAGCTGTGCCGCCCGGGGGCCGCCCTGACCGAAGATGAGTGCGGAGGCGAGGCCCAGAATGCAGAGCGCGTGGACAGCGCGCACAGGCAACGCCCTCCTTGCGGGCATCTTACTACAGGGCCCGGATGATCTCTTCCAGTTGGCGCGCCAGCGCGGCATGGTCCTCGCCTTCCAGCCGCACCGGCCGGCCGATTTTCACGCGCACGATGCCCGGTCTCGGGAACCGCCAGTCCGGGTGAAGCACGCGGTTCGAGCCGCGGATCCGGATGGGAACCACGGGAATCCGCAGCCGGGCCGCCATCATGCCGATGCCGGGCAGGAAGGGCAGCACCGTTTCGTCGCGGCTGTGCTTGCCCTCCGGAAAGATCAGCGGGCACCAGCCCTCGGCGGCGAGCTCGCCCAGATACCGCAGCGCCTCGCGCGCGCCCGCCTCCCGCTGCGGGATGGGGACGGCGTTGAAGATCAGGCAGGCAAGATAATAATTCAGCGAGTTGGTGAGCCGCTTCCACCACGGGAACCGCTCCGGGTGAAAGTGTGCGTCGAAGAACTCCTTGCGCATGGCCGGAGCCAGGCGGTGCCGCCACTTAAAGGGCATCGCGATGAACAGGATGGGCGTGTCGAAGTAGCCCTGGTGGTTTGATGCAAACAGCACCGGCGGCTCCAGCCCCTCAAGATTTTCCCGTCCTTCCACTCGCACCCACGCAAAGACCCGCGCCAGCCACAGCACCCAGGCGTTCAAATGAAACACGCGATGCCAGTGGGCCCAGCGGGTGCGGCTCCAGCGCGGGAATTCGAACGGCTCGGCGGGCGGCGCCGGCGGCGCTTTTTCGAGCTGCCGCAATTCGGCCACCGTACGAGCACTTGAAAAGGCCGCCTCATCCAGCGTGCGTCCGAGCTGCTGCTCAAGCGCCACCATCAGCTCAATGCGGTCGAGCGAACTCAGGCCGAGCTCGTCGAGCGAGGTCTCCGGCGCGACGGTCCGCCCGCCCGCATACCGGGCGAGAATCGCCGCCACCGGATCCTCGGCCGGACGCGCCGCCGGCTGCGCGGCGCCGCCCGACAGACGCTGCCGGATAAGCCGCCGCTTCAGTTTGCGTGTGCCTTCCGTGCGCGGTAGCTCCGGCTCCGGCCACACCGTGTAGCCGCGGATCCGCTGATGTTCCTCCAGCCGCGCGTTGGCCTGCCGCACCACGGACTCTGCATCGGCGCCCTCATCCAGCACAAGCGCGGCATGCACGCTTTCCCCGCCCGCGCCCGGCAGGCCCACCACCGCCGCTTCGCGCACGCCGCCAATCGACTGCAACACTTTCTCGACATCTTCTGGGAAGACGTTCCGCCCGTCCGGCAGGACGATCATCTCCTTCTTGCGGCCCTTGATGTAGAGCCGGCCTTCGGCGTCGAGCTCGCCGATGTCGCCCGTGTGGAGCCAGCCGTCTTCAAACGCTTCGGCTGTGGCCTCCGGGTCATTGTAATAACCGGACGTGATGTTCGGCCCGCGCACCAGCACTTCGCCGTCGGGCGCAATGCGGATCTCGACGCCCGCAATCGGCTTGCCCACCGAGCCGCGCCGCGCATGGAACGGATGGTTCAGCGCAACGATGGGCGCCGCCTCGGTGAGCCCGTATCCCTGGATCACCGCAAATCCCAGATTGCCCCAGAACTCTTCGAGCGCCGCATCCAGCGCCGCGCCGCCGACGATGAAGCTCCAGAACTTCCAACCGAACAGCGAGTGCACGCGCCGGTAGCGCCACCACCGCCGCCAGAATCTTTCGCCCGCCGGCGCCGGTTGCCCCGCCTCCGGCGCCACCGCGAGGATGTATTCGCGCAGCAGCTCGAGGATCCGCGGCACCGACACCATCACGCTGATGCGCCGCGTGCGGATCTGCCGCACGATTTCGCGCGGATCTTGCGTGCGCAGGAAAACGACCGTGCCGCCGAGAATCGGCGGAATGAAGGCCGCCATCGCCTGCCCGAACATGTGGCTCAGCGGCAGCAGGTTGAGAAACCGGATCGGGCGGAAGGGCCGCGCGTAATGGAGATATTTCCGGATCTCCCGCTCCACCGGAACAATATTGGCGAGAATGTTTCGGTGCGTGATCACCACGCCCTTCGGGTCGGCGGTGGCGCCGGACGTGAACAGGATCTGGACAATGTCCGAGGCGTCGATCTCCACGGGCGGCGGCGGCGGTGCGGGCGTGCGCCAGTCCAGATCTTCCAGCCGCCAGACCGGAACGGCCGGCGGCAGCGCGCGCGGCTGCGGCGCTTCGCCAAGCAGTATCGCCTTGGGCTGCGTGATGCGCACCACCCGCGCAAAGAAGTCCTCCGAGTGGCGCTCGTCGATCGGCACCACCGCCACGCCGCGAAGCAGACATCCCCAAAAGGCCGCCACCCACTCCGGGCGATTCTCGCTCCACAGGACGACGCGGTCGCCGCGGCCGGCGCCCGCCTCCGCCAGACGCGCGGCGAACCGACGCGCGGCGGCCTCCAGTTGCGCGTAGGTGTGGGAGCGCGGGCGCAGGCCGTCGTCGTAGGCCAGGGCCGCGCCCTCCTGCCGCACGATCGATTCAAAGAAATCGACGAGCGTATCGCGCTTCATCGCCTGCCCGCCGGCGCCGGCCTACTGAACGGTGCTCGACCCTTCCACGCCCATCGTCAGGTCGGGCACGTTCCGGTTGATGTAGTTGTCGAGGTTGATCACATAGGTCTCCGGCGCCTCGATGAGCACCGGCGAGTGCGTCGCACAGATGATGCGGAACTTCTTCTGGTCCACCAGCTCGAGCAGCATCTTCAGGATCCGCCGCTGGTTGGAGACCGAAAGCGCCATCTCCGGCTCGTCGAGCAGCAGCATCGTGCCTTCGGGCAGCGATGGAAACGTCTCGCGGAACAGCGACAGCATCACCTGCCCGTGCGACGCCATCTGAATGAACTCCTGCATCTGCGGGTTGTTCGCAAACAGCTCCAGATGCATGCGCGGGTTGTGATGCTCGGCGTCAAACAGGAACACCTGCGGCGTCTCGATCCGGTTTTCGACCCGGTAAATGTAGCCCTCAATCTGGTCGCCGCGCATCGCGTAATAGATCGAATGCAGCAGCGTGGACTTGCCACAGCCGTTCTCTCCGGTCAGCAGGATCAGCGGATGCCGCAGATCCACAAGGATCGGCATGTGAAAGTTCAGATTGACCAGAATCGGGTGGGCCAGAATTTTCAGCAGCATTCCAGAGTGCCTGCTTTCAGCATAGCAGCCGGATGCGCGCGCCCCCGCTCAGCCGCGCCGCAGGCGGAAATGGCGGAAAGACGCGGTGTTAAAGAAGCTTCCCAGCCCGATTCGCCCCGCGCCGAGGCTCAGATCCACCGCCTTGAGCGATGGCGATGTTCTCCCGTCGACCCACGCCTCCACCATCCCCGTGGCCGCGTCGTACTGCATCCGCACGGCGTGCCAGTCCGCCGTGGGCAGCGCGCCCGGTCCTTCCAGCGGGCTGATGCGCACGCGGTCTCCGCCGAAGCAGTGAAAGACGCCATTGTGGACCTCCACCTGCGAGGCGGCATCGTCGGACAGGTGCACGTAGTTGAAGTAGCCGTCCTTCTGCCACGCGTAGACGAGGATCAGCGATCCCTTCGGCGCGGCGCGCCGCACTTCCACTTCGAGCGTGAACCGCCCCAGCGGCTCCGTGCGCGCCAGCGCGAACTGAATGGGCCGGCGCGGGTTGGCCTGCTGCGGACGCGCCGTCACCAGATGCAGCGTATCGGGCTCCACGCGCCAATCCGCCGCCGAGATCACCTGCCACTTCAGGCCGAACGCCTCAATCTCCTCATCCATCGGCGGTGTGCCCGGCTTGCCGGACTGCGCCCAGGCCAACAGCGGCGCGGCGCCCAACAAGGCTCTTCGATTCATGCGTCCATCTTACGGCGCTTCAGCCGAGCACCGCGCAGGCAGGAATCAGTTCTTGCTCGCGCGCGCGGCCCTGGCGGGCTCGGCGGCCGGCTGCGGTTCGGCCTTCGGCTCCGGTTTGGCAAGCCCAAGCGCCGCCCGAACCTGCGCATCGAGCTGCGCCATCACGTCCGGATGGTCCTTCAGGAACTGCTTCGCGTTCTCCCGGCCCTGCCCGATCCGTTCTCCGTTGTAGCTGTACCACGAGCCGCTCTTGTCGACGATGTTCAGATTCACCGCCGTGTCGAGCAGGTCGCCGGTGACGCTGATGCCTTCGCCGTAAAGGATGTCAAACTCGGCCTCGCGGAACGGCGGAGCCAGCTTGTTCTTCACCACCTTGACCTTGGTGCGGTTGCCAGTGACGTTCTCGCCGTCCTTGATGGCCGCGATGCGCCGGATGTCAAGCCGGACGCTCGAATAGAACTTCAGCGCCCGCCCGCCAGTGGTCGTCTCCGGGTTGCCAAACATGACGCCGATCTTTTCGCGGATCTGGTTGATGAAGATCAGGCACGTGTTCGACTTGGCCACGATGCCGGTGAGCTTGCGCATCGCCTGCGACATCAGCCGCGCCTGCACGCCGACAAACGAATCGCCCATCTCTCCGTCGAGCTCCGCCTTGGGAACCAGCGCCGCCACCGAGTCCACCACCACCACGTCAATGGCGTTCGAGCTGATCAGCGCCGCCGTGATCTCCAGGGCCTGCTCGGCATAGTCGGGCTGCGAGACCAGCAGGTTGTCCACGTCGACGCCCAGCTTCTTCGCATAAATCGGGTCGAGCGCATGCTCCACGTCGACAAAAGCCGCCATGCCCCCGGCCTTCTGCGCCTGCGCGACCACCTGAAGCGCAATCGTCGTCTTGCCGGAAGACTCCGGGCCGAAAATCTCGATGATGCGCCCCCGCGGGAATCCGCCGACGCCGAGCGCGTAATCCAGCGATATCGATCCCGACGGGATCACGCTCACCGGCACCACGGCTTCGTGCGAGCCCAGCCGCTGGATGACGCCCTTGCCATACTGCTTTTCGATGTTGCCAAGCGTGACCGCCAGCAGCCGCTGCTTCTCTTTGTCGTCGAGGGGCATGGGAATCTCCTAAGTGTAATTTCTTACAGTATAACAGACTTCTTGCGCATTCGCCCGCCCGGACTGATTCCTCAGTGTACACAGTGCCCGGCTCCAGCGGAAGTTCTCATGCGATCTGCGTCCTCCTGCTGAGCGCTTGCTGTGGCGAACTGCGGTGGGACAGCGGGTGCTTGCAGTCCCGAAAATTGCTTCCATCAGAGCCGTGACTGGTGCTCGCCCACAGGGCGAGCAGAAGGGACGGACACCGGCCGCCGCGCGCCTTCATTCGCGTTCCGGTAGCGGCAAGCAAGAAGCGTCGCCTGACGACTGTTTCCGCACTTGCAGGCGCCGGTGCGGAACCTTTCCAGCCGTGGAAAGCTCCTGAATTCGATGCGTCCACCCCAGCTCATCCTGCTGTTTCAGCGCCGCCAGTTCGGCTTGCAGCGGCTGTCTGCCTTCGGCCCGGGCGGCGCGGACGAGCTGTTCGGAGGAGCTGACGTGTTGATACTGCAACCGGACGACAAAGAGGTCCGCGTCCGGCTCGCCCACGGTCAGCGACACGGTCACCAGTTCGCGCGTGTCCGTGAGTCGGCCAGCGGCGTCCTGGAACTCGGTCAGACTTCGGAGCTCCACGCAGCCGAGTTCAGGGCTGACCCATGTCGTGATTCGCCGCGGCCCCGCCTGCCGCGTCTCGGCCACGACGCGGTGGCCGAGAGGCCGTTTCTACGGGTCGATGCAGGCGTGCAGACGGCGGCCGGTGAAGTCTTCCGGACAGTTGCGGCGCGCCGTCAGCCGCGGCAGGTCCTCGGAGAATGCAAAAGGCCTACGGGCGGCAGTTCCAGCGAAAGCCGCTCGCCGATACCGACGCGGTCGCCCTTGGATAGGGCAATTTCCCGTATCTGGCTGCTGATCCCGTTTCCAGCGTGAAAGTCCACGCCGGTCACGGCAAATATGGAAGATCACATCGAATGGCAAAGGTCCGGCGCAAGCCGATCATTGCTGCCTCTCCGGGGAGAGAGCGCCGTTCTTCCTAGTACTGCTCCGTGACCGGGCGCGCATCGAGCCGGATCGGCAACAGCGCGGCGCGCTGTGCTTCCTGCCGCGGCAGACCATGACAGAGCAGGCCGCTTGCGGCGATCCAGAAAACGGCAAACACGGCCCCGTTCCTGTCGTCCTTGTTCCCTCTTTCTGCGGCAATCAGAGAAGAGCGAAATGACGACCCTTCCATAAAAAGGCGGCATTCTTCAAGCCGGCCCGCCGGGTCGTTTCCGAATGCATTGAATATCCTGCCCGACGCAGGGAGGGCTGCTCTGCCGCACGGCCCTGACGTCAAGACCGCGCGATGCTGCCTGGTTGCCCGCGCTTCGCAGCGAAGGCGCAGGGTTCGCACAACCGCCGGACGAAATGCTTCAGGTTGGATGCCCTGAGGCCGCCGCTTTGCACCCTGTTTTTCGTCCGACGCGAGGTTTACAGGATGTCCGCCCTCTTTCGGGCGCAAAGGGACGGGAGGGCGGTGCCGGGTGAATTGCCGAGGCCTATTCACCCATCGTCGAAAGAAAAGCGAGGAATGCTCCGGCGCACCGGTCGAGATTTTCCACCGATCCGCCGCCGCGCAACGGGCTGCACATTTCGTAGGCGACCGGGCCGCGGTATCCGCCTTCATACAGCGCCGTAAGAAAAGCGCGGTAGTTGATGATTCCCTCCCCCATGGGCACGGCCAGGGTGGCGGGCGGCAGCGGCTCGAAGTTCACCTGCGCGGGCCGGTAACGGAAGCGCGGCCGCATCTGGTAATCCGCCGCCGTCGTATGCACCGTGTACGGGGCCATGATGCGCGCGGCGGCTTCGAGATTGTCGCCCTGCAAGGCAGGCGTCCAGGCGTCAAAACAGGCCCTGCAATGCGGATGATTCACGGCGTCGAGCAGATCGCGCAGGGAGAGGTAGTGGGAGGCGCAGTCGTGGTGGTTCTGCACGCCGAGAATCACGTCGTATTTCGCCGCCCGGTCGGCGGCCTCGCGGAGAATGTCCACGAGCCGATGCTGGGGAAAATCGGGATGCTCATAGGCGGTGAAGATGCGCACGACGGGCGCGCCCAGGTCGGCGGCGCGGCGGCACAGCGCTTCGACATGGCTCAACTGGATCTCCTCGAGCGGAATATCCGGCCGTTCCGCGCCGGCGGAGAAATTGTTATAGCCGGCGAGCACGGCGCAATGCAGGCCGAGCGATTCCATGCGCTCGCGCAGCCGGAGGCATTCTTCGCGGCCATAGTCCAGCACGGACAGGTGCGGCCGCTTTGCCATCAGCATCACGCCACGGAAGCCGAGCTCGGCGGCCTTGAGGAGAAATTCATCCAGCGTGAGCCTCGCCTGGCCGGGCCAGACGCCGGCATAGGAAACGGAGTGGAGAACGGGCTCGAAGAGGGACATGGGTGTTCCTCGATGGATAGTATCGAATCGTGGCCGAATTTTTCCGGCGCTTCCTGGCCGACGTACGCCGCGCCGCCGGCGAGCTGAAGGAGGACGCGCGGCAGATCGGGCGCTATGTGCTCTCGACGGAATCGCACGTCTACGCCTTTGCGGTGGCGGCCAATGTGCTGCTCTCGTTCTGGCCGTTCATGCTGGTGCTGATCGCCGTCTTCCGCAACGTGTTCGGATGGCCGGCGGCGGTGACGGCGCTGTATGCCACCATCCAGGACTTCTTCGCCGGGGAGACGGGCCGTTTTCTGGCTTACAACCTCGAAGTGGTGACGCAGTGGCGGAGGCAGGTGGAGTGGCTGTCGCTGCTGTTGCTGCTGTTTACGGCCAACGGCGTCTTCCTGCCCCTGGAGGTGGCGCTCAACCGCGCCTGGGGCGTGAAAGAAAACCGCAGCCTGCTGAAGAACCAGGCGGTGAGCATGGGGCTGATCTTTGTTTGCGGCACGCTGGCGCTGCTATCGGCGGCCCTGACCGGGGCGGGCGTGCAGGTCTGGGAAGCGTTGGTCGGGCATGCCGGAACGAGCGCGCCTTTTGTGATCAAGATGATCGCCAAGGCGGCCTCGCTGCCGGTGACGATCCTGGTGCTGTTCCTGATCTACGCCTATCTGCCCAACACGGCGGTGCCGAAGATGGCCATTCTGCCGCGCGTGGTCGTCGTCGGGCTGGTGCTCGAACTGTTGAAATGGATCAACCTGGCCATCTGGCCCTGGCTATTCCGGAAGTTTGATCGCGAGTTCGGGGTGTTCAAACATTCAGTGACGATCCTGACGTGGAGCTTTTTTGCGGCGATGGTCGTGCTGGCGGGCGCGGAATGGATCGCCTGGCGCGTGCGGCCGGAGCTGGAGCCGAACAGGCTTGATCCCGGCGGGGATTCGTGCTTGAATGAGTAAACCATGCCGTATTGTGCCAACTGTGGTTCGCCTGTCGAGGGGGCGTTCTGCCCAAACTGCGGCCGCCCCGTGGGTCAGGCTACTGGAGGAGCTTATCCGCCGCCGGCAGGCGGCGCGCCGCAAGGACAATACTACCAGCAGGGCGGTTACCCGCCGCCGGCAGCTGCCGGCCTGACGGAGAATGTGGCCGGCGCGCTTTGCTATCTGGCGGGGCTGATCACCGGAATCATTTTCCTGGTGGTGGCACCCTATAACACGAACCGGACGGTCCGTTTCCACGCCTTCCAGTCGATCTTCTTCAGCATCGCGTGGATCGCCATCTGGATCGTGGAGATGATCGTCAGCGCCGTGCTGACGGGGATCCCGGTGCTCGGCTGGATGCTGAGCATGCTGCTGTGGGCCGCCATCGCACTGGGCGGGTTCATTCTCTGGCTGCTGCTGATGTGGAAGGCCTACCAGGGCGACCGGCTGATGCTGCCGGTCATCGGCCCCCTGGCCGAAAAGCAGGCCGCAGGCTGAACCGCACCGACCCGCGTTTCGTCCCTCGCTTGACAGCGGCCAACGCCGGAGTGCGAAGTGCGTCCAATCTAGTAGAATGTTGGCGGGATCCTTGCCGCCAGTTCCAGGCAGGCAGCATTCCTTCATCCAGAGGACGAGACTGAATCATGGCTGAACCCAAAGAGATGACCCGCCGCGACGCAATGAAAACCGCTGGCGCCGCTGCCGCAATGGCCGGCGTGGCGATGACGAAACTGGAAGGGGCGCCCGCCATCCTGAAGGCGCGCGCCGCCGTGGATCCCGTCAAGTATGGCATGGTGGGCACGGGCAGCCGCGGTACCTATCTACTGAAGCATCTGAAAGGCATTGACACCGGCACATGCGTCGCCATCTGCGACATCAACGAAGAGGCGATGGACAAGGCGCAGCAGACCATCGGCGGCAAGCCGCGCCGGTACAAGGACTACCGAGAGCTCCTGGCGGACAAGGAAGTGGAGGCGGTCTTCGTCACCACGCCGCTGTTCCTGCACTTCCCGGTGACGCGGGACGCTCTCGAGGCGGGCAAGCATGTCTTCTGCGAGAAGAGCCTCGTGTTCAAGCCGGAAGAAGTCCACGCGCTGAAGGCGCTGGCGCTGTCGCGCCCGAAGCAGGTTCTTCAGGTGGGCCTCCAGCGCCGTTACAGCGCGATGTACCAGGCCGCGCGGCAGATGATTGAGAAAGGCCTGCTCGGCGAGGTCGGCTATGTGCAGGCCCAATGGCACCGCAACCCCGGCTGGCGGATGAAGAAGGGCGTGCCGAATGAGCGGCTGGCCAACTGGCGCCTGTTCCGCGAATATTCCGGCGGCCTGGTGGCCGAGCTGGCATCGCACCAGATCGACGTCGCCGACTGGATGCTCGGCATGACGCCAGAAGCCGTGATGGGCCTCGGGTCGCTGGATTATATGAAAGACGGCCGTGACGTCTACGATAATGTCCAGCTCATATTCAAGTATCCGAAGGGCCGGCGGCTTGTGTGGACGAGCGTGCCGTGCTCGACGCACTGGCCCGGCGTCTGCGGCGCGCGCACCGAAATGGGCGAGATCATCGAGGGAACGCAGGGAACCATCCACATCACCATCGGTGATGACAACAACCGCCCGATCGGCATGTGGTTCCGTGAGCCCAATCCGCCATCCAGGGCCCAGGAAGCCAAGAAGACCGGCAAGAAGGAGGAGTTCAAGGCCGGCGCGACGATGGTGGCCGCGGCCGGCTCCCGCCCGCTGCCCATCCTGCTCAGCAAGGACCTCATGACCGGCAAAGAGAGCTTCCTGGAAAGGGAACTCAAATATGCCCGGTTGTGGCTCTACCAAAAAGGCATTCTTGTTCCGGAAGAAGAGAAGAACCCGGTGGACACCGAGCTGGAGAGCTTCTTCCATGACGTTCGCACCGGCGGGCACCCGAAGGCGGACCTGGAAGTGGGCTTGCAGGATTCGATCGCGGTGATCCTGTCGAACCTCGCGCTCGACGAGGGCCGGATGGTCTACTTCAACGAGATCGAAAACATGGGCAAACCGGGCAGGCCCGGCGCGCCGGCGCGTCCGGCGCCCGCACGCCGGAGCTGAGCGGATTCTCTGTGCCGCAGAAGAGGGCCGCGCCCCCGCTGAGAGGGGCGGGCCCTCTTCCGTTTTTCAGACCTCCGCGACCGGTTCCTTCCGACCTGAGGCGGCCGCTGCGCGCACGGCCTCGATGACGGCCATCGTGCGGAGGCTGTCTTCGAGAGGCACGGGTACGCTGCGCTGCCCGAGCACGGCGCGGGAGAATTCGTCCGCCTGAATCGTGTACTGGTCGCAGACTTCGACATCCTCGATGCGCCGCGAGGCCCCAAAGAGATCGCTGCCATCGTCGATCACCAGCCGGCACGGGCGGTCATTCGGGGCGTTGAAGGGGATCTCCACTTCGATGCGCGCCTTTTCGCCAAAAACGACCACACGCTGCGCCGGCGCAAGCTGGGTCGCGCAGGTGAAGGCGCAGGCGCCGAAAGGGTATTCGAGCGCGGCCGCGCAGTAGCGGTCCACGCCGAACTCCGGATCGATGTCGAGCCAGGCGGCCGCGCGCAGTGGCTCAGCGCCGAACAGGAAGCGGGAAAGGAAGATCGGATAGCAGCCGATGTCCATCAATCCGCCCCCTCCGTAAGCGGACACATTGCGGACATTGGACGGGTCGCGGTTGAAGTAGCTGAACCAGGCCTGCACCAGCCGCAGCGGGCCGATGGCGCCCGTGTCGACGAGTTCCTTCACGCGCAGCCATTGCGGGTGCGTGCGCACCATGAAAGCTTCACCGGCGCAGAGCCCCGTGCGGTCCCGTGCGGCAATGAGCGCACGGACTTCCCCCGTCGACAGGCCAAGCGGTTTCTCGCACAGCACGTGTTTGCCCGCCTCGAGCGTGCGAATCGACCACGGAACATGGAGATGATTCGGCAGCGGATTGTAAATGACGTCGATATCCGGATCGGCCAGCAGATCTTCGTAGGACCCGTAGGCGCGGGCGAGCCCGAGCGCGGCGGCCGCGGCCTGCGCCTTTGCCGCGTCCCGCGAGGCGATGGCCACAGGCTCGCACCACTGGCAGCGGCGCATGGCGGGAATCACTTTCAGGACGGCGATGCGAGCTGCGCCCAGAATGCCCCAACGGAGTTTTCGTCCCACGAGCCCCTCAGGCGGCAGTGCGAGAGTCGATCCAGCGGAAAAACAGCACCGCGAAAATCACCAGGCCGGCGAACCACACGTAAGCAGGGATGCCAGTGAGCGCGGGCAGCGTGGCCGGCCCGAGGTCGACCATCGAGCGCAGCCGGCCGCAGGCGGTGTCAAACTCGGCGTACACCGCCGCCCCAACCGTCATGCCCAGCAGGCCCCACCAGGCATCGGGCTTGCCTTCGCCGGCGGCGGCGACTGCGGTGCCGGGGCAGTAGCCGAGCAGCACCATCGCCGGGCCGAAGATCAGGCCGCCGGCGATGATCGACACCAGATGCGCGGGCTTGACGGCAAGCTGCACCCAGCCGGCCGCATGCATGGCGTAGACGCCCACGCCGCCAACGAGGATCGCCGTCATCATGATCTTCATCACGGTGAAATCGCGCAGAAGAAACTGCCCAAGGATGACGCGGCGGTCCGACACGCGGCCTTTCTGCAGGAAGAAGCCGAACAGGAACCCGGTGAAAAGCCCCAGCAGAAGGCGCGGCAGCGGTTCCCACATCGTCAGCGGACCTCCTTCCGGAACAGCAGGGCGGCGGCGACGCCCGACACGAAGATCGTGAGGAAGAACACCCACCCGGACAGCGCAAGCTGGAGCGAGCCCGAGATGCCGTTGCCGCTCGTGCAGCCGTTGGCCAGCCGCGCGCCGATCATCAGGAAGAAACCGCCCAGGACAGCCTCCGCAATGCGTGTGATGGATGGCCGCTCCTGGCCGCGCACGCCGCCCAGCCGCGACGCGGCCAGCGCTCCGAGGGCGATGCCAACAACCAGGAAGAACTCCCAGTCGAAGACCGGCCTGAGCTTCGCCAGATAGGGCGTCGCCTCCACATGAGCCGGAGCCAGAAGGCCTTCCAGCCAGGCCACCAGCCGCACGAAGGCGGAAGAGACGCCCAGCGGGCGGCCGACGGTGAGAAAGGCGAACCAGCTCAGGATGCCGATGGCGGCTCCCGCAGCATAGGGTGTCCAATGCGGGCGTTGGAGTGGATTCACATGGACGATTCTACTGGAACTTCGGGGGGAACAGAGAGGTCCCGGAACAGAAGCCGACCGTACCGAGGCGCGCGAAAGGCCCGCACAGACGAAGCCCTTCGGGCCGCCAAACCGGGACCGGCCAACACAGAAAAGGCGGCCTCGCCGGGAGGCCGCCTGAACGGGATACGGAATTGCGATAGTCAGGCCTGGGGCGTGGCGCCCTCGAGGGCCTTCAGCCGCTTGTGGAGGCGGCTCTTGTAGCGGGAGGCGGTGTTGTCCTTGATGATGCCCCACTTGGCAGCGCGGTCGATCAGCGAGAAGGCTTTCGGCATCAACTGCGTGGCCAGCGCCACGTCCTTCTTTTCGAGCGCACGGCGCAGGTTCCGGATGGCGTGCCGCATCCGCGACTTGCGGATCTTGTTGATCGCCGTGCGCCGCTTGGTGATGCGCACGCGCTTGAGCGAAGAATAATGATTAGCCATGAGTCTTTCGAGACAGCCTTCTTCCGGCGAACTGAAACTTCTCTCATGATAGCCGAAACCGGGGCGGCGGGTCAAAACCCGTGTTAGCACGGGAGGCCGGCCGCCCTGTGCCGGTCGATCCCAGCCCCCGGACGCTCGATTGTCAGGACCGCTGGGGCGGCAAGATATAAAGATTTCTGTGCCATCACATGCGGATGTGATATGTTCGGGTTGTCAACATGCGCCGGACCAGGCGCTTGTCACGACAGATCTTGCCCGAGGGAGGATCGAATGAGAGCCCGTGTTTTGGCGGCGCTTTCCGTGTTCAGCATCATGCCTCTCCGGCCGCAGGGCCCGGCAGCCGTGGACGTGGAAGGCATCCCTGGTCAGATTGAAGTGCGCACCGTGAAAGATGGAAGCGGCACTTTCATTCAATTGAAGCCCGCGGATCGACGCCATCCGATGGTGTTCATTCTCCAATACGCGGAGAGAGCGAAGTTCCTGCCCGATTGGAGCGGAAATGGCACGCTTTACTTAAGCAAGGGACTGGTTGCTATCGTGGGCCAGGACGGAACCAGAAGAATGGCCAAATTCCCGGAGTCTCCCGTCCCTGCTTCGCTGGCCCGATTCCCCTTTGATCGCTTTGAAATTGTGGGGATCGCACGGTACGGAGAATCCGCGCCCCTGTCGGAATCACAATTGTTGAATCTGCGGACCTACGGCTTTGGTGGCCCGGCATCCCGCGGGGCTGATCCACCGCAGGCGATTCAACCGCATCGAAATTGAAGGCTGCAACGGGACAGCCCTCACTTCCGGCGGGGAAGTGGCCAGCAGTTGTAGTGCGGGCCGCGGCGGCTGCACCGTTTCCTGTTCGGCCAGCGATGCTGCTTGCTGCACCGTGCATACGAACCATCGCCGCTGCTGAAAATCGGCTCCGTGAACAAACGGCCCGTGTAACTGTCGCTGCCGGTGCAGCATAAGACCGGGCGCAGGCCGGAGAGGCCCGGCTCATTCCTCTGCAAGTTCCCGGGTCGCTTCGACAAGTCTCGCGGTCGTGAACGGCTTGTGCAGGAACCGGGTCTTCGCATCGAGCCCTGCCAGGACCGTTGCCAGTCCCGGCTCGTCCGTGTAGCCGGAGATGAACAGCACGCGCAGCTCGGGGAACCGCATGCGCAGGCGCTCGGCCAGCTCACGCCCGCTCGCCCCGGGCAGCGTCAGGTCCGTGATCAGCACGCGCGGCGGCGCCTGCCGCGCCTGCCACGCATCCAGCGCCTCCTGGGCCGACCCGGCCTGAACCACGGAAAAACCCGCCCTCTCCAGCGCGCGCGCCACCAGGCTGCGGATGCCCGGCTCGTCTTCCACCAGCAGCAGCGGACTCTCTTCGGCCGCCGCGTCCGCCGCGCGCGGGCATTCCAGAACCAGCGCGTCGCCTTCCAGCCGCATCGTCCCGCCGAGCTGCTCCCAGCTTTTCACGAGCCCCGCCAGGCCAAGCGGCGGATCCGTACCCGCCTTTTCTCCGGCGAACGGCTCGAAAAAGCGCTCCCGCGCCTCGTCGCTCACTTCTGCATCCAGCCATTCCAGGCGCAGCTCGACCCGCTCAGCATCGAGCGCACGGGCAGACAGGCGCAGATGGCCGCGTTCACCAAGCATCGGCTTCAGATACCGGGCTGCCTCGAACACAATCCCGTTGAGCAGCTCAGCCGAAGAGAGCGCGCACAGCCCCTGCGCCGGCGGCTCGGCCTCCACGCGGAACTCCTCCAGCCGCGCCGCCGCCTCGCGCATCCATTCCGCCAGGACAACCGGCGCCGCCTCATAGGCGCGGGCAGCCGTGAGTGCGCTTAGATCCTTTGTCAGGCGCCCCAGCCGCTCCGCGGCGCGCAGGATCTCGGCCATGCCGGCACGCCACACATCGCCCTCCGGCAGGCTTTCCAGGATCTCCTCCCCGTAGCCCCCGATGATCATGAGCAGGTTGTTGGCGACGTGCGCCACCCGCGCCGCCAGCCGCTCCACCGCGCCCCGCTTGGCGCGTTCCACCTGCTGCGCGATGTCGGCCGGCGCGCCCGGCGCCTCCTCCCTCCGCGGCTCCTCGCGCGATGGCGAGGAAGCGGCTTCGCCGCTCTCTTCCATCACGGACTCGAGCACCGTCAGCAGCACCTCGCGCCGTTCCGCGTGCATCCACTCCGGCGCCGGATCCATTCTCAGGATGAAGTGGCGCGCCGCGTCTCCTTCGCCGACGAGCACCTCGCATTCGCCGAGCGGGGCGCCCGTTTCGGCCACCTCGCGCGTCCAGTCGGGCACGGGAGCTCCCGGAAACAGCTTCTCCACGCTCGTGCGCGGCACGTCCCCGGCGGCCAGATGGAACGTGTCCCGGAACGCCCGGTTCGCCGCGCGCAGCTCGCCTGCGCCGCTCACCACCGCCACCGCCACCGGCAGCCGGGCCAGCAGTTCCTGGAAGTACCGCCGCTCCGCCTCAACCAGCGCCAACAGACGGGACACCTCGAGCGGTTTCCAGGATTCGTACTCAGCGCGCTGCATCGCGATCCTGCCTTTAGTCTCCGCTGCGGCGAAGAAACCGGCAACGGAACGGAATGCCCAATTCTACTTCGGCCGGTACTGGGACTCGGGTTCTAAGGCGAACGCCTGTCAGGCCCGCGGGTGGGCCTTGTCGTAGACTTCCATCAGCTCCCGCAGCGAGACCTGCGTGTATTTCTGCGTGGTGGAGAGGGAGGCGTGGCCGAGCAGCTCCTGGATGGCGCGCAGATCCGCGCCCGCGTTCAGCAGGTGCGTGGCGTAGGCATGGCGCAGCGAATGGGGATGGATGGAGGAGTCGCCGGCCAGCGCGATGGCGTACAGCCGCAGGATCTTGTGCACGCCGCGCGCGCTCAGCCTCCGCCCGCGGCAGTTGACGAAAAGCGCCTTTTCGCCCGGCGCCGCGCGGCGGCATTCCACATACTTCCGCACCGCATCGAGCGCGCGCCCGGGGATCGGCACCTGCCGTTCCTTCTTCCGCTTGCCCCGCACGCGCACCCAGCCTTCGCGCAGGTCCAGGTCATCCAGGTTCATCCCCTCCAGCTCGCTGATGCGCACGCCGCAGCCGTAGAGCACCTCAAGCAGGGCAAGGTCGCGTTCCGGGTAAGGCCGCTCCAGCCTGCGAGCCGCCACGCCGTCGATGAGTGCGTTGGTCTGCTCTTCGGTCGGGACCGCGGGAAGCCGCCTGGGCAGGCGCGGCGTGGCCAGCAGCTTCGCCCTGTTCACCGTCACCGCGCCGCGGCGCAGGCAGTGCTCGAACAGGCTCCGCACGGCGGCCAGCTTGCGCCGGATGGTGGTCCTGTCCAGCCCGAGTTCGTAGAGATGCCCGAGCCATTCGCGCAGCTCCAGGACGTCGATCTCGGCCGGGGCCGGCGGCACGAGCCCCCCGCGGGAGAAATATTCGAGAAATTGCCGCAGATCCACGCCGTAGGTGACGATGGTCTGATCGCTGGCGCTCTGCCGCCGCAGCTCGGCCAGATAGTCTTCAATCCAGCGTTCCAGCTCGCTCATATCGTTCGAGCGCCTCCAGCGCGCGGCGGCACAGTTCGGCGTGGCGGGACCTGCGGTCGCGGCCGAGCCGCCGGCGCGTCTCTTCGTCGAGCTCCGGCAGCAGGTCGAAGGCGATGTTGGCCGGCTGATAGTTGCCGCCGCGTGCGTGCGTCACATAGTGGACCAGCGACCCCAGCGCCGTCTCGCGGGGCACGGGCCGCGGCTCTTCTCCCCGCGCCATCGCCGCCGCCGCGCGGCCCGCCAGCAGGCCCGTGGCCATGGACTCGACATAACCTTCGACGCCGGAGATCTGGCCCGCAAACAAAATCCGCGGTTCCCGTTTCAGGCGCAGGCAGCCGTCCAGCAGCGCCGGCGCGTTGATATACGTGTTGCGGTGAATCTGCCCGAAGCGGAGAAATTCGGCCCGTTCCAGGCCGGGAATCATCCGGAAAATCCGCTTCTGTTCGCTGAATTTCATGTAATTCTGAAAGCCCACCATGTTGTAGCTGCCCGCGCGGAGATCCTCCTGCCGGAGCTGCACCACCGCCCACGGCCGTTTCCCCGTGCGCGGGTCAATGAGACCCACGGGCTTCATTGGACCGAAGCGGAGCGTGTCGCGGCCGCGGCGCGCCAGCTCCTCAATGGGCAGGCAGGCCTCGAAGAACGGCACTTTCCCCTCGCGCAGCAGCCGGTCTTCCTCAATGTGAGCGTCGGCGGGCTCGGCAGCAAGAACCGCGTCAACAAAGGCCTCGTACTCGTCTCGGTTCATCGGGCAATTCAGATAATCGCCGCCCCCATCCAGCGATTTCCCATAGCGCGAGGCGGCAAACACCTTTTCCATGTCGATGGTGGCCGCGTCGACAATCGGGCTGATCGAATCGTAGAAGTACAGTCCCCCGCTGCCGGTAAGCCGCGCGATATCGGCGGCCAGCGCGTCCGACGTGAGCGGCCCGGTGGCGATGATGACGATTCCCCCGGTCGGCACTTCGGTGACTTCCTCGCGCACGACGCGGATGCGCCGCTCGCCAAGAATGGCCTGCGTCACTTCCCGCGCGAAAACCTCGCGGTCCACGGTGAGTGCGTGGCCTCCAGGCACACGGGCCCTCGCCGCCGCCTGCATGCAGAGCGAGCCCAGGAGGCGCAGCTCCTGCTTGAGCAGCCAGGGCGCCGTCCCTTCGGCGTCGCTCTTGAGCGAGTTTGAACAGACGAGCTCGGCCAGCTCGCCGGTCCGGTGTGCCGCCGTCTGCCGCACCGGCCGCATTTCGTATAGGATGCATTCCAGACCGGCGCGCGCGATCTGCCAGGCCGCCTCGGTGCCGGCCAGCCCGCCGCCCAGAACATGAATCACGGCTTTTGATTTCAAGCTAATCCCATTGTAGGACCGACATGACCCGACGCCTGCTTCTTTTTCTCGCCCTTTCACTGGTTGCCGCAGCGCAGCCCTCCGTCCGTTACACGCTGCGGTTCCCCCAGCCCCACACGCATTACGTCGAGGTGACCGCGACGGCGCCGGCCGGCCGCCAGGAAGTCCAGCTCTACATGCCGGTGTGGACGCCCGGCTCGTATCTCGTGCGCGAGTACTCGCGTTTCGTCGAAGACTTCCGGGCGCAGGATCCGCAGGGCCGCCCGCTCGCCTGGGAGAAGACGCGCAAGAATCGCTGGAAAGTTCATGCCGGCGGCGCGCCGGAGATCATCGTTTCCTACCGTGTCTACGCCCGCGACATGGCCGTCCAGGGCAACTGGGTGGACGCCTCCTTCGCGATGCTCAACGGCGCGCCAACGTTCATCACGCTGGCCGGAGCGGGCAGGATGCGTCACGAAGTCCGGCTGGAGCTGCCGCCGGCCTGGTCGAAATCGATCAGCGGCATGCGCGAAGGGCCGGTGCCGCATTCCTGGATCGCCGAAGACTACGATGAGCTGGTCGACTGCCCCATCTACGCCGGCAACGCGCCCATCCATGAATTCACTGTGGCCGGAAAGAAGCATTTTCTGGTGAATGAGGGCGAAGGGCCGTGGTGGGACGGCCCGTCTTCGGCCCGCGACGTGGCGAAAATCGTCGAGGTTTACGCCCGCATGTTCGGCGGATTGCCATACGAAAAATATGTCTTCTTCAACCTGCTCAACGGCGCGGGCGGCGGCCTCGAGCACCGTAATTCCACCTGGATGAACACAAGCCGCTGGGCCTATGGCAACACTCAGGACATCGAGCCCGGCCCGCCGGACCCTTCCGCTCCGCGCGTGCGGCGGCCCACGCGGCTCGGCTGGCTGGGCCTGGTCAGCCATGAATATTTCCACCTGTGGAACGTGAAGCGCCTGCGCCCGGTGGAGCTGGGGCCTTTCGATTACGAAAACGAAAATTACACGCGCAGCCTCTGGCTGGCTGAAGGCGTGACGTCGTATTACGGCCCGCTGGCGCTGGTCCGGGCAAGGCTCTCAAACGAACGGCAGTTCCTTCAGGCCATGTCGCAGGCCATCGGCCAGCTCCAGTCGACGCCCGGAAGGCTGGTGACGCCGGTCGAACAGGCGAGCTTCGATGCATGGATCGGCCTGTACCGAACAACGGAAAACTCTCCCAATACGACCATCAGCTATTACACGAAAGGGCAGGTCATTGGGCTGCTGCTCGACGCGAAGATCCGCCGCCTGACCAGCAACCGGCGCTCGCTCGATGATGTGATGCGTGCGGCCTACGAGCGCTACAGCGGCCCGCGGGGCTACACGCCGCAGGAGTTCCGCGCGCTGGCCAGCGAGATCGCCGGCGCGGACCTTTCAGACTGGTTCCGCCGCGTGCTCGAAACGACCGAAGAGCTGGACTATTCGGAAATGCTCGACTGGTTTGGCCTGCGCTTCCGGCCTCCGCAGGGCCGTCCGCAGATCCTCACCGGCATCTCGGTGGCGGCAAACACGCCAGGCCGTATCGTCGTCTCCGGCCTGCGCCGCTCGACGCCCGCCTACGAGGCCGGGTTCAACGTCGACGATGAGATCCTCGCGGTGAACGGCTTCCGGGTCCGCCCCGAACTGTGGCCGTCGTTTCTCGAGAACTTCCGGGCCGGTCCTTCAGTGGATGTACTGATTGCCCGCCGCGACCAGCTGATGACGCTGAAACTGCCGATCGAGACGCGCCAGCCCGAATCCTGGACGCTCGAGGTCCGCCCGGATGCCACGGCGGAGCAGAAAGCACACCTTGCCGCCTGGCTGAATCCGTGAGATTCTGAAGGCGGCCGCAACGCCCTCCCGGACGGCGGCGTCGGAAAGGAGGAGGGATGATCTTCCGTCCGATTTTCTGGCTGACCCTCGCTGCCGCAGCCGCCGCATTCGGCCAGGAGCCGCCAGTCTTCCGCTCCGACGTCAGTCTGGTGCGGGTGGACGTGCTGGTCTCTTCGCCCGACCGCCGCCCCGTCACCGGGCTCTCGGCCGCGGACTTTGTGCTCTACGAAAACCAGCGCGAGCAGCCGATCCGCGGCTTCGCCTCCGACGAGATGCCGCTGGACGTGCTGTTTCTGATTGATGTCAGCGTCAGCATGCGGCCCCATGTGGAGCGGATCGCCCGCGCCTCGCGGCAGGCGCTTTCAAGCCTCGCGCCCGGCGACCGGGGTGCCATCATGGTCTTTGACCGCCAGTCGAGGCTGCGTCTGCCGTGGACGGATTCCCTCGAATCCGTCGCCGCAGGCCTCGATGCCGTAGTCGAACAGGAACAGTTCAACGGAGGCACGGACATCACCCGAGCCATGCTCGACGCCGCACGCTACGTGCGCTCTTCCTCGCGCAGGGACGGCCGGCGGGCCATCGTGATCCTGACCGACGACCAGACCGAACGCGACCGGAACGTGGACCGGGTGCTGCGAGCCCTGGAAGATGCCGATGCCGTCCTGAGCGCGCTCATCGCGCCAGACGCGCTGGGCACGGGCCGCCCGATGCGCCGGCCCGGCTGGGGCGACATCATCCTGGGCCCCCGCTTCCCTGGCCGGTATCCGGGAACCATTCAGCGGCCGCACACCCGATCCGCTGGAACCGCGGAAATTGCCCGCGCCTCCGGCGGCGACAGTCTCCCGGTGGAACACGCCGGCGCACTCCGCGAAACCCTTGAGGCACTCCGGCAACGGTACTCCCTCTTCTTCTCGGTGCCCGCCGATGCCCGGGTCGGCCAGCGGCGATCCATCTCCGTGGCCCTGGCCCGCGACGCGGCCCGGCGGTATCCCGGAGCCCAGCTCAAGTATCGGGCTGAATACGTGGTACCGGCCGACTGGACGCCACCGCCTCCTGGAGAGGTCTCCGCTGCGGCAGCCTCGGCGTCAGTGGGACACCCGGACCAGAATGCGCCAGTGGAAGCGCAGGCGCCCCCAGACGACAGGAGAACCGCAGCGAATGAGCACGCGCTTCCCTCCCGCCGCCGCGCGGCCGGAGAAAATTACGGGACGCGCGGCCCGGACCCGCGCCTCGGCGTTCCAGCGCCGGCGGAGCCCGTGAACTCCGGGACGAAACCCGCGTCAGACAAAGGCGGATGGCGCCCGGCGACGCCGCAGGACTATGAGTCTGCCCGCTCGGCCGAAGAGCCAGGCAAGTCTGGCAAGAAGAAGAAAGATTGAGCGCTGGAAAAGGTGTCCACGCCTTGCCTTGCGGCAAACACCCGAGCCCAGCCCGAGCGCTGCCGCCTGCGCAGGTCATCGTGTGCGGCCGTGCGCTTCCCTCTTCACGGCCGATTCCTGGCCGCGTGCATTTTCCGGTTGAGCCACCGCCGACAACAAGCCATCGTTCATCGGCATCGATCATCTTCAACTCGCGAGCCGCCATTCGTGAAGGCGTACACGCACGCGCGGCGCATCAGCACGGCACGCTTGAAAATCACCCTCTTGGGATCCGCGAGTTAAACTCGCCCGAAGGGCGCTTCCATGCCTCGACTGGAGCGAGCTCGCAAGGCGGGTTCTGAGCCGCGACTGAAGCTCGCCCGAAGGGCGAGCGGATGGAGCGGACACTCGAGCTGGAGCAGCGTCCGCGCACTCTTCCGGGCGGCGCGCCTTGGCCCCTCGTTCCCGCAGCGCTCCGTGCTGCTGGATTCGCGGCTCTGAAGCGAGAACCGCAACAGAGCCGCCACTGGGGGCTCGCCCGCCAGGGTCCGAGCGGAGTTCGAATTATTGTCGAGGGATTCCTCAATTAATCCCTGCAACCGGGGGCTCGCCCGCCCGGGCCCGAGCGGAGGGTGCGGTCACCGGCGCGCCCCGCGCGTTCAGGAACCGGCGGCTCTCGGAGCCAGCATTCGCTCCAGAGCTCAGCACGGCTGCTGCCACCGCGATTTTGGGCAGGGCTGTCCTCAGCTCTTCAATCCGAAGTATTGCTCGGCGAGCTCCGGTTTCACCTCCATGGCCCTGGCCCAGCACTGGCGCGCCTCGTCGGCCCGGCCCGTGCTTTCGAGCACATAACCGAGTCCAACCAGGGCTTCGGCAAAGTCGGGCTTCCACTCGAGCACCTGGCGGTATAGCAGTTCGGCCTCTTCCTTCTGGCCGAGCTGCTCGTTGAGCACGGCGGCGTTGTAAAGGATCTCCGGATCGCCGTGGCCGGTCTCAATCAACCGCCGGTGATACTGCAGCGCCGCTTCGAGCAGGTTCTGCCGGAGCGCATTGACGGCGGCTGCCCGGAGAGCCGGCTCCCAGTCCGGGCGCAGCTCCAGTGCCCTTTCAAACGCCTGCGAGGCCGCCTCGTACTGGCCCGCCTCATAGCAGGCGAGACCCAGGTTCAGCCACGCTTCGGGCCAGTCCGGGCGGGCGCCGACCGCGGCGCGGTACGACTCCGCCGACTCGCCGTAGGCCTGGCGGTCGTACCTGAGGTTCCCCAGGCGGAACCAGGCGTCGGCGTTGCCCGGCTGGCGCATCGCAAGCACCTCGAGCAGCGCCTCGGCGTCCTCGCGCCGGCCGGCTTTCTCGTGAATTCCTACGGCCAGCAGGTAGAGGTCCGCCGCGTCCGGGCAGGCTTCGATGCCAGCTCGGCATGCCTCCAGCGCCTCGTCCTGCCGGCCGAGTTCGATCAGGATCTCCGCCACGCGGATGTGCGCTTCGGTCAAATCAGGCTGTCGGTGGAGCGCCTCGCGGTAGGCGTCCAGAGCCAACTCCAGTTGGCCCTGCCTGCGCAGGCACAGGCCGAGATTCATCCAGCGCTCCGGCGGACGGCCGTTACGCTCCACCAGCCAACGCAGGTGCTCCGCGGCCGCAGCGAAGTCCTCCCGCAGATAGGCGGCGTAAGCGGCAGCCTCGTGCGCCGGCTCAGAATCAGGGTGAAGTTCGAGAAGTCGGCGGCTGCATTCTTCGAGCCGATCCCCATTCTTCTGCTGACGGTAGATCTGAATCAGGTTGATGAGCGCATCGGGGCCATGGAGCGCGTCAGAGACGAGCGTCTCGTAAATCTCCACGGCCTGGTCAAGCTCCCCGGTCAGTTGGAGCCCAACGGCCCTGCCGAAGCGCGCCGTAGCGTCCCCGGGATGCCGCTCCAGATAGCGTTCGAGCAGTTCGAGCGCCTCCTCCGCCCGGTGGAGCCGAAGTTGAGACAGACCCAGCCCAAGCAACGCGGAGTCATTCGAAGGATCGGAAGTCAGAATCGCCTGAAACTGTTCTGCGGCTTCGGCCCAGCGGCCGGCCTGTTGCATGCACTGCGCCCAGGCCAGGCGGGTCTTCACGTCCCCGCTCGCCAGTTCGTGGAAACGGTCCCAGTCGGACAGCGCGCCAGCCGCATCGCCCAGCTCGCTGCGTAACATGGCGCGCACCCGCCAGGCCGGAGCATAGTCCGGACGCTTCTCCAGCAGGCGCGTGAGCTCGGCGACGGCCTCCTCCTTCCTCCCGAGCAGGTGCAGCGCACCCGCCCGGCCAAATTCCGCGGGGATGGCACCTGGGGTGCTCTCCACCGGCTTTGTCTCAATCTGTTCGTTCCATTCCGACATCGCTCTTCACTCCGATCCTGATTCAACGGTGTTCTGGTGTCTCATCCGGCCCTGCACGAAACAGCCGGGCCTCATCCACCTGGCTGCCCAAGCCCGTCTTCTGAAACGCCGCCTCCGGAAATCGGCAATACAGGGCTGGCAGCCGGAGCCGCTGTGGCCGCCCCGCCACCGATCCATCAGACTGGCGCGGCGGAATCCGTGGAGAAACAGGGGCATGCTCCCCAATCACCCCGTGCAGTGAGCCGAACTCTGGTACGGGGCCCACGGCCACGGCCGACGCTGGCTCCACGGCCCACAAACCATGCAGTGCCTTCCCGACCCAACCGGCCAGTCCAGGCCGATGCCGGGCAATGGTCAGAACCCTCGGTATGCGCCAGCCGAGATCCCGTCCGCAGGCGATCGAAGGGCCTGCCGTCGCAAGAGCCGGTTCCGGGATCCATCTGTCACCCGCCTCCGGCCTGACCATGATGACCGCCGTCTCACACGACCCATGGAAAACCGGCACCTTCAGTCCGCCCCGCTCGGGCAGACGGAGTCCCTGACCCTGCTTTCTCTTCCACCACGCCGCCAAAATGGCGTCCTCTGGCCGGGCCAACTCCGTCACTTGTTCGGCCTGGACACCGGTTCGCCACACCTCTTCTTCCCGGAGCCGCCTCTCTGGCACAGCCGAACCAGCAGCTGCCCCGGCGCGCGGCACGGAGCAGGGAAGCAATACATGCGTTTCCCAGGACATCGTTCCACCTGTCAACACCGGGCCCGCGAGGGGCGCCAGCCGAACCTGCCACGGATTTGCACTCCACAACCAACCGCCGGCCTGCACTGAGAGTCCAGCCCTCGAAGCCTGGGCAGCCGAACGGGAGACAGCGGATGCATAAGCGGGCCTCAGGTCCCACACATGCTTTCCCTGGCACGGCCATTCCGATCCAACAGGGCCGGCAGGATCTCCACAGAAAGAGATGATGGCATCGGGAAGAACCGGTTCCGGCCCCGCCTCCGTCATCAGGGCCAACGCTGGACGGCTCACGCACCCAGGCAGCCACCTCGACCCGGTCGTCTGACCAGAGCCCACCACTGGGCGGGCGGCAGAGACAACATGCACGCTCCCTCGCCTGACTGCCGGGGTGCAAGCAGCCAGGGGAGCCACAAAGGCCAACTTCACCCAACTCGGCCGGACACCTGCCGCTTCAGCCAGAACCGGACGGTCCTGCCACGCGGTGGCCGTCCGCACCGGACCGGAGGCCAGCGGGCCGGTCAGGGCCCGTAGCGGCTGAAGGAGGTGCACGAAAAGCGTCAACAGCGGACGGCTGGTCCATCGCCTCGAACGGGCCATGGGTGAACGCAGGTCCTCACCAGGAACCTTCCCGAACCAGCGCCCCGCCGCAGCTCCTGGGGGCACGGCATCCTCGGCGCGAACCGGATGGTGAGTGGCCACAGGGACGACGGCGCGCCACCACGCCGTACTCACTTGGCCTGACTTCGTGCCAGAGAGCCCCGGCAGTCGCGGAGGCACCCACAACACGGACGACATCCAGCAGGACGAGAGCGGCGAGACCTGTCCGGTCAAAGTCAGGCCGGGAATCTTTCCACGAATCGAAAGCATGAATGCGTTCCGGCGCAGCCCGGTCGGAACAGAAGCTCTTCCGGAAGCCGGGAAGGCCTGGGCCACTTCCTCCGCCTGGACCCACTTCTCGCTGGAGCCTACGCGATCTCCGCCAGTACGCACCGGGGCAGGAACGGATCTCAGCGCCGGGCGAGAGGCCGGCTCACCGCAGGCCAACGGTGCGGCCACGGAAGGGAAAGCCGCCCACAGGAGCGCCGCATCACGCCATGTTTCGGGCAGCGCACTCCGCGTGGCGCCTTCGCCGGTCGGACGAGTCTCTTCTTTCCCGCGGTTGGACGGAGAGGGCCGGATGATCACCTTGGCCGATTCAGACCGCAGGCGGGATCCGCCGCCCACTCGCCGGTACTTCTTTACCCTTTCCAGAAACTGCTCGGACTGCTGCCGCCGGTATTGGCGCTCATGCCAGTCCGAACAGAAACGCGCCCCGCGGAGCCGCGCCAGCAGCGGCAGAGGTTGCCCGCACCAGCGGCACTGCCCGCTCGACTCCCGCCGCCGGTTCTCCCCCTCCTCGGAGACTCCCGCTTCCTCTGGGGCTGGATCCGCCACCGGAGGCGCCATGCCAAATCGCTCCTGCAACCGGAACGCGTCAGCGTGATCGCTCGAGCAGAATCCGCCGTGGCGCCGGAGAACCTCCTCGGGAAACTCCCTCCGGCACCACTGGCAGCGATTTGGAGCCCGTTCCGTCACGGCTACCTGAATCTTCGGCGGATTCCTGCCCGAAGATTAGCCCGATTCTCGGGAAAAATCCAGACCAGCCTGAGGTGAGACACTTACCTGCCCCGCTCCCGGGTTAGAATGCCAGCATGAAATCGCTTACGATCTTCCTGCTCGCCGCCGCCACCCTGGCTGCGCAGACCCCGGAGGCGCGTATCAAGATCGACACCGACCGCCGCATCGGAGAGATCCACCCGCACCTTTTTGGCAATTTCGCCGAACATCTCGGCCGCTGCATCTACGGCGGCATCTATGAAGAAGGCAGCCCCCTGGCCGATGAAAAGGGCTACCGCAGGGACGTCATTGAGGCAGTGCGCGGTCTCGGGGTGACCGTCTTGCGGTGGCCGGGTGGCAACTTCGCCTCCGGCTATCACTGGAAGGACGGAATCGGCCCGAAGGACCTGCGCCCGGCGCGGCCCGACCACGCCTGGGGCGACATCGACTCGAACCGCTTCGGGACCCACGAATTCCTGGAATACTGCGAGCGCATCGGCGCCGAGCCTTACATCTGCATCAACGCCGGCCTCGGTACCATCGACGAAGCTCGGGAATGGGTCGAATATACAAATGAGGCCCGCAACACCTACTGGGCCCAGCAGCGCCGCAAGAACGGGCGCGATAAGCCTTTCAACGTGAAATACTGGGGCCTCGGCAACGAGATCGACGGCCCCTGGCAGCTCGGGCACAAGAACGCAGAGGACTACACGAAGTTCGCCCTCGAGGCGGCCAAGGCGATGCGCCGCGCCGACGAAAGCATCCGGCTGATCGCCTCGGGATCGTCCAACTTCGGCCCCGCCGCCGACTGGATCGCCTGGAACCGCACCGTGCTCGAGCGCCTCCGCGGCGAGATCGACTACATCAGCCTCCACACCTACATCGGCAACCGCGAGAACAACCTGGAAAGCTTCCTCGCCGCCTCGGCCGACATCGACCAGCGCATCGAGATCACCGAAGGCCTGATCCGCGCAGCGCTTTCCGGCCGCCGCGTGACGCGCCCCATCTACATCGCCTTCGACGAGTGGAACGTGTGGTACCGGACCATGGGCCGCTCGGAATTCGAAACCGGAGCCACACGGCTTGAGGAGAAATACAATTTCGAAGACGCCCTGGCCATGGGCGTTTTCTTCAACTCATTTTTCCGTCACGCACACATCGTAAAAATGGCCAATCTTGCCCAACTGGTAAACGTCATCGCCCCGATTTTTACAAATAAAGAAGGGCTGTATCTCCAGACCATTTACTTCCCGATTGCCGAATACGCAAAGCAGAAGGGAAACATCGCCATCGACGCGCTGGTCGAATCGCCACGCTACAGGGCAGGAAACCGCGGCGAGCTCGGCTACCTCGACGCGAGCGTGACGCTGGCGCCCGACGGACGCACGCTGTTCGTCAACGTGCTGAACCGCAGCGCCTCGCGCGACATCCTCACTCGCATTGAAAACGTCGAGGGGAAGCTCGCGCCCCGGGCCGAATTCTGGCAGATGTATCACGACGACCTGAAGGCCACGCACACCTTCGGCGACGACCGCAAGGTCCGCCCGCGCACCTGGCAGGAGACGCTGAAGATCGAGCGCAACGGCTTCAGTTACCGCTTCCCGAAGCATTCGCTCACCATCATCCGGCTGGCCGTGGAGCCCTGAGCCGCGGCGGCGCATCAGAAGAGCATGAGCAGGCTTTCGGGAAAGACGGCGCTGGTTACCGGCGCCGCGCGCGGCATCGGCCGCGCCATCGCGGAAAGACTCGCCGCCGATGGCGCGCGCGTCGCGGTGAACTACTCGCGTTCGGCCGCCGCGGCGGAAGAGGTGGCGCGTCGCATCGGCGGCATTGCCCTCCGGGCCGACGTCTCGCAAAAACACGAAGTACTGGAAATGTTTGACCGGACCGAGGCCGCATTCGGCGGCCTCGACATCGTTGTCAACAACGCCGGAATTGCTCTCATGGGACCGCTCGGCGATTTCTCCGATGAGGACTTCGAGCGCGTCTTCGCCGTGAACACCCGGGGCGTCTTTTACTGCTGCCGCGAGGCCGCGCGCCGCCTCCGTGACGGCGGCCGCATCGTGAATATTTCCACTGGCGCCACCGTGGGCGGCACCGCCGGCGGCGGCGTCTATTGCGCCAGTAAGGCGGCCGTCGAACAGTTCACCCGGGCGCTGGCGCGCGAGCTCGCCCCGCGCCGCATCACCGTCAACACGGTCTCTCCGGGCTTTACCGAGACGGACATGTTCCACGCGCTGCCCCATCTGGTGGAGCTGGCGCCAAAGCTGACGCCCCTCGGGCGGGCGGGCCGGCCGGAAGAGATCGCCGCCGTGGTCGCCTGGCTCTGTACGGAGGATGCCGCCTGGATCACGGGGCAGAACATTCAGGCCGGTGGCGGGCTCACGATGGTCTGAGGCGGAGCGTCAGCGCTGCTCCGGCTCGGCGCGCAGCAGCCCGTCGGCCACCAGCGCGACGGGACGCAATGAGGCCGGGTCGGTCGTCCGGACAATGTGGGCCCCGCGGACGATGCAGAGCGCGGTGACTGCGGCGGCGGTCATCGGCGACGGCTCTACGCGGATCTCGGCGTCAAATGGCTGGCCGTCCGGGCTGACGCACACAGGCAGCCGCATCCGTTGGAATTCATCAAGCGCCGCCAGCAGTTCGGTGTTGGTCTCCTTGCGCTTGCCCATCCCGAAACCGGGGTCGATGGCCAGCCGCGTTCGCTCGATGCCCAGCCGGTTGGCGCGGTTGAGCGCCGCCGTCAGCTCGGCGGCCACCAGCGAGACCGGATTCTTCCAGGCCCCGAGGCGGGCCCATTTGTCTGGCGTGCCGCGCATGTGCTGAAGCACAAGGGCCGCGTCATGCCGGAGCACAATGCGGCCAAGGTCCTGGTCGAGAGTGAGTCCGCTGGGATCGCGGATGATGCGCGCCCCGTATCCGATGGCCTTTTCCGCCACGGCCGGCTTCCAGGTCTGAACCGAGACAGGCACCGGAAGCTTTCCGCGCAGGCGTTTGAGGATCGGCACCAGGCGCCGCAGCTCCTCGGCCTCGCTGAGCAGCGCGATGCCGGGCGAGTAGCGCTCGGCGGCGATCTCGATGAAATCGGCGCCCGCGTCGACCAGCTCATGGGCGCGGACGAAGGCCCGGTCCGGCTCCTCGTAGGTGCGCACGCCGCGCTCGGGCGGCGGCCACGCTTCGATGACGCCGCACACCAGCGTGCGCTCGCCCAGCCGCCACACTTCCTGGCCGATTTTCCACTCGACGCGATTCCGGGGCATCTATCTCCATCCTACGCGGCCTCACTGCGAAGCTCACGAAGCGCGTCAATGAGCGGTTCGGCGGCCTCCTCCACGCGGGCCTCCATCGGCAATACGCTCAGCCACAGTTCACAGCTCCTCCCACTGGCGGGTACGGACGCCCTCTGGATCAGCAGACGCCGCCGCTTCAACGAGTCCCATGTCTCCTTTCGGCAGGGATAAACCAGCAGGGCAACGATTCTTTTCGACCAAAACAGTGAGGAATAAGCAAGCACCTGATGAACGTCGGCCCGATGACTTTCCCGCGTTTTCTCTGCCACTTCACGGTGGGAATAGGTGGCGAATTCTTCCAGGTGGCGCTTGTATTTTGCATCCGCCACCAGCGTAAAATCAGGTGCTTCCATCACGAAATCAGGAACCAAGCTGAGCTGCGTGCCTGCTGACGGAGGATCCCACCGCAGCGGCACCTGGGTTTTCCGCGTTCTTCCA
Organism: Bryobacteraceae bacterium; assembly: GCA_026002855.1. Lineage (NCBI taxonomy): Bacteria > Pseudomonadati > Acidobacteriota > Terriglobia > Bryobacterales > Bryobacteraceae > Bryobacteraceae bacterium. The sequence continues at coordinate 1,548,549 of BPGD01000001.1, forward strand.
CAACGAAGGATTCCACCCGTGTATCGGTTCACATATGCCAGGACACACTCCACCCAGGCCTCGAAGAACTGATTCATGTCCATGACCCACGGGATGCCTTCCAGGTCGCAGAGCCCCGCCAGGCCGCGCTCGTCAGCGGTCCATTCGATGGCCTCCAGGCCCTGATACAACGCCTCACCGCGCAAAGGCAGGCGGGCGACCGCCTGTGTGAGCACACTCGTGGGACGAACGGCCGCTGCGTCTCGTACCGAATGCAGCAGAGCGTGGGCACGTTCGAGAAGCTGATGCACAAACGCTCCATGTTCCAGCTGTGAAGTCAGGCTGCGCGCCTGGGCCTCCAGGGTCCAGCGGATCATGCCCTTCAGCAGCCGGTCGTCGCGCAGGTCCGGATACCTGCACGGAACGTGGTGAAGATTCCCGCGTGCAAGCTGATGCGCGATATACCGCTGCCAGCGGATCGTCCCCCGCGGAGACGCCAGAACGTCCTCGGTCAGCTCAAACCGGCGCACCAACTGGTGGATCAGCCGTTCGAGCCGTTCCACTACCATCAGCGAAATCACCCACGGCGGGACGCGACGCTCGGATCGGCGCAGAAGTGGCAGGCGCAATGGACGCGGGGCAACTCGCCAACCCATCTGTCCCAGCATCGGCCCTAGGCCTTTCCACGGAAATCGGGGCTGGATTATCAGCCCGTAATCCATCTTTCCGCTGAGCGGGGAGACCAGCGGAACCGCACCCACTGGCGAAGACGTCTGCACCGTCAAATACACACGATGGCCGTCAAACTCTGAGGCAACACGCAGGCCCAGGACGTCAAAGATGCGGCGGTTCTGCTCCTGAAACTGTTCCGCCAGCCGACCGTGGCTGGTAGCCGCAGTTCGCCGATCACCGGCAGGAAAAAGCCTCTCGCAGGGGAACCGCCCTTCCGAGTGATCTTCGAGTTCAAGACAGACGGTTTCCGCAGGCGTGGCCCGCAACAGCGGAACACGCGCGCCGCTGTCCGCCTTGGTCTTCGCCTTGCTCATCCGAGGGCCTCGATCTCCTGGATCAAAGCACGGATGTTTTCGGCAAAACCTGCCACAAAACCCTGGGCCAGGTATTCGTTCAGCAGCGGGACCAGCTCCCGCTTCAACCTCAGCCGTGCTTCGCTGTCGTTCAATGCCAGGAAATAGGAGTGTCCAGGCACCAGGGGCATGGCTTCCTCCGACGCGTGTTCGACAAAAACGGACACCACTTTTTGAAAGAACTCTACTGCCAGGGGACACGATGTTTCGTTCACTACACGATAGTCCGGCCAGAGGTCGACGAAGGCGAACCTGCGCCGAACGGCCACATCCACCAGAGCAATACTGCGATCGGCCGTATTCATTGTCCCCAGAATGTGAAGCTTCTCCGGAAGCCGGAGCCGATCCCCGGTCGGCGGGCCAAAATCGTACGCCAGCTTCACCTCCCGTACCGGGTCCCCAGCCTCAAGCAGAACGATCGCCTCACCCAGCACCTTCGCCAGATCGGCCCGGTTGATCTCGTCGATCACCAGCAGATATCTGTCGTCTCCCGCCTCCGCAGCCGCCTCGATCAGGTGTCCGCGGCGAGGAGCGAACCGAAGGCCCGTCGCATCCCCGTCCGGCACGGGGGCCAGGCCGCCGATGAAATTTTCATAGGTGGTATTGGCGTGAAATTGAACAAAGCGGCCGCGGCCTCGATAGCTTTGTTCAAGCAGGCGCTTCGCCATTCTCGTCTTGCCTGTCCCCGGAGGCCCCTGGAGGATCACAAATCGTCTCTGATCGAGCAGTTGCTCCACCATGCTCTCTTCAACCGTTGGCAGTATGTGGGCAAACCACTGCGATCGAATCCGCTCCGCACTCTCAGACCCCGCCTTGAGCGGCCTGTAACCGCGCTCCTCCATGAGTAGATCGAGAAAGGCCAGCACCGCGTCCCCGGTGATCTCGACGTCTTCGGGCGAAGCGGGGCGGAACACCGCGTACATCTCCCTGCCATAGCGGTTGAAAGCAGCCTTCATCTCGGGCCAACGGCTGGCAACCCCTGACGGCAGGTTGAGATCAATCCGCGTCGGGTCCTGTTTGGCCCAGGCCGATCCCCGTTGTCGCCGGTTCAGCCACGCGCAGATGGCACGAGTCTTCCGGGCATGCCCTGGACGGCTGAGAACGCCCTCATCGGGACTCAACCCCTGAGTCCCCACCACCATTCCGATCAGACAGGGCCGTTCCCATCCTTCAGCCGGGAAAAACACCAGCGAGGTTCCGCCGTAAGCCCCACTGTCCGGGTTGATCGGATGAATGTAGGCCGCATAGGGGACGTCGATGTCTTCAGGTGCACGAAGCTTGACCGAATTTTTCGCTTCGGCCGGATAACGGCCCCTCCCTGACCCGAAAAATCCCTCGAGGATTTCCTGATGTTTCTTGGCCCACTCCGACTTCTTTGGCCGAAGGATCAGCTCCACGAGCTCGTCGATCGCCATTCCTTATTCATATCGCAGACACACCACGGGATCGAGGCGCGCGGCGCGGTCGGCCGGCCAGTAGCCGAACACGAGTCCGGTCAGCGCCGAAAGCGCCACGCCCATCGCCGTCCAGAAGACGCTCACATAGGCCGGAATGGTCGGAAACACGGAACGCACCGCAAACGCAATCGCATAGCCGGCGGCCAGCCCCATCAGCCCGCCCAGCATTGTCTGCGTCACCGCCTCCAGCAGGAACTGCGCCCGGATGTCGGCCGCCCGCGCTCCCACGGCCCGCCGGATGCCGATCTCCCGCGTACGCTCGGTTACCGAAATCAGCATGATATTCATCACGCCCACGCCACCGATCAGCAGTCCGATGGAGGAAATCACCGTCGTCAGAATCACAATGGCGCCAGTGAGCTGGTTCCACAAATTCGTCAGAAAATCCGAGCTGAACAACTCAAAATCGTTTTCCGCACTGTGCGGGACTTTCCGGATCCGCCGCAGCGCCTCGGTCACCTGGTCCATGGCCGCCTCCGGCGCCACGTCGCGGTAGATGGTGAACGCCAGGAAGACCTCCTTCATGTCCGGGTTGTGCTTGCGAAACGTGTTCAGCGGCACCAGCACGAACTGGTCCACGCCAGGCCCGCCAAGAAACCCCTCGTCGGGCGCGAATACCCCAATCACTTCATAGGGCGCGCCGTTGACAAGGATCATCTTGCCGACCGGATCCGCCCGCCCGAACAGACTGTTGGCGATGCCCGCTCCAATCACCGCCACCTGCGCCGAGCGCGCGTCCTCGGCTGCCGTGAACATTCGGCCCTGCTCGACCGTGAACAGCGGAATGATCTCGCAGTAGTCGGCGTTGGCGCCGCGGACGATGACGTTTTCCACGCGCTGACCGCCGTAGCGCACCTCGTTCGCCGCCCCAAAAAAGAACGCCCGCGTTCCCAGCGCCGTAATCTTCTCCACCGCCGGCGCCAGCTCCTTCACCTTTTGCGCGTCCTCGTATTCGAGATATCTCCGGCGGCGGATCCGCTCCGGCAGACGCCCGGGATCCATGCCGAAGCCCATGCGCCCGACGAAGTACGTCCTCGATCCCAGCCGCTCGATCCGGTCGGACACGAACCGGTTCAGCCCGTTGATGATGGCCGCCACGCCGATCACCGAGGACACGCCGATGACGATCCCCAACAGCGTCAGCGACGAGCGCACCTTGTGCTCCCACAGCGTGTCGAGCGCCACCCGCAGGTTTTCGGCCAGCTCCGCCCGCCTCATCGGCTACTCCGCCCGCAACGCTTCCACCGGGTCGAGCCGCGCCGCCCGCGTGGCCGGATAAATGCCGAAAAACAGCCCGATCGACGACGCGAGCACAACGCCAAGCACCGCCACACGGCCTTGCACCGCGGCGGGGAACGACGTGAACCGGTCCAGCAGCTCCGCACAGAGAAATCCCAGCCCGATGCCCAGCAGCCCGCCCAACAGGCACTGAAGCACGCTCTCGGCGAGGAATTGCCGCAGAATGTCGCCCGCCGACGCGCCCACGGCCCGGCGGATGCCGATCTCGCTGGTCCGCTGCGTCACGCTCACCAGCATGACATTCATGATCACGATGCCGCCCACCACCGCGCTGATGGAACTGACCAGGATGAAAACGGCAAAAAACGCACCCGAGATCTGGTTCCACAGCCGGATGTAGGAGTCCTTGGTGCCGATGAAGAAGTCCTCCTCCTGGTTCGGGCCGATGTGCCTCCGGGCGCGCAGGATCTGCCGGGCCTGATCCATGGCCCGCTCGAAGCGCGCCGGATCGCCAGGCACCTTGACGTTGATGACAAGCGAGGCCCGCCGGCCGCGGATATCGAGAAACGTATTCAGGGGAATGACCGCAAAATTGTCGGCGTCCTGCCCAAGAATCGCGCCGTTTTTTTCATACAGTCCGATGACGGTGAATTCTCTGCCGGCCAGTTTAATGACACGCCCCAAGGGATCCTGATCCGGGAAAAAACGGTCTCGCAAAGTGTATCCGATCAGGCACACCGGACGGCTCAGATTGTTTTCGATTTCGGTGAAATACCGCCCCAGCTCAACCTTCGAGGAATCGATCCGCTCCATCGAGGGCGTCTGGCCGGTCAGCGTGACGTCCGGCACCTCCTGGTCCCGGTATTGCGCCCGCGTCGTCATCCGTCCGGTCGCGCCCGTGATCGTGCACTCATAACAGAGGTCGCGCACCGCCAGGTAGTCCTCGTAATAGATCCGCTTGTACCGCTGCGCCTTGCGGATCACCTCGAAATCGGTCACGGCGAACGGCATCCGGGACAACTGAAACACGTCGCTGCCGAGGTTGGCGATTTTCGTCTCGACGTAGACGTTGGCGCCCTGGACGATGGTCACCACCGTGATCAGCGTCGCCACGCCCATCATCAGGCCGAGCACCGTGAGGGCGCTTCTCAGGCGGTGGGCGCGGATCGCGTCCACCGCCAGCGCCAACGTGTCGACAGGCCGCATCATGGCTGCGTGTTCAGACGCCCGCAGGGGCGGAGCCGGTGTCTCAAAGGTTGGGCAAGGCGTCCGCCTGGATCCGCACCCGGGCCCACTTCTTTCCGGCGCGGATCACATGCTCGCCCGCCCGCAGCCGCTGCGCCGGCGCGCGGACAACCTCGCCGTTGACCTCCACCGCGCCCGCCTTCACCAGCCGGTCCGCCTCGGCGCCCGAAGGCGCGAGCCCTGCCTTCAGAAGGCATTGCCGGAGCCGCGGGTCATCGCATGGGATCAGCGGCAGGTCCGCCGGCGCCTGGCCCTGGCTGACGTCGTGCAGCCACTGCTCGCGCGCCGCGCGGGCCACATGGGCAGGGTAAAAGTCGGCAACGATTCTCTCGGCCAGGTCGAGTTTCAGGTCGCGCGGGTTGCGCCCGCTGCGCTTCAGCGCGGCAATCTCGGCCGACGGCAGGTCAGTGAGCAGCTCATAATAGCGCCACATCAGGTCGTCGGAAATCGACATGAGCTTCTTCACCATCACATCCGGCGGCTCGGTAATGCCCACGTAATTCCCTTTCGACTTCGACATCTTTTCGACGCCGTCCAGCCCTTCCAGCAGCGGCGTGGTGGCGATGATCTGGGGCCGCTGGCCGTATTCGCGCTGGATGTCGCGCCCGACGAGCAGATTGAACTTCTGGTCCGAGCCTCCCAGCTCGACGTCCGCCTTGAGCGCCACCGAGTCATAGGCCTGCGCCAGCGGGTACAGAAACTCATGAATCGCAATGGGCGTGCCCGTCTGGAACCGCTTCGTAAAATCGTCCCGCTCGAGCATCCGCGCCACCGTGTAGCGCGAAGCCAGCCGGATGATGTCCTCAAAGCCGAGCTTCCCCAGCCATTCGGAATTGAACCGGATCTCCGTCTTGTCCGGATCAAGAATTTTGAAGACCTGCTCCTTGTAAGTCTCCGCGTTGCGGTTGATCTCCTCGCGCGTCATCGGCGGCCGCAGCGTGTTGCGGCCCGTCGGGTCGCCGATCAGTCCGGTGGCGTCGCCGATGACGAAGATCACCCGGTGGCCCATGTCCTCGAAGTGCTTCATCTTGCGCAGCAGCACCGTATGGCCCAGATGCAGGTCCGGCGCCGTCGGATCGAAGCCCACTTTCACCCGCAGGGGCCGGCCGTCGTGGATGGACTCGGCCAGCCGCTCCTTCAGCTCTTCTTCGCGGATGATCTCTTCGAAGCCCTTCCGAAGGTATTCAAATTGCTGCTCAACGGGTAAAAATGCCACGAAGACCATTGTATCGGCCGGGAGCGCTGAACCCGTGGCGACGGGGCGGCATGGAGTCCGGGACAAACCCACTTGAAGCCGGTGTGGCGCGATTCGACCGTCGGAGAGATCGGCCGCGCACTCAACGCGTCGATATTGAGGATGGTCCTCGAAAACGCTTTCCCTGACTGACTCTCCTGTTGCCCGGCAGGAAGCCGTCCGCCGGATCGCCGCTTCGCTAGGGCCGCTTCTTTCCGGGGCCAGGCAGCGTTGAGGCGGCGTTCAATGTTCGCCATTTCTCGTCACCCGGACGGGGATGTGTGAGGATCTCCACAGCCGTGACCTCAAAGCTGCCGCCTGGATGCGAGCCTGAGCAAACGAGGCCGCCACCCATCTGGACGTTACCGAAAGAACCGTCTGGAATTGGGAGCGCGAACGCGGCCTTCCGGTCCAACCGCCAGCCTGACGTCGAGCACGCAGACTCAGCGGCGGGGGGCCGCGCCCGACTCAGAAAGAATGCCCAGGGATTTTCGATGATCCATCCGCCTCCCATTCGCGGCAAAATCAAAGGGGACGCGATCGAAACGGTGAAGCGCGACGGCCTTCCGGCGCCCTGTGCGCCGGCTCGGTCGTCAGCCCGGGACGCCTCCGGGCAGCCCGGCCGAACCTCCGCAGGCCGCGCCGCAGAAAGGAACAATGATGGCCTGGACTCGTCATGAATGGATCGTCTGGACGCCCCGGATCCTGTCCCTTCTCCTGATCGGCTTCATATCCCTGTTCGCCCTTGATGTCTTTGTCGAGGTCCGTCCGTGGACAGAGACCCTTGCGGCTCTGCTCGTTCACCTCATCCCCGGCTTTGTGCTGCTTGTGATCCTCGCCCTGGCCTGGCGCCGACCATGGATCGGCGCCGCGGGCCACGCGGCGCTGGCCATGGCCTACGCCGTGTTTGCCCGGAAGCACCCCGACTGGATCGCCATCATCTCGGGCCCGCTCGTCGTGACGGCGTGTCTATTCTGGATCTCGTGGCGCCTGCGGCGGAGGGCGAATCAGACCGCTGCCTGAGGCAGCCCGACGGGCCTGCGGCTGAAGCCCATGCGGGGCCGCGACTGGAGCGAGTCCGCCTATCCGGCGGCGAGGCGGTCTCCGCGCCGTGAATCGATCGAGTTCCGCAGCTCCGCCACCAGCAGCTCGTCGGGACACGGTTTGATCAGATAGCGGTCCACACCCAGCCGAAGCGCCTTCTGCCGGTGCTTGTCCCCGGCGCGCGAGGTCAGCATCAGGATCGGCACTCGTTCGAACTCCGGCCTCGCCCGCAGGGTCGAGGCCAGCTCATAGCCGTCCATGCGGGGCATCTCGATGTCCATGATGATAGCGTCGGGCGGCCGCGCGGCGCGCTCAAGCAGCTCGAGCGCCTCCATCCCGTCACGCGCCTGGAGCGGTCGCCAGCCGGCGGCGCGAAGCAGGTTGGTGAGAGACCGCCGGATGGAGATCGAATCGTCGACAATGAGCACGGTCTCCTCGCGGGCCGCGCGGCGCGGCGCCGGCGCCAGGGCGAGGGTTCCTTGAGAGGACAGATCAAGCGCCGACGGGTTCAGGATGAGTACGACGCTGCCGTCGCCGAGGATGGTGGCCCCGGAGAAACGCGTCATGCGCCCCAGCAGCCCGGTGAGCGGCTTGATGACCACCTCGCGGGCCTCGATGACGCGGTCGGCGATGAGCGCAATCTCCCGCTCGCCGTTGTGCAGATGGATCAGCGCAGCGCGCCGCGGGCGGCCGTCCTCGCCCGCCAGTCCCAGCCACTCGGACAACCAAATGGCCGGCGCCCAGTCAGCGCCCTCGCCGACGCCCGGGCGCCCGTCGCGAATCACGGGCGGCTGATCCAGCACCGACATCGGCCGCGTGAGCGCCTGCATCGGCAGGGCGAATCTCTCTCCGCCGGCCTGCACAATGACCACACGGTCCACCGCCATGGAAAGCGGCAGGACCACCGTGAACGTCGTGCCGCGCCCGCGCACGGAATGCACCGCGAGGCGGCCCCGCAGGGCATCCACCGTGCTCCGCACGATGTCCATGCCGACGCCGCGGCCGGAGATCTCGCTCACCCGGTCCGACGTCGAAAAGCCCGGCTCGAAGATCAGCCGGGCCAGCGCCTCTTCGCTGGCCGCCTGGGCCTGGGCGGGGCTCAGCCACTCGAGTTCGACCGCGCGGCGGGCAATCTTGCGGTAGTCCAGCCCGGCCCCGTCATCGCTGAGCTGGAGCGTGACGTGCGCGCCCTGCCGGCTCGCCATCAACCGCACGACGCCCGTCTCCGGCTTGCCCGCGGCGAGCCGGGCGGCGGGCGCCTCGATTCCGTGGTCGATCGCATTGCGCAACAGGTGCTCCAGCGCCGGAGCCAGCTGTTCGACCACCGTCTTGTCGAACTCCGTGTCGAGCCCGGCCGTCTCCAGCCGCACCAGCTTGCCGGTCTTGGACGCGGTCACGCGCACGGTGCGGTCCAGCCGACTCGAGAGGCTGGCCAGCGGCACCATGCGGAGCCGCATCAATTGGTCCTGGGCCTCGCCGCTCAGACCTCGCTGGCGTGCCGCCCACATGTCGAACTGGGCGCGCATCGACTGAAACTGTGCGCTCAGCGCCGACAGGTCCGTGGTCGCTTCCGCTAAATCGCGGGCGATGAGGTTCAGCCGCGTGTAGCGGTCGAACTCAAGCACGTCGAATTCCGAAGCGGACGAGGTGGCCTCATGGCGGACCAAGGCCCCGTCCGCTCCGGTTGCACCGCTCTCCTGGGTCTCGACAAGCTGGTTGGAAATCCTGCGGATGCGCGCCAGGTTGAGCGAAAGTTCGTCGAGCTCGCGCCGGAAGGCTTCGATCTGCTGTTCGAAGCCCGAGGCGTTCATGAAGATCTCGCTCAGGGTGCGCGCGATGGCCGTCAGCCGTTCCACCGGCACGCGCACGCTCGTCTGGTACTCCTGCGCCGCGGGCGTCTCGCCCGCACGCACCGCCGTGGCCGCAGCGGCTGCCGATGGCCGCTTGGGCTGCGCCTGCCTCGCCTCCGCCGCCCAGGCGATTTCATCCAGCACATGCCGCGCCCGGTCGAGCAACGGCTCGTTGGCGCCCTGCGCCGCCACCAGGTCCGACAGCAGGTCGAAGCCGGACGACATCGCACCGAGGCAGGCCTCGGTGAACGGCGTCGAACCGTTCAGAATGCCGTCCATCAGGCCTTGCAGCTTGCGGGCAACCGTGCTGGCCGCCGTCAGCCCCACCATGCCCGCCGAGCCCTTGATCGTGTGCACCGCCCGGCGGAAGGCGAGAAGCTGGGGGCCGGGATCGGCCGGCCGCGCCGCCAGTTCGCGCAACGCGCCTTCCGCGGTCGCCAGGTTGCTTTCGGCCTCTGCCAGGAACGTCTCCAGCAGGAACGGGTCCGTCTCCTCCCGGGCCGGAAGCTCCCCGCCATCGTCGGCCTCGGCCGCGCTCTGCGGGTGGGGCTGCTCCTCGGCGCACAGGGCCAGCAGCCCGCCAACCTGCTCTATCAGCTCGGCCACGCGCGGCTTTAGCGCGCGGTTGTCGCCGCGGGCGGCGGCGAGATCCGCCAGCAGGTCATGGCCGGCCTGGAGAAGTTCCAGCACTTCGCTCGCGGCCGGCAGCCGGCCGGCAATCAGCAGGTCGAGCAGGTCCTCCATTCGGTGCGCCACCAAAGAGGCCGTTTCAAGTCCGGCCATGCCGGCGGCGCCTTTCAGCGTGTGTGCGTGATGGCGCAGCTCGCCCAGCATCTGCGCGGCCACGGCAGGCTTCTCGCGCATCGCCCCAAGCGAGCGGTCCATCCGCTCAAGCAGGTGCTCGGCCTCGGAGAGGAACGTATCGATCAGCTCTTCCGCCACCGGATCCTGGTCGGCAATCTCGACCGGCTCGCCCGTGGCCGGAAGCGCGACCGGCGACGCGTGGGCGGACTGCGAGGCGGCTGAACCGCCCTCCACCGGTCCGGATCCGCCGAGACCGCGGCGCAGATTTTCGAGCGCCGTTTCCAGCCGCGCCTGGGCCGCTTCATCCAAATGGTGTCGTCCGAACATCGAGGGCGCAGCCAGCTCCTCCATCTCCCGCGCCGGTCCGGCCAGGGCGTCCAGGCCGATCAGTTCGCAGGCGCTGCGCACCGAATGTGCCAGCCGGTGGATCTCGGCCACCGCCTCGGGCGGCTGAGGGCTCTGCCGGAGCCGCGCGGCTTCCTGCTCAAGCGCCGGGAGGTAACTGCGCACCTCTTCCAGAAAGCTGTGAAGAACCGCAGGATCCAGCGAGTGGCTCATGGCAATCCCTCCCGGGGCGGCATCACGCGGCCTCCACCTGCTCCGGCGTCTGCGGGTCCGGACTGGTCTCGCGCGGCGGCACCCGGAAGCGCGACAGCGACTCGTTCAGCCGCGTGACCATCGAGGCCAGCCGCCGGATGTCTTCCGCCGCCTGGAGCGCACCGGCCGCGGTGGTCTGCGTGGCCCGGCTCACGTCGGCCACCGCCGTCGCCACCTGCTCCGAGCTGTCGGCCTGACGGCGGGCGACCTCGGAAATCCCGCGCACCAGGTCAGAGATGTGCTGTGACACGGTCTCAATCAGGCTGAGCCGTTCGCCCGCCTCGCTGGCCACCGCCGACCCCTCCACCACCTCCCGGGTCGTCGCCTCCATCGCCGAGATCGCCTCGTTGGTCTCTTTCTGCACGGACTGGATCAGCACGGTGATGCGCTGCGCCGCCTCGGCAGCGCGCTCGGCCAGCCGCTCCACTTCCTCGGCTACGATGGCAAAGCCCTTGCCGGACTCGCCCGCCGCGGCCGCCTGAATGGACGCGTTCAACGCCAGAATCGACGTGCGGTCGCTGATCTCCGAAATGAGCTGCACGATCTCGCCGATCTCCTGCGAGCTCTCGCCCAGCCGCTTCATCCGGCGCGCCGTCTCCTGCACGTGGCGGCGGATGTTCTCCATGCCGGCCACCGTGCGGCGCACCGAATCGCCGCCGGCCAGCGCCGCCGCCAGCGCGTCCTCGGCCACCTTGGCCGCCGCATTGGCCTGCTCGGCCACCTTGCGGATGGACTGCGCCATCGCCTGCAACGCATTCGAGGCCATCAACACGCGCTGCGACTGCTGCTGGCTGCTTTCGGCCAGCGACTCGGTCGCCTCTCGCACATGCAGCGCGCTGCGGTTGACGCTCGCCGTCGTGTCCTGCACCGCGCCGATGATCGTGCGCAGCTCGGAAAGCATGTAGTTGAACGCGTCGGCGATGGCACCCGTCATCTCCGCCGTCACTTCGGCTTCCTTGGTCAGGTCGCCGGCGGCCACGCCGCTGACGTCATCCAGCAGCTTCAGAATGCTCTGCTGGATGCGGTCGCGTTCCTCCTTCGACTGGATCAGCGACAGCGTGTTGGCCAGCATCACGTTAGTCGTCTGCGCCATCATGCCCAGTTCGTCACGGCTGTAAACCTCGGCGCGCGCGTCGTAGTTGCCGACGCTGATCTGTTCGAACGTCTCGCGCATCGAGCGAATCTGGCGCGTGATGCCACGCTGGATCAGGAAGGCCAGCGCGGCCGATGCGGCCAACAGCAGCAGCGCCGTCTGGAGCTGGGAGTTCTTCTGCGCCGCCAGCCGCTGAAGGCGCCGCTCGAACAGGCCGCGCACGCTCGAAGCCGTCTCGTCGTGCAACGCAAACAGCTTCTGCACCGCCGAGGTCCCGTTCTCGATATAGGCCACCGGCTGCACCGAAATCGACTTCGACTCAAGCAGCTCTTTCTGCGTCAGATTCCTCAGAAACCCGGCTGCATTCATCGCCGTGGCCAGCGTCTCATCCAGCTTCTCGCGAACCTCGTCGTTATAGCCGAACGCCGAGCGGTAGTTGCGTTGCAGCAACTCGATCGAGGAACTCACCTGGCGCACCAGATACCGGATCTGGGCCTCTTCGGCGGCCGTCATCGACTGCCGGGCGGCCACGCCCGACCCATAGCTGGCCAACTGGCCCAGATACTCCACCGTCCACGGAATCTGCTGGAGCAGGGAATCGACCAGATAATACGTGTCCAGTTCCGGGTCCGTTGTCAGCCCGGTCTTGTCCCCCACCAGCCGGATGTGCTGGATGATCTGGCCAATCAGTTGCGTGTGCCGCTGGAAACTGTCGTCGCTCTTCAGCCGGGCGTAATTTTCACGGAGGTCATTCCAGGAAGCGCGCACCGCCTCCCAGCTCTGCGTCGTGCCCAGCCGCCGGCCCATCCGTGCGTCTACCTTGTTTACGGCCTCGATCGCTTCGGCGATCTGCGCCTCGGTGCGCTCGATGATCGGCTGCACCGTCGTATCACCGTTCAGCAGCGCCGTGGCCGCCGCGCGGTGGTAGGGGACGCGCTCCAGCAGTTGGCGCAGAGACGATACATATTCGAGGCCCTCGCGCTCGGATGCCGTGCGGGCGATCTGCTCATTCTGGGTTTGCAGGAACAGATACAGCAGGGTTCCTACCGGGATCGCGGCCAGCAGTCCGGCCAGCAGCAGCTTCTGCCAAATCTTCAGGCTCCCCAACATCTCTTTCGAACCTCCCCTGCCGGGCTCCGGCAATCGTCTCCCTCTGCGTCCTCCATCCAGTTCACGGCTGCCCGGCCAGTTCTTCGAGCGCGGCCTGCCCCAGCACGGCGCCAGGGTCCAGCCACCAGACGCGATGCCCGCGGTGCTCCAGGCTCCCCCGAATGCCCCGGCCCGGTCTTTCCCCCTCGGCGCCGACGCTCTCCGGCGCCTCGTCCACCGGAGCGAGTCCGTTCAGCTCCTCTACCATCAGCGCCAGCGGCGCTTCCTCCGCGTGCGCCTGGGCCACGATCAGCCGCGCCGAACCCGGCATCTCGCCGCCCTCGCCCCCCAGCAGCAGGCGCATGTCCACCAGCGGCAGAATCTCGCCGCGCAGATTGATCAGGCCGCGGACGAAGGCCGGCGCGCCCGGCACGGGCGTCAGCCGGTCGACGCGATCCACTTCACGCACGTGTTCGACCGGAAGCCCGTAATATTCGGCCCCAACGCGGAACACCAGCAGCCGGCGGCGCTGATCCATGGCCTTGGCCGGCGCCGCTGCCGCCATTTCCGCCAGCACTCTCTCGACGTTCCCCAAGGACTCGAGCCGCGCCCGCAGACGCTCGGGCAGCCCCATGCCGATCAGCGCTACGGCTGGCGGCAACGGCGGCGGCTCCTCGCCCAGCTCACCGGCCTCCGGCACTGAAAACGGACGAACCCCGCGAGACTCGAACACAGGCCGGCTCTCCCTGGCGGCGGTTGCCGCCTGATTCGGCAACGACCCGACGGGCGGTTCAGGCTCCCGGCCTGGCGCGGGCTGCAACTGCGAATTGCCGGCCTCGGCAGGCGCCGCTTCGACCATGGCCGCATGGCCGGACCCGTGCAGCGAGCCCTGAATGGCGGACCGGGCCGCGTCAATCAATTGATCCAGGAACCGGCCCGCCGTCTCCGCGTCCACCAGCTCGAACTCGTCTTCTTCGACCTCGGAACCGGCAAGCGCCGGCAAATCGGCCAGCGCCAGGCGGCCCCGCATCTCGGATCCCGCCGCGGCCGCAGGCTCCGGCTCCGCAACACCCCGACCCGCCCGTGGCGCCGCGGCGGACTCAGGCTCCGCGGGCAAGCGGCGCTCATCCCCAGGCTCGCCTTCCACCGTCTTCGCCAGAGCGTCGGCCTCTGGCGCGCAGGCCGCCTGCGGCACATCAACGGCAGCCAGCCACGCCGGCTCTGCCAGGGCACCGAGTACCTGAGGTTCGCTTCCGGCCACCGGCCCGGCTGCCTGCAAGGGAAGCATCGCGGACGACCCCGGAGGCTCCTTCGCCGCCTGCGCGAGCGGGAGCGGAACCGCCGGCTCGCTGGCGTTTGCCCCGGCCTCGCCCGTCGATGGAGAAATGCCTTCATCGGCAGCGTCCGACAGCTCCGAATCCGCGATCCGGCTCGGGGGAGCAACGAATTCGTGCGCGCCCTCGCCCGCCACCAGGGGAGCGGCGCTTTCCGCCTCATCAACCTGCTTCCCGCTCTCCCGTTCCAGCCCACCGCCTTCCTCGTCGAGCAGCCGGGCCAGCAACTGACTGGAAGTGCCAGACAAATCCTCTCTGGTCTCCTCGACTTGCGCCTCGCCAAGCGCTCGCAGCAGATCCGGGGCCTCCAGCGGACCCGGCTGTGTCTCCACCCAGAGCGACACGGGTGTATCCGGCAGCTCCTGGGGGTCCGGCGCCGTGGAGGCAGCCGCCTGCGGCTGGTTCACCGTGTCGGCTCCGGCCAGAAGCTCGGCCAGCAGACCCGCCAACGGAAGGCGCTCTTCGGCCCCCTCGAACGGTTCGGAAGGCTCATCCCAGGGCTGCGGCATCGGCGCGTCTCCTTCCATCAGGCTTTGCGGGCTTAGTGCAGCCGGGCCTCCACCTCCGCTGCCAGTTCCTCGGGGCGGAACGGCTTGGTGATGTAGCCGTCGGCGCCCTGCTTCAGTCCCCAGTAGCGGTCGAACTCCTGCGTCTTGCTGCTGACGAAGATCACCGGAATCGACCGCAGCTCGGCGTCGTTCTTGATCTGGCGGCAGACCTGGAATCCGCTCACCTTGGGAAGAACGACGTCCAGCAGGATCAGGTCCGGCTTGTGCAGGCGCGCCTGCGCCAGCGCCCGTTCGCCGTCCTCGGCCACCAGCAGGTCGTAGCCGCGATTGGCGAGCGCGGCCTGCATGAGCTGAAGGTGAGCCGGGCTGTCTTCCACCAGCAGAATTCGCTTTGCCATCTTCGCTTCAACCTCTCCACGCCGCCAGCCTAGCTGGTCCGTGCGGCGACGTACTTCTCCACAACCTCGGCCAGCGTGGCCTCCCGGAATGGCTTCGTGATGTAGTCGGTGGCGCCGGCCAGGCGCCCCTTCACCTTGTCGAAAAACCCGTCCTTGCCGCTGAGCATCACCACCGGAATCGACTTCGTCAGCGGCGCCTGTTTGATGACCTTGCAAACCTGGTAGCCGTCCATGCGCGGCATGGTGATGTCGAGCAGCACCAGATCCGGCGTCTCCTCGCTGAGCCGCGCCAGCGCCTGCATGCCGTCGGCAGCGGTCAGCACGCGGTAGCCGAGCCGCTCGAGCGTGATCGAGACGATCTTGCGCACTGTCACGCTGTCATCGACGGCGAGAATCAGCCGCCGCGAGCGGAGCGCCTCGAGCAGCCGCTGCACGCCGGCGTGGCCCGGCTGAAGTTCGACCGCTTTCTTCAGGTGAGGCACCGCCTCGGCCGAGCGGTTCAGGTTCAGCAGGCACAACGCCGCCACCAGCCGGTCGGCAAAGCTCTCCTGTTTGGCCAGCCGCATTTGGGCGCGCTGGAGCCCCTCGTGCACGGCGTCTTCATGGACTCCCTTGTTCTGCGCGTATTCCTCCGGCGAGGCCAGCACCGCCAGCACGCCGCATCGCGGGCAGCGGCGCTCGGCCCGGGCCGAGGAGGCCAGACACACCGGACATGTCCACGCCACCGCCGGCGTTCCGACCCCTTCGGCCGAAGCGCTCGCCGCCGCCGGCTGATGTCCGTTGCCCTCGGCCGGCCGGGCCGCCGGCCTGCGCCCGTACCGCAGACCGCTTTCCTGAAGCCGCGCCAGGGCCAGCGCGTTCATCGCCTGCTGGTTGTTGGGATTGATCTCGAGGACCCGGTTCAGGGCCTCCATCGCCTTCTGCTTGTCCTCGCTGAGCGCGGCAATCCAGAGCCAGGCGTTTTCGTTGTTGGGGTCCCGTTCCACCAGCTCGGCCAGCAGCCGGCGCGCCAGTTGCAGTTGTCCCAGTTTGGCCGCCGTGATCGCCTCTGCCAGTGCGACCTGGGGCTTCACCCACGCCGCATCCGCCATGCTCCGGTTCTCCATGAATCAGGTCGCACTCGCGCTTCTGCCGTACGCGCGGAGGTTTCACCCCCATCTTGCGTACCAGTCTTCCTTCGGTACAATCAGCGAAACACTTTAGGGCGTTTCGCCAATTCGCCGGGTGCGGGGTTTCAGCCCGGTTCAGGCGTGCATGCGGGGCCTAGGGCCGCTCGGGGAAACGCTCGATGCGGACGGATTCGAGGATCAGACTCAGCTCCCGCTGATCCCCTGGAGGAGAGAACGAACGGTCCGCCTCGAGTACGATCTCCAACCTGCCGCTGGCAGCAGGCAAGGCGGCGGTGCGAAGTGTCTGCAACCCTGGCTGAAGACTGTATTGTCCGATCACCGTTCCATTGACGGCCACCGTGAGCCGCCGCGCCGGCGACGCCTCAGGCACAAACAGGGTCAGCGCCAGCACGCCTCGCGCCGCCCTGAGCACGAGCTCGGCGCGGCGCGCCATCCAGCGGTAGCGGTTCCCCTCCAGGCCATACACGCCGCTGACGATGTAGACATCCGCGTCCTCTGCGCTCATCGGCAGCTCGGTCCGCTCGATGGGCACAGGCACGACGCGCGTGACGGTGACGCGGTCCAGCACCGCGCGGCTGATGTCAAAGGGGCGCAGCCCGAAGGCGCAGGTCATCCAGGCAGACTTCGCATGCAGGCCCATGAGCTGAAGCGGCAGCGCGGGCTGAATGTCGTAGGTCGCCACCAACCGGGCGCGCCCGCCGCCGATCGAATAGTGCACCGGAAAGCCCAGCTCGCTGCGGACAACCACGCTGTCCGGCCCAATGCGCTCGCCGGCCATCACGGGAACCGCGCCGCGCTGCTCGAGGTAATAGCGCAGGCTCCATTCGCCGGCGACGTACGTCTTCGCGCCCATCTCCACCCGTCCAGCAATGTCCTTGTAGCCCTGCCAGTGCTCCATCGCCGCCCACGCCAGCGCGAAGGCAAGTGCGGACTGCAACAGGACCGCCGCCGCCAGCCGCCGCCGGCCGAGCCGGTCCGCCGCGAGGATCGCCAGCGGAGCCGCCACCGGCAGCAGATACCGGGCGGCGCCGGCGAAAAACAGCACGAGCGAGGCGGCAAAGAAGATCCTCACCCACCACCCAAGCCACCCCTCCACGCGCCACAGGATCACCAGGCCGAGCGCAAACGAGCCCCAGAACAGCGGACTCGCGTCCAGCCACGCCGCGGGCAGTCCGCCGAGCAGCGGCCAGGCGAGACGCCATTCCGCCACCGGTCCGGTGAGCCAGGCCAGATGCGCTGTCAGCGCCGCGGCGCTCGCCAGCTTGTTCGACATCCGCTGAAGCCCGTAGTCGCTGAAGTACTGTGCGCTCATCAGCACCGGCCACACTCCGGCCGAAACGCGCTCGAAGATCTGATAGGCGGCCACGGCGGCCGCCGGAGCGAGCGCCGCCAGGCGGCCGCGGCCCAGCAGCCAGAGAATCGGAATGAAAACCACGGCCTGATACGCTGCCAGCCCGGCCAGAAACAGCGGAATCGCGGCCAGCCACTCATGTCCGTGCACAAAGAGGGCGATGCCGGTGAGTGTGCAGGCAACGAAGAGGACGTCGGAGTCGAACGTGTTGCCGGAGACCCACAGCACGGGCGTCGCCGCGAACAGCAGCGCCGCAGCCAGCGGCCTCTGCGTGAAGCGCCGCGCCAGCGCGTAACAGGCCAGCACGGCCACAAGCATCAGCCAGCCGTACCACAGCCGCTGCACGGGGAGCGAGTCCGGCAGCATCCCGAGCAGAAATGCATTCAACGGCGGGTGCGGATGGCCGAGCATCGACACCAGCCGCCCATGAAAAACGTACTGCGCCTGGTGCGGATGCAGCGGGTCCTGGCGGGCGTGCTCGGCGCCTTTCAGATAGTAAATGTCATCGCCCTGGAGCGGGTGATGCCAGAAGGGCGCCCGCGCCGCAGCAACGAACAGCACCAGCAGGGCGATGTCGCGGAGGATGGTCTTCATCGCGGGGCGCCCGGGCCCGGACGGCGGATGCGCAAACGTCAGTGTACGACCGCCGCCAGCGGGCCGTCCAGCGCGCTCATCGCGCCAGCTCGAACGCCACCCGGGCCACGTCCTCCGGCGGACTCTCAAATGGCAGCACGCAGACCCTTCCCCGCGGGGCCCAGACGCGCGGATCAGTCGGGCCAAAGAGCGCCACGGCCGGCACGCCACAGGCCGCCGCCAGATGGCTGATCCCGGAGTCATTGCCAATATAAACCGCCGCGGCCGCCAGCCAGCGGGCGAGACCGCCAAGGTCCGGCCAACGCACCGCCTCATCGAGCTCTTCTTCCGGCCCCGCGCACCAGTAGACCGGTATCCGGCGGGCGAGCCGCTCGGCCACGGCGCGGAAATTCCCGAGCGGCCAGTTCTTCCGCGGACTTCCGCTAAAGGGGTGAATGACGGCGTAGCCGGCGCTGGGCGCGCGGAATGGAAGCCGCGGAACTCCGCCCGGCGGAGCGCCCACCTGGGCCAGGTAATAGTCCACGGCATGCATCGGGCAACCTTCCGGCGGAATGGCGCGGTGGAACTCGAACGGCAGCCCCTCGACCTGCGCGCGAAAATCCCCCCGTTGCGCACCGTACCAGGAAACGATGCGCTGGAAGCGGCACAGCCGTTCCAGGACCTCCTCTCCCAGGCAGAGGTTGTCGAGTCCCACAGCGTACAGGGAACGCGCCGGAGCCAGATGCTGAAACAGCGGAATGTTCTGCTCCGGGCACCAGATTTCGGCCGGGCGGAGAAATTCCACCGCCGGCAGACTGACGATGGCATCGCCAATGGCCCCGGGCCGGATGACCAACGTTCCGGCCGGGGCCGAGGGAACGGCCTGACCTGACACTTTCATCGGCTTCCAAGAAGGGCGCTTTATGAATATGACTCTTGCCGCCTCCCGGAAACAAATTCGCAGGCCTAGCCCGGGCGTCCAGTCCGCGAATGGAGCCCGCGCGAGTGGGAAGTCAAAAGCAGGAATCGGGTTCAGTGCTGCGAATGAAGCGAGCCCAGGGAGCGAGTCTCATTCGCAGGCCCTCAAGGGCTCGGTTTTCGAGGGAGCAGCCATGGGCCTTCCTCCTCCGCGCACCGGAGAAAACCCAGCATCGCGCCGTCTTTCTCCTCAACTGCTGTCTGACCCCAGGGTCGATGCTTTCGTCGCCATCAATGTCAGCGAAGTCGCTCTCATGCGCGAACTTGTCCCGGAGGGGCATCCGCCCGGCGGTCTGCTCGGCGAGCCGGCCGTCCGGGGTCTGGATGAAGACGCGGTTCCGGGCAGGGGCTGGCTTGCAGCAGAAGTAGTCCGACCCCGAATCCGTCAGGATCAGGTCGGCCCGCCCGTCCTGATTGATGTCGCCGGTTGCCGCTCTGCGGGCACTGAGGACCACGATCGGATTTTCGCCGAAAACGTCTTTCGTCGCCTCTGTGAAATGGCCCTTCCCATCGTTGCGGTAGGCATGCAATGTGCAGGGTGGCGCCCTTGGATTATAAAAGGCAGAGCCGACCAGGTCCAGGTCGCCGTCACCATCGAAGTCGATGGGGATGAGCGTCGAGAACGCCGCTTCGAAGGCGGACTGACGCTGCCCGGACCATTGAAACGGGTTGGCGTTCCAAAGGCCAGGCCGGAACCAGACGGGCCAATACTGGTCGATGACCGCGTTGTTGGCATTGCCGTTGGTCAGCTTCACGCGGGAGGCGTAAACGAGCGTAGCGGACTTGCCCGAGACGAGATCATGGAACGTGTAGCCAGGATCGTCATCCTGCGGCCCGAAAGCTCCACCCGGATCACTACGCGCCACACACCGGCGCCCGAGTCAGCATACGGGCGGCCCATGGCGGGCGGCGGCACTGAAAGAGCGATACCGCGGTTTTCTGAAGCCAGACACGGGGCGCGCCATGCCCGCGACAGGATCAGGCAAGTCTTCCGCAAAAATCGGCTACCGGATGTTGCGAGCTCGGCTTCAGGCTGGAATTGTCAGGGACAAAAACCATGAAGAAACGCAGACTCGGACAGAGAGGCCCGGAAGTGAGCGCCATCGGGCTGGGTTGCATGGGCATGAGCTTCAGCTACGGCCCGACGCCCGACCGGCGGGACATGATCGCGCTGTTACGCGCCGCCGTCGAGCGGGGCGTCACATTTTTCGACACGGCCGAAGTCTACGGCCCCTACACCAACGAAGAGCTCGTCGGGGAAGCGCTTGAGCCCTTCCGCGGCCAGGTGGTCATCGCCACCAAATTCGGCTTCCGCCTCCGCGATGATGACCAGCCGGGCTGGCTGGGGCTGGACAGCAGCCCGCAGCGGATCCGCAAGGCCGTGGAAGGTTCGCTCCGGCGGCTTCGCGTGGAGGCCATTGACCTCCTGTATCAGCATCGCGTGGACCCCAATGTCCCCATGGAGGACGTGGCCGGCACGGTCGGCGAGCTGATCCGCGAGGGCAAGGTGAAACACTTCGGTCTGAGCGAGGCGGCCGCCTCCACCATCCGCCGCGCCCACGCCGTGCAGCCGGTGACGGCCATCCAGAGCGAGTACTCGCTCTGGCACCGGCGCCCGGAGGCCGAAGTTCTTCCGGCCTGCGAGGAGCTGGGCATCGGGTTTGTGCCCTACAGTCCGCTCGGCAAGGGCTTCCTCACCGGCAGGATCGACGAGAGCACACAGTTCGCCGCCTCCGACTTCCGCTCCCGTCTCCCGCGCTTCACGCCGGAGGCGATGCGGCACAACAAGGCGCTGGTCGAGCTGCTCGAACAGTTTGGTCGGCGCCGCGGCGCCACCCCCGCCCAGGTGGCGCTCGCCTGGCTGCTCGCGCAGAAGCCCTGGATCGTGCCGATCCCCGGAACGACGAAGCTCTCGCGGCTTGAGGAGAATCTCGCCGCGGCCGACATGGAACTCACCCGCGACGAGCTGCACGAACTCGACGAGGCCGCCTCGCGCGTCCAGATCGTCGGCGAGCGCTATCCGGAAGAGATCGAACGCATGAGCTACCTGTGATGGGGACGAAAGGGACGGCCCGACCCGGCGCTTTCGAAAGTGGTCAGGGCCGCTCATCTCGCTCGCCCTCCGGGCCAGCTTCATTCTCGACGCCACGGCCCGTCAGCGGCGAGCGAACGGCGCGAAGTGTGCAGATACGAGCGGCTTGGTCAGGCGCGGTTGGCTGGCGCAGGACTACAGCCGCGCCGTTGAACCGTGCGCGTCTCCGAAAGTAGGTCTATCGAAACAGCGGGCCCAGCCACTTCATCACCGGCCAGTCCTCCGGCCGCTCCACCACCTGCACCCACTGCCGCGGCCACTCGGACGCCTGGCTGCGGCCGCCGCCGGGCGTTCGCGGATCCACCAGCCACAGCGGCCGCGGCGCAATCAGGTTCACCAGGTCGGGCAGGTCGAAGTCCAGCAGAACGCCCGGCACGACAATCTCCGCCACCCCCTCGTGCAACTTCGCCTGGGTGATGGCGTACCAGCTCGTCACGGTCTGCTCGGCCGCCACTCCGGCCACGTGGTCGTCCAGGGCCGCCGCCAGCAGCGCCGCCACCCCGGCCGCGCCGCGCCCCCAGATCCAGATCTTTTTCTGATTCACATGAGGCCGGGCGCGCAGCTCATTCACTGCCCGGAGCACCGCCTCCGTATGCCGAGCCACCAGACTGCGCCCGTACAGCCACTCCCGCGCCGCGGCCTGGTAGGCGGCGGAATAGCCGCCCCGTCCCTCCGGAATGGTGCCCAGATTGGCGGCCAGCACTTCATAGCCGGCCTGCTGTAACTGTTCGGCATCGGCCCTCGGGACGCCCGCCACCACGACGCCCGCCTTTCCGCCTTCCGCAGCCGCCGGAGCGCATTCCACACTCAACCCCAGCCGCGCGCGGACCAGCGCCCGCAGCTCCTCCCGCCGGCGCAGGGCCAGCGCCCCGCGTTTCGGATACAGCTCTTGCGCCACAGCCCGGTTCAGCGTGAACACGGTCTCGCTGCCGAACGAGGTCGCCAGATACCCGGTGGGCGTCGCCCACAGCCGCGACTCCGGCTCCGTCTCGATCTCGCCCTCCTCCACCGGACCCTCCACGCCGCGCAGGTGGCGGTTGAAAAATCGCACCATCGCCTCACGCCGCGGCCGGGACCAGCCGTGCGCATCATCATACTCGAAAAATTCCACACGGCCGGGCGCGTCCATTTTCTCGTAGAATTCCCGCACCGCCTGATAAGTCGCCCGTGTCCCCAAAATCGGAAAATAATCGCGAATTGCCGATGAAATCAGAAACGGTTTCGGGGCGAATGCGCGGATGAAATCGGCGAAATCCAGCCCGGCCGCCAGAAAGCCCGGCCACACCTGCTCGGCGTCCTGCGGCCCCGGCCCTTCCAGAAGCTCCTTCCACCGGGTGATGTAACAGGAGGAGACCGCCGCCGCCAGCCGCGGCTCAAAAACGGCAAGGTAGGCCGCCTGCGTGCCGCCGCCGGAGTTGCCGGCCACTCCGATCCGCCGCGCGTCCACTTCCGGCCGCGTCGTCAGATAGTCGAACGCGCGGACTCCGTCCCAGATGAAATAGCGCGCAATGGAATGCCCCACCAGCAAACATTGCAGCCCCGCCATGATGTGCTCTTCCACTCCCCCGGGCCGCAGCCGGGGACGGCCCATTTCGGCGTCGAAATACTCGATGCGTTCCCCCTGCCCGGGCGGATCGTAGGCGAGCACGACATAACCCTGGCGGACCAGCAGGATCCAGGCCCGCTGATATGTGGCCGCTGCCTTGCCCGCCTGGCTGTGGCCGGCCGCGCCAATCACGGCCGGAAATGGGCCCTGCTTTCCCAGCGGTACGTAGAGATTCGCGGTGACGTGAAACCCCGGCAGCGCGTCAAAAATCAGTTTTTCTACCCGATATCCCGGACGCTCAAAGACGCCCGTAACCCGTGCATTCAGCGGTGTGCGCGTCTCCGGCAGCCCGCCGATCAGCGCGGCCATCTTCGCGCGCAGCTCCTCCGGCGCCTGAAGCAGAGCCAGCAGAAAGAGCAGACCCGCCATCATGACGTGCCGATTCTACCGCCCCGCGGCCTCTACCGCAGCCGCCCGGGCATTGGGATTGATACGTCCATCCGGATCTCTTTCAGCCGCCGCGTCCGCATGTCGCCGAGCCACGCATCCACATACCTCCGCCCCAGATCGATCTCGGCCACCGCAATTTCGCCGCGCTGCGGCGCCTGCGCCACGCGCCGGCCGTCGGGATCCATGATGTAGGTCGGATGATCATAGCCGGACGCCGCCAGGAATACCTTGTTCTCAATGGCGCGCGCCGCGGCCAGCGTTTCATCCCCGCCCCAGATGGGCAGCAGGATCAGCTCGGCCCCCTGCGCCGCCAGCGCCCGCGCCGGATCCGGGAAAAAGACGTCGTAACAGATCATCACGCCGACGCGGCCAAAGTCGGTCTCAAACACCGGATACGAGCTGCCGGGCGTCAGCCCGCCCTCCACCTCCTCGCGCGGCAGATACACCTTCCGATACCGGCCCGCCAGACGCCCCTCGCGGTTGATCAGCACCGCCGTGTTGTAAATGGCGCGGTCCTCCCGCTCGTACAAGCCCGCGGCGACCCACGCCCGGTGGCGCCGCGCCAGTTCGCCCAGCTTCGCCGTCGTCGGGCCCGGCACGCTTTCCGCCACATCGGCATATCGCAGCCGCGTTCCCACCAGGGGAATCCCTTCCGGCAGCAGGATCACGTCCGCCGGAAGGCGCAGCCGCTCATTCACCAGGCGGATGAATTCGTCCACGCTCTCCTGCGCGCTCCGTTTTCCTTCCGGCCGCAGATTCACGCTGGCAACGCGAATGCGCCGGGGCGGCGGCGCGGGCGCTTCGTCAAGCCGCGCGTTGCGCCAGCGCACTTCGCCCGAGGGCGCATTGGCCAGCAGCAGCTCGAGCCTCGCCGCGGCCGCATTGGCCGGCGCCGGCGCGCTGAGGAACACATGAATCACGTCGCCGCGGCGTTCGCTCCAGGCGGCGTATTCGGGCTGCCCGGCGCGGCGTCCGCCCGAATCGAGCCAGTCGACGCGCGCCACCACCTGCCAGTTCTCCGCCGCCACCCCGCGCGCCTGATACTCGGCCGAGAAACGGTACCACGCGCCGCCGCGCACGCCTCCGACGCGGCGCACCCATCCCCCGTATGCCTCCGGACGCCCGCCGCCGCGCACCACCAGCCACTCGCCCTCGCGCGCCGTTTCGGGCCGCAGCTCCTCGCGCGCGCTCCAGACGCTCCAGTCTTCGGCTGTCTGCCCCGCCGCCACGGCGCACAGCCAGGCTGCCATGAAAAGCCCGCGCATCATGGCGGCATCTTATCAGCAGCCGCAGGCCCGCGGCGTGTGGAAGGCTGCGCGGCAGCGCTCGCTGCCGCGCTCCCCCGCGGCGCCGGTCAGGGATTCACATTCAGCTTTTTCGCAATCGCGCGCAGCAGCTCGCGGTCCGCCACGGTGAAGCCCACCACCTCCTGGCTGGCAAAGTTCCTGTTCCGCACCACGACGATGCCGCCGAAATCGAAGGCGAGCTCTTCGTCTTCGTCCAGTTCGCGGCATGGCGGCTGGATGTCGGGCAGGCCCTCCTTCTGCTCGTTGGCCGCCTGTTTCGGCGGAATGTTCACGGTGGCCGCTTCCTGCTTCGGCAGGGCCAATGGCTCGAAATAGGGCTTGCCATCGGGGCCCGCCTTCGGATAGCCGCGCTCGTCGGTGGCCAGCACCCGGTCGTAAATGATCACGCGCCGCGTTGATTTCATCGCTTCGGGGTCGCGCCAGTACTGCGCTGGACGGTTCGGATCGAACGGCGGCGGCTCCTCGCCCGTCATCTCGCGGTATTTCTCGCGCGTCGGATAGACGGGGAATAGAAACAGATGTTCGAGCCCGTATTTGGGCAGTGGCAAAGCTGCCATGGGATCACCTCCGCCCCCGAATTGCCACTGCCGCGCGCCTGCATCGCCAGGGGGACCGCGCTACTCGCCTGAATCGGAAGTGAGATATTTCTCAAAAACTGGAGTGACGCCCCGCATATGGCAGCGCCTCAGTGACCCGTCTGTCCCGGCCGCCGCTCGGCGGGCAGCAGCGAACGATATTCGCGGCCGCGCATCTGCTCCTCGTACGCCGCGCGCGCCTGCCGGACCAGCTCCGGCTTCTCAAACAGCTCAAGCGCCGCCAGCGTCAGCGTCTTCGCTGCCACCATCATGCCCTTGCGGCCGATCTCCGTGCCCGCGCACGCCGTCGATTGCCACGTGTGTAGCGGCACGCCCGGCGGCATCGTCGCCGCCGTGAAGTGTCCTACCGGAACCACCCAACTGACGTCGCCGACGTCGGTGGAGACCGACGACAGCGACGTCTTTGGCGGCAGCACCTCGGCCGCGCGCTCCAGTGGCGGCAGCTCGCGCGCGCCCAGCGTCGCGCGGATTCTCTCGATAAACGCACGCTCCTCGTCGCTGTAGCGGACGCCGCCCGCCGCCCGCAGGCTCCGGTCGAGCAGGTCGCGCAGCACCGCGTTGCGCCGGAAGTTGGCATATGCCGACGAGATCTCGATTTCCACCTTCGTCTCCGTGGCCAGCGCACCCGCTTCGGCGCACTTCTTCACCCGCTCCCAGATGCGGGCGAGCTCCTCGAGATCGGGGTGGCGCACGATGATCGACAGCTCCGCGAACTCGGGCACAATGTTGGCGGCCGCGCCGCCGTTGGTGACGATGTAGTGCATGCGCGTCTCCTGCGGGACGTGCTCCCGCAGCAGGTTCACCGCGTGCGTCATCACTTCAAGCGCGTCCAGCGCGCTGCGGCCCGCCTCGGGCGCGCCGGCCGCATGCGCCGGCGTTCCCCGGAACCGCACCCGCGCGCTGATGTTGGCCAGGTACGGATTATCGTCAGCGGCGTTGAAGTCGCCCGGATGCCAGGCCAGCACCACATCGGCGTCGCGGAACGCTCCGGCGCGGATCAGGAAAATCTTTCCGCCGCCGCCTTCCTCGGCGGGCGTCCCGTAGAAGCGGATCGTCCCCTTCAGCCCCAGCGCCTGCATGCGCTCCTTCACCGCCGCCGCCGCCAGCGCCGAGCCCGCGCCAAACAGGTTGTGGCCGCATCCGTGGCCAGGCGCACCGGCCACGCGCGGCCTGCGCTCCGGCGCGTCTTCCTGCGACAGGCCCGGCAAGGCATCGTATTCGCCCAGGATGCCGATCACCGGCCGGCCTTCGCCCCACTCGGCGACGAACGCCGTCGGCATGCCGTCGAAGCCCCGCGTGCGGAAGCCGTGCTTTTCCAGCTCGGCGCGCAGCAGCGCCGAGCTCTGCTTTTCCTGCCAGCCCACCTCCGGGTTTTCCCAGATCCGACGCGAGATCTGCCGGAACGGTTCCGCCTGCTTTTCCACCACCTCGAGAGCCGCCCGTTGCGCGGGCGTCTGCGCCGCGGCCAGCAGACCCGCCAGGGCCAGTCCCGGGAGGGCACGAAGGTAGGTCATAATCAGAAGCCTAGCCGAACTCTGCTCAACCCGCCATGCCCCGCTACGCCGCCATTGACATCGGAAGCAACTCGGTCCGCATGATGGCCGCCGACGTCGACCGCAACGGGCGGTTCGAAATCCTGGCCGAGGACCGCCAGGTGACGCGGCTCGGCGAAAGCGTCTTCCGCACCGGCAGCATCGACGAGGCCGCCGCGCGCCAGGTGCTCGAAGTGCTCGCCCGGATGAAAAAGGCCTACAGCGGCCTCGGCGTGCTGGCCGTGCGGGCGGTGGCGACGGCGGCCGTGCGCGACGCCTCCAACAGCGACGAGTTCCTGCGGCGCGCCTCCGACGTGCTCGGCGAGCCGGTGGAGATGATCTCGGGCCTCGAAGAGGCGCGCCTCATCCATCTCGGCGTCGAGACGCGCTGGCCGCATCCGGACAGCCGCATCCTGATCCTCGATATCGGCGGCGGCAGCGCCGAAGTCATCGACGCCGACAACGGCCGCATGCGCGCCGCCCTGTCGCGCCCCCTCGGCGCGGTGCGGCTGAAAGAAGTGTTCCTCCGGCACGACCCGCCGCTCGAAGAAGAGCTCCTGCGGATGAACGAGTTCATCCAGGAGAAGCTCCATCCGGTGCGGCAGAAGATCCCGCCGGCCGCCTTCGCGCGTCTCATCGGAACTTCCGCCTCGGCCTCGGCCATCGTCTGCGCCGCCAACCGCATCCCGCGCCAGCGCCGGCAGGAAGCCGACCGCCGCCGCATCACCGCCCCCCAGTTGCGCCGGCTGTACCGGGAGATGGCGCGCATGAGCCTGGACGAGCGGCGCCGCGTCACCGGCATCGGCCCGCGGCGCGCCGAAATCATCGTGCCCGGCGTGGCCGTGATGCTGGCCGTGGTCGAGATGTACCAGGCGCCGCGCCTCTACTACAGCGCGGCGGGCGTGCGCGACGGCATTCTGCGCGACCTCGCCGAACGCGGCGCCGGCGTCGAGCGCGTCCTGCTCGATGCCGAGCAGCGCCGCATGGTCGAACAATATGCGCGCCGCTTTGGCGTCGATCTCCACCACGCCCGCAGGGTGGCCCATTTTGCCCGCGAACTATTCACCGCGCTCACTCCCTGGCACCGGCTTCAGCCCGAGAAGGGCCGCCTGCTGAAGGCGGCCGCCTACCTGCGGGACACGGGCCATGCGATCAACGACATGGCCCATCACAAGCACTCGCAGTACATCGTCGCCAACGCCGACCTCGGCGGCTTTACCGACGAGGAGCGCCACCTGGTGGCGATGCTGTGCCGCTACCACCGCAAGGCGCCTCCCTCCGCCCGCCACGCCGACTACGCCGCCCTCAGCCCGGAACAGCAGCAGCTCATCCAGTACCTGTATCCGCTGCTGCGGGTGGCCGACGCGCTCGACCGCAGCCGCGACCAGCGCGTCGAGTCGATCTCCTGCACGCTCGACGACGGCGCGCTCACGGTTACGATGGAATCGGACAGCGACCTGAGCCTGGAGCTGTGGGCGGTCGAGCGCGCCGCCGCGGCGTTCCGCCAGGTCTACGGAAAGCAGCTCCGGGCCGTGGTGAAAAGGCGATGACGCTGACCGAGCACGCGCGCGAGTCGCTCAGGGAGCGCATCGAAACGCTGGACGCGCAGATGGCGCTCGCGCTTGGCCACTGCGGCGAAGACGAGGTGCACGATTTCCGCGTCGCCGTGCGGCGCATCTCGCAGGCGTTGCGCGTGTTCGGGCATCTCCTGCCCGGCAAGGAGGCCAGGCGGATGCGCAAGGCGCTCAAGCCCGCCCTCGACGCCGCGGCGCATGTCCGCGACCTCGATGTGGACGGCGAGCTGCTCATCCGGCTGGGACTGCGTGCCGATCACCCGCTGCTTGGGAAACTGAAAACCGACCGCGAGCGCGGGGCGCTGGCCTTCATCGGGCATCTCTACCTGCTGCGTTCGCAGGACATTCCGCGCGGCTGGCTCGAACGGCTCGCAATGTTGCGCGAAGTGGCCGAAGACGCGGGCAGCTTCGCGCGGCGCACGCTGCCGCCGATGGCGGCGGAGTTCTTCCGCGCCGGCCGCAAGGCGGCCCTGCACCCCGCGGCGGCGGCGCAACTGCACGCCTTCCGGCTCGAAGCCAAACGCTTCCGCTACACGCTCGAGCTGTTCACGCGATTTTACGGGCCAACGCTCGACAAGCGCATCGCGCAGGTTCGCGAGATCCAGGGGATTCTTGGACGGCGGCAGGACTGCGCCGCCACGGAGGCGCTGCTTGAACCGGCGGCACGGTTCGATCCCGAGGCGCAGGAGGTGATGCGCGCGCTCGAGCGGCGCGCACGGAAGCTCGAAGACGAGTTCGCGCGCTACTGGAAAGACTCGTTTGACCGCGACGGCGAAGAGCGGCGCTGGCTGCGGTATCTGGTGCGACGACTCCCTGCGCCACGCGCGGCTCGATAGAATAGCGCTCCATGTGGGAGCAGACCTATGCGCCGCTGGGAGGCAGCCTCGCGCTTTCCGCGCTCGCGGCGGCGCTGCCGCTGTTCACGCTTCTCTATCTGCTGGGCGTGCGGCGCACGGCCGCCTGGGCGGCGGCCCTCAGCGGGCTGGGCGCGGCAGCGGCAGTGGCGCTCGCCGCCTACCGGATGCCGGTCGCGATGGCGCTGAGCGCGGCGCTCTACGGGGCCGCGTTCGGGCTGTTTCCCATCTGTTGGATTCTGTTCTGGGCGATCTTCCTCTACCGGCTGTGCGTCGAGACGGGACAGTTTGAAATCATCAAGGACTCGATCGGCTCGGTCACGCCGGACCGGCGCCTTCAGGCGCTGCTGATCGCCTTCGCTTTCGGGGCGTTTGTGGAAGGTGCGGCCGGCTTTGGCGCGCCGGTGGCGGTGGCAGCGGCGATGCTGGCCGGACTGGGCTTTTCGCCCTTCTACGCGGCCGGCATCTGCCTGCTGGCGAACACGGCGCCGGTGGCGTTCGGCTCGATCGGCATCCCGGTGCTGACGCTGGGGGCGATCACCGGGCTGCCGGTGGAAAAGCTCAGCGCGGCGGTGGGACGGATCTGCGCGCCGGTGTCGTTGATCGTGCCGGCATACCTCGTGATGGTGATGGGCGGCTGGCGCGCGCTGTCCGGAGTCCTGCCGGCGGCGCTGGCCTGCGGCGTGGCGTTTGCGGGCGCGCAGTTTTATGCGTCGAATTATATCGGCCCGGAGCTGACCGACATCCTCAGCTCGCTGGCCGCCATCGGCGCCTGCCTGGCGGCGGCGCGGCTCTGGCGGCCGCGCAACGAATTCGTCTTCGACGGCGCCGCGGCCGGGCCGGTGCTGCGCCCGCGCCATGAGGCGCGGGCGGTGCTGAAGGCGTGGTCGCCCTACCTGCTGCTGGTGGTGTGCGTGCTCGCCTGGGGACGGGCCGACATCAAGGCGGCGCTGAATTCGGCCACAGTGATCATCGACTGGCCATGGCTGCACGGCCGCGTGGTGCAGACGCCGCCGGTCGTGCCGGCGGCGGCGCCGTATGCGGCGCGCTATTCATTGCAGTGGCTGGCGGCGGCCGGCACGGCCTGCATGCTGGCCTGTCTGCTGGCGGGCCTGCTGCTGCGCACGCCCGCCGCGCTGTTGGCGAAGGTGCTGAAGGACACGGCGGCGCAGATGGCCAAGCCGGTGCTGACGGTGGCGAGCGTGCTGGCGCTCGCCTTCCTGATGAACTACTCGGGCGCCACGGCGACGCTCGGGCTGGCGATGGCGGCCACGGGCGCGGCCTTCCCCTTCTTCAGCGCGATCCTCGGCTGGCTGGGCGTGTTTCTCACCGGGAGCGACACGAGCGCGAACGCGCTGTTCGGCAACCTGCAACGGGTGACGGCGCAAAGCCTGGGGCTGAACCCGGTGCTGATGGCGGCGTCGAACTCGTCGGGCGGGGTGATGGGCAAGATGATCTCGCTGCAATCGATCGCGGTGGCGGCGGCGGCCACGGGCATGCCCGCGGCCGACGAGAGCCGGCTGTTCCGGTTCACGCTGCGGCACAGCCTGCTGCTGGCGGCGCTGATCGGGCTGCTGGTGACGGCCTACGCCTACCTGGCGCCGGGGTGGATGCCCGGCTGAGGGCGGGCGATTTGCTGTTCCGGCCGTTCCGACGCGGTTCTGTCTTGACGCAGACTTCAAGCGAACGTATGATTGAAACAAACGAATGATTGAAACATCGTTTGAGATGCTGCCCGACCTGGAAACCGGCGCCGGGCCCCGGGCGCGCGCCGACACGACGCGCACGCGCATCCTCGACGCGGCCGAGCGGCTGTTTGCCGAGCGCGGCTTCGCCGGGGCCTCGCTGCGCGACATCACCGCGGAAGCGCACGTGAACCTGGCGGCGGTGAATTATCACTTCGGCTCGAAAGACGAGCTCTTCCTCCAGGTGGTGCTGCGGCGGCTGGAGCCGGTGAACCGGCGCCGGCTGGAGCTGCTGGAAGAGGCCGAGCAGCGGCCGGGCGGGGCGCGGCTGGAGGACGTGGCGCGGGCCTTTGTCAGGCCGGTGATCGAAGTGCGGCACGCGGAGGGCGAATCGGGCGCGCTGTCGAAGCTGATGGCGCGGGTGGTCGGCGAGCCGGGCGGCTGGGCGGAGAAGCTGCTGCCGGTGGCGTTTGCCGGCGTGGCGGCGCGGTTTCTGGCGGCGATCGAGAGGGCGATGCCGGGTGCGAGGCGGGAGGACCTGGTGTGGGGGCTTGTGTTCAGCGCGGGCGTGCTGTCGTATTACCTGCTGCTGACGGATGTGATCCCGCAAGTAGTAGGCGGGCAGCCAGGCCTGAAGGAGACGGGCGAGACGGTGGAGCGGATGGTGGCATATATTGTGGCCGGCCTGCGGGGGCTCGCCGATCCGTCCAGGGGAGAAAAGCGGAAAAAGGCGGGCGGCGGGAAGCGGAAGAAGAAGGGGAAACAGGCATGAGGCGGGGCATGGTGTGGCTGCTGGCAGTGGCAGCGGTAGCGCAGTCGGGCGAGCCGAGGCGTTTGGCGTTGAGCCTGCGGCAGGCGGTGGAGATGGCCGTGGCTCCAGGCGGCGCGGCGCGGGCGGAGCTGGCGCGGGAGGCGGCGCGCGCCGCGGAGGCGCGGCGGCGGCAGGCGCTCGGGCCGTTGCTGCCGAATCTCGACGGCGGTTATACGTTCCGCAGCTTCACGAACAACCTGGCTTCTTTTGGCATCCAGTTTCCGGCGCTGCCCGGGATTGCGTTTCCGGCCTTCGTCGGACCGATTGACGTGCAGGATGCGCGGGCCACGGCCTCGCAGAGCATCTTTGATCTGGCGGCGATCCGGCGCTGGCAGGCGGCGCGGGAACGGGAAGAGGCGGTGCTGGCGACGAAGGCCACGGTGGCGCGGGCCTATCTGAATGCGCTCCGGGCAGAAGCAGCGCTCGAAGCGGCGCGGGCGAACGTCGAGCTGGCGGAGCGGATCCTGAAGCTGGCGGAGTCGCAGAAGGCGGCGGGCACGGGAACGGGCATCGAAGTGACGCGCGCGGCGGCAGTGCTCGAGCAGGAGCGGCAGCGGATGATCGCGGCCGCGGAACAACAGGCAGCGGCACGGCTGGAGCTGTTGCGGGCGATGAACGCGGATCTCGGCCTGGAGATCGAACTGACGGACCGGCTTGAGTACAGGCCGGCGGAGGTCCCCG
Organism: Bryobacteraceae bacterium; assembly: GCA_026002855.1. NCBI lineage: Bacteria > Pseudomonadati > Acidobacteriota > Terriglobia > Bryobacterales > Bryobacteraceae > Bryobacteraceae bacterium. Next base: position 1,580,666 of record BPGD01000001.1, read on the forward strand.
AGGCGGCGCGGGCGCTGGAGGCCGCGCGCGAGCTGCGGCCGGAGCTGAAGGCGCAGGCCGCGCGGCAGCAGGCGGCCGAGCTGAATGCTTCAGCGGCGAAATGGGAGCGGCTGCCGGCGGCGCGCGCTTTTGGCGATTACGGCGTCATCGGCCGCACCGGCAGCGTGTATCTTCCCACCCGCACCGTGGGCGTGCAGGTGAGCGTGCCGCTGTGGGACGGCGGGCGGCGCGACGCGCGACGGGCCGAGGCCGCGTCCCTGCAACGCGCCGAAGAGATCCGCACGCGCGACCTGGCCAGACAGGTGGAGCTGGAGATCCGGCTGGCGATTGAGAGGCTGAAGTCCGCCGAAGCGCAGGTGGCAGCGGCGCGCGAGACGCTGGTGCAGGCCGAGCGCGAACTGGCGCAGGCGGAGCGCCGCGTGGCGGCGGGCGTGGCCACGCCGCTGGAGGTGACCGAGGCCCAGGCCCGCGTGGCGCGGGCGCGCGAAGCCGTGGTGGCGGCAACGTTCCAGCAGAGGGCGGCGCAGATCGGGCTGGGAGAGGCCGTGGGCAATCTGGATCTGATGCTCGACTGACGGAAGAGGCACCGACGATGCGAGGCAAAAGGAAATACGCGTGGATCGCCGTTGTGGCGGCAGCGGCCGCCGTGGTTGGCTGGCGGCTTGTGACAGGCAGCGGCGAGGCGGGCGAGCTGCGGCTGAGCGGCAACATTGAACTCACCGAAGTCGAGCTTTCGTTCAAGCTGCCCGGACGGCTTGAAGAATTGCTCGTGGACGAAGGGGACGCGGTGCGCGCCGGGCAGGTGATCGCGCGTCAGGACACCGAAGAGCTGGAGCGGCAGCGTGAGCGGGAGGCGGCGGCAGTGGAGGCGGCCGAGCGGGCGCTGGAGCAGGCGCGGGCGGCCGTCGCCTATCAGCAGCGGGCGGTGGAGCAGGACACGGCGGCGCGGCGGGCGGAGCTCGAAGCGGCCGAGAAACGGCTCGAGGAGCTGCGCAATGGAAGCCGGCCGCAGGAAGTGCGGGCGGCGCAGGCGGCGCTGCGCGAGGCCGAGGCCGCGTTCGCTCTGGCCGAGCGCGACTGGGAGAGGGCGCAGACGCTGTACCGCAACGAGGATATCTCGGCGGCGCAGCACGACCAGTTCCGGACGAAGTACGAGGCGGCGCGGGCAGCGCTCGAGCGGGCGCGCGAGCAGGCCTCGCTCGTCAGGGAAGGGCCGCGGCGGGAGCAGATCGAGCAGCAGCGCGCGGCAGTGGAGCGGGCCCGGGCGGCACTGCGGCTGGCCGAGGCCGGCGCGCTCGAGCTGGAACGCCGGCGCAAGGAGCTGGCCATGCGCGAGGCGGAGGTCCAGCGGGCGCGCGCGCAGCTTGCGGTGGTGGAAGTGCAGCTCGGCGAGCGCGTGTTGAAGTCGCCCGTGGACGGAGTGGTGCTGAGCAAGAGCGCCGAGCGCGGCGAAGTGCTGGCCGGCGGCGCGGCGGTGGTGACGGTGGGCGACATGGCGCGGCCCTGGCTGCGGGGCTACATCGGCGAGCGCGACCTGGGCCGGGTGAAGCCCGGCATGGCGGCGGAGGTGACGACGGACTCGTATCCCGGCAGGAGATATGCAGGCCGGGTGACGTTCATTTCCTCGGAGGCGGAGTTCACGCCGAAGCAGATCCAGACGGAGGAAGAACGGCAGAAGCTCGTGTACCGGATCAAGATCGAGCTGGCCAACCCGCGCCTGGAGCTGAAGCTGAACATGCCCGCCGATGCGGTGCTGCGGCTCGAGTGAGGGGCGATGATCCGCGCGGAGAATCTGAGCCGCCGTTTTGGCGCGGTACAGGCCGTACAGGGGCTGACGCTTGAGGTGCGCGCCGGCGAGATCTTCGCGCTGGTCGGGCCCGACGGGGCGGGCAAGACGACCGCGCTCCGGCTGCTGGCCGGGCTGCTGGACGCCGACGAGGGGCGCGCCGAAATCTGCGGCCACGACGTCCAGCGCGACCCCGACGCGGTGAAAGACCGCCTGGGCTACATGGCGCAGCGGTTCGGGCTCTATCAGGACCTGACCGTGGAGGAAAACATTGAATTCTTCGGCGAGCTGTTTGGCACGGACCCGGGAGAGCGCGAGCGGCTGGCGGCGCAACTGCTGGAGATGACGCGGATGGCCGAATTCCGGCGGCGGCGCGCGGGACAGTTGAGCGGAGGGATGAAGCAGAAGCTGGCGCTCATCTGCACGCTGCTGCACCGGCCGCAGGCGCTGCTGCTCGACGAGCCGACCTGCGGGGTGGACCCGCTGTCGCGCCGGGATTTCTGGCGGATCCTCGAGCGGCTGGCGGCCGGCGGCATGGCGGTGCTCGTCTCAACGGCCTACCTGGACGAGGCGGAGCGCTGCGCGCGAGCGGGCCTGATGCACGGCGGGCGGCTTGTGTGGAGCGGAGCGCCGGCAGAGGCCAAAAACAGAATCGCACCGTTCTGTTTTCGGGCGGCGGCGCCCGACCGGCGCCTGGCCCGGGCGCGGCTGTTGGCCGAGCCGGGCGTGCTGGCGGCTGAGCCGGCCGGCGCGGCGCTGCACGTGTATCTGGAGGAAGACGCGAGGGCGGAGGACGTGATGCGGGCGTCGGGCGTCGGGCTGGAGCCGCTGGAACCTTCGCTGGAAGACGCCTTCATCGTGCTCATCCGCAGGCAGGAGGCGCGCCGTGCCGCCTGAAGCCCCGATGGTGGAAGTGCGCGGACTGGTGAAACGATTCGACGGGTTCACGGCGGTGGACCACGTGACGCTGGAGATCGCGCGCGGGGAGATTTTCGGGTTTCTGGGACCGAACGGCGCCGGCAAGACGACGACGATCCGGATCCTGTGCGGGCTGCTCGAGCCGAGCGAGGGCGTGGCGCGCGTCAATGGCTTCGATGTGGCTCGGGAGCCGGAGAGCGTGAAGCATTCGATCGGGTACATGTCGCAGAAGTTTTCGCTGTATGACGATTTGACCGTGGAGGAAAACCTGGACTTCTTCTGCGGCGTCTACGGCGTGGCAGGCGCGCGGCGCGATGAGCGGAAGGGGTACGCGCTGCGGATGGCGGGGCTCGAGGTGGAAAGGAAGCGGATGACGCGCGAGCTGGCCGGAGGCTGGAAACAGCGGCTGGCGCTGGGCTGCGCGGTGCTGCACGAGCCGCCGGTGCTGTTTCTGGACGAGCCGACTTCCGGAGTGGACCCGATCGCGCGGCGGCGCTTCTGGGACCTGATTTACGAGATGGCGGAGGCCGGATCGACGGTGATCGTCTCGACGCATTACATGGACGAGGCCGAATACTGCCAGCGGCTGGCGCTGATGCATCGCGGTCGCGTGGTGGCACTGGGGACGCCCGGGGAGCTGCGGGCGCAGTGTGGCGCGGGCGCCACGATGGACGATGTTTTCACAGCGTGCATCGAGCGCGAGGAGAGGCAACGTCCATGAGCCGGAGGCGGCTGAGGGCGGTGTTCCGCAAGGAACTGCTGCATATTGTGCGGGACTGGCGCAGCCTCGGGATGGCGCTGGCGGTGCCGATGGCGCTGCTGGTGCTGTTCGGCTACGCGCTGACGCTCGACGTGGACCGCATCCCGACGGTGCTGTACGACCAGGACGGCACGGCCGCGAGCCGCGAGCTGGCCGAGCGGCTGCGGGGCTCGCGATTCTTCGAGGTGCGGGGCGTGCGCGGCGGCTATCCGGATGTGGTGCGGGAGCTGGACGAGGGACGGGCGTTGATGGCGGTGGTGATCCCGCGGGGCCATGCGCGGCGCGTGGCGGCGGGAGAGAACGCGAAGGTGCAGGTGCTGCTCGACGGCAGCGACTCCAACACGGCGTCGATCGCCGCGGGCTATGCGGACGCGGTCGTGATGGCGCACGCGATGGAGCTGCGCGGGCAGTGGGCGGAGCGGCGCGGGGCGGGGAAGCTGGAGCCGCCGGCGGATCTGCGGCCGCGGGTGCTGTACAACAACGCGCTGCAATCGAGAAACTTCATCGTGCCGGGGCTGATTGCGGTGATCCTGATGATCATTGCCAGCCTGCTGACGTCGCTGACGGTGGCGCGGGAGTGGGAGAACGGGACGATGGAGCAACTGCTGGCGACGCCGCTGCGGCCGGCCGAGCTGCTGCTGGGCAAGCTGGGAGCGTATTTCCTGCTGGGCGTGGCAGACACGGTGATCGCTCTGGTGCTTGGCGTGGGAATTTTCGGCGTGCCGATGCGGGGCAGCTACCTGCTGCTGGCGGTGACGAGCGGGCTTTTTCTGTTCGGGGCGCTGAGCTGGGGCATTTTCCTTTCGACGGTGACGCGGTCGCAACTGCTGGCCTACCAGGCGTCGCTGATCACGAGTTTCCTGCCGGCATTCCTGCTCAGCGGGTTTGTGTTCGCGCTGGAGAACATGCCGTTTGCGGTGCAGCAGATCTCGCGGATCGTGCCGGCGCGGTATTTCGTCACCATTCTGCACGGAATTTTTCTCAAAGGCGTTGGCGTGGAACTGCTGTGGGCGCCGATGCTTTTCCTGCTGATTTATGCGGGCATCGTGTTTACGGTGGCGCGGCGGAAGCTGCGCCAGAAGGTGGCCTGAGGAGGGGCGATGTGGCCGAGGCTGCGTGAAATCGTGAGGAAGGAGTTCCGGCAGGCGTTCCGCGAGCCGCGGATGCGCGTGTTTCTCTTCCTGCCGCCGCTGTTGCAGACGATTCTTTTCGGCTATGCCGTAAACCTGGATGTCGAGCACGTGCGGCTCGGCTGGATGGACATGGACGGCGGCCCGGCGGCGCGCGAGCTGTTTTACGCCTTCGAGTCCAGCCATGAATTCGAGGTGGTGGCGCACGCGCACAACGAGCGCGAGGCGCAGGCGCTGCTTGACCGCGGCGATGTGCAGGCGCTGGTGCGGGTGGCGCCGCGCTTCAGCCGGGAGGTGGCCGCGCACCGGCAGGGCCAGGTGCAGCTTCTGCTGGATGGAACCAATTCCAACACCGCCGCCATCATCCTGAGCCACGCCACCGGCGTGGTGGCCGGCTTCAACCGGCGGATGCTTCTCGATCAACAGAAGGAGCGGCTGGTGGACCGCACGCGCGGCGGAGCGGTGCTCGTGCGGATTCCGGGCGTCGAGACGGAACGGCGCGTGTGGTTCAACCCGGAGCTGAAGAGCCGGAATTATTTCGTGCCGGGCGTCATTGTGAATGTGCTGACGCTGGTGACGCTGATGCTCACCGCGCTGAGCATCGTCCGGGAAAAGGAGATCGGGACGATGGAACAGCTCATGGTGACGCCGCTGCGGCCGATGGAACTGATGCTGGGCAAGACGATACCGTTCGCGCTGGTGGGGATGTTCGACCTGATGCTGTTGACGGGCCTGGCGCTGCTGATCTTTCACGTTCCGTTGCGGGGCAGTGTGCTGCTGCTGGCGGGCGCGGGGGCGCTGTTCATCCTTTCCACGCTCGGGGCCGGTCTTTTCATGAGCACGGTGAGCCACACGCAGCAGCAGGCGATGATGGCGTCCTTCTTTTTCTTTCAGCCCGCTTTCATGTTAAGCGGCTTTGCGTTTCCGATCCGCAACATGCCGGAGCCGGTGCAGTGGCTCACGTATCTGAACCCGCTGCGGTATTTCATGGAAATCGTGCGCGGGGTGTTTCTGAAGGGTAGCGGCGCCGGCCAGCTCTGGCCGCAACTGGCGGCGCTGGCGGCGATGGGGGTCACAATTGTCGTCCTCAGCGCGCTGCGGTTCCACAAGCGGCTCGAATAGCGGGCGCCGCGCGAGTGGTGAGAAAGCGGCAAGCCAATCAGGAAGCGCGCGGAGCGAGGTTCGAGCGCGCGCGCCAGACCGTGGCCGCTGCGGAGCCGGAAGAAAGAGAAAATTCCGTGCCGGCAGCGAGAAAGGCTGCCTGGCCGGGGTTCAGCCCGGTGGTGATGTCCGCGCTGCGGAGCAGGACGTCGCCGTCGAGGGCGAGCAGAATCTCGGGGCCGCTGGAGGCGCGTTGCACAAGAGCGCCCGGGGCGAGCGCGATGCGGCTGAGCGCGAACTCCTCGACGGGCGCCGGGTAGAGCAGTTCGCTCTCGCCGCAGGGCACGCCTTCCAGGGGCGTGCAGGGGGCGTCTTCGAAGCGGACGATGCGCAGCAGTTCGCCGACGTCGACGTGTTTTGGCGTCAGGCCGCCGCGCAGGACGTTGTCCGAGTTGGCCATCAGCTCGACGGTCGCGCCTTGGAGATAGGCGTGGAGGACGCCGGCGGGCTGGAACGTGCCCTGGCCGCGGCGGAGCCGCACGAGGTTGAGCAGGAAGATGGAGAAGATGCCGCGGTCGCGGCGGCCGCCCGGCAGGGGAAATTCGCGCGCGCCGCGGAGGGCCCAGTATTCGGGCGAGTCTTTCGGCGGCGCCGGGGCGCGCTCGAGTTTTTCGAGAAGAGAGTCGAGCAGCTCGTCGACGCGCTCCTGCGGCAGGTGCATGATGTGCGTGTAGAGTTCGCGCAGAAGGGCGGAGCGGGCCGTGCGGTCGCGTCCTGCGGCACGGGCGCGGGCCGCGAAATCCGGCGCAATGGCGCGCGTGTCAGGGGAAGAATCCAGCCAGGCGGCGATTTCTTCCAGGGGGCGGAAGCCGTGCAGCATCCAGAAGTCGCCGAGCGCGGCGTGCACCTCGGGTTTGGCGTGGCGGTCCCGGTAGTTGCGGTGCGGGGCGTGGATGGGGATGCCCAGGGCGTTTTCGCGCTCGAAGCCTTCCCGCGCCTGCGCTTCGGCGGGGTGCACCTGAATGGAAAGCATCCTGCGCGCGTCGAGCACCTTGAGCAGGAACGGCAACACGGGGCCGAAGCGCGCGGCACAGGCCGGGCCGAGCCAGTGCTGCGGCGCGGAGGCAATGAGACGGTCGAGCGCGACGTCGCCTGCGGGCGTCAGGGCGATGGCAGGGGCCTTGGGATGCGCGCCATACCAGAGCTCGGCAAAGGGGCGGCGCTCCGGGTTGGGCATGCCGAGAAGCGCGGGCAGCAGCTCCGTGCCGCCCCAGTCGTAGTGCTGCACGGCGGGGCGGATGCGGAGGAGACGCGGGTCAGACATCGAGCTCTTTCTCCAGGCGGCGGAGGATTCCGTCGGGTTCGCGGACGCCAAGCGCAGCGATCTCGTCGGCGCGCTGCTGGGTGTCGGCGACGGCGTAGATGCGGAACTCGTCGGCGTTGCCGGAGGGGCGCAGGTGGGCGATGTCGCCGTTGGAAAACCAGATGCGGAGACCGTCGGTCGAATCGAGCCGCTCAATGGCGCCGAAGCCGTCGGCGTCGCGGAAGAACTGTTTCAATGTGTGGACGACGTCCGGCAGGTCGCTGCCGTCGCTGGCCTGCGGCGTGAGGCGTGAGAGGATGCGAAGAGCCTTTTCGCGGGGAAACTCGCGCAGAAGCGCGGAGCGGCCGAAGCGTTGGGGAAGGCGGTCGAAGAGTGCCGCCGGCGAGACGCCCTCCCGCGCGGCGGCCTCGAGCACGGTGAGGATGGGGAGGAAGGCGTCCCGGGTGGGCAGCGCGTCGAGCAGCGCGCCGTTGCGCTCGATGGGGCTGGCGGTGAGGAAGCCGCCATTGGCCTCCCAACCGACGACGCGGCGGCGGCCGCGGGCCAGCGCGCGCTGCATGCCGGCGATCACATAGGGCGAGCCGATGCGCGTCTTCGGTTCGAGCACGCCGGCGAGCGGCGAACGGTCGATGGCGTCATTGCAACTGACTGGGACGACCACGGCGTCGGCTCCAAGCTCGAGCGCCACGACCATGCCGAGCAGGTCGCCCGGATGGAAGCGGACGCGGCCGCCGGTGACACTCAGGAAAAGCGGCCGGTCGCTGTCGCCATCGGTGGAGACCACAGCGGTGAGAGGGCCGCGCCGAGATTCGGCCTCCGAGGCGAGGCGCTGGAGCTCGCTCAGGAGTTCGGCGCCGATGTTTTCCGTGTCCACCGGGATGAAGGTCTCGCTGCGGCCGGCGGGGACCACTTCCGCGCCCAGGGCCTCGATCGCTTCCACGAGCATGTCCCGCGCGACGGCGGAGTGCTGGTAGACAAGGACGCGCTGGCCGCGCAGCGGCCGCCCGCGGAAAAAATCCAGATACCGGCGCATGTAGGCGGCGCGGGCCTCGCCGGAGGGTTCGGGCAGCGGCTGGTGGCCGCTGCGGAGCATGCCGCTCTCGTTGAACGGGGAGCGTTCGAAGGGCTCGCCGTAAATGGCGGCGCGGACGCGCGCCACGTGTTCCTGGACGGCCGCTTCGTGTTCCTTGAGCAGCTCGCCAACGCTGGTGTTCAGCTTGTAGCCGTTGCGGTCGAACGGGATGTGGCTGCCGGTGACCATGATGCTCGCGCGGCGCCGGCCGAAGCCGTAGTAGGCGAGGGCTGGGGTCGGGATGAAACCCTGAAAGACGGGCGTCGAGCCGGCGTGGCGGATGGCCTCGCAGACGGCCTGAACGATCTCGCCGCGGCCGCCAAACTCTTCGACAAAACGCACGGAGGAGGGCCGCAGGTCAGCGGCGACAAAGACGTCTTCGCCGGGCTGGATGCCGCCCTGGTGTTTGGGGAGCGTCTTGAGCCACTCCAATTCGCCGCGGACGTTGATGTAGACTTCGAGCTGCGTGAGGTCGGCGACGCGTCCGCGCCGGCCGGAGGTGCCGAATTTCAGCTCGACCGGCTCATAGGCGAGGTGGTCGCGGAGGCTGCGTTTCATCGGTGGGACCTCCCGTGTGGCGTCCGACTCCCAGCATAGCCGAGGGTGGTTGGCGCGGCGCTCAGGCGCGCCGGCCGCCGCGGCGGGCGGGCATCAGGCAAAGGGCCGCGCCGCCGAGCACGGCCACCGGATAAAGAAGCAGCATGCCGCCGAGGTACCAGACGGGGAGCTGGCCAAGGCTCGAGCCCGCCATGAGGATGCCCATGGTCTCGCCGAGCACGATGAGATAGAGCGCGTGCCGCCAGGGCCGCTCGGGAGCCAGCCGGGCGGCAAGCCATCCCCCCGCCATGGCAGCCAGAAAACTTGCGGCCAGCCGGAGGCCCAGCAGCCAGGCCGGAGACGGCAGCCCGTTGCCGTACTGGCCCGGGAAGAGCCGCGTCAGAAGGGCGTCGGCGGCCAGGACGAGCGCCTGAATGAGAAACCACCCTCCGAGGACTGCCAGCAGCGTGCGCCCCATCAGCCCCACTGTAGCGCAGCGGCGCGGCCGCCGCCGTCCCTGCGCGTCATGCGGTGGTGACGCCCAGAACGGCGGGTTCGGCAGCCCGCAGCTCCTCCACGCGGAGAGTGAGGCGCGGATGGGAAGAATAGATGTTGATGAGAAAGCCGAAGAAGCCGGCGGCGTCCCGTTCCTGGCTGACGAAAGACTCGATGTTCAGTTGCGGCGTGAGAGCCCGGCTGCCACAGGCTAGGGCGCCGAGGGCGCGGATTGCCGCGGCCTTGCTGCCCGACAGCCACAGGCCGGCGCGGTCCGCGCTGAATTCGCAGGCGCGGGAATAGGCCGAGCCCAGAAACGGGACCAGCAACCCGGGAAACAGAAAGAGGTGCTTCAGCGGGCTTGTGTGACCCAGGGCGTGATGGCCCAGTTCGTGGCCCACGACAGCGCCGAGCTCGTCCAGCGAACCGGTGGACAGGAGCAGGTCCACGAGGTCGGACATCAGCAGGATGTACTTGTTGCGCAGGCGCCGGATGGCGAGCGCGTTGACCAGGCCGTTGCCGTTGACGATGAAGATATCCGGCGTTTTTGTCAGGCCGAGTCGCGTGGAAAAGTTCCTGGCCATTTCGTGGATTTCCGGGAATTGCGTCTCGCTGACGCGGACGGAATTTCCCAATAATTGAGCCCGGAAAAACTTCTCGGCGAACCAGGCGATCAGGAGCACCGGAAGCGCGATGGCCCAGCCGATCAGGAGGACAATCCAGATAAGGAACAGCCAGGCGATGACGCCGGCCACGGCGGCAAGGGCGAAGTACGTCGATTCCTTTGGATGACGCAGTTGGGGAGTCCAGCCGTTCGGGGCCATCCCGGGCGGCGCCATTGAGGCGGCCGGCTGCGGCACGCCCGGTTGCAACGGTGGAATGGCGACCGTCTGGGAGGCCTGAGGCGTAACGGGATCGGCTTGCCGGAGCACACCTGCCTGCGGAGGCGGCGCAGCCTCCGGGGCGGTTGCAGACGACGGAGAGGCGGCGGCAGAGGGAGACGAGGCGTGGACGGGCGCGGAGGAACGCATGATCGCGCCGCACCAGGGGCAGAAATGGTCCGCTCCTTCTACCGGATGTTTGCAACTTGGACAGGTCTGCATGGAGGTTTCTGTGAAAGGAAGTTAGCACAGATTTCGGAAAAGTGAGCAAAAATTTTTCGGTGATTTTTCTTTTTGCCTGTTGTTTTCCCCCACATGGGTCAACCGCGGGGGGGGTGGACCGGCCAGCCTCACCCATCCGGGAGCGGCCGGGCGGGAACAGCGCCGCGAAGCCGCCCGTCTCCGGTCCGCCGCGCAGCTCTGGAATCCGCCGCCGGGCTGGCGCATCATTTGAGTTATGGCTGAACTGAAAGAAGGATCCAAGGCGCCGGACTTCACGCTGCCGAGCGATTCGGGCGAGAAGGTAAAGCTCAGTTCGTTTGCGGACCGGACGGTGGTTTTGTATTTCTACCCCCGCGCCGACACGCCGGGCTGCACGAAGGAAGCCTGCAGCTTCCGGGACCACCATGCGGAGATTCTCGGCCGCGGGGCGGTGGTGCTGGGCGTCTCGCCGGATGACGTGCCGGCGCTGGTGAAGTTCAAACAAAAATACTCGCTTCCGTTTCCGCTGCTGGCCGACCCGGATCACAAGGTGGCGGAAAAATATGGCGTGTGGGTGGAAAAGAACATGTACGGCAAGAAGACGATGGGCATTGAGCGGAGCACGTTCCTGATTCACCGGGGGAAGATCGCGAAGATTTTCCGCAAGGTAAAAGTGGACGGGCACACGGACGAGGTGCTGAAGGCGCTTGACGGGCTGCCGGCCTGAGAGGATCAGGCGGGGGCGGCACGGGCATCAGCTCTCTTTCAGCTCGATAATGGTGGCGCCGGCGCCGCCTTCAGAAGGCGAGGCCGGATAGAACTTTTCAACGTGCGGGTGGGCGCGGCAGAGGTCCTCGACGGCCCGTTTCAGCACTCCCATGCCGTGGCCGTGAATGACCCGCACGCGGGTGACGCCGGCCAGGAATGCGTCGTCAAGGAATTTATCCACTTCTTCGCGCGCCTCGTCGGCGGTTTTGCCGATGACGTTGATTTCTCGGGTGAGCGTGTCCCAGCGCGGGCCGGCGGTGAGCGTGACGCCGGCGGGGAGCCGGGCGCCGCCCGGGGCCGCAGGCAGCACTTCGAGCACGTCCTGCGCGCTGACCTGCATGCGCAGGAATCCGACGTCCACTTCGAGCCGGCCATCGGGCAGCACCTTTCTGACCCGTGCGGGCTGGCTCACGTCGCGCAGGCGCACGCGCACGCCTTCGCGGAGTTCCGGCGGTGCGGCGGCAGGAGCCGGGCCGGCGCCGGGCCGCAGCGAGCGGACCGATTCTTCAAACTCGCGGCGCACGCGGGCCGCCTGGCGGAGCGCCTTTTCGGCCTGGCGGCGCTGCTCCGGCGCGGCGAGAACGCTTGAGATCAGTTCCTGGGCCTGCTTTTCGAACTGGCGGCGGGCGGCCTCGGCCGCCTGCTCGATCTCGCGCAGGCGGGCCTGCTCGCGCCGCTCCATCTTTTCGAGCAGCGTGCGTTCGCGTTCTTCGAGCGCGGCGCGTTGCCGCTCGAGTTCCTCGAGGCGCGCGGTGACTTCCGCCAGGCGCCGTTCGAGCTGCGCGATCAGTTCGTTCATCTGGCGGTCGCGCTCGCTCATGGCGGCGCGAGCGCGCTGGATCAACCGTTCGGGCAGGCCGAGCCGGGCGGCGATGTCGAGACCGGCGGACTTGCCGGGCAGGCCGACGTGCATGCGATAGGTGGGCTCAAGCGTCTCCTCATTGAAGCCCATGGCGGCGTTGAGGACGCCCGGCGTGGCGGCGCCGAACAGCTTCAGGGCCGGCAGGTGGGTGGAGGCGAGCGTGAAGGCGCCGCGGCGGTGGAAGTCTTCGAGCACGGCGACGCCGAGCGCGCCGCCCTCGTCGGGATCGGTGGCGCGGCCGAGCTCATCGAGCAGCACGAGCGAGCCGGACGTCGCCAGGGCGAGGATCTCGCGGATCCGTTCGATGTGCGCGCTGAAGCTGGACAGGCTCTGCTCGATGCTCTGGTTGTCGCCGATGTCGGCGAGCACGTCATCAAACCAGGGGAGCACGGCACGGGCGGCGGGCACGGGCACGCCGCTTTGCGCCATCAGCGCGGCGAGCGCGGCGCACTTCATGGCGACGGTCTTGCCGCCGGTGTTGGGGCCGCTGATGAGGAGGGTGCGGCGGTCCGCGTCGAGCTCGAAAGACAGCGGCACGACGCGGCGGCGCTGGCGGCGGAAGACGTCTTCGAGCAGCGGGTGCCGGGTCTCTTCCAGCAGGAAGCGCGGCGCCTCGTCGGGCGAAAACTCCGGGATGGTGCAGCCGAAGTCGAGCGCGAAGCGGGCGCAGGCGAAAGCGAAGTCGAGCGCGGCGAGGGCGTCGGCCGCTGCGCGCACCTGTTCGGCGTGGCGGCGGAGCGAGGCAGTGAGCCCGCGCAGAATGCGGTGGATTTCGCGCTGTTCTTCTTCGGCGAGCCGGACGAGTTCGTTGTTCAGCTCGATGGTCTCCAGCGGCTCGAGAAACAGCGTATGGCCGCTGCCGCTGGCGGCGTGGACAACGCCCGGCAGGCGGCGGCGCGCGCCCGGAACGATGGGCACGACGAAACGATCGTTGCGGATGGTGATGAACTCTTCCTGAAGCAGCCCGTCCTCGTGGTGGGACTTGAGGAACCGCTCGAGCGATTCGTGGATAAGGCGGCGCTGGCGTTCCATGTCGCGGCGGATGCGCGCGAGTTCCGGGCTGGCGTCATCGGCAATCGAGCCGTCGGGGAGGATGCGGCCCGAGACCTCGCGCAGCGCGTCGCGGAAGTCGGCGATGGAGGCGGCGCGTGCAGCGAGGCGCGGGAACTCGGCCGCGCGGGGGGCGAGCGTCTGGCGGACCTCGGCGGCGCGCTCGAGCATGATGCAGAGAGCATGGATCTCGGAAGGTTCGAGCACCGCGCCCTCGATCCGCAGGCGCGCCTCGGCGGCGGCGACGTCCGGCAGCCCGGCAAAGCGGAGCGGGGCGAGGGCGGAGCGGCGAGCGGGCTTCTGCTGCTCGCGCAGCCACGCGATGGCTTCGGCAGCCTCTTCGAGCGCGGCCCGGGCGGCGGTGCGGTCCGGCAGCGGAGCCATGCGGTCGATCAGCCGGCGGCCGCCGGGCGATTCCACATAGCGGGCCAGCAGGTCGCGGAGGCGATCGTATTCGAGCAGTTCGAGGCTGCGCGCGTTCATTCGCTCCACTCCCGCCAGATGGCGAGCGCCTTTTCGATGACGGGCGGCGTGCCCGGGGCCACCTGGAGGGCGGCGAGCTGGTCGAGCTCCACCCAGCGCGCATCGGCGACGTCGCTGCCCCACTGGAGGCGGCCGCCACAGGAGCGGCAGAGGTAGTCGATGATGACGTAGTGGTATTCGGCGCGCCCGTGCTGATCCTTGATGATGCGCTCAAAGATGGCGGCGACGGTGAGCGGCTCCACTTCCAGGCCGGTCTCTTCGCGGACCTCGCGGCGCAGGGCCTGATCGAGCCGCTCGCCTGCCTCGACGAGTCCGCCGGGCAGGGTCCACCAGCCTTTCAACGGCTCCTGGCCGCGCTCGATGAGAAGGACGCGCGGGCCGTCAAAGAGCACCGCGCCCACGCCGACGAGCGGGCGCGGGGGGTAGCGGCGTGGGATGGATTCGCCGCTCATGGCTCTTTGGCCGGCTCCGCTCTGCGGGCGAGGTGGTACACGGCGTCACGCGCCGAGACAAAGATGTCGCCGGTGGAGCGGTGCACGAAGAGGTTCGCGGAGCGCTCCGGGACGCGGATCTTTTCGATGAGCCGCCCCCTGGGAGAGTAAATCTCGATGTGTTCGCCGGCGGCGATCAGAAGCTCGCCCTCGGCGGACGTGCGGAGGCCCAGGGGGATGCCGCCGGTGCGCGGAACGAGGACGCGCGGATTGGAGGCCGCGCCGGAGCGGGCGACGTCAAAGGCGCGGACGAGGCGCTCGTCGGTGAAGGTGACGTAGAGGGTGCGCTCGTCGGGCGAGAGTGCGATGCCGACGGGGCGCGAATCGCCACGCCAGATGACCTCCAACGGGCCCTTAGGCGGCAGATGGAAGACGCCGTGGAAAGGCAACTGGCGGCGCTCGTCGGCCGAGCCGAAGGCGGGATCTGTGAAGTAGATGTGACCGCCGGAGCGGAGGGCGAGGTCGTTCGGCCCGTTGAGCCGCTTGCCGTCATAGGCGTCGACGAGCACGGTGAGGCGGCCGTCCGTTTCGATGCGTACCAGGCGGCGCGCTTCGGACTCGCAGATGAGCAGCCGGCCCCGGTCGTCGAAGGCGAGCCCGGCGGCGCCTCCCGCGGGCTGGCGTGCAACGGCGATGGGCCGGCCGGGCGCGAGGCGGAGGATGCGGTCGGCCGGCGGGTCGGCCACCAGCAGCGCGCCGTCGGCCTCCAGCGCCAGGCCATCGGCGTAGCGGAAGCCGGACGCCATGCGTTGCAGCAGATGCTGCTGGGGTTGCTGCGCCGGGCAGATCAGTGCGGCGGCAAGCGCCAGGCCAAGCCGACTCACGCCTCCATTGTAGGCGTTCATCCGTACTCGAAGCCCGCCAGCGCGAAGACCCACTCCGGCCGCTCCTGCACCGGAGGCCCGAGACGCATGCGAACGAGGTGACGGACCGGCGCAAAGCCGAGGCTTACGGCGAGCTCCCGGGCCGCCGCGTTGGGCTCCGGGATGTCCCAGAAGGCGGGCCCGCGGATGCCGCAGCCGCGGATGATGGCGGCGGCCTCGGCCGCGGTGCGGGCGGTGATGGGGCCGAGATAGGCGGCGACGCGGCCCGGACGCGACCAACCCGTCTTGACGAGCAGACGGCGGCGGTCGGCGCCGAAGGCGAGGCGGTCCAGATCGAGGTCAAACTGCGGCGCGCGGCTCTCGGCGGCATGGAGTTGGCCCGACCAACGCGCGACGCCATATTCCGGGGCGAACCCCAGGCGCTCATAGACCGGGCGGCCCATTTCGGTCGCGTCCAGGCGGACGGTGGCGACGCCTCGTTGGGCGCAAAAGTCCAGGCACTGTTCAAGGAGCCGTGTGGCGTGGCCGCGGCCGCGATGTTCGGGCAGGGTGAGCACCATGCCGATCCAGGCCAGGGCTTCGCCGTAGGTGATCACCGTGGCCGAAGCGATGATGCGCCGGCCCTCCTCGATGCCGAAGCATCCTTCGGGCTCGAGCTCGAGAAGGCGCAGCCAGTCTTCTGGGGTCTGGTTCCAGCCGGCTGTCGTGGACAGATCCAGCAGGGCGGGCAGATCGGATGGATCAAGCCGGCGGAGCATGCGCCCCCAGGCGAACTGACATTTCTATTGACTCGATACCGGACCTCCAATATATTACATGTAGCCGGGGTGAGGGACGAAGCTGAGCTGGGAGTTGAGATGCAGGGGCTTCTCTCGCGCATTCCGGAATCACAATTTCCAACGGAAAAGGAACATCTTGCGATGCAGCAGATGAGCACAAGGCTGAGATGGCGATGGGCGGCCGCCGCGTGGGTTGCGGCCGCGCTCATGCTTTTGTGGCAGACGCCCGCCGCGGCGCAGATCCTGTACGGCTCGCTCACCGGGAACGTGACCGACCCGAGCGGGGCCGCCGTGGTCGGAGCAACGGTAACGATCACGAACACGGAGACCAACCAGAGCCGGACGACGACCACCAACGACGCAGGCATCTACAACTTTCCCACGATCCCTGGCGGCACCTACGAGCTCAAGGTGCAGGCCCAGGGCTTCCGGACGCTCGTTCGCAAGGACGTGACCATTTCGACCAACACGGTGACGCGCGTGGACGCCCAGCTTGAGCTGGGCGCGGTGACCGAATCCATCCAGGTTACGGGCGAGGCGGCGCTATTGCAGACCGACCGCGCCGAGGTGCGCCGAGAACTGCCCACGGTGACGCTGTTGAACACGCCGATCCCGCCGGGGCGGAACTACCAGCAGCTTTTCAACCTGCTGCCCGGTTTCACGCCGCCGCGCAACGCGCACTCGGTGCCTTCGAACCCGTCGCGGGCGCTGCAATTCGAAGTGAACGGCACGGTGGCGGCGTCGAACAACATCCGCCTGGACGGCGCCACGCAGTACAACATCTGGCTGCCGCACATCACCGCCTATGTGCCGGCGCTCGAGTCGATCGAGGCGGTCAACGTGGTCACCAACGCGTTTGACGCCGAGCAGGGCCTGGCCGGCGGCGCGGCGATCAACGTGACCATCAAGAGCGGAACGAACGACCTGCATGGCAGCGCCTTCTGGTATCACGACAACAACAAGACCAAGGCGCGGCCCTTCTTCCTGCCCTTCGACCAGGACAAGCCGAAGCGCGTCTACAACCAGAACGGCGGCACGCTGGGCGGGCCGCTCAAGAAGGACAAGCTCTTTTACTTTGTCAGCTACGAAGGCACCTACGACCGGCAGTTCGCCGGCGGACTCTCCACGGTGCCGACGCCGCTGATGAAGAAGGGCGACATGAGCGAGTCGCCGCGGCTGGTCTACGACCCCGACTCCGGCGACAGCCAGGGTCGGAACCGGATTCCATTCCCCAACCAGATCATCCCCGAGTCCCGCTGGGATCCGATTGCGAAGAAGCTGATCCCGCTACTGCCCAATCCGACCGCGCCCGGGCAGTTCACTCAGAACTACTACTCGCAGGGCACGTATCTGTTCGACCGGCAGACGGTGGACAGCAAGGTCAACTGGAACATCAATGACCGGATGACCTCCTATGTCCGCTTCAGCTTCCTGGATTACTCGCTGACGGCGCCGACGCGCTTTGGCAAGGAGCTGCTGGGCTCGGCGCTGGCGGGAGGCAATCCGGGGCAGGGCTACGGCAACACGTACAGTGTGACGGCGGCCTACACGTACACGGTCTCGCCGACCTTTGTCATCGACACCAACTTCGGCTACACGCTGATGGATACGAACGTCGAGCAGTACCGTATCGAGGAAAACATCGGCCAGAATCTGGGCATCCCCGGCACGAACGGCTCGCGCCGGATTGAGGGCGGCTGGCCGGGCTTCGGCATCAGCGGCTTTACGACCTTCGGCCTGGCGGACAACTACATGCCCTACTTCCGGAATGACCCGCAGTTCCAGTGGGTTGGCAACGGCAACTGGACGAAAGGCCGGCACAACATCCGTTTCGGCGCCGAGCTCGGCTGGCAGCATCTGAACCATGTCCAGCCGGAGTTTTACGGCGGAAGCTGGGGCGCGCCCGGCGGGTTCAGCTTTGGCGGTGGCCCGACGACGCTCAACGGCGGCCCGGCCTCGAACCAGTGGAACGGCATGGCGAGCTTCCTGCTCGGCCGCGCTACGCAGATCGGCAAGATCTACCAGTGGCCGGACGAGTACGGCACGCGCACCTCGATGCAGAGCCTCTACATCCGCGACCAGTGGCAGGTGAACCGGCGGCTGACGGTGAACTTCGGCACCCGCTGGAACTACTTCCCGATGCCGACGCGGCCTGACCGCGGGCTGGAGCGCTACTTCTTCCCGGGCGACCCCAACTACGCGGACAAGGTCATGGTGTGCGGCATCGGCTCGCTGCCGAAGGACTGCGGCGTGGAGGTGAGCAAGAAGCTGTTCGCGCCGAGCGTCGGCATCGCCTTCCGTCTGAACGACCAGACGGTGATCCGCACCGGTTACGGCATCAACACGGACCCGTGGAACATCGCCCGCGCCATGCGCACGAATCACCCGCTGCTGACGGCGCAGACGGTGAACGCGCCGAACTCGTTCTGGTGGGCCGGGCTGCTGAAGGACGGCATCCCGGTGATCAACCCGCCGGATCTTGGCAATGGCATCGTCGACCTGCCGAAGAACGTGGTGTTCAACACGCTGGACAGCAAGTTCGTGCGCGGCTACATCCAGAGCTGGAACTTCACGATTCAGCGGCAGTTGCCGCTGAAGCTGGTGGCTTCGGCGGGCTATGTGGCGACGCGGATGACCGGCTTCCTCGGCTATGAGGAGCGCAACTACGGCCGCGTGGGCGGCGGCGCGGCCAGCCGCGTCTATTTCCCGCAGACCGGCCGCAACGTGTCGCTCGCGGTGGTGAACCGGCTGGGCAACAGCGCCTATGACTCGCTCCAGATGACGCTGGACCGCCGCTTCAGCGAGGGGTTCATGATCAACACCGCCTACACCTGGTCGAAGTGCATCTCGCTGGCCGGGTTCGGCAACAGCGGGGACCGCGTCGAGATCAAGATCCCCGAGTACTACCGGCTGAACCGCTCGCAGTGCAGCATTCACACGCCGCACCGTTTCACGGCGAACGGCATCTGGCAACTGCCGTTCGGGCCGGGCAAGCGGTGGGCGCAGAGCGGGGCGGCGGCGGCCATCCTCAGCGGCTGGCAGATCAACGGCGCGCTGATGCTGCAAAGCGGCAACCCGTTCACGGTGACGTCGTCCGGCGCTTCGCTGAACGCGCCGGAGAGCTCGCAGCGGGCCGACTGGATTGGCGGCAATGAGAAGCCGCGCAAGCTGGGCGGCGTGGGCCGTGGCATGCCGTTCTATGACTGGCGGCAGTGGGCGCCGGTGACCGAGCCGCGCTTCGGCACCGCCGGCTACAACGTGCTGCTCGGGCCGGGGATCGTCAACCTCGACCTCGGACTGTTCCGGCAGTTCCGCATTACGGAGCGCGTAAACCTCCAGTTCCGCGCCGAGGCTTTCAACGCCACCAACACGCCGCACTTTTCCAACCCAAGCGGCAACATCTCGAGCCTCGTGCTGAACAGCGACGGCAGCTTCCGCACCGGTGTCTTCGAGGTGACGGGCGTGCGCAACACCGGCCGCGAGGGCATTGACGAGCGGGTGTTCCGTTTCGGACTCCGTCTCGGCTGGTAACGGAAACGCCAGGTCAGCAACGGGCAGGGGCGGCCCCGAACGGGCCGCCCCTGCTGTTTGTGTGGCGTCAAGCTTCCGGCTGGGCGCCTTCGATGGAGTGATTGCGGCGCTTCTCCACCACGCGATAGCGGCGCGGGCGGGCCGGGCTGCCGCCGCTGAAGGCGTCCTCAATGACGGCCGCCTGCTCCTGGGCGTGGCGCTTTGCCGAGCCGGTGCTGGGCGCGGCAGCCTCGGGCCGGCCCGCATAGCGCAGGGTGCGGCGCGACTGCGCCAGCAGCGGCTCCATCCGGTCCCGGACAAAGAGGAACGCGCCCTGGTTGCGCGGCTCCTCCTGCACCCAGACAATTTCCGCGGTGGACGGATATCGCCAGAGCGCCGCCTCCACCTCCTGCTCCGGCCACGGATAGAGCTGCTCGATGCGGACGATGGCCGTGTTCCAGGCCTCGCGCTTTTCGCGTTCCGCCAGCAGCTCGTAAAAGATCTTGCCCGAGCAGAACAGCACCTTGACCACGCGGTCCGGCTGCACCGGGCCTGGATCGGAGAGTACCGGCTCGAAGAAACCGCGCGACAGGTCATGCAGCGTGCTCACGCATCTCGGATGGCGCAGCAGGCTCTTGGGGGAGAAGATGACCAGCGGCTTGCGCATGCCGCGGCGGTCGCTGCCGCCGTACATCTGGCGGCGCAGCAGATGGAAGTACTGCGCCGGGGTGGTGGCGTTGCAGATCTGCATGTTGTTTTCGGCGGCCAGTTGCAGGAAGCGCTCGATGCGGGCGCTCGAGTGCTCCGGCCCCTGGCCCTCGAAGCCGTGCGGCAGCAGAAGCACGAGCCCGGAAGGCTGGCCCCACTTGGCCTCGCCGGCGGCGATGAACTGGTCGATCATGATCTGCGCGCCGTTGGCGAAGTCGCCGAACTGCGCCTCCCAGATGGTGAGCGTGAGCGGATCGCCGAGCGAATAGCCGTATTCGAACCCCATCACCGCGTACTCGCTCAGGGAGCTGTCATAGACCTCGAAGCGCGCCTGGCGCGGGTCCAGGTGCTGGAGCGGCGTGTAGGGCTCGCCGGTGTTGTAGTCGAAGTACTCGAGGTGGCGCTGGGAGAAGGTGCCCCGCCCGCTGTCCTGCCCGCTGAGCCGCACGGGCGTGCCTTCGAGCACGAGCGTGCCGAAGGCGAGCGTTTCTGCCGCGGCCCAGTCGACGGGACCACCGTTGAGGATTTCGCGGCGGCGCTCGATGAAGCCCTTCAGTTTCGGATGCAGCGTGAAGCCCTCGGGGAAAGTGGTGATGCCCTCCACCACCTTTTCGAGCAGCGCTTCATCGGCCGCCGTGCGCGGGCAGACGGCGGGCAGCGTGGACTCTTCGTATTCAGTGACTTCCTGAAGCTCCCATTTCTCGCCCTTGCGTACGGCCTCTTCGTGGGCGGCGTTGAGCGCCTCCTGGATCTGGCGCTTCAGCCGCTCGACCGCATCCTTCGTGACCACTCCCTCGCGGAGGAGGCGGTTCGAGTACAGCGTGGCCGGCGAGTCCTTGGCCTTGATGGTGCGGTACATCACCGGCTGCGTGAAGCTCGGGTCGTCGCCTTCGTTGTGGCCGTACTTGCGGTAGCAGACGAGGTCGATGACGACGTCTTTCTTGAACTTCATGCGGTAGTCGAGCGCAATCTGCATGGCGCGGACGCAGGCCTCGGGGTCGTCGCCGTTGACGTGCAGAATGGGCGCCTGGACCATGCGCGCGACGTCGGTGCAGTAAGTCGAAGAGCGGCTTTCTTCCGCCGTGGCGGTGAAGCCGATCTGGTTGTTGATGACGAGATGGATGGTGCCGCCGGTGGTGTAGCCCTTGAGCTGCGACAGGTTCAGCGTCTCGGCCACGACGCCCTGGCCGGCGAAGGCGGCATCGCCGTGAACGAGCACCGGCAGGACTTTCTCGCGCTTCTCGTCGCCCATGAAGGTCTGCTTGGCGCGGACAATGCCTTCGACCACCGGATCCACGGCTTCCAGGTGGCTCGGGTTGGGCGACAACGAGACCTTGATTTCGCGGCCGGACGAGGTGCGCTGCACGCCGCTGGCGCCGAGATGGTACTTGACGTCGCCCGAGCCCTGGGCCATCTCAGGATCCACGACGCCCTCGAATTCGCCGAACACCTGCGCCATGGACTTGCCAATCAGGTTGGCCAGCACGGTGAGGCGGCCGCGGTGAGCCATGCCGATGACGATCTCCTGGACGCCCGCTTCGGCGGCGCGTTCGAGACACTCGTCGAGGATCACCATCGCGCTCTCGCCGCCTTCGAGCGAGAAGCGCTTCTGGCCCACGAATCGCGTATGGAGAAAATTTTCGAAGCCTTCGGCCTGAAGCAGCCGCAGCAGGATGCGCCGTTTGGCGGTGTCGTCGAGCGGCCAGTTGTTGGCCTGCGGCTCCATGCGCTCCTGGAGCCAGCGCTTCTCCTCAGGATGCTGGATGTGCATGTACTCGCAGCCCAGCCGGCCGCAGTAGGTCTGGCGGAGCTGCTCGATGATGTCGCGCAGGCGGGCGAGCTTCAGGTCGCCGGGAACGGCGAGGCTGCCGGTGAGAAACTGGCGGTCGAAGTCCCAGATGGTGAGGCCATAGTTGGCCGGATCGAGTTCGGGATGGTAGGCGGGCCGGGTGCCGAGCGGGTTGAGGTCGGCGATGAGGTGGCCGCGGACGCGGTAGGCGTTGATCAACTGAAGAACGGCCGCCTGTTTGGCGATTTCGTCCGTGCGGCCGGAGTCGCCGAGAGCGGCCGCGGCCGTCCCGCGGTCCACCTCCCAGCGGAAGGGATGGTAAGGCATCCGCGTCTGTTCGAAGATCTCCTCGTAGAAGCGGTCGCCGCCCTCGAGCAGCTCCTGGAGCTTGCCGAGGAACGTGCCGCTTTCGGCGCCCTGGATGATGCGGTGATCGTAGGTGCAGGTGATCGTCATCACCTTGCAGAGCCCGAGCCGCGCACGCAGCTCTTCGCTGACGCCCTGGAAGCCGGCGGGCCAGTCAATGGCGCCGGTGGCGATAATGGCGCCCTGGCCCGGCATCAGCCGCGGCACGCTGCCGACGGTGCCCACCGTACCGGGATTGGTGAGTGAAACCGTAGTGCCCTGGAAATCTTCAGGCGTCAGCCGGCCCTTGCGGGCGCGTTCGACGATGTCGTCGAAGGCGCGCAGAAACTCATAGAACGACATTTCGCCCGCGTTCCTGATGCAGGGCACCAGCAGCGAGCGGTGGCCGTCCTTGCCGGGCACGTCCACGGCGATGCCGATGTTGATCTGACGGCGGACAATGCGGTGGGGCTGGCCGTCGACCTCGGCATAGGCGTCGTTGATGACGGGCACGTGTTTGATCGCGCGGACCACGGCCCAGGCGATGAGGTGCGTGTAGCTGATCTTCGACTGCCCGTGCAGCGTGCGCCAGTGGTTCAGCAGGCGGCGGTTCTCGTCGATCACCTTGACCGGGATCACGCGTTGGCTGGTGGCCGTCGGCACCTGAAGGCTGGCCTTCATGTTTTCGGCGATGCGCGCCGGCGCGCCTTTCAGCGGCACAAGCTGCTCGCTGGGGCTGAGCGTCAGGGCGGGCACCATGACCGGCGCGGCGGCCTTGGTCTCTTCCGGCGATGGGAGCACGACGGTCTGGCTCACCGGCGGCGGCGTCACCTCCGGCGGCGGCTCGGGAGCGAACACCTGCCGCCAGCTTTCATCCACCTGGCCGGGACGGTTGACGAATTCCTGGAAAAGCTCTTCTTCGAGCCACGAATTCACTGTGGGTCGCTGCTTGGGTTCAATGGCCATGGCTGTAAACAGGATCGGGTGGGATGCGCCCCGCTATCCTCAGTGTATCAGCGGCTTGCGGAAGGCACCTCTGTTCTGTTGGACGCGGGCCCGCCCCGGTCCGATTCCTGCCCTCATTGTCATGCCTCGCCTTTTAGAATGGAAGGGGCCATGCGGATCCTTGTCTTTTCCGACATCCACGGCGACCGGGCGGCGCTCGAGTCGCTGATGGCACAGGAGGCGGACGTCTATGTCGCCGCCGGCGACCTGGTGAGCTGGGGCCGCGGCCTGGACGCTCTGGCTCCGGTGCTGAAGAGCCGGGCGCCGAGGGTGTGGGTGCTGCCCGGCAACCACGAGCACGAGGCGGACATCGAAGCCTTCTGCGGCCGGCACGGCCTGCATGCGCTGCATGGAAGACACTTCGACGCCGACGGCTGGTGCATCGCCGGGCTCGGCCACTCCTCGCCCACGCCATTCAACACTCCGGGCGAATACACGGAAGAAGAGATCGCGGCGCGGCTGGAGCGGTTCGCCGGGCTGAAGCCGCTGGTTCTCATCTGCCACTGTCCGCCGCTCGGCACGCCGCTGGACCGGGCCGCCTTCGGCCGTCACATCGGCAGCCGCGCCGTGCGAGAGTTTCTGGAGCGCGAGCAGCCTGTCTGGTTTGCCTGCGGCCATGTGCATGAGGCGGCGGGCGTGGTGACGCAGATCGGCGCAACGCGCGCCGTCAATGCGGGCAAGGGCGGCTATGTGATCGAGCTGCCTCGGACGGGCGGAATGGAGGGGACAACCTGATCAGGGCGGCCGTGCTGGATTCCTGCGCGAGGCGGCGCGCCGAGGCTGGCCGTTGTCGAAGTCCAGCGAGGCGTTCTGAGCCGCGAATGGAGCGGGCCTGAACGGGCAAGCGGAATCCGTGTTCGTGGGCTTCCGCCCCGGCCGCCGCTGTTCGGGTTATTGATTGAGGGCTTTCGGCGGTTCCGGCGGCGGGGGCGCCTGCGGCGGACGGCCCAGGAGCGCGGCCGCCTCGGCTGGAGTCAGCTTCCGGACAATGACGCGGCCGCGGCGCGTCTCCAGCCGGACTTCCGGACCGCCGCCGAGATCGCCCTCGATGACGCCGCGGCGGTCGTCCTGATTCAGCTTGAGGCGAGGATCCAGGTCGTTGACCGCCTCCCCGCGCTCGGTAAGAGCATGCAGGCGGAGACGGGCCGCCGGCGGAAGGGCGAGCTCGAGGTCGCCGCTGCCGGTCTTGATCTCGATGCGTCCCAGCTCGGGCCGGGGCTGGCGGAGCTCGACGTCGCCCCGCTCCAGGTTCACGGTAATGGCATCGGTGATATCCGCCAACTGGAGGTCCTTGGTCTCGGCCCGGATCTCCACCGGGCCGCGCGCCTGCGTCAGCGAGAGCTGGCTGAGCGTCAGCCGCATTTCGCCGGGCAGCGCCCCGGCGCGGATCTCCGTGCGGGAGCTTTCATAACGCAGGGCGCGCGCGATGCGCCGCATCACGAGCTCGCCGGACCAGGCGCCCTCCACCGCCACGCCGCCGCCGATGTCCTCGAGTTCCACATCGCGGCCGCGCCCTTTCAGCAGCACGTCGCCTTTCACCTTCATGGCGCGCACAATGTCGCTGCGGCGCAGCTCCGCCTTGACGCGGCCGCCGATGGACTCCAGCCGAAGCCCGGCGTTGTCGGAATCGACCACGACTTCGCCGCCGATGTCTTTTACCTCCAGGTCGCCGTAATTGCCCCGGAACTCCACGCTCGAGCCGCGGGGCGCGGCGATTTCCAGATCCATGCTGACACGCGCTCCCTCGAACGAATCGTCGGCGTGCGTCACCTGGACGACGTCGCCATTGCGCACGACTTTCAGCTTCACCGCCTCGTTGGCGCGGTCGGCCGTGGTGCGGTCCAGCGCGCGCACCGTCTTGCGGCCGAGCACCTTCACTTCGCTTGCGTCGACGCCGGTGATGCGCGTGTTGCCGCGCGCGTTGGCCACCACCAGGCGGCCCTGCGCCGCGGCCTGGAGCACGACCTCGGGCTCGGTGTAGTCGTAGGCCTCGCCGAACACCTCCACGCCGCCGATGCGGATCCTGCCCGGCAGTTCGCGCGTCCAGCGCTTCACGCCCCACACCGACATGGCGAAGATGGTGACCAGAATGATCACCGCCCATTCGCCCCCCGCCACGCCCGCGCGCGGCAGCGGACGGCCCCGGAACCAGGTGGCGAGGATCTCAAGGATCCGCAGCCCGCCCCACACGATCAACACGACTGGCCACCAGGTGACGAACAGATCAAACAACGGCAGATCCGGCCGGATGTTCCGCAGCAGGAACACCACGCCGATCAGGATCAGCAGCAGCGGGCCAACCAGCGAGCCTCGTCTCATGGCACTCTCCTCAGGGCTGCGTTCGGCTGCCCGTGCCCGGCGGCGCCGGCTCAGCCATCGCCGTGCGTTCGAAAAGCTTCATCAACCCGAGCACGATGAGCAGTACCGGCCAGGTTTTCGTGAAAGAGACGCCGGAAAAACGGTCCACCGTGAGCAGCACGCCCAGCGTGATCAGCAACACCGGGCCGCGCAGGGCCCGGAACAGTTCCATACTGCGGCTCATTGTCCGTCTCCTTTCCCCAAGCCGGCGTCCTCGCCGGCCTTCCGGCGGCCGCCAAACTGCTCGACCAGCATCCAGACGCCGACCGCAATCAGCAGCACCGGCCACCAGCGCAACACTTCCCGCATGGGCAGCAGGCCGAGATTGTTCAGCAGGAAGATCGCGCCGAGAACGATCAGCAGGATCGGCGTCAGCGGCGAGCGCGCCCCGCTGCGCAGGTCCACGAGGGAGGAGAACTCATCGACGGGCTCGCCCAGCATGCGGCGTTTTGCCGTGTGGTAGGCCTCGAAGGCCATGTAAAACCAGAAGACAGCCGTCAGCAGCCCGAACAGCGGCTCGAGGCCGTCAATCGATCCGCTGCTGGAGATGCTGAGCAGCAGGCCAAGGATCACCACGTGAATGATGCCCTTGGCATACTGGCCGTTGTAGATGGCGCCGACGCCCGGGATCATCCCGAGGAAAAACGCCAGCCCCGGCGAGACACCCGGGTTCGGCACGAGCGGCGGGGCCGCCGGGGGCGCCGCTTCGGGTTCCGGCGCGGGCAGATGCGCCTGACAGTAGATGGTTCCGCGCGCCCAGCGGACTTCGTCTTCCGCGAGCGCCACTCCACAGACGCGGCAATAGGCGGCCACTGGTTTCTGTTGTTGCGTGTTTTCGGTCGTCATTTCTTCTTGCTCCCGTCCCCAGGCTGCTCGATCTGCGCGGGCAGGCTCCAGTCCACGGCCTCACCCGCGGCCGGCGCCTTCCCGGAGGCTCCCGGCGGCTTCTGCTTTGATGGAACCGCCGCGGCGGGCGCGGCAGGCTCCTCGGCCCATTCCTTGAGCGTCTGCTGGATCTCATAGACGAGCCGCAGACTCTCGTAATATTTTTTGGCCCGGTCCCAGGTGCGCCAGGCCCGGTCTTCCAGCGCCATCCAGACGCGCGCCGGCTCGAGGTCGGTGACGCGAAGCTGCCGCACCGGCACGCCGGCGAAGCGGGCCAACATGGCGAAGCTGAGAATCGTCATCGCCATGCCCATCGCGAATCGCGGGTGCAGCACCGGTTCAAAGAACCGCCGGAACCAGCCGTGGCGGTCCGCCACCGGGCGCGCCGCGCCCTGGCGGACCTCAAACAGCAGATGATTGACCAGAGCCGGAGGCGGCTCCACTTCGGCGGCGCGCTCGATGAAGGCCAGCGCCGTGCGCGAGTCCTCGACCAGCGCCCGGCACGAAGCGCACGAGGCCAGGTGCAGTTCGACGGTGGCCTTTTCAGCCGCCGACAGCGTGCCGTCGACGTAGTCGCAGATCAGGGCTTCCAGATCGCTGCACCTCATGGCACGACCCTCATCTGGCGCAGCAGGCGCGCCAGCTCGCTGCGGCCGCGGTTCAGCCGCGACTTCACCGTGCCCTCCGGCACGCCCAGCACCTGCGCGATCTCGCGGTACTCCATCCCTTCGATGTCGCGCAGGATCACCGTCTCGCGCAGTTCGGGCGAAAGCCGGCCCAGCGCCTTCTGCAACGCCTCGCTGGCCTCGCGGCCGGCCAGTGCTGCGTCCGTCCTTCCTTCCAGCGCCGTCCGCTCTTCGAGCACCGGCAGGTGCTCTTCGATCGACGCCGTCGCCCGCTCCATCTTCGAGCGGCGGTAATGGTCGATAAGCAGATTGCGCGTCAGCCGCGCCAGCCAGACGCCGAACGATCCCTCGCCGGCGCGGAAGCTGCGCACGTTGCGGAAGACCTTGAGAAAAACCTCCTGCGTCAGGTCCTGGGCCTCGCTGTCCCTGCCGGTGAAGCGGTAGCAGATGGAATAGACCCGCCGCGTGTAAGTGCGGACAAGATCTTCCCACGCGCTCTCGTCGCCGTTCAGGCAGCGCGCCACCAGTTCGGTTTCAGCATCCACGTCCAGCACCTGGCTGCCGCTCCCGCTCCGGTCGGCCGCCCGAAGCGGCGCCATTGCCGCAGCGCCTGCTGCCATGCCGTCCCAGAGCTGCGTGCCCGCTGCCATGCCTATAAGTCCCTCGCCGGGGGGCGCCGGGCCGTCCCGCACCGGCTGCTCCGCGCGCCGGCTTCCAGTCTTTACAACGAGGGATTATCATGAAAAGTTCGATCCGTCCGCGGGCAGACGGAGCCGGCTTCCATTGTAGTTGAACGAACCGGTTCCGGCATCCAACGCGGACAAGCTGTGCAGGAGACGCTGCTGAAAGCCGCCCGTACCGACGCCCGGCCTGGCCGCCGTGGCCTTTGGATCGCCTCGCTCCTGCTGCTGGCGGCGACCGCATTCCTCATCTACCGGGGCCGCCAGGCCGGCTTCGACCTTGAAGATTTCCTGCGCTCGGTGCGAAGCGTGCGCTGGGGCTGGATTGCGGCCGCGTGGGCCGCCGGGGTGCTCACCTACGTGGGCCGCACCGCCCGGTGGATGGTGATGCTGCGCCCGCTGGCCCCCACAGCCCGGTTCCGCGACGTGCTCTCGTCGACGCTCATCGGTTTCACCGCAGTCTTCCTGTTTGGACGCCCCGGGGAACTGGTGCGGCCCTGGCTGATCGCCCGCGCGGCAGGCGTTTCATTCCCCTCGCAGCTGGCCGCCTGGCTGCTGGAACGCGTCTATGACACCCTGCTCGTGCTCGCTTTCTTCGGCTACGCCCTGGCGTCTTCCATCCAGGTTCACCGCTCGGCCGGGCCGGAGCTCCGCTGGGTCATCGCCCAGGGCGGCTGGATCATCGGGGGCCTGGCGCTTCTGTGCCTGGCGGCACTGGTCCTGCTCCAGTACTGGGCGCCCCGCTTTGAGCAGCGCATCGTCGATGCGCTCGGATTCCTTCAGGCTCATCACCACGAGCGGGCCTCGCGGCTGGTTCGGGCCGCCCTCGATGGCGTCCGCGCCGCCCGGTCCGGCCGCGCCATTGTCCAGCTCCTCTTCTGGAGCGCTCTTGAATGGGCGGTGATCTACGCCTGCTTCCACTTCGCCTTCCTGGCGTTTCCGGAAACCGCGGGCCTGACGCCCGCCCAGGTGCTTGCCTACATCGGATTCGTCGGCATCGGCAGCATCATCCAGATTCCGGGGCTCGGCGGAGGCTTCCAGGTCGCTTCCATCCTCATCACGACCGAGCTGTTCCAGGTCCCCATTGAAACCGCCACCAGCCTGGCCATGCTGAATTGGATCATCGCCCTGGCCGGGGCGGTTCCCTTCGGCCTGGCGCTCGCCGTCCGCGAGGGTCTCCGATGGGGGCAGCTGTCCGCCATAGAAAGCGAGGCATTGCCATGAACTGTCCGTTTTGCGGCCACAATGAGGACCGCGTGATCGACTCCCGCGAGAGCAAGGAGGGGGATGTCATTCGCCGCCGTCGGGAGTGTCTCCAGTGCGGCCGCCGATTTACTACATATGAGAGAATTGATGAAGTCCCCTACATGGTAGTGAAGAAGGACGGCCGCCGGGAGAAGTTTGACCGTCAGAAGGTATTGAACGGCCTGCTCAAAGCGTGCGAGAAACGGCCCGTTCCGATGTCGAAGCTGGCGGAAATTGTCGATGAGGTGGAAGGGGTCCTGGCGGACAAGCCGGATCGGGAGATTTCTACTTCAGAAATAGGAGAGCTGCTGATGCAGCGCCTGCTGGCGCTGGACAAGATCGCCTATGTGCGGTTCGCGTCCGTCTACCGCGACTTCCAGGACGTGGAGGCTTTCTTCAGCGAGCTCAAAGAGTTGATCAAAAAGAAGCGTGGCTGATAATACACACCGGGCGGCATCAGGGATACTGGGGACGGGATCCTGTAACGAATTCCCGTCTCGAACATCCATATCAGTGGGAGCTTAACAAGATCGCAATTTCGTGCTATGCTGATTCGGAGCGTCTTCTCATCCGCCGCCAATACGAGCATACCGGAAAGGGCGGGGGCGAGTGTGCGCCCCGCCGCAACACACAGAAGCGGAGCTGTGTAGACGCCCGAACCAGGAGTGGGCCGGTTCGCCAGGCAGGAGGCCGAAGGCCGCACGGACATCCGAATGGCGGCCTTCGCGAAGGATGGCCAGGCGAGCGGGCGTTTATCATCAACGAGATAGCTTTTTCGGATCCGGGCAGGGAAGCTCATGGCTGAGAAAAATCTGTTCGGACCTGGAGGTTTGTCGCCAGTGGATCACTTTGAAGATCAGTTCCTGACGGATGCGACCGAGGCGCTCGGTCTGCCATTCGACGAGGACGCCAATTACTTCCATCCGGAGGATGTGCAGGAGGACGAGTTTGCCTCCGCGCAGCCTGCCGAGGAGTCCATCTACACGGACGACCCGGTGCGCGTGTACCTGCGCGAGATGGGCGCCGTGCCGCTGTTGACCCGTGAGGGCGAGGTGACGCTGGCCCGCAAGATGGAGCGCGGCAAGCTCCGCATGCAGAAGGCGGCCAGCCGCTCCATTCTGGTCCAGCATCAGGTGCTCGAGCTCGCCGAGAAGGTTCGCTCCGGGGAGCTGAATCCGGAGACGCTGGTGGACCTCGGCGACGTCGAAGAGGGCACCCCTGCTTACGAGAAGCGCCTGAGGGAGATCCGGCAGCAGTTTGAGGAGTTCATTACCCTGTTCCGCAAGCAGGAGCAGCTGCGGGAGAAACTGAGCGCCGGCACGGGTTCGAACAGGAAGGCGCAGCGCAAGTCGCTGTGGAAGTTCTACCGGGCCCGTGTGGAGACGTCGCGTGCCATCCGCAGATTCCCGTGGCTGCCCTCGAAGTGGCGCCAGTTCTCCACGGCGATTGAGCAGGCCGTGGAAGAGCTCAACCAGCTCGAGGCCGAGCTGGCCGAGCTCGAAAAGGACAAGGCCGCCAACCAGGCGCGCATCCGCGAGATCAAGCGCGAGATCAAGCGCCGCGAGACTCAGGCCGGGGCGACCCACGCCGAACTGAAGAAATCGCTTGCCGACATCCGGCAGGGCGAGCAGGAGGCCGAACGGGCCAAGAAGGACCTGGTGGAGGCCAACCTCCGCCTGGTGGTTTCGGTGGCCAAGAAGTACGTCAACCGCGGTCTGCACCTGCTCGACCTGATCCAGGAGGGCAACATCGGCCTGATGCGCGCCGCTGACAAGTTCGAGTACCGGCGCGGATACAAGTTCTCGACCTACGCCACGTGGTGGATCCGTCAGGCCATCACGCGGGCCATCGCCGACCAGTCGCGCACCATCCGCATTCCGGTGCACATGAACGAGTCGATGAACAAGTTCCTGCGCGCCACCCGCGAGCTTGAAAAGGAGCTCGGCCGTGCGCCGACCAACGAGGAGATCAGCCGGCGCATGGACATTCCGGTGGAGAAGGTCCAGAAGCTGAAGACGATCTCCCGCGACCCGGTCTCGCTGGAGACGCCGGTGGGCCGCGATGGCGAGTCGGCGCTGGGTGACCTGATCGAGGACCGCTGGGTGGGCTCGCCGATCGACTCGGTCATCGACGCCAACATCCGCGAGGAGACCGCGGCCATCCTGAAGACCCTCTCGCCGAAGGAGGAGAAGGTCATCCGGCTGCGGTTCGGCATCGGCTGCGAGCGCGAGCACACGCTCGAAGAGATCGGCCAGCAGTTTGACGTCACCCGCGAGCGGATCCGGCAGATCGAAGCCAAGGCGCTCCGGCAGCTCCGTTCGCCGGAGCGGGCCCGTCATCTGCGGGCGCTGCTTGCTGCCCGATAACCGGCGGGGCAACCTCCGTGCGGCCCGCTTCCGCCCGAGGGCGGAGGCGGGCCGTTGCCTTTTTCAGGCTGCGTCGAGCACTTCCCGGTAATACGCCTCGTAGCGTGGAATGATGATCGACGTGCAGAAGCGTTCCTCGGCGGTGGTGCGCGCGGCCCAGCGCATCCGCATGTAGAGGTCGCGGTCGGCGAGCAGCTCCACCACGCGCGCCGCCTGGGCGTCGATGTCGCCGGGCGGCTCGAGGAACCCGTCTCTGCCGTGAGTGATGAGTTCCGGCACGCCGCCCACGCGAGTCGCCACCGGCACCACGCCGCAGGCCATCGCCTCCAGCGCCGCCAGGCCGAACGACTCCATCTCGGAAGGCAGCAGCAGAACGTCGCACTGGGGAATCAGCCGTTCGATGTGGTCCTGCTTGCCGAGGAAGCGCACGTGCTCGTGGACGCCGAGTTCGAAGGCGAGCCGCTCGGCGGCGCCGCGGTCCGGCCCGTCGCCCGCCATCCAGAGTTCGCAATCCACGGTCCCGCGCACCCGGGCGAGGATCCGCACGCAGTCCGGCGCGCGCTTCACCGGCCGGAAGTTGGAGATGTGCAGCAGCCGCGGCCGGCCCTCGTGCGGCGTGCGCGGCGGGCGGTAGAGATCGCAGTTCACGAAGTTGTAGATCACGCGGACGTCCCGCTCGACGCCGAGCGCCTGGCGCGTCTCGCGGCGCAGATATTCACTGATGGCGGTGACGCCGTCAGACTGCTCGATGGTGAAGCGCGTGATCGGAAGATACGAGCGGTCGCTGCCCACCAGCGTGATGTCGGTGCCGTGGAGGGTGGTGACATAGGGCAGGCGGCGCCTGTCGGCCATCATCGCCCGCGCCAGATAGGCCGAGGCCGCGTGCGGGATGGCGTAGTGGACGTGCAGCAGGTCCAGGCGCTGCCACTCGGCGATCTCCACCATGCGCGAAGCCAGCGCCAGGTCATACGGCGGGTACTGGAACAGCGGATAGGTGGCGACTTCCACCTCGTGATAGGAAATGCGGGGCAGGCCCGGATCGAGGCGGATCGGGTTGGCGTAGGTGATGAAGTGCACCTCGTAGCCGCGCGCGGCCAGCTCCATGCCCAGCTCGGTGGCAACAATGCCCGAGCCGCCGTAGGTGGGGTAGCAGGTGATGCCGATCCGAAGGGGGCGCGCCCCGGAAGGGCTCATCGCAATTTCTTCCTGGAAAACTCCTCGTACAGCTTGCCGACACCTGCCGACTCGGTGTCTCCCGGATGAATCACCACGCGGTAGATGAAGCGGATGCTCTTTCCGGGCTCGAGCGCGTAGCTGCCGTCCTTCGTTTTGTCGTTGAAGAAATCGTGGAGGCCGAAGACATTGGCCGCGAACAGCCCGTAATCACGGGCATGCCAGTAGGTGGGGTGGCGGAAGCTCTGCGGGTGGTCGAAGATGGCGACGCCCAGTTTTTCGCCCTCGAGAGTGCCGCTGTAGTCGACCCACGGCGAGGCCTTGCCCCAGACCTCGCGCATTCCGCTCTTGCCCTCGGCGTTGATCATGCGGCCCGTGCCGCCGCGCTCGCGCATCTCGTCGCGGAGCCGGATGGCGAAGAAGCCTTCCTTGGTGTCGCCGAAGACGGCCTTCTTCACCGCGGTCAGCTTCGCGTCGAAATCGAGGATGCGCATCGTGGGGTGGGAGAAAAACGTCATCGTCCGGTCTTCGCGCAGCACCGTCTCGCCCGTATCGTCCACCCAGAGGAACGTGGCGCGGAGGACGCCCTCCCGGTTGCCGCCCTTCGCCTCATGGATCTTTTCGACCCGGACGACTCCCTTGCGCCCCTTGCTGCCAGGCTCGTTCGCCCAGTAATCCACCTGATTCACGTCTCCATGTGTGAACCACAGTCCGCGGTGATGCGGATGGTCGCGCGTTTCGCCCTCCACTCTTTCCATCGGGAAGCGGCGTGTGACGATGATGCCCGAGGCGGTGCGCAGCGGCGCCAGATAGGGCTTTGGCGCCGTGGACTCGTAGTGCAGCGCGCCGAATGGTTTGCCGTCGATGGTGATCTCAATGCTGTCGGGGTTCTGCTGGAAGCGCACCTGTGCGGCCAGCGGCAGGCACGCGAGAAGAAGAACGGGAACTGCCGGTTTCATCGCTTCCAGTGAATCACAACGGCTCCGGCCGGATCCAGCCGGAAGCGCCAGCCGGGTGGCACCAGCGTCGTGGAACCCGGGTCCAGAACCAGCGCCGGCCCGTCCGCCCAGCGCGGACTGACGCATTCGCGCGGCAACGCCGGCATGTCCATCCACTGGCCGGCGGCGTGCACGCGCCGTTTCTCCACGCGGCTCCGGCCGCGCCGGGCCGGGGCGCGCAGCTCGGGCGCAGGCACGGGCTCAATGGCGCGGACGCGGATCTGCACGACCTCGACGGGGCGCGACGGGTTCGCATATCCGTAGCGGCGCTGGTGCGCCTCATGAAACGGACGGGCTGGATCGCGCGGCTCCCAGGCCACCGTGAGCTCGTAGCTCTGGCCGCGGTAACGCATGTCGGCGCTGCGCGCGAGCTGAGCCTGCGGCGACTGGCGACGCGCGCGTTCTTCCAGTTCGCGGAAGCGCGCCTCGATGTCGCGCTCGCCGAGGACGCTGGCCGAGAGGTCGCGCAGGCGCGCGGCGGCCAGCATTCCCAGCGCGGACAGCGCGCCGGCATAGTCCGGAACGAGCACCGTCCGGATGCCGAGTTGTTCGGCCAGTTCGCAGGCGTGCAGGCCGCCGCAACCACCGAAGGCCACCAGGGCGAAGGCGCGCGGATCGACGCCGCGCTCGATGCTCACCACGCGGATGGCGCGCGCCATCGTGGCATTGGCCACGTGCAGGATGCCCGCCGCCGCCTCTTCCAGCGCGACGCCCAGCCGCCGTGCGATGGCGCCGACGGCCCGCTCCGAGCGTTCCGGATCCATGGGCACCGTGCCTCCGGCCAACTGGCCGGCGCGGATCCGCCCGAGCACGACGTGCGCGTCGGTCACCGTCGGCAGCATCGCGCGGCCGTAGCAGGCCGGGCCGGGATCGGCGCCCGCGCTCTCGGGCCCGACGCGCAGCAGGCCGCCGGCGTCGACGCGCGCAATCGAGCCGCCGCCCGCGCCCACGGTGTGGATTTCGAGCATCGGCACGCGGATCGGGAAGCCGTCCACGGTGCCTTCCACGGTTTCGCGCGGCTCGCCGTCGCACAGGCTGACGTCGGTGGACGTACCGCCCATGTCGAAGCCGATGATTTTCCATAAGCCGGAGGCGCGGGCCGCGGCCGCCGCGCCGCGCACGCCGCCCGCCGGGCCGGAAAGGATGGTGCGCACGGCGAAGCGGCCCGCTTCGGCGGCGGTCAGCAGGCCGCCATTGGACTGCATCACCCAGAGCCGGCCCGGCATCCGCTTTTCGAGCGCCAACAGATACCGGCTCATCAGCGGGCCGACATAGGCGTTCAGCGCCGTCGTGGAAGCCCGCTCATATTCGCGAAATTCGGGAGAAATTTCGCACGAAATCGAGAGAAAAAACCCGCGGCCCAGGGCGCGTGCGATCCTGCGCTCATGCACGGGATTGCGGTAGGCGTGGAGACAGCAGATGGCGACACTCTCCGCGCCTGCCTCCACGAGCCGGGCCCGCAGGGCGCGCAGCTCTTCGGGCGCGAGCCGCTGCTCGATGGTTCCGTCGGCCAGGATCCGCTCGTGCACGCCAAAGCACAGCCGGCGCGGGATGAGCAGCCGCTTCGGACCCGGCGCCAAGTCGTAGAGTTTTTCGCGGCACTGCCGGCCGATTTCGAGCAGGTCTTCGAAGCCGGCGGTGGTGACGAACGCCGTCCGCGCGCCCTTCCGTTCAAGGAAGGCATTCGTTGCCACGGTGGAGCCGTGGATCACCTCGCCGGCGCCTTCCGCGCCGATCCGGCGCAGCCCCTCGAGGATCACCTCATGCGGCGCGGCCGGGCGAGAGCGCAGCTTGAACGATTCGAGCTCGCCGTCGGACCGCTGCACCACAAAATCGGTGAATGTTCCGCCCGTATCGATGCCGATGCGCATGGCGGCCCTGCGGTCCTCAGTGCAGCCCTTTCGCCTTGAGATATTCGATGAGCGCCGCGGGGTCGTCGGTGATGATGGCGTCGACGTCCGCCTGGATGAGCCTGTCCCACACCTCGGGCGTGTTGGCGGTCCACGGGACCACCTGGAGGCCGGCGGCGTGCGCCGCCTTCACGCGCTCGGCCGTCACCAGCGAATAGTGCGGACTCACGATGGGCGCCTCGCCCGCCTCGCGCGCCAGTTCGACGAAGTCCCGCGGCAGGCCCGCATAAAGCGCCGAGCGGCGCAGCTCCGGCGCCGCCTGCCGCACGGCGCGCAGCAGGCGGAAATCAAAAGACTGCACGATGACCCGCTGCTCCAGCCTGTGCCTTCGGATGGCCGCCACGACGAGCTGCGCGTATTTTTCCGGCTCCGGCTGGAGCTCGGGCCGGGCGGGCTGGCTCTTCATTTCGACGTTGAACCAGAACGCGCCGCGCGGGGCGAGCGCGAAGACCTCATCGAGCGTTGGAATGCGCGCGCCGGGCGCGGGCTGCTGGCGTGGAAATTCGGGGTTCTTTTTCGAGCCGCAGTCCCACCGGCGCACCCCGTCGAGCGTCAGTTTCCGGATGGTGCGCTCGCCTTCTGGCCCGGTGCAGAGGGCCATGTTGATCAGCGGGTCGTGGCTCACCACCAGCACGTCGTCGGCGGTGGCCCACACGTCCAGTTCCAGCACGTCCGCTCCCACGCGGATGGCGTATTCGAACGCGGGCAGGGTGTTCTCCGGCCGAAGCGCGCGGGCACCGCGGTGGCCGTGCACCAGGATGCGAGGCGCCGCGCCGACAGCCGTCATGGTCAACCACAGTATCGCAAGCGTCCTTGCCGCGGCCATGCCCACAAGATAGCATCAAAGCGTTCCAGACACGTTTCCAGGGAGTGAGCGAAGCATGAAGGAAAACCGGCGGCAATTCACGCGCAGGGCGCTGGCAGCCACCGCGCTCAGCTACTCGCGGATTCGCGGGGCCAATGACCGCATAGGCATCGGCTACATCGGACTTGGCAACCGCGGCGACCAGGTGCATGAGGCGTTCCTCGAACACGGCGACCAGTTCACGGCCGCCGTCTGCGATCTGAAGGAGGAATACATGGACCTGGCGGTGAAGAAGTCCCGTGGCGCGCCGCGAAAGTACAAAGACTACCGCCGGCTGCTGGAAGACCGGGACGTTGACGCGGTGGTCATCGCCACGCCGGACCACTGGCACGCCATCATGTTCATTGACGCCTGCCGCGCCGGCAAGGACGTCTACGTGGAGAAACCGCTCTCGCTCACCGTGCGCGAAGGCCGCCGCATGGTGGAGGTGGCCGCGGAGACGAAGCGCGTCACCCAGGTGGGCATCCAGCGCCGCAGCGTGGAGGCGCTGCGCGAGGCCGCCGAGTTCGTCCGCAGCGGCGGCATCGGCCAGGTGACCGTGGCGAAGGGCTATCACGTGCAGAACGAGTGGCCCAACGGGATCGGCTCGCCGCCCGACGGGCCGCCGCCGAGCGAAGAAGAATGGGAGGCGTGGCTGGGACCGGCGCCGAAGCGGCCTTACAACCGGAACCGCATGTATTACAACTTCCGCTGGTTCTACGATTACTCCGGCGGCCAGATCACCAACTTCGGCGTCCACTACATGGACATGATCCGCTGGTGCCTGGGCAAGGAGGCGCCGCTGGCGGTCACGGCGATGGGCGGCAAATACGCTGTGCGCGACAACCGCGAGATCCCGGACACCTGCGAAGTGCTGTGGGACATGGGCGGCACGCTCGTGGTCTTCACGCAGTACAACGCCAACGGCGCGCCCGGCAACGCCCGCGGCACGGAGCTGGAGCTGCGCGGCACGAAAGGAACCATGTACATTCAGAGCGGCCGCTGGGAAGTCGTTCCCGAAAAGGTCACCGAACTCGAGTTCGGCCAGCGCACGCCGGTGGACCGCAACATCGAGCGCGCCTGGGGCCCGTCCCGCAGGCCCGCCATGGAGCCCCGCGGCGGCGGCAGCGGCCAGGCCGAGACGTATCCGCACACGCGCAACTTCCTCGACTGCATCCGGAGCCGCAGGCGCACCCACTGCGACGTGCTTGAAGGGCACCTTTCCACCGCCGCCTGCATCATCGGGCACATCGCGCTGCGTACGAAGAGCTGGCTCGAATGGGACGCCCGCGCCGAGCGCTTCACCAACAACGAGGAGGCCAACCGGTATCTGCACTACCAGTACCGCGCGCCGTACCGGCTGGGGTGAGGGGGATGGAGAGGCGAACATTTCTGGCTTGTTTTGTTTCGGCTGCGGCGGCCCCGGCCCCGCGCGCGAAGCCGATGCTCTGCATCTTCTCCAAGCACATGGCGCGGTACGGCTGGGACGCGCTCGGCGCCGAGGCGCGGCGGCTCGGCTTCGAGGGCGTGGATCTCACCGTGCGTCCCGGCGGCCATGTGCTGCCCGGGCGGGCCGCCGAGGACCTGCCTCGCGCGGTGGAGGCGATCCGCCGTCACGGACTCGAAGTGCCGATGATCACCACGGACCTGAAAGACGCCTCCGACCCGGCGGCCCGGCCCACGTTCGCCGCCATGCAGAAGCTGGGCATCCGGCTCTACAAGCCCGGCTACTGGCGCTATGAGCGGGGCGTGCCGTTGGAAAGGACCATCGCCGAATGCCGCCGCCGTCTCGAAGGACTGCTCGCGCTGGGCCGCGACTACGGCGTGACGGCGGGCCTGCACAATCATTCGGGCGCTTACGTCGGCTGCTCCGTCTGGGACTACCGC
Source organism: Bryobacteraceae bacterium (assembly GCA_026002855.1). NCBI lineage: Bacteria > Pseudomonadati > Acidobacteriota > Terriglobia > Bryobacterales > Bryobacteraceae > Bryobacteraceae bacterium. The sequence goes on from BPGD01000001.1 coordinate 1,618,457, forward strand.
GAGATCCTCGCCGGCGTGGATCCGAAGGACGGCGGCTTTTATTTCGATCCAGGCCACGCCGTCATTGAAGGCGGGCTGCACGACTGGCGCGTCTCGCTGGAGGTGGCGCTGCCGCGGATGAAGATGTCGGCGATCAAGGACTTCGAATGGGAGAAGCGCAACGGGCGCTGGCAGGTGGCGTGGCGTCCGCTGGGCGAGGGCCTGGTGGCGTGGCCGGAGGTCTTCCGCGCCTACGCGCAGGCGGGCTTCGCCGGACCGCTCTCGTTGCATCTTGAATATCCTGGCGGCGAAGAGCTGGATGCAATCGCCCGCGACCTCGCCTTCCTCCGCCGGCAGGTGGAAGCGGCCTACGGCGCCTGACGGGGGACCGTGGGGTCCGGTTGTGGGATCGTCCGCCAGTGCGGCTGCTAAGATAGACGTTTCACCATGAGCCTGCGATCCTACACCATCACCCAGGGACGCGACCGCGCTCCTGCGCGTGCGCAACTGAAGGGCATGGGCTTCACCGACGAGGACCTGAAGAAGCCCATCATCGGCATCGCCAACACCTGGATCGGCACCATGCCGTGCAACTTTCTGCTGCGCGATCTCGCCGTGGATGTGGCGCGCGGCATCCGCGAGGCCGGTGGCACGCCGATGGAGTTCAACACGATCGCCATCAGCGACGGCATCACGATGGGCACGCAGGGCATGAAGACGTCGCTGATCTCCCGCGAGATCATCGCCGACTCCATCGAACTGGTCGCGCGCGGCCACATGTTCGACGGGCTGGTCTGCCTGGTGGCCTGCGACAAGACGATCCCCGGCGCGGCGATGGCGCTGCTGCGGCTGAACATTCCGGGGCTGGTGCTCTACGGCGGCTCCATTCTGCCGGGCAAATACAAGGGCCGGGACATCACCATTCAGGAGGTGTTTGAAGCGGTGGGCGCGTGCGCCTCGGGCAAGATCACCGAGGACGAGCTGCGCGAGATCGAGGAATGCGCCTCGCCCGGCTACGGCGCCTGTGGCGGCCAGTTCACCGCCAACACGATGGCCACGGTGATGGAGATGATCGGCCTGTCGCCGATGAACACGGCGATGGTGCCGCAGATGGATCCGCGCAAGCACGACGTGGCCGCCTACTGCGGCCAGGTGATCCTCGACGCCGTGCGCCAGAACCGCCTGCCGCGCGACATTTGCACCCGGAAGGCCTTTGAGAACGCCATAGCAGCGGTGGCCGCTTCCGGCGGCTCCACCAATGCGGTGCTGCACCTGCTGGCGATGGCGCGCGAGGCGGGGGTCGAGCTGGACATCACCGACTTCAACGCCATCAGCGAGCGCACGCCGTTGCTGATGAGCCTGAGGCCCGCAGGCATTCACGTCGCCGCCGACGTGGACCGCGCCGGCGGCATTGGCGTGCTGGCCAGGCGGTTGGTCGAAGGCGGTTATGCCCACGGCGAGGCGCTCACCGTCACGGGAAAGACGCTCGCCGAAGAAGCGGCCGAGGCGAAGGAGACGCCAGGCCAGGACGTGGTGCGCCCGCTGTCGAATCCGGTGAAGGCCACCGGGGGGCTGGTCATTCTCAAGGGCTCGCTTGCACCCGAGGGCTGCGTGATCAAGGTGACCGGACTCGAGCGCACGCTGCACCGCGGCCCGGCGCGCGTCTTCAACTGCGAGGAGGAGGCGATGGCCGCCGTCACGCAGGGCCGGATCCAGGCCGGGGACGTCGTGGTCATCCGCTATGAGGGTCCGAAGGGCGGGCCGGGCATGCGGGAGATGCTTGGCGTGACCAGCGCAATCGTCGGGGCCGGGCTCGGCGAGAGCGTGGCGCTGATCACCGACGGGCGTTTTTCCGGCGCGACCCGCGGCTACATGGTGGGCCACGTGGCGCCCGAGGCAGCCGATGGCGGTCCCATTGCGCTGGTCGAGGACGGCGACACCATCACCATCGACATCGCGGATAAGTCGATTTCGCTCGACGTGGACCCGGTCGTGCTGGCCGAACGGCGCGCCCGCTGGAAGGCCCCGCCGCCGCCGTACACGACCGGAGTGATGGCGAAATACATCAAGCTGGTGCGTTCGGCCGCCGAAGGCGCGATCACGTCAAAGGTGTTCTGAGCCGCGCCCAGAGTCCGCGCGCTAACTCCCTCTTTCGGGGCATGCGAGAGCGGCGCCGATGCGTGCGACCCGCGCTCAGTGTGCCAGAAACGTCCATGGAACTCGGGCCGCCTCGCCTTCTGGGTCTCAGTCGCTGCGGGTGCGGCAGCGGTCATGCCAGGGGTGTCGCCCGGATGCTCCATCCCGCAGCGCGCGCGTGCCGTATTGAAGAGACTGGCCGCCGCCTGTCTTCAGCCGGCGCAACCCGCCAGTCCCCGTCCGGCCCGGGACACGGGGGTCCAGCCGAATGGCCGGCTACTCGAGCAACCGGACGCCCATGTACAGGCCGCCAAACAACAGAACCGAGACGACACCCACCAGCACCCACTTCAGCCACCGCTCGCGGGGCGTGGTCGTTTCCATCTCGTCATGCTTCAACTGGTCGTCGAGAGACTCGAACATTGTGGACCTCCCGGATGGAAAAGGTTGGACGATGCCTGCTACCTATGAATCCGAGCGTCCTTATTCTAGCTCCGGGATTTGCCGGAGGGAAGCCCTTTTTCGCCATGGCCTGGATTTCCTGCCGCGCCATGGCAAGATGGCCATATGGGCTGGAGACGGGTTCTGCGGGAAGAGGAGCTGCCGGAGGGCGCCATGCGCGCGGTGGAGGCAGGGGCCAGGCGGCTGGTGCTCTGCCGCTGGCAAGGCCGGGTTCACGCCTTCGAGGACCGCTGCCCCCATGCCAACGGGCCGCTTTCTGGAGGCAATTTTGTGGAGGGCCGCCTCGTCTGCCCGTGGCACGCCTGGGAGTTCCTCTGCGAGACAGGGGCGCTGGACTACAATCCGGCCGTGGAGCTCACGCGACGGCCGGTGCGGTGCGAGGACAGCGTGATCTGGGTCGATGCCTGAACTGCCCGAGGTGGAGTGCATCGTCCGCTCGCTGCGGGCGCACGTCGAAGGGAGCAGTCTGCTCCGCGTGGAGCTGCGCTCGGCGCGGGTCGCCGAGGCGCCGTCGCGCCGGTGGCTGAGCCGGATGGAGCCGGGCCCGATCCAGCGCCTTGCTCGCCGGGGAAAATTCCTTCTCATGCAGCTTGAGGCAGGCGTCTGCGCCATTCACCTGCGGATGACCGGGCGTTTGGTCTGGAACGGGCCGGAGGGGCCCTACACGCGGGCCGTTTTCCATCTGGCGGGCGGGCGGCTGGTGTTGGACGATATTCGCCAGTTTGCGCGGATCGAAGCCGGGTCGGCCTGGCCGGCCGCGGTCGCCCGGCTGGGCCCGGAACCGTTCGAGTTGACGGCCGAGGAGTTCGCGCGCCGGCTGCGTTCGCGGCGTGCGCGGCTCAAGCCGCTGCTGCTCGACCAGCGCTTTCTGGCGGGGCTCGGCAACATCTACACCGACGAGGCCCTGCACCGGGCCCGGCTGCATCCGCTCCAGCTGGCCTGCCGGCTCAGCGGAAGGCAGGCCTGCGAACTGCACCAAGCGATCCTTGCCGTGCTCGAAGAGGCGGTCGCCGCCGGCGGCTCGTCGATTTCCGACTATGTGGACGGTGCAGGCCGCAGCGGCGCCTATCAAGCTGCGCACCGGGTCTATGGCAGGGAAGGGCAGCCGTGCCCGGGCTGTGGAACGCCCATCCGCCGCATCGTGGTGGCGCAGCGTGGGGCCTGGCTTTGCCCGCGCTGCCAGCGCGCCGAAGGGTGAGGGATCAATACCGGCCGGTGATGTAGTTGGTGAGGTGGGTGATCGTCTCTTCCTGTTCGGAGATGATCGCCTTCACCAGGTCTCCGATGGAGACCACGCCGACCACGCGGCCGCCGCTGACGATGGGCAGATGGCGGATCCGGTGATCGGTCATGAGCCGCATGCCATCGACCACGGTGATTTCCGGGGGCGCCGTGACCACGTCGCGGGTCATGATCTCCTCGACGAGCGCCTCGCGGGACGAGCGGCCCTTGAGGATCACCTTGCGGGTGTAGTCGCGCTCGCTGACGATGCCGACAAGCTGATCGCCCTCCATGACGAGGAGGGCGCCGACGCCGCGGTCCGCCATCATCGCGATGGCGTCGTAGACGGTCGCCTTCGGACTGATGGCGTAAACGTTGCCGCCTTTGGCTGCGAGAATGGCGCGGATCGTGGTGGTAGGCTTCATGGGTCAGCGGAACTCCTCGTTGATCTGCTCGAGCACTTCGCGCGAAGGCCGCACGCGCTCTTCGGGCAGCAGCGCCAACGGCTCGTCGCACAGGTTGAGAACTTCGGTGAAGGTGGGCCGGCTCGTGTCGAGATAGATGATCCCGGTGAGCACCTCGCCGCGGCGCGCGGCCTCGTGCAGCACTTCGAGCGCGTGGATGCGGTTGGAGGGATCATAGTCCTGCTCCAGCTTGTGCAGCAGGATCTTCGAGCCGTCGTGCAGCTCGACCAGGCGCGATTCGCCCTCTTCGTATTCGACGTCGATGTCGGAGAAGTACGGAATGAAATCGACCTCGTGCAGCGGCTCGTCGTGGTCCTTCATGTAGGCGTAGGATTTGGTGGAGCCCTCGTGGTCGTTGAAGGTGACGCAGGGGCTGATGACGTCGATCACCGCCAGGCCGTTGTGGGAGATCGCCGCCTTCAGGATCGCCGAAAGCTGCCGCTTGTCGCCGGAAAACGACCGGGCGACGAACGTGGCGCCGAGCTCGATGCCCAGCAGGCACACGTCGATGGCATGCAGCGGATTTACGGCGCCGCTCTTGAGCTTCGCGCCCAGATCGGCAGTCGCTGAGAACTGCCCCTTGGTGAGCCCGTAGACGCCGTTGTTTTCGACGATGTAAACGAGCGGCACATTGCGGCGCAGCATGTGCACGAAGTGGCCGATGCCAATGGAAGCCGTGTCTCCATCGCCGCTGACGACCACCGCGCGCAGCCGGTGGTTGGCCAGCAGCGTGCCCGTGGCCGTGGTGGGCGCGCGCCCGTGGACGCCATTGAAGCCGTGCGCCTGGTTCAGGAAATACGCGGGCGTTTTTGACGAGCAGCCGATGCCGCTCAGCTTGGCCACGTTCCAGGGCTCGATGCCGAGCTCCCAGTAGGCCTCGATGAGCCGTTCAGTGATGGCGTTGTGGCCGCAGCCGGCGCACAGGGTGGTCTTGCCGCCGCGGTAGGGCAGCAGGTCCAGGCCGATGCGGTTGACTTTGGGCGGCGTGGCGGGGGTCGAACTCATCCCTGCGCCTCCTGGGAAAGGATCTGTTCGGTCACGGTGCGGGCGTCCAGCGGCAGGCCGCCATAATAGCGCACGCTGCGCAGCTTCGCGATGCAGTGCGCCGGCAGGTCCAGCCGCATCAGGCCCAGCAGTTGCGCGTCGCGGTTCTGGTCGATGACGTAGACGCGCTCGTGCTGCTCGATGAAAGCCTCCAGCTCAGGCGGGAACGGATAGGCCTTCAGCCGCATCCAGCTTGCTTCAACGCCCGCCTCCCGGCCCAACTGGTCGCAGCTCTCCTCCATCGCGTAGCGGGACGTGCCCACGCTCACCAGGCCGATCCGCGCGCCGGGCTTCAGATGCTGCGCCGGGGGCGGCATGTGCTGGCGGAGCGTTTCGAATTTGCGGGCAATGCGGTCGATGTTCCGGATCCAGTCTTCCGGCTTCTCGCTGTACGTCGCGTTCTCGGTGTGCCCGGTGCCGCGCGTGAAATACGCCGCCTTCGGATGGGGCGTGCCCGGCAGCGTGCGCCAGCCGACGCCGTCGCCATCCACGTCCTTGTAACGCGCGAAGCCGCCCAGCCGGTCCAGGTCTTCGGCGGTGAGCAGCTTGCCGCGCTGGATGGGCTTTTCTGGGTAAGGGAGCGGATCCGACATCCAGTAGTTCATGCCCAGGTCGAGATCCATGTTGATGAACACCGGCGTCTGAAACTGTTCGGCCAGGTCGAAGGCGTCGATGGCCATGGTGAAGCACTCTTCCGGCGAGGAAGGGAAGAGGATGGGGTGACGCGTGTCTCCGTGGCTGAGCACGGCGTTCTTGAGAGTGTCGCCCTGCATCGTGCGCGTCGGCAGGCCGGTGGAGGGGCCCACGCGCTGCACGTCGATGATCACCACCGGAATCTCGGCGAAGTAGGCGAGTCCGACGAATTCGGACATCAGCGAAATACCCGGGCCGGAGGTGCAGGTCATCGCCCGCGCGCCTGCCCAGCCTGCGCCCACCGCCATGCCGATGCTGGCCAGCTCGTCTTCGGCCTGGACGATGGCGTAAGTCGCCTTGCCGGTTTCTGGATCGCGCCGGAAACGCTCCATGAAACTGATGAGAGCCTCGGCGAGGCTGGAGGATGGCGTGATCGGATACCAGGTGCAGACTGTAACGCCGGCGAACATGCACCCGAGCGCGGCGGCGGTGTTGCCTTCAATGACGAGCTTGCCGGCGGTGCGGTCCATGGGTTCGATAAAGAATGGGTCCTTCTTGACAAGGCTGGAGCGGGCGTAGTCGAGTCCGGCCTGTACCGCGCCCCAGTTCAGATCGGCCGCCTTCTTCTTGCGCTCGCCGAACTGCTTGTAGAGCGCCTTGCGGATCTGTTCCGGGTCGATGCCCAGCAGCTCGGCGAGGATCCCGACATAGATCATGTTCCGCACCAGCTTGCGGAGCTTCGCCTCCGGGCAGACGGGCGCGACCAGCCGGTCGAACGGCGCCGAGTAGAAGTGCAGGTCGCTGCGCAGCTCGGCCAGCTTCAGCGGCTCGTCATAGAGGACGGCCGCACCCGGTGGAAGGCTCATCACATCCTCGCGCGCCGACTCGGGATTCATCGCGACGAGGAAATCAATCTCCTTCCTGCGCGCGATGTATCCGTCGCGGCTGGCGCGGATGGTGAACCAGGTGGGCAGTCCCTGGATGTTCGATGGGAACAGGTTTTTGCCCGACACGGGCACGCCCATCTGGAAGATGGACCGCATCAGGACCAAGTTCGCCGTCTGGCTGCCGCTGCCGTTGACGGTCGCCACCTGAATGCTGAAGTCGTTGACAATGCGCTGGCCGTGTTCCAGCGGCTGCGGCCTTTCCGCCGGCGTGGGCGGTCCCGGATGGCTGGCTTGCATCCCTTGGCAGCCTCCTGACAGGTTTTCGTTCATTCTATGGCGCGCGGACAGCGGGCGCAACCGGGGGGGCGATCAGCGGGGCTGGCTGCGGCGGTAGATCTCGAGGGTAAAGGGCCCGGCCGCGCTGGCGCCGCCGTCGACACGGATGACCTGTCCGGTGATGTAGGCGGCATCGTCGCTCAACAGCCATTCCACTGCCGCCGCCACCTCCGTGGCGCGGGCCATGCGTTGGAGGGGAATCGTGCGTTCGCGCTCGCGCAATCGCTCAGCGCCGTACAGCCCCTCCAGCATTTCATTCCATACCGGTCCAGGGGCCACCGTGTTCACCGTGATGCCGTGAGCCGCCAGCTCCACGGCCATGACCCGCGCCAGCGCCTCCACGCCGGCCTTGACCGGCGCGTAGGCGGCGAAACCAAACTGCCCGAACGCAGCGGCGATAGTCGAGATATGAATGATGCGCCCCCAGCCGCGCTTCACCATCTCGCGCGCCGCCGCCTGCCCACCGTAAAATGCGCCGCTCAGGTGGATGTCCACCAGGCGCTGCCACGTCTCCGGGGAAAACTCCAGAAACGGCTCCATCTTCACCAGGCCAGCATTGCTGATCCAGGCGTCCAGCCGGCCGGTCTTTTCGACGGCGAAGCGCGCCAGCGCCTCGTTGGTCTCCCGGCGGGCGATATCGCCCAGGAACGTGAGCGCGCCGCCGCCGCATTCGGCCTGCGTCTGGGCGGCGCGGGCTGCATCGGTGCCGTGGATCACCACGCGCCAGCCCGCGCGGGACAGCCGCAGGGCCATTTCGCGGCCCAGGCCGCGGGTGGACCCGGTGATGACGGCGGTTCGCGTGTCTGTCATGAATCTGCTTCCGGATTGTCACCACCCTGTAGGGGTGTCGTGTCTTATAATTGTGTTTATGCCACTTGAGGAGTCTCCGCTTGCTGAAGAAAACAATCTACCTGATCTGTGGAGTGGTGTGCCTGCTGGCGGCCGCGACGGCGCATGCGCAATCGCTGGCCGGCCTGGGCGCGATCAACGGAACGGTTCGCGATGCAACGGGCGCCGTGGTTCCTGGCGCGGCGGTGGTGGTGAGCAACCCGTCGCTCGGCATCCGGCGTAACCTCGAAACAAATGAAGCTGGTCTGTTTGCGGCGCCTTCGTTGCCGCCCGCGACCGGCTATCAGGTCACCGTCAACAAATCCGGCTTTGCCCCGTGGGAGGCGAAAGAGATCCAGGTCCTGGTCGGCCAGAACGTGACGCTGGACATCACGCTGAACGTTCAGGCGCAGGTGCAGGAGATCACGGTCACTGAGTCGACGCCCGTGGTCGATCAGCTCAAGACCGGCGTCTCGCAGGTGGTGGAAAGCCGCGACATCATGGATCTGCCGATCAACGGCCGCCGCGTGGACAGCTTTGTGTTGCTGACGCCAGGCGTCACCGAGGACGGCACCTTCGGCCTGGTCACCTTCCGCGGCGTGCCGGGCGGCAACGCATTCCTCACCGACGGCAACGACACGACGCAGGGTTATTACAACGAAAATGCCGGCCGCACGCGCATCAGCTCCAATATGAGCCAGGACGCGGTGCAGGAGTTCCAGGTGCAGAGCTCTGGCTTTGCGGCCGAGTTCGGCCGCGCCGTCGGCGGCGTCATCAACACCGTCACCAAGAGCGGCACCAATGACATTCACGGCACCGGATTCTGGTTTTTCCGCAACCAGGACTTCAACGCGCGCGACCGCTACGCCACCTTCAACCCGCCCGAGCGGCGCAACCAGGCGGGCGGCTCCATCGGCGGCCCCATCCAGCGAGACAAGCTATTCTACTTTTTCAACGGCGAAATCACCCGCCGGTATTTCCCGCTGGCGAGCTCGGTGACCAACCCGCAGCTTTTCACCGCCACCGGCCAGTTCATTGGCACCTGCGGCGCGCCCGCCACGCCGCAGCAGTGCCAGAATGCGATTGACTACTTCAAGCGTTTCTTCGGGCAGGTGGAGCGCAACGCCGACCAGAACGCTGTGTTCGGCAAGATCGACTGGCGCCCGAACGACCGCCATGCGCTCGCCCTCAGCGGCAACATCATGAACTGGTTCTCGCCGAACGGCATCCAGACGCAGGCGACGCTGAACACTGGCGCGGGCGTCGGCAACAACGGCGACTCGAGCGTCAGGACGCGCTTTGCGCGCCTGTCCCACACCTGGCTGCTGGCCCCGACGCTTGTCAACGAAGCGCGTTTCGGCTACATGAAGGACCGGCTCTACGACGCGGTGAACCCGAAGCTCGCCCCGCCCAACGGACTGCTCGGCCAGCTCATCGTGCAGGGCCAGTCGAATCTCGGCGTGGCCACCTTCCTGCCGCGCGTCCAGCCCACGGAGGACCGCTTCCAGTTTGTCAACAACCTGACGTGGCTCAAGGGGCGGCACACGGCCAAGTTCGGCTTTGACTTCGCCCACACCCGGGACGTCGTCGATCTGCTGAACAACGGCCGCGGCACCTACACGTATGCCACCTTCACCGCCTTCGCCCAGGACCTCACCAACCTCGACGGCGGCAAGCGCTGGCAGCGCTACACGCAGACCTTCGGCCGGCCGAAGATCGACTTCTTCGTGCGCGACTGGAACTTCTTTGCCCAGGATCAGTTCAAGATGACCCGCCGGCTGACGCTGAACTACGGCGTGCGCTATGAATACGCGCAGTTCTTCCAGCCGGACCGCATCAATCCGGACTACCCGCAGACCGGCCGCATCCGCCAGCCGAAGAAGAACTTCGCCCCGCGCGTCGGCTTCGCCCTCACGCTGGACAACAGCGGCAAGACGGTGATGCGCGGCAGCTACGGCATCTTCTACGCGCGCATGCCCGGCGCGCTGCTCGGCAACCTCCTTCAGGGCAACGGCGTCGAGCAGCGGGCGGTCACGCTTCAGAACAACAACCCGGCGCAGTTGGCCGCCGGCCCGGTTTTCCCGGCCTATCTCACGGGCGACGGCTCGAACCTGCCCGCCGGAACCTCCAGCCTTGGATTCGCGGCGCCCGACCTGGCCACGCCGTACACGCAGATGTGGGACTTCGGCATCGAGCGCGAGATCACGCGCACGATGGGCATCACCGTGTCCTACATCGCCAGCCGCGGCGTAAAATTCTTTACCGCGCGCGACCTCAACATCGGCCCCACGGCCCAGACGGTCACCTACACGATCCAGGACTCGAACGGCCAGAACGTGGGGACGTACTCGACTCCCGTCTATCTGGCGGCCAACCGCGTCAACAGGAACTACCAGCGCATCAACCAGCTCGAAAACGGCGGCCGGCTCTGGTACGACGGTCTGGTAGTGCAGTTCCGCCGCCGCGCCGGCAAGTGGGCGCAGGGCAACGTGGCCTACACCTGGTCGCACGCGCGCGACCTGAACCAGGGCGCGGCCAACAACAACCTGTTCATCGCCACCGACACGCTGCGCACCCTCTCCAACGGCAACTACGCCGAGCAGAAGGGCACCAGCCAGCTCGATCAGCGCCACCGGCTGGTGCTCAGCGGCGTCATCGCCCCGCCGCGCATCAAGACGGCCAGCCGCGCGGCCGACATGCTGGTCAACGGCTGGAACCTTTCGATGATCGCCACCATCGCCAGCGCCCGGCGCGCGACGCCGACGCTCCGCGTGGTGAGCCTGCCCTTCAGCGGCGCGGCCTTCAACAACACCCTGAACGGCTTCGGCGGTGACAACCGCGTGCCGTTCTGGGCGCGCACGTCGTTGCCCATCGACTCCATTGCGCGTCTCGATGCGCGCCTGTCGAAGAACTTCCGCCTGAATGAACGCATGAGCGCCATGTTCCTGTTTGAGGCGTTCAACGTGTTCAACAACGTCTACAACACCAGCGTGTTCACGGAGGCCTTTCAGGCGCGCGGCGCCGTCATCACTCCGGTCCCGTATGGAGGCGGCTCCGCCAGCCAGGGCTTCCCGGACGGCACCAACGCACGGCGCGCGCAGATTGGCGCCCGCTTCACCTTCTGAGGCGGATCCAGGCGCCTCAAAGACAAGGCCCGCGGCCGCCGCGCCGCGGGCCTTGCCGTTTTATACAGGCGCTTCACGCTATACTGAGTATTTGGGCGCGCTCGCGTTTCGAATGGGCCGCGCCGTCACCCGGGAGCTCCCATGATCATTCTTATCACCGTCCTCCATGTGATCGTCTGTCTGTTTCTGATCATCGTCGTGCTGCTTCAGAGCGGCAAGGCGGCCGACCTGGCCGGCGCCTTCGGCGGCATGGGTTCCCAGACGGCGTTTGGCCCGCGCGGCTCGGCCACCATCCTCAGCAAGGCCACCACCATCAGCGCCGCCATTTTCATGCTGACGTCCCTGTCGCTGGCAATCCTGTACACGCGCGAAGGCCACACGGCGGGCTCCGTGCTCGACAGGGTCCCGGCCACGAAACAGGCGCCTGCGAAGCAGTCCACCACGACGCCCGCCATCCCGGGCCAGACGCCGGCTCCCGGCGGACAGACTCCCGCCAAAAAGTAAAGAACGTCGTATAATGATCAGTGGAAGTGCGGTCGTGGCGGAATTGGCAGACGCACTAGCTTGAGGTGCTAGCGGGAGCAATCCCGTGGAGGTTCAAGTCCTCTCGACCGCACCAGAGTTTTCGCCCCGAGGGGGACGGCGCACCCCCCACCCACCTTTCCCCGCCCCGCCGTCCCCCGCCCTCCTTGTTACTCGTGCGCGTTGCCGCTGTGTCGGCGGCCTGTCCCGGTTTTTCCCTTCGCCAGAGGATTTCCCCGCGCGTGGGAGGCGGGAAGGCGCCGTTGCGAAAACGGCCTGTGTGGCTGGCTGGCTGATCCGGGACGCCCGCCCAAGCAGGCCACGGCGAAAGCCCAAGGCGCGTGGCGGTGCGGTCTTCGGCGTGTGCTTTGCTCCAGCGGACCTCTTGCGCGGCTGGCATCGAATTGCTAAGATGCAATTGCGGGGTGGAGCAGCCAGGTAGCTCGTTGGGCTCATAACCCAAAGGTCGGTGGTTCAAATCCACCCCCCGCAACCAACCCTCCGCCGAATCCCCCAGTTCTCCAGCATTGCCAAGTCCGCTCTGTTTCGAAAAGCACCCTCGTCAACACCGCCGGAGGGTGCGCGAATGTCCGCTCCTTGCGCTCGACCTGGCGGGCGAGCTTCAGTTGCGTCTCCGAACAGCGTGATCTTTCAGGGGATGATTTTCGGCTGGAACCACGCCTCGGCCCGCCAGGATTCGATCCCTTGGTACTAGTCCCGCTGCGCCCCACAAGACGCACAAAACAAAGAGCATTCTAGCGGCCGCGCGCCTTTTTTGGGCCAGAAAGCGGCCGCCGAAAGGAAGCGTTCTAGAACGAAGTGGCATTGGTTTGCGCAGATGCGCAGCGCAAGCTTTAGGGGTGCGGAGCTTCGCATAGACAACGAGGAGGAACACTTATGCAATTCAGATCGATGGCGGCCGCGGCGGTTGCGGCACTGGCGTTGGCGGCGGCGCCAGCGTGGGGAACACCTTTGACCTTGACCCTGACCGACGGGAGCAACACCGTCACTGTCCAGGATGGCGGGATGGGAGATATTAATGGTACCAATGGTGCGGTAACCTGGAGCGGGAGCTTGGGCGTCTGGATCGTAAACGTAACCACCGGCGTGGGCTATCCGGTTCTCGGAAGTCCTTCGTGGCCGATCCTGGATCTAAACAGTGTCAACGTATCCAGCGGAGCCGGAACCCTCACCCTTCTGCTGACTCAGGGCGGCTTCACGTCTCCCCCGCCTCCGGGTTTCCTGTTCAACATCGGCGGCACAACCAACGGCACCGTGACGGCCTATGCCTGCGCCGGCGTGACGCTGGGCAACTGTGAAGACGTCCAGCTTGGCCCGTTTAACCCTGTTGGATCCACCGCTTTCAGCGGCTCCACCAGCTTTCCGTTCGCTGACCCTGACGAGGATTACCAGGTGGGTATCAAGGTGGTCATTCACCACGACGGCGCCACCAATAGCAGTTTTGACGCGGAGGTTCAGCCCGTTCCCGAACCGGGCACCTATGCTCTCATCGGCGCGGGGCTGCTCGGCCTCGGTCTGCTGCGCCGCCGCCTGAGCTGAACCTGAGCTGAAATCGAATCAGGCTTCTGTGCCGGAAGAGGCCCGGGCGCTTGAGCGCCCGAGCCTCTTCGTGCGTCCACGGGCCCGACTCAGGCGGCGGCACCCCGGTCCTCCAGCCAGATCCGGTGCGCCGCGGCCAGCGCCGCAAAACGCTCCGGGTGGCAGGTGAGAATCAACCACTGCACCCGCCCCTGAAGCTCCTCCATGCGGCGCAGGATCCGCCCGAGCCTTTCGTCATCGGTGGCCAGCAGCGCGTCATCCAGCACCACCGGGAACGGCTCCATTTCCGTCAACATCTCCGCCAGCGCCAGCCGCACCGCCAGGTGCAATTGCTCGAGTTCCCCGCCGGAGATGCGCTCGGGCGCCACGTCGATCGCCGCCGTGGCAGGCCGGACTTGCGCCGGTGTCCATGTGTCCGGCGCGAGCGAGAGCCGTTCGGCGAAGCCGCCAGTGATCTGGCTCAGGATGGCCGCCGCGCGATCCTCCACCCGGGGCAGCACCCGCTGCTGGATCTCCGCCTGAACGGTCTCCAGCGTGTGCTTGAGGAGTTTCGAGGCATCGGCCTCCAGGCGCGCCCTGGCGAGCTCGCGCTCTTTTTGCTCGAGCAGTGCGCTCTTCCCGGCAATGGCCGTGTAGATCGCCTGGCCCTGGAGGCCGGCCAGATCGTAGCGGGCCTGTTCGAGCGCGGCACTGGCCTCCCGCAGGCGCCGGGCAGTCGCCTCCGCGGCCTGCCGTGCGCCTTCCAGCCGCGTCTCCAGCTCCGGCGGGAAGGCGGCGAGCCCGGCTTCAGCCTGCACCAGGGCCTGCCTGAGACCGTGGATCTCCAGTGACAGGCCATCCAGGGCTTTCTGGATCTCGGCATCCGTCCGCGTTTCTGCCGCCAACTGCCGCGCTCCTTCCTCCAGCCGTGCGAGTTCCCGGCGGCGCTCCTCGATCTGGCGGCCCACGTCCTCGCATCGGCGGCGCGCCGCCTCGCGAGCCACCGCCTCGGCGCTCCTGCCCTGTTCGTGGGTGCGCAGGGCCATGCGCCAGCCGTCCAGCCGCACCAGCAGGTCATTGGCCTGTTGGCGGCGCTGTCGCAACTCCTCCAGGCTGTCAGCGCTAAGCGGTTCTACGATTCTCGCCCAGTCCGCCTCCAGTTGTTCCAGCTGGGTCCGCAACTGGGCGGCGGACTCGGCCGGCCCGGTCAGCCGCAGCCGGCCGAAGCCCGGGATGCGCAGCTCAATGCGCGGCGAGCCGCTGATCCGGGCCGTCTCATGGCTGCGCAGCACGACGACGCCCCGTGGCTCGCCCTCGAGCACCTCCACCTGGCCGCCGTCTTCGGGGACGATCTCGGCATGCAGCAGGGCGCTTTCCAGTCGCGCCGCCAGTTCGCGGCGGCGGCGATCCAGCGCCTCCAGACGATCGAGGGTTTCGGCCGAGGGCGCCTTGAGTTCGTAGAGTTCTTTCTCCGCGCCGGCGATCCTGAGGTGGAGATCGGTCTGAAGCCTGTGGTAGACCGCTTCCGCCTCCTCCAGCGCCTGGGCCGCTTTCCGGCTTTCCTCCTCCAGGGCCGCGAGGCGCTCCTGCGCCTCGGCGCGCTGTCGGCTCAGTGTCGTTCGTGCCTGAAGGATCTGCGTCAGACGGCCGAACTCGGCTCCCGCCTTATCGCGTTCAAGTGTCAGTCTCTCGACCTCTGCGGCCGCCTCGCGGCGTTTCTGGACTTCGACTTGCAGGCGCTTTGCTTCCTCTTCGAGGCGCGCCTGCTCGGACTCGAGTGCCGCGGATTCCTGCTCGAGGGCGCGGATGCGGTCCCGCAGCGCGTCCAGTTCGGCCAGCCGGGCGCGGAGTTGCGCCAACTCTTTGCTTAGCTCCTCAACCTCCTTCGACAGCACGGAGACCGGGGAGGCCTGCTTTGGCTGCCCGGTCGGTGTCCAGTCCCGCTCGTAAATCCTCCGGATATCCGCCTCGATGCGCTCGAGCGCCTGGCTGCGCGTCTGCGCCCCCAACGCTGCCCTCACTGCGTCCTGAACGCTGCCATCCACCTCGGTGGCCGCAAGCCGGTTTTGCGGCACCCAGAGAACGCCCGCCAGCAGCCAGTGCCGCGTCCTGGGATCCACGCCGGACCTCTCCCGGCCGCCCAGAAACGCCGGCAGTCTTTGCTCCACCGCGTCGCCTTCGGCCACCAGAGCGAAGCCGTCCGCCCGTTCTTCCTCAAGCGTCGCGGCAGAGGCCTGTAGGAAGACCTTGGTCAGCCGGTAGCGCCGTCCGCCGCTTTCAAACTCCACGGTGACCCTGGGGGCCAGCTCCCGCCCCCAAGGCTGCCAGTTGCGAATATCCTCCCGGGTGGAGCGATACGGAATCACGAACGCCGCCGACAGCGCCGCCAGCAGGGTTGACTTTCCGCTCCCGTTCGGCCCGCTGATCAGGTTCGGGCGCTCCGCAGCGAAGCGGAACCGTGCCGGTTGGACAAACCGGCCGAATTTCTCCAACTCGACCGAGTGAACGATCACGCCCCCGCTCCTCTTGCCAGCCGCATCAGCATCCGCACGGCCAGCCGCGCGGCGCCAGCCTCCGGCTCTTCCTGCGCCTTCCGATTCAGCCGCTCGAGCGCTTCCCGCACGATGGGGTCCCGGATCTCGTCGACAACCAGCACCGGAACCAGCCCGCTGTCGTCCACGCGCAACAGCAGGAATTCCGTCTCCAGCCGCCGGATTGCCTCCAGCGTCTCCGCGTCTTCGGGCAGCAGCGTCCCGTCAAGGCGCAAATCGAGCAGCACATCCGGCCCCCGAAGGGCTTCGAGCTCTTTCAGGACCTCCGCCAACTGCCCCGGATGCGCGATTTCGCATTCGCGCTTCCTCCAGAGGAGCCGGCCCGTCTCCACGCTGCGCAGCCGGGGCAGGCCGCGTGGCCCGTCGATTTCCACGAACAACACCCGGCCGCTCGCATCCTCGCCGAAACGGGTAGGCTCGGGCGTGCCGCTGTAGGCCATGCGATGGCCCCGCTCCGCGTCCCCGTAGATGCGCTGCGAGTGCCAGTCGCCGAGGGCGAGATAGTCCAGCCGCCGCGCCCATGCGGCGTCGGCCGATATCGGATGCGCACGTTCGGCGCCGGGCACGGACTCAAGCGTTCCGTGCGCCACGCCCACGCGGATTCGATCCTCGTGCGTTCCGGCCGGGATCCACGCCGTCGGGTCGCTGCCGCCCCATCGCGCCGTCAGCGGGCAGGGGAACAGCACCGCTTCGCCCGCCTCGACCGGCTCGGAGCGGACGAGGATCCGAACATTTGGAAGCGTCCGCCACACCGGCCTCTCCCACACCGAGCCGGGCTCGAACGGATCATGATTGCCCGGCAGCACGAACACCGGACAGGGAAACTGGCCCAGTACCCGCGCCGTCCGGTCGATCTCGTCCAACGACACCGCATTGCTTTCGAAGGTGTCGCCGGCAAGGATGGCAAAGTCCACGCGCTCGGCTCGGGCCAGCTCCGCCAGCCGCCCGGCCGTTTCCAGGCGCGCCTCCCGCACCCGTCCGGCGGCCGCGCCGGCGTGCGCCGCGTTCATTCCGATCTGCCAATCCGCCGTGTGCAGGAACCGCACTGCCATGTTCTGGACTCCTTCCGCGCGAGAAAACCGCGGCGGGGCGGCGGCACGCCCTGGGACAGGGAGCCACCCCCGGCGCAGGCCGCCGGCCCCGGCCGCCGTCTCCTCCGATGTCCTCCCCCGTTGTTTCCATCATGCGGGAGGAGGTGGCTCACCCGGAGAGCCTGGGCCGGGAAAAATCATCCTGTTGACATCTGCTGGGCGCTCGCCGCCGGCTTGCGCTGCTCGGCATGCTGGGCCGCCAGCCCTCCCTCCAGACACTCGATGACCTGCTCCCGGAGCGAGTCCGGCGCTTCCACCACCACGTCCGGCATGAAGCGCAGAATGTCCTGCACCAGTTCGCGGGAATCCGAATACGGCACCTCCAGCCGCACCTCGTTGCCGGCCAGCGGGGTCAGCCGCTGCTTCGGATGCCATTCTTCCCGCTCGATCCACCGCGACGCGGGCAGCCGGAACCGCAATACCGCCACCTTGTCCGGCTCGCCGGCGAAGATCCCGTAGCCCGCTCCCAGCCGGCGGTCCAGCAGATCCTGCGGATATTCCTCCGCCTTCTCCCTGAGCAGCGTCGCGCCGCGGATTGCGTCCAGGGCAAAGCTGCGGAAATCCTCGCGCAGATGGCACCAGGCGTCCAGATACCAGTTGGCGTTGTACCAGATGAGCCGCTGCGGACTCACGACCCGCTCCAGGATTTCACCCCGCGAGCGGCTGAAATAGAGCAGCCCGAGTTTTTTCTGCTGGAGCACCGCTGTGCTCACGATGCGAAAAATCTGGTCGTTCACAGGCCGGTGACGCGCCACCATCAGCCGGAAACGCCTCCGGATGTCCTTCTGCTTCACCTTGCCTGCATTCAGCAGGGACTCGATCTTTTTCAGCGCCGGCCCGAGCGCGTCGGCCAGCAGCCGCGAATCGAGCTGCTCGACAAAATCGCGCAGCAACAGCAGCGCGGTCATCTCTCCTGACGTGAGCCAGACGCCCGGCAACTGGTAGCGCTGCGGCGCGCCGCCGTCCGCCCTCTCCGGCGAACCATCCTCCACATAGCGGTAGCCGCGCAATTCCGGGTCATATTCAATGGGCGCCAGAAGCCGGTCCCGCATGAATTGCAGGTCCCGCTTTGCCGTCGCACGGCTGATTTCCAGTTCATCCATGATGCGGCTGAGCGGAACCGCCCGGTTTGTTTCCAGAAGCCGGTGGATCACATAAATCCGTTCCATCTGACTCATGGCGGCCCCTTTCTGTCCCTCGCCGGGAACCGCACATATTTTATCGGAAAAAAAACGGAGAAGAAAACGGATTGATCCGGTGAAATTTCCGCAATAATTCCGGGCGGACGGGGAAAGGATGGCGGAAGCTCGTGGGAGTCGAACCCACCAGCGGCGCGCAGGCGCCGCCCGCTGGTTTTGAAGACCAGGCCAGGCACCGGCCCAGTGGAGCTTCCAATTCAGAATTGTAGCGCCGCCTTCTTCATTCCGGCCGGCGGCGCCGGCCGGCCGCCCACCCGAACAGCACCACGCACAGGCACCCCAGGACGTTCAGCCACAGGAAGGCGACATGAGTAAAATGCCATACGCCAAACACGACCGCCTCGCCGAACACCATCGCCCAGAACGCCGCCGTCCCGTGCGCCCGCGGCACGAAAAATGCCAGCACAAAGACGCCGAGAAGCGTCCCATAAAACAGCGAACCCAGCCGGTTCACGGCCTCCACCAGCGATCCGAGGTTCTGCGCATAGAGCGCCGTGACGATCGCATAGGCGCCCCAGAACACGGTGAGCCATTTCGACACCCGCAGGTAATGGCCGTCGTCGGCCTGGCGGCGAAAGAACCGCCGGTAGACGTCCACCATGCTCACCGTGGCCAGCGAGTTGATCTCGGCGGAAATCGTCGACATCGCCGCGGCGAAGATCGCCGCCAGAATCAGCCCTACGACGCCCGCCGGAATCTGATGAATGACGAACCACAGAAAAACATAGTTGGTGTCGTTGATCCGCCCTTGTCCAGTGGCCTCGCCGGCCATTTCGAGCGCCCGCCGCCGCACCTGGTCGAGCTCCTGCTGCGCGAGGCGGAAGGCGGAGATGTCCAGCCGCCGGGCCGCTTCCCGCCGCAGCGCGAACGCGCGGTCGTAGTCGGCGCGCACGGCCCCGGCCTCCGGCAGCCGCTCGAGCGCCGCCATTGCCTGCGGCTGGAAAATCAGCGGCGGCTGCGTGTAGACGTAAAACACGAACACCATCGCGCCGGTGAACAGGATGAAAAACTGCATGGGGATTTTCGCCACGCCGTTGAACAGCAGTCCCAGCCGCGATTGCGCCACGCTGCGGCCGGTCAGATATCGCTGCACCTGGCTCTGGTCGCACCCGAAATAGGCCAGCGCGAGAAACATTCCGCCGATGAGGCCGCTCCAGATGTTGTACTGGTCATTCGGATCAAACCGCCACACCACCGCGTTCAGCTTCCCGGCCGCGCCCGCCACCGTAAGCGCGCTGGCAAAACTGACGTCGGCAGGGAGCAGGAGAATCACCGTCAGCAGCGCCGCAAACAGGCCGGCGGTCATCACCAGCATCTGCACGAATTCGGTCCACGTCACCGCCGCAATGCCGCCGCTGGCCGTGTAGGCCACTACGAGCACGCCCATCACCAGCGTCGTCCAGTGGCTGGGCCAGCCGAGCATCACCGTCAGCACCACCGCAGGCGCCGAAAGCGCCACGCCCACAGCCAGCCCGCGCGAAAGCAGGAAAATGGCGCTCGCCAGCGCGCGCGTCTTGCCGTCAAAACGTTTTTCGAGATACTCGTAAGCGGTGAAGACGCCCGCACGGTGGAAGCGTGGAACGGCGAAGGCCGAAATCAGCACCATCGCCAGCGGCAGGCCGAAATACATCTGCACGAACCGCATCCCGTCCACGTAGCTCTGCCCCGTGGTCGAGATGAAGGTGATGGCGCTGGCCTGCGTCGCCATGATCGACAGCGCCATCGCGTACCACGGCATCGTGCGGTTGGCCAGGAGATATTCGGACGTAGTGCGGCTGCCGCGGCTGCGCCACACCCCGTAAAACACGATGCCCGCCAGCGACGCCGCGAGCACGGCCCAGTCGAGCGGCCTCACCGGTTCCAGCTCCTCGCAAACCAGTCAAACAGGAAAATCAGCAGTGCGAGATACGCGATCACGCCCGCGTAAATCCGCCCCCAGCTTCCCCAGAATGGCGGCTTTTCTTCTTCCGGCATCATCGGCCCGCGCTCACCAGATTGGCGAAAATTCTCCAGGCGCCGGCGACGCCGGCCGGCAACTGCCGCCACCAGGCGTAGGAGGTGTAAATGTAGGCGCCTTTGCCGACGCGCGCAAACAGCAGTCCCCCGCGCTGCGGTGGCTCGCCCGGATCGGCCGTTTCGAGCAGCGCCTCATAGCGCGGATCCCACTCGGCCGGAAAGTACAGCGCGCGTTCCTGGATCCAGCCCTCAAAATCCGCCGCCGTGATGCGGTTGGGCCGCACGAGCAGCGGGTGTTCGGGCGCGAGCATCCGCACTGGCGCCTCCTCCACCGTCACCCGGCTGCGGCCGATGCGCAGCGGATACGGGCCCACGTTGCGAAGGACGGAATCCGACGCCTCCGGCCCGAAGCCTTCCAGCGTGTTGTACTGCACCAAAACGGCGCCCCCGCGCTCCATGTAGTCGCGCAGGCGCGCGTGCGCGGCCCGCAGACCGGCCCGCACGTTCCAGGCGCGGATGCCGGTGACGATGGTGTCGTAGACGGAGAGATCGCCGTGCGCGAGCTCCGCGTCGTCCAGTATCGAGACCTCGCAGCCCAGCTCGCGCAGCGCCTCCGGAACCAGATCGCCCGCGCCCATCACGTAGCCGATCCGGCGGACAGAGACCCGGATGTCCTCGCGCAGCAGCCTCGTTTCGGCCGCCTGCAACACGGTCTGCGGCGGGATGTGCTCGTATTCAATGTTCGTCACCAGATGACGCCACTGGCGCCCGTTCGCCTCCGCCGCGGCGCGCAGCCAGCCGCGCGCGCCGGCCTCGGGCGGCGTCAGGCGGAAGTCGAGCGTCGCTGCCTGTCCCGCGTCGGAAATATCGAAACGCTGCGGCCCGGGCTCGACGCGCCAGCCCTCGGGTGCCTCAAGGCGCAGGATTCCCGCCGCCGCGCCCGCCGTGGCGCGCACCTCCACTGGAACGGTGCGCGGCTCGCGTGTGCGAAACAGCAGCGGCATCGCCGAGAGGCGGATGGAGACCGGCGGCACAAGGACGAACGGCCGCGTCAGCTCGCCGCGCACGCGGTCCACGTAGCGGTGTTCCACCGGCCGCTTCAGCTCGATGGAGCCCGCGGCAATCGAGACGCGGAACACGGCCGCCAGCACCGGATCCGCCTCCGCCGGCCCGATTTCGGCCAGGCTGGAGATCCCATACAGGTTGCCCTTCGGCGGATGCCGCAATTGCAGCGGTTGCGTCAGCGGCGCGTCATCGGGCACGCGCAGCGCCGCCCTCTGTGTGTGCAGGCGGTTGTAACCCAGCTCGGCCTGGCCAAACTGTGGCGCGCCGGCCAGCCCCTTGAGCTCGACCCGCTCCAGCCGCGCCGGCAGCCTCGACCGGTTGAGCGCCGACAGGTTGAGCGTGACCGAACCGCCCGGTGCCGCCGCCGCGTGCGATGCGCTCACGTCCACCCACAGGCCAGCCGCCAGGGCCACCGTTTCGTCCAGTTCTTCGAGCTTCTGGCGGACGTCCGGATGGTCGATCCTCTCCATCAGCCGGCGCGCCTCCATGAGCGGCCCGATCACGCGCTCCGGCGCGTCCACGGAAAAGGCGGCCGCCGCCTCGTCGAGCTTTGCCGCCACGGCCGCGCCGCCGGGCACGCGGTTCCAGCTCGTGTCGATTCCTTCAAAGGGATCCCCGTGCGCCGGGTCGCCGTCGTACAGAATCAGATAATTCGGCGCCGGGCCGCGCCGCTCCGGCGCGCCCATGCCCTGGCTGCGGTGCTGGCTGCGGCTCAGCCCGGCGATCTCGCCATAGCTCATCCCCAGCAGCGGATCGTATTCGCCCGTGTCGATCATCAGCCGCTGCGGCATCTTTTCCGCTTCGGCCTCCTGCTGGCGGGTGAAGGAGAACGTGTTCCAGAACAGCCGCCGCGGCCGCCACGGCTGCGCATGCTTCAACTGGTCCGGGAAGGCTTTCTCGTCGCCAGCCAGCCGGAACGCTTCGCGGCCGAGGATCGCCGACGCCTGATGATGCCCGTGTCCGTCGCGCGGCGTGCCGGAAAAGCGCAGCACCACGACGTCCGGCCGGAACCGGCGGATCACCCAGACGACATCGGCCAGCACCTGCTCGCGGCCCCACTTGGCCAGCGCTTCGTCGGCCGTCTTTGAAAAGCCGAAGTCGATCGCCCGCGTGAAGAACTGTTCGGCTCCGTCGATGCGGCGCGCCGCCAGCAGCTCCTGCGTGCGGATCACCCCGAGCAATTCGCCCTGTTCGGTACCGATCAGGTTCTGCCCGCCTTCGCCGCGAGTCAGCGACAGATACCCGGTGCGCAGCTTCCGGCCCTGCGCGCACCAGGCCAGCAACGCCGTGTTTTCATCGTCGGGATGGGCGGCGATCATCAGCACGCTGCCTACCACGCGCAGCCGCTCCAGCCGCTGCTTCACTGCCAATGCGCCCGCCGGCGCCCGCCAGGAAGCGCGCGCGGGCCGCGCTACAGCCAGCGCCAGCCCTGCCGCATGGGACAGAAAGTGCCTTCGTGTCGTCATCGCAGTCCGGTTCTCCCATTCTAAAGAGCGCCAGGGCGGCGTGCGGCGCGGCAGAAAAAAGCCCGGCGCCTCCGGAACGCCGGTTCCGGAGGCGCCGGGCGGTGATCGCCAGTGGTGTGGGAGCCTACTCGCCGTCCTTGATCTGTTCGGCCAGGTAGTTTTCGTAGCCCACTTCCTGAATCATGTGAAGCTGGGCTTCGAGGAAATCGATGTGGTGCTCCTCGTCTTTCAGAATGGACTCGAACAGGTCGCGCGAACCATTGTCGCCGGCTTCCACGGCCGCCTGGATCGCCTTGTTCAGCCGCGGGACCGCTTCGTATTCCAGCGCCAGGTCGTTTTCCAGCATTTGCTTCACGTTCTGCCCGATCCGCAGCGGGAACAGCTTCGCCATGTTCGGCGCGCCGTCCAGGTACAGCATCCGGTGCAGCAGCGCCTCGGCGTGCCGCATCTCCTCGATGGATTCCTTCTTTGTGATCTTGGCCAGCCGCTCATAGCCCCAGTTCTCCATCATCTCGGCATGGAGAAAATACTGGTTGATTGCCGTCAGCTCGGCGGTGAGGACTTCCTGCAAGAACTCGAGAACCTTCGGGTCGCCCTTCATCGTGCCTCCTTCTGTCAATGCCAACCGGAATGGCTGTTGTCGGACATCCGCATTGTAACCGGAGCGCGGTTCGGACGACAACATCTTTAATTACAATCATTTGCGAGCAACTCGATTGCAGCTGCGCGCGCCATCCGACAGCCGCCCGGCCGACGCCTGCCTGCCCGCGGGTGTGGTAGGCTAAATTCGCCATGCTAAAGCAGATCCCGCTGGCCGCCCTCCACCGCGCCGCGGGCGCGAAGATGGTCGATTTTGGCGGCTGGGAGATGCCGCTGCAATACACTGGCATTCTCGACGAGCACCGCGCCGTGCGCACCGCCGCCGGGCTGTTCGACGTCAGCCACATGGGCGAGATCGAGATCCGCGGGCCCGAAGCGCTTCAGCTCGTCCAGTGGGTGACGACCAACGACGCCGCCCGCCTCGCCGACGGCCAGGCGCAGTACTCCGGGCTGTTGTACGAGCACGGCGGTTTCGTCGACGACATCCTCGTCCACCGCGTGGCCGCGAATCACTATTTCCTCTGCGTCAACGCGTCCAATCAGGACAAGGACTTCGAACACATCCACTCGCAGAACCGCTGGAACTGCACGGTGGAAAACCGCGGCGCCGACTACGCGCAGCTCGCCATCCAGGGGCCGCGCGCGGCGGAGATCCTTCAGAAGCTGACCCCGGTGGAGCTGGCTTCCATCCGCTACTATCGCTTCCGCGACGGCGAAGTCGGCGGCCGCCCTGCGCGCATCGCCCGCACCGGCTACACCGGCGAAGACGGCTTTGAGCTTTACATCGCGCCCGCCGACGCCGCCGCGATCTGGCAGGCGCTGCTTGACGCGGGCCGCGACGCGGGGCTTCGGCCCTGCGGGCTTGGGGCGCGCAACACGCTGCGCATGGAGGCGGGGATGGCTCTGTACGGCCACGAAATCGATGCCTCCATCACGCCGCTCGAGGCGGGGCTCGAATGGATCGTCAAGTGGGACAAGGGCGATTTTTGCGGACGCGCGCGGCTGGAGCGGCAGAAGGCTGCTGGCGTGCGCCGGAAACTGATCGGATTTGAGATGCGCGGCCGCGGCATTGGCCGCGACGGCTATGAAGTCCGCGTCGGCGGCCGGCCTGCCGGCTGGGTCACCTCCGGCGGCCCCGCGCCGACGCTGAACAAAAACATCGGGATGTGTTACCTGCCTGCGGAGCTCGCCCGTCCGGGCACAGCCATTGAGGTTGTCGTGCGTGAGCAGCCCGTCGAGGCGGTCACCGTCCCCATCCCCTTTTATCGGCGGCCGAAATGAGCTATCCAGAAAACTTCCGTTATACGAAAGAGCACGAATGGATCCAGGTGGAGGGCGGCATTGGAACGGTGGGCATCACCGACCACGCCCAGAAAGAGCTCGGCGACATCGTCTACGTCGACCTGCCGAAGCCCGGCACGGCCGTCGAAGCGGGCAAGCCGCTCGGCTCGGTGGAAAGCGTCAAGGCGGTCAGCGACATCTATTCTCCCGTCTCCGGCGAGGTCGTCGAAGTGAATGAACTGCTCGCCACCGCGCCTGAAAAACTGAACGAGGACCCCCACGGCGCGGCCTGGCTCGTCCGGATCCGCCTCAGCAACCCGGCCGAACTCGACGGCCTGCTGTCGGCTGCGGATTATCAGGCGTATCTTGGCACCTGAACACCACGGCGAGCGCAGTCCGACCTGCCCTTTGCCGCCGATCCGGCGTCGCGCCTGAACGGGCCACATCGAAAGCGCCCCCGTCGGCCGGCTCCCGCACCTCCCGGGGGAGGCATCTGAGGCCGCGCACGGCGGTCCGCCTGTTGCCGTCCCGCACGCGGGGAACCGCTGCCCGCCGCTCGGATAGAATGGTGGTTTCCGGGGGCCTGATCCTTGAGATACTTACCGAACTCCGATGCCGACAGGCAGGCCATGCTCGCCACCTGCGGCCTTTCCTCGTTAGAAGACCTCTACCGGCACGTTCCCGAAAATGCGCTGATCCGCGAACCCCTGAAGATCCCGCCCGGCACGTCGGAATACGAAATCATGGCGTATTTCCGCGGCCAGGCGGAAAAAATGGCGCACGGTTATGCCTCGTTTCTCGGCGCCGGCGTCTACGCGCATTACCGGCCCGTGCTGTGCGACGTGATCGCCCAGCGCGGCGAATTTCTCACCTCGTATACGCCCTATCAGGCCGAGTACGCGCAGGGCACGCTCCAGTCCATTTTCGAATTTCAGACGCTCATCTGCCAGCTCACCGGCATGGAGGTCGCCAACGCCTCCATGTATGACGGCTCCACGGCCGTGGCAGAAGCGGCGATGATGGCCTACCGCATCACCGGGCGTTCCCGCTTCCTCGCGCCGGCCAATCTCCATCCCGAATACCGCCAGGTGCTCGACACGGCGGCGCACAACGCGCGCATGACGGTGGTTGGGTTCCCCTATGACCCGGAAACCGGACAGGCCGATCTCAACGCCCTCGAACAGGCGCTCGACGATCAGACGGCATGCGTGATCCTGCAATCGCCCAACTTTTTCGGCGTGATCGAGAATGTGAAGGCCGCGGCGGAGATCGCCCACCGGCGCGGGGCGCTGCTGGTCGCCGTCTTCACGGAAGCCGTTTCCCTCGGGTTGCTCGAGCCGCCGCGGGACGCCGACATTGTGGCCGGCGAGCTCCAGTCGTTCGCCATCAGCCCCTCTTACGGCGGGCCCTTCGCCGGCGTCATCGCGGCGAAGGAGAAATTCATCCGCCAGATTCCCGGCCGGCTGGCCGGAGAGACGACGGACCAGGACGGTAACCGCGCCTTCTGCCTGACGCTGTCCACCCGCGAACAGCACATCCGCCGCGAGAAGGCCACCTCCAACATCTGCACCAACCAGGCGCTCGTGGCGCTGATGGCCACCGTCTTCATGAGCCTGTACGGCAAACAGGGCCTGCGAGAGCTCGCCGCGCAGAACGTTTCGAAGGCGCATTACCTGGCCGATGGCCTGGAGCGGAAATTCAGTGGGAAATTCTTCAATGAATTTGTGGTAAAACCGCGGCGCCTGACGCCGCAACAGGCGCTGGAAAAGCTGCTCGAGAAAAAAATTCTCGGCGGGGTGGCGCTCGGCCGATTCTTCCCGGAGCTGGCCGACTCGCTCCTCGTCTGCGCCACCGAAATGAACCGGCGCGAGGACATGGACGCGATGAAGGAGGTGCTGGGCTGATGCCGAGGACACTGGGAAAAGTGCGGCCGCATCCTACGCAGAACGAGCCTCTTCTGTTCGAGCTGTCGCGGCCCGGCAAGCGGGGCTATCAGCTCCCTCCGCTCGACGTGCCGGAAGCCAGCCCCGAAGAAGCGCTTGGCGCGGAAAATGTGCGCCGGGAAATCGAAGATTTTCCCGAGCTGAGCGAAGTCGAGGTTCTGCGCCATTTCACGCGGCTTTCCACCTGGAATTACGCCATCGATCTCGGCATGTTTCCGCTGGGTTCCTGCACCATGAAGTACAACCCGCGGATCAATGAGGCGGTGGCGCGGATCGAGCCGCTGGCCTGGGCCCATCCTTACCAGCCGGAAGAGCTCAGCCAGGGCGCAATGGAGATCATCGCCACCCTGGAGCAGTATCTGGCCGAAATCTTCGGCATGGCCGAGGTGACCTTACAGCCGGCGGCGGGCGCGCACGGCGAATACACCGGCATCATGCTGATCCGCGCCTGGCTGGCCTCGCAGGGCAATCCGCGCAGGGTCGTGCTGGTGCCGGACTCGGCGCACGGCACCAACCCCGCCACCGCGGTCATCGCCGGCTATGAGGTGAAGACGCTCGCCTCGAACGAGCACGGCATGACGGATCCGGCGGCCGTCGCCGCGGCCGTCAACGAAGACGTCGCCGCGCTGATGATCACCAACCCGAACACGCTGGGCGTGTTCGAGGAATATATCGAGCAGATCGCCGAAATTCTTCACGCCAAAGGGGCGCAGTTGTACATGGACGGCGCGAACCTGAATGCGCTGGTCGGCGTGGCGCGGCCAGGCGATTTTGGCGTCGATGTGCTCCACGCCAACCTGCACAAGACCTTTTCCACGCCGCACGGCGGTGGCGGCCCTGGCGCCGGAGCGGTCGGCGTCAAGCCGCATCTCGCTCCGTTTCTCCCGGTGCCGCGGCTCCGCCATGACGGCCGCCTGTGGCGCTGGGACTATGACAGGCCGCAGTCGATCGGCCGCGTCCGCGCCTTTTACGGCAACTTCGGCGTGATGATCCGCGCGCTGGCCTACATCCTGGCCCACGGCGGTGAGGGCCTGCGGCGCGCCACGCTTGACGCACTGCTGAACGCCAACTATGTCCGGGCGCGGCTGGAGCCGTACTACCAGATCGCCTACCCATCGCGCTCCATGCACGAGTGTGTCTTCAGCGACGCACGCCAGGCAAAGCATGGCGTGCGCACGGGCGACATTGCCAAGCGCCTGCTGGATTACGGGTTCCACCCCTACACGGTCAGCTTCCCGCTCATCGTGCATGGGGCGATGATGATCGAGCCCACCGAAACCGAGCCGAAGGAAGAGCTCGACGCCTTCTGCGATGCGCTGATCGCCATCGCCAGAGAGGTGGAAGAGAATCCGGAACTCGTGAAATCGGCGCCGCACTCAACGCGCGTCTCCCGTGTCGATGAAGTCGCCGCCGCCCGCAAGCCCCGCGTCCGCTGGATGAAGGGGACGAAAGGGGCGGCCTGACAGCGCCGCGAGTGAGGGACGAGCAACGCCCGAAGACGGGCGGCCAATGCAGGACCGCACCGCCTGCGACGATTCTCGTGTTGGCTAAAATCCCGAAGGGTCACGGGACTCTTTCCGCTCGCGCCCGGCGGGCTGGCTCGAGTCGCGGCTCAGAAGCAGACTGTGGAGGATAGGCGTAAAAACGAAGCGGCCGGCAAGCCGCCGTTTGGGCGGCTTGCCGGGTTGAAGCTTCGGCGCGCCGGGCGCCAGGGCCCGGCGGCAGGGAAGCGCGTCAGAAGATGAACTTCAGCGCGAGCTGGATGTTACGATTGCCGCTCCGGTAAGAGGAGATGTAGTCGAGCGAATCGTCCGCGTTGCCGGTATCGACGTACAGGTTCGCGTGGTTCATGGCATTGTACATCTCGAAGCGGAGCTGCGTGCTGAGCCGCTCGGTCCATCGGTTGTTCTTGTAGACGCCCAGGTCGATGTTCCAGGCACCCGGCGTCCGGAAGACGTTGCGGCCGGTCATCATCGGCGGGTAGGGGCCGAACTCTGCCGTGCCGGTGATGGGGTGGGCATAGTCGGTGTAGATGTTCAGCTTGGTCAGGTCGTGGTAGATGTTCACGTTCGGCGTGCCCGTGGGGATGTTGCCCGCGTTGCCCATTTTGGAGGAGGGCCCGAGCAGCATGACCCGCGGGTAGATGCCGTTGGGCGAATTGAACACGTCGAAGATCGAGTAGGGGGCGCCGCTGCGGACGGTCACGATGGGGGCCACCTGCCAGCCATCGAGGATGTGCTTTGCGGCCCCCTTGAGTGACTTGCCGAAGGGCACGCTCCAGATGGCGCTCATCGCCCAGCGGTTGTGGATGTCGAAGTCGGCGTCGCCCTTGTCCAGTTTCGGGTTGAAGGGGTCGAGCAGGCCGAGGTTGTAGTTGTTGGCCGACTCGGAGAAGGTGGACGACAGGTTATCGATGGCGTGGCTCCAGGTGTAGTTGGAGGTCAGCGTAAGGCCGGTGCGGGCGATGTCCTGCATCTGGGCGCGGAAGTTCATCGCGTGATAGTGGGAGAAGCCCTTGCCGTTCCTCATGTTGATGTTGCTGTAGCCCTGGTTGGCCAGCAGCCTCGCCGTGCACGTTCCCTGGTTGCCAGGCGAGCTGGTGCAGGGGATGCCGAGGTACACGTTGCCGGCGCCGACACGGGCCAATGAGGCTCTCACGCCAGGCAGCATGCAAAGAGACGGCCTCATGGCGGGGAGCATCCGATGGGCACGATCGGCCGGCGAACGAGCTGTGCAAGAGCGGGTGAGCCAGAGATGGCCGGCCCAGAGCGATGGATGCCGCGCCGGAACTTCCACGGGGATCGAAACCTTCCTATGATGGAAAGCGCAGCCCCGGCATATGGCGAAGAGTCAGCGGTTTCGATTTTGGGGAGGGCTGACCGCATTGTCGGTCCTGGTGGGGCTGATCGTGTGGCAGGGGTCGTTTACGGTGGGCGATTACGGCCCGCAGACGCCCGAGCAGACCTATGTTTTCTGGGCGCTGTCCACGGTGATTTTTCTGCTCACCGTGCTGCTCGGGTTCATCCTTTTCCGCGACGCGGTGAAGCTCTATTTTGCGCGGCGGGCGGGGGTGGAAGGGACGCGCATCCGGACGAAAATCCTCGTCGGGGCGCTGGGGCTTGTGTTCCTGCCGACGGTGTTTCTGTTCCTGTGGAGCGTGGAGGTGCTGAACCGGAACCTGGACAAGTGGTTCAGCCGGCCGGCGGAGCGGATCAAGCTGAACCTGGCCGACATCGGCGGCGCGATGGAGGCGGAAGCGCGGCGTCGGGCCGCGGTGGCCGCGCGATGGCTGGCCGACAGCGCCATGTTTCGCGAGTTCCTCTCTGGCAGCGGCACGCCGGTGGAGTTTTTCTCGAAAGCGTGCGAGCTGGCGGGGGCCGAGGAGATCCACTTTGCCCGTCCCGATGGCGGCCAGCTCGCCATCTGCCAGAGCCACACGGAAGGCGAGAAGGGGCCCGAGGTGACGGCGGCGGCGCCGGTGGCGGGCGGGCAGGTGGTGGTGCGGATGCGGATGCCAGTGGATCTGGCGGCCCGCGAGGCGGAGATCCAGCAGCAGGTGCGCGACTACGACCGGCTGGCGGCCAGCCGGAAGGAGATGCGGACGTTCTACCTGCAACTGCTGTTTCTGATCACGCTGTTCGTGCTGTTCGTGGCCGTCTGGGTGGCCCTGTTTCTGGCCCGGCAGATCACCGGGCCGGTGACGGCTCTGCTCGATGCGGCGCGGGCGGTGCGGGCCGGCAATCTCGCCTGGCGCGTGCGCGTGGCGGCGACCGACGAGCTGGCGACGCTGGTGCGCGCGTTCAATGAAATGACCGAAGACCTGGAAGCGAACCGCGACGAGCTGGAGCGCCGGCGGCGATTCATCGAAGCGGTGCTGGAGAGCATCCCTTCGGGCGTCATCAGCCTGAGCCACGACATGACGGTGCTGCTGGTAAATAGCGCGATGAGGAGAATCCTGCCGGAGCAACCGATCGAGCCGGGCGTGAAGCTGACCGGCCTGATTCCGGGCGGCCGCGCGGGCGAATTTCTCAGGCTGCTGAAGCGGGCGCGAAGGACGGGTTCGGCGTCGCGGCAGTTTGAGGTGGACACGCCCCAGGGGACGCGACACCTGTCGCTGACCGTGGCGGCGCTGGAGGCATCGACGACGTCCGGGTTCGTGCTGGTGGTGGAGGATACGACCGACATCCTGCGCGCCCAGCGCGCGGCCGCCTGGCACGAGGTGGCGCGCCGCATCGCCCATGAACTGAAGAACCCGATCACGCCGATCGCGTTGAGCGCGGAGCGGATCCTTCGCCAGGTGGAGAAGAACCCGCCGCCGCCCGAGGTGCGGCGCATCATCGCGGACTGTTGCGCGACGATCCGCCGCGAAGTGGACAGCGTGAAGAACCTGGTGGACGCCTTCTCACAGTTTGCGCGCTTTCCGGCGGCGCAGCTTGAGCCGGCCGACGTGAATCAGGTGGTGAAAGAGGCGCTGAGCGTGTTCGAGGGGCGGCTGGAAGGCATTGCGGTGCGGCTGCGGCTGGAGGAGGCGCTGCCGCCGGTGGCGCTGGACCGCGAACAGTTCAAGCGCGCGCTGGTGAACCTGATCGACAATGCCGCCGAGGCAATGAGCGATTCGCCGGTGCGGGAGCTGCTGCTGGAGACGCGTCCGCTGCCGGGCGACATCGTCGAAGTGGAGGTCGCCGACACCGGCTGCGGCATTTCCACCGAGGACAAGGAGAAGCTGTTCCTGCCGTATTTCAGCACCAAGAAGCGGGGCACGGGGCTGGGGCTGGCCATTGTCAGTCACATCGTGGCCGAGCACCACGCGCAGATCCGGGTGGAAGACAACACGCCCCAGGGCGCGCGGTTTATCATCGAATTGCCAGCCGCGTCCGCGCAGGAGGCCGGCGTCCGCACGGCGGAAGTCCACTCATGACGCACCCGCGCATCCTGATTGTCGACGACGAGCCGGGCATCCGCGAGTCGCTGGGCGGAATTCTCGAGGACGAGGGGTTCGATGTCTGCGCGGTGGCCACCGGCGAGGAGTGCCTGGCCGAGCTGGCCAGCGGCGGCTACGAGGCGGTGCTGCTGGACGTGTGGCTGCCTGGCATGGACGGACTTGCGGTGCTCGAACGGGTGCGCGACAACCCGCCGCCAGGCGCGCCGGTCTTCATCATGATCAGCGGCCACGGAAGCATCGAGAGCGCAGTGCGGGCGACGAAGCTGGGCGCCTTTGATTTCCTCGAAAAGCCGCTGACGATCGAGAAGGTGCTGGTGGTGCTGCGCAACGCGCTCGAACAGCGGCGGCTGGAGCTGGAGGTCCGCGAACTGCGGCAGGCGGTGCGGCCGCGGCCGGAGCTGATCGGCGAGAGCGTGCCGATCAAGGCGCTGCGGCAGCAGATCGCGCTCATGGCGGGCACCAATGGGCGGGTGCTGATCTACGGCGAGAGCGGCACCGGCAAGGAGCTGGTGGCGCACGCCATCCATGCCCAGAGCGCGCGCGCCGACGGGCCGTTCGTCGAAGTCAACTGCGCGGCGCTGCCAGACGACCTGATCGAGGCGGAGCTGTTCGGGCAGCGCGCCGGCGCCGTGCCGGGGGCGGGGCCGAAGATCGGCAAGTTCGAGAAGGCCGACGGGGGCACGCTGTTCCTCGACGAGGTGGGCGACATGAGCCTGCGGATGCAGGCCAAGCTGCTGCGCGTGCTCGACGAGCAGCGCATCGAGCCGGTGGGCGCCAGCGAACCGGTGCAGGTGGACGTGCGGGTGATCGCCTCGACAAACAAGAATCTCGAGGAGGAGATCGAGAAAGGCAATTTCCGCGAGGACCTCTTCTACCGGCTCAACGTGATCCCGTTCGAGGTGCCGCCGCTGCGGGAGCGCGTCGAGGACATTCCGCTGCTGGCCGAACATTTCCTGCGCGAATTCGCCCGGGCCTACGGACGCAAGCGCAAGGAGCTGACGCCGGAGGCGGTCCGGGTGCTTCAGGAGTATCCCTGGCCCGGCAACGTGCGGGAACTCAGGAACCTGATGGAGCGGCTGGTGATCCTTTATCCGCAGACGCGGATCGACGCGCGCCACATCCCGCTGCCCTCCAGCCGGCGCGCGGCCGAGCGGGCGCGCGAGCGGCCGGCCAGCCTACAGGAGGTGCGGCAGGAGGCCGAGCGGCGCTACATCCTGAAAAAACTGGACGAAACGGGCGGCAACATCACGCGCACGGCCGAGCTGCTGGGGCTTGAGCGGAGCAATCTCTACAAGAAGATGCGCGCGCTCGGCATCCTGCCCAAGGACTAGGGCGGCGGACAGTGCGCCAATCAGACCTGCAACTCCATTTCTATGCCAATTGGGATAGAATGAGGGCTTGACCGGACAGCCGATATGGAACACCTGCTCTCGCTGATTCTGTGCGTGCCCCTGGCCGGGCTGCTGGTTCTTTTCTTCCTGCCCTCTGGCAATCCACGGCTGATCAGGCTGTGGGCGAATTTCGTCTTTCTGGCGGGTTTTCTGGTTTCGCTGCCTCTCTGGTTTCGTTTTGATCCGGCGGGGCCGATGTTCCAGTTCGTGGAAAAGGCACCGTGGATTCCGGCCATTGGCGCCTCGTGGCACCTGGGCGTGGACGGCTATGCGGCGCTGCTGATCCTGCTGACCACGCTGGTCGGCGCGGTGGCCTGCCTGTGCTCATGGTCGGCGATCAGCGAGCGGCTGAAGGAATATTACGGACACTTCCTGCTGCTGCAATTCGGGATGCTGGGCGTGTTTGCGGCGCGGGACTTCCTGCTGTTCTTCGTCTTCTGGGAGCTGACGCTGATCCCGATGTACTTCATCATCGCCATCTGGGGCGGCGAGAGGCGGCTGTATTCGGCCATCAAGTTCGTGCTGTATACGCTGATCGGGTCGATGTTCCTGCTGCTCGGCATGCTGGCCTTTTACTGGCAGCACTACGTGCAGTTCCGGACGCTGACCTGGGACCTGAACGAGCTGGTGAAGACGCAGATGCCGCCGGAGCATGCGTGGTGGGTGTTCTGGGCGTTCTTCCTGGGCTTCGCGGTGAAGGTGCCGATGTGGCCGCTGCACACGTGGTTGCCGGACGCGCACACGGAGGCGCCGACGGCCGGGTCAGTGATCCTGGCGGGCATCCTGCTGAAGATGGGCACGTATGGGTTCATCCGCTTCTCGCTGCCGCTGCTGCCGGAGACGAGCCGGGACCCGAGGGTGGTCGCCGCCATGGCGGTGCTGTCGATCATCGCCATCATCTACGGGGCGCTGGTGTGCCTGATGCAGACCGACTGGAAGAAGCTGATCGCCTACTCGTCGGTGAGCCACATGGGCTTCTGCACGCTGGGCATCTTCGCGCTGAACCAGGCGGGCGTGACGGGCTCGATCATCCAGCAGCTCAACCACGGCATCTCGACGAGCATGCTGTTCCTGATCGTCGGCGTGGTCTACGAGCGGCGCCACACGCGGCTGATCGCCGAATACGGCGGACTGTTCCGGGTGATGCCGGTGTTCACGGCGGTGTTCCTGATTGCGGCGCTGAGCTCGATGGGCATGCCGCCGCTGAACGGGTTCATCGGCGAAATCACGATCCTGCGGGGCGCCTACGAGGTGAGCTTCTGGTGGGCGCTGGCCTGCGGCATCGGCATCGCGCTGGGCGCGGCCTACCTGCTGTGGCTGTTCCAGCGGACCATGCTCGGCGAGCTTGCCAACGAGAAGAACCGGGACCTGAAGGACCTGAACTGGCGCGAGGTGGCCTACTTCTCGCCGCTGCTGGCGCTGGTGTTCTGGATTGGCCTGTACCCGGCGCCGTTTTTCCGGATGCTGGACCGGAACGTGGCGGGGATCCTCGAGATGGTCCAACGGTAACGGGCATTTCCGTTTCAAACATTTTCTTAGGTTTTTGTTATTTTTGGTGAGAGTTCCGTCGCCGGGCGGGCACTATCCGTATGCAATGGATCTGTCTGTCCGGCCGCACCGCGGCCGGCGCTGCTGGCTGGTGATGTTGCGGGGGGCGGCGTGTCCCGGTCCGGCGCCGAAGGAGCGGGACCGGTACGTGCTGCTCGGGCTGCTGCGCGGGGCGCTACGCGAGGGGCAGGCGCGATGCGAGGGCTTTTCGCTGGGGCCCGCGGGGCTGGATCTGCTGCTCGAAACGGCCGATCCGGTCCCGCTTCTGGAAGCGCTGCGGCGGGCGGTGACGGCTTACGGGCGTTACTGGCGCGCGTGGTACGGGCCGCGGCGGCGTCCGTTCCGGTGGCCGCCGCGGGCGGTGGAGGCGCCGGCCGAGGCGCGGTGGGATCTGCTCGCCTGGATCGAGACCGGCCCGGTGCGGGCGGGCCAGGCGGCCGATGCGGCTGCCTGGCGCTGGTCGAGCGCGCCGCTGCATGCCGGAACCGGAAAGGCCTATCTGCCGGTGGACACGGCAGCGTGGCGGCGCAGGTGGGACGCGGCGCTGTGGCGCGAACGGCTGCGGGAGTCTGCAAGCGACCCGCGGGCGCTGGTTCCGGTGGCGCGCCTGCTTGCCGGGGCGAAGCCGTTCAGGACCGCGGCGGCGCCGGTGGCGCCGAGCGCGCCGGCGGGGCTGTTTGAGGAGCCGCTTCGATCTGCACGAGCGGCTGCGGGGCTGTAGTCCGCCCTTCCAGGAGACGCCCGCCAAAGAGCCGGCGGCCCCAGCGCTCGACCCAGGGCAGCAGCGTGCGCACGGTGCGTCCGTGCAGCAGCAGGCTGCCGGCGGCGAGCAGCGGGTGCGGGATCACGGTGCAGCAGCGGGCGCAGATGTCGATTTCGCCCGAGCGGCCTTCGGCGTGCAGGCGCCGCATCTGCTGCATGACGGGGCCATTGAAAATTTCCCTGAGCGTCTGGCGGCGCAGGTTCCCCACCGGAGCGCCGTCGAGCATGTAGCTCTGGCAGCAGGGATAGACGTCGCCGTTGTGCTTCACGTACATGGCGCCACGCCAGAGGTAGTGGCAGGGATGTTTGCCGCTTCGCGCCGCCGGCTCGGGCCGCAGAAGGTTGGTTTCGTCGTCCTTGACGCGGATCAGATCGACGCCGGGCACGCGGCTCCAGAAGCGGCGGAAGGCTTCTTCCTCATGACGGTTGCCGTCCATGCGGACCATCTGGACGGTGATGGTGAGCCGGGCGCCGCGCTCGTGTTTCATGCGGCAGAAGCGGACGAAGTTGTCGCGGACGCGCTCGAATTTCGCCCCCTTGCGGTAGTGTTCGAACGTCTCGCGGCTGAAGCCGTCAAAGCTGAGCGTGATGTGGCTGAGGGGCGAGTCGAGCAGGCGGCGCGCGGCCTTCTCGTCAAGCAGCGTGCCGTTGGTGGAGATCAGCGTCGAGATGCCGTGCTGCTCGCACCAGGCGATGCGGTCGAAGATGCGCGGGTCCAGCAGCGGCTCGCCGAGGCCGATCAGCATCATGTGCTCGGCGGCGCCGGCGCTCTGGTCCACCAGGCGGCGGAAGACGTCCTCGTCCATGTCCTCCTTGGGCTGCGGATGGGTTTCGCGCGGGCACATCGGGCAATAGATGTTGCACTTTGCGGTCGTCTCGACGATGTATTCGACGGGCAGGGCGCGGACGTCGTGCCTGCGGCGCAGGTAGGACCACAGCAACTTCCAGCGGTTGCGCGCGCTCATGGGCGGGCTCGGGTACCTTTATTGTAGCGGCCGTGGCGGGTCGGTCATCAGTGACAATGGTGAACGAGCGGATTCGCTTGCTGAACAGCGCTCCGGTGCGCCCGGACGGCGAGTTCGTGCTGTACTGGTGCGGGGCGAACCGCCGTGTCGAGTCCAATCACGCGCTGCTGCGGGCGGTGGAGCTTGGCAACGAGCTCGGACTGCCGGTGCTGGTCTACGAGGGCGTCACCTACTGTTATCCGGACGCCAACGACCGGCTCCATACCTTCCTGCTGGAGGGCGTGCCGGAGATGGCGCAACGGCTGAAGCGGCTGGGCATCGGGTACTGCTTCTACCTGCGGCGGCGGCGCAGCGACCCGGGAGACATCTTCTTCCGCCTGGCCGGGCGGGCCGCCTGCGTGGTGGCGGACGACTATCCGGTGTACTTCCCGGCCGGGATGAACGCCACCGTGCCGTCGCGGCTGCCGGTGCGGTACGAGGCGGTGGACTCTTCCTGCATCGTGCCGATGAACCTGCTGGACCGGCGGGAATACGCGGCCTATACGATCCGCCCGAAGATCCGCCGGTTGCTGGACCGGTATCTCGTGCCCTGTCCCGAGCCGCGCGTGCGGCGGCGCTGGGAGGGTCCGCCGCCGGAGTTCCACTGCGAGGTTCGCGCCGGCGAGATCCCGGCCCTGGTCGCCTCCTGTGAGATCGACCACTCGGTGCCGCCGTCGATCTCCTTTCACGGCACGCGCAGCGAGGCCGAGGCGCGTCTCCGGGTGTTTCTGGAAAAGAACCTGCGGCGCTACGCGAAAGAGCGCAACCAGCCGGCCGCGCACGCGACATCGCGGCTGAGCCCGTATCTGCACTTCGGGCGCATTTCGTCGCTGGAGGTGGCGCTGGCGGTACGGGACCACGCGCGCAGGCACGGGCTGATTGCCGATGAGTTTCTGGAAGAGCTGATCGTGCGGCGCGAGCTGGCGTTCAATTTCGCGCGGCATGCGGCGAACCCGGCCTCGCTTGTGAACCTGCCGGACTGGGCGCGCGCAACGCTGCTGGCGCACGCGAAAGACGCCCGCCAGCCCTGCTACAGCCCGGCGGAATTCGAGCACGCCTGCACGCATGACGCGCTGTGGAACGCGTGTCAGAAGGAGATGCTGCTGCGCGGAACGATTCACGGCTACTACCGCATGTACTGGGGCAAGAAGGTCATCGAGTGGTCGCCGACCTGCCAGGACGCGCTGGAAACGATGATCCGCATTCACAACCGATGGGCGCTGGACGGGCGCGACCCGAACACGTACACGAACATCCTGTGGTGCTTCGGCCTGCACGACCGCCCGTGGCAGGAGCGGCCGGTCTTCGGCATGGTCCGCTACATGTCGCTCGAGGGAATGCGGCGCAAGACGGACGTCGACGCCTATTTGCGCGAGATCGCGTGGCTGGAACAGACTGGAAGTGATCCATTCGTTTCGCTGGCAGGACCAACATGCGCATCACGATGACCGGCGCCACCGGCTTCATCGGTTCGCGGATCCGCGCCGAGCTGGAAGCCGGGGGCCATGAACTGCGTCTCATCAGCCGGAAGGCGCGGCCCGGGTTTTTCTCGTGGCCGTCGCTGGACACGCTGCCGCCGGTGGAGGCCCTGGCCGGGGCCGACGCGGTCATCCATCTGGCGGGTGAACCGGTGGCACAGCGGTGGACGCCGGAAGTGAAGCGCCGTATTCGCGAGAGCCGCGTGCTGGGCACATCCCGGCTGGTGGAGGCGCTGGAGCGCGCCGATCCTCGCCCTGCCGTGCTCGTGTGCGCCTCGGCCACGGGATATTACGGCGACCGGGGAGAAGAGGTTCTGGACGAGACGTCACCGCCGGGGCAGGGCTTTCTGGCCGAGACATGCGTCGAATGGGAAGAAGCTGCGGCGGCGGCCGAACGTTTGGGGCTGCGGGTGGTGCGGCTGCGGTTCGGCATGGTGCTGGGCCGGGACGGAGGCGCGTTGAAGAAGATGCTGCCGTGGTTCCGCCTGTGCCTGGGCGGAAAGATCGGCAGCGGGCAGCAGTGGATGCCGTGGGTTCACGTGGACGACGCGGCGGAACTGGCCGTGTGGGCGCTGAAGGAGGAGGCGGCCGCGGGGGCGTTCAATGCCGTCGCGCCGTATCCGGCGCGGAACGCCGATTTCACCAGGACGCTGGAGGGGCTGCTGGGACGCCCGGAGCTGTTCACGATCCCGCCGGCGGCGCTGCGGCTGGTGCTGGGGGAAGGAGCGGAGATCGCGCTGTCCAGCCAGCGGGTGCTGCCGCGGGCAGCGCTGAACGCGGGATTCCGGTTCCGGTATCCGGCCCTGGCGGAGGCGCTGCGGGCTTTGCTATCCTGAGGATGTTATGGGGATCCCGAACGTACGCCGTTTCCGCATCACCTCGCCGGAGGGCAAGGTGGCGACGCTGATGGCCGTGGTGCCCAAGGGCACGGACATTGACGCCTATCTGGCGGAGGCGACCAAGCGCTTCGACTGGAAGGCTTGGGAAGAATTGCAGCAGAAGCAGTTCAAGGTCCGCGTCGGCCAGCAGAAGCAGAAGAAAGTCAAGTAGTTTCTTTCTCCGGGGTTTCTTCAGGGCAGGCGGCTTGGGCCGCCTGCCTTTTCCTTGTTTACAAGCGGCCGCGAAGGATGCGGAGGGCGCGGAGCGCTTCGCGGGCGACAGCGGCGTCTTCGTCCTGGGCCAGCTTTTCGAGAGGAGGGATGGAGTCCTCGCCGCCACTGGAAGCAAGCGCCTGGGCGATGCCGGTCTTTTCATCGCGGGTAGCGCCCGGGCCGAGCATCCCGTAAAGGGCGGAGCGGACGTTGCGGTCAAGCGCCAGCTCGCTCAGATAGGGCAGGGCGATGCCGCGCCAGGCGCGCTGGTTCAGGTTGTTGACGAGATAGCCCAGGGGGCTGAAGCTGCCGGTCTCCAGGTTGCCGAGCCGGACACGGGCGAAGGCAATGGCGAGCCGCGCGACGATTTTTGTCTCCGCGCTCCAGGCCTTTTCCAGCACGGCGGCGTCTTCGGGCTTGCGGATCCGTCCCAGCCCCTCGGCGGCGGCGGCGCGGATCTCCGGGTCCTTGTCGCCGATCAGGTTGAGGAACAGATTGCGGCTGTCCGGCTGTGCGATCCGGGCCAGCGCAAGCACGGCGGCGCGGCGAACCTTCTGGTTTCGGGGGGACTCCAGGACGCGGTGAAGTTGCGGGACCGC
Source organism: Bryobacteraceae bacterium (assembly GCA_026002855.1). Taxonomy (NCBI): domain Bacteria; kingdom Pseudomonadati; phylum Acidobacteriota; class Terriglobia; order Bryobacterales; family Bryobacteraceae; species Bryobacteraceae bacterium. Next base: position 1,657,601 of record BPGD01000001.1, read on the forward strand.
TTCGGCCGACCCGAGGAGGCCGGCGGTCTCGATGGCGGCGAGCTGGACTCGCTCGTCGAGATCTCGTACAAGGAAAGCGACTCGATCGGCAACGCTGCGGTCGCGGATCTTCTGCATCGCGATCAGTGCTTCGAAGATCAGCCGGCTGTCCTTTGAACGGAGGGCGTTGACAAGCGCCGGCAAGCCATCGCGCGCGCGAAGGATGCCAAGGGCGCGGGCGGCGTTGGCGCGCGAGTCCATCGAAGAGCCTCCCTCGACCAGACGGGCCAGGGCCTCAACGACTTCCCGGCGAATGGGGGTGTCCGGATCGACCACGTCTTCATTGGCCGAATCCGACCAGCGGCCGCGGATCAGGTCGCCCGCCTTGCGGAGAGTGGCCGAGAGGCCGTGGTCCACGTAGCCGGGCAGATAGAAGTTGATGATGCCATCAACGGCGCGGATCTGGATCTCCGGGTCGTTGTCGCGCGTCGCCTCGACGAGGGGGTCGAGGCTGCGCAGGGTGCCAATCTGGACAATGGCCTTGACCGCCTCGCGGCGGACTTCCACATCGTCGTCCTTGAGGTAGAGCAAGATGCGCTCGATGGCGGGCGAGCCCTGGCGGGCCAGCTCGCGCAACTGGCGGATCTTCTGCTTCTGGTCTTCCTGGGCCCAGAGTCCTGCCGCGCCCGCCAGAGCGGCGAGCAGAAGAACGCCCCAGGGTCTCATGTCCTTGCGGCTAGCGGACAAACTCGACTTCCACGCGGTTCGGGATGACTCCCGCTTCGTAGCCAAGATCCAGCAGCTTTTGGGCCGCCCTGGGCAGCACGTCGCCGGCGTCCACAGTGTAATGGTTGACGTACATGCCCACGAACTTTTCTGCCAGCGGCGCCTCCATGTCGCGGGCGAACTGCATGGCGTAGTTGAGGGCCTCCTCGTGGTTGTCAAGCGCGTAGAGGATGCTCTCCCGCATCAGCCGGCAGCATTCGCTGCGGATTTCCACAGGCAGATCCCGCCTCAGGGCGTTGGCCCCGAGCGGAAGCGGCAGTTCGTACCTGGATTTGAACCACTTGCCCAGGTCCACGACCTGATGGAAACCGCCTTTCGAGTAGGTGAGCTGCGCCTCGTGGATGACGACTCCCGCGTCCACGGCGCGGTCTTTCACCGCCTCGAGGATCGTATCAAACGGCATCACCACCGCTTCAAAATCCGGCTCAAAGATCTTCAGGGCCAGGTAGGCGGTGGTGAGTTTTCCGGGGACGGCAATGCGCCGGCCTTTCAGATCCTCGGGTGCGAGCGGCGAGGCGGCCACCACCATCGGGCCATAGCCGTCGCCAACGGAGGAGCCACTGGCCATCAGCAGATATTTGTCGGCGACATACGGGTAGGCGTGGTAGGAGATGGCCGTCAGTTCATACTCGCCCGCCATGGCCTTCTGGTTCAGTGTTTCAATGTCGCTGAGCACATGGCGGAAGGTGACCAGCCGGCTGCGCAGCTTCCGGGTGGCCAGCGCGTAAAACATGAACGCATCGTCACTGTCTGGGCTGTGCGCGCAGGTGATTTCCACGGGAGACGATGGCTGCATAAAGCGGGGAAGTTTCAATATAGCAAACCCCGCCCTCAGGCCGTTCCGAGGCGGCCTTCGGCGAGCTGGCGCAGTTCGGGCTGAAGCGCTTCGATCAGCCTGCGCAGCGTGGCGGCTTTGGCGCGCGCGGCGGCCAGGTCCGCCTGCCGGGAGGCGAGCTCCACTTCCCAGGCGGCGACGCGCGGCTGTTCGGCGCAGAATTGCGATAGCAGCCCTTTGAGCTGGTGAGCCGCGTTCTGCGAGGCGTTGGCATCGCCGCGCTCAAGGGCATCCTCGACCTCGGCCATCAGCCTGGGCCCTTCTTCGAGGAAAAGGCCCGCGAGCTCGGCCAGTAACGCGCGGTCGCCGCCAAGCCTTTCGAGTGCGCCGTGGACATTGATGTATTTCACTTCTAACTCCCTTGACTCCCTTTCGGCCGCCGGGTCCGGCTGCCGCGGCCATTCGGGGAGGAACCGCCGCAGCGTGTCGAGCAATTCGCCGATGCGGATCGGCTTGGCCAGGTAGGCATCCATGCCGGCATCGCGTGCCGCTTCCCCGTCTTCCTCGAGGGCGCGCGCGGTCATGGCGACAATGGGCACTCGGCGCGTGCCGGATTCACCCTGACGGATGGCGCGCGCCGCGCTCCAGCCGTCCATGCCGGGCATGTGCACGTCCATCAGGACGAGATCATAGCGGCCGCTGAGCGCCTCCCGCACGGCGGATTCGCCGTCCGAGACGACCGTAATGGCAAAACCTTCCCGCTCGAGCAGGCCCCGGATGACCCGCTGGTTGACGCGGTTGTCTTCGGCCACCAGGATGCGCGCACCTTGGCCCGGCGCGGCGGGAGTCATGGGGCCATGCCCGGCAGACGTGCGGGACTCCTGCTCCGCCTCCGCCACAGGCGCTTCCTGCAAAGGCAGGGTAAAGCAGAACTGCGTCCCTGCCCCAGGTTCGCTGCCGAGCAGGAGCCAGCCGCCCATCGCTTCCACGAGACTGGCAGCGATCGTGAGGCCGAGGCCCGTTCCCGCGGACTCCGCGGCTTCCCCGCCGAAGCGAACGAAGGGCTGAAAGACCTCGGGCCACCGTTCAGGAGGGATTCCCGGTCCGGTGTCGCTGACGAGGAACCGGAGGCGCGGTCCGCGGCTGGCCTCGAGGCGGTCGACCGAGACTTCAACGGAACCGCGACCGGTGAACTTCAAGGCATTGCCGGCGAGGTTGCCGATCACCTGGCGCAACCGGCCAGGGTCGGCTACGATGCGGGCCGGGACATCGGCGGCCACGCGCCAGCGGACATCCAGCCCTTTCGCCGTCCCGCGGTGAATGAGCGGACGCAATGTCCGGTTCAGGGTATCGCGCAGATCGAAGGGCTCCGGCGAGATGCCCAGTCGGCCGGATTCCGCCTTGGCCACGTCGAGCAGGTCGTCCACAAGGCCGAGCAGGGACTCGGCCGACTCGCGGGCCATCTCGAGATACTCGCGCTGCTGCGTGTCCAGCCGGGTGCCGAGGGCGAGGTCGAGCATGCCAAGGATGGCGTTCATCGGCGTGCGAAGCTCGTGGCTGACGTGGGCGAGGAAGGCCGTCTTGGCCGCGCTGGCCGATTCGGCCCTTACGGCCAGCTCCCTGGCCCAGAGGGCCGTGGCTTCCAGGAACTCATTGGCGGCGCGGAGCTCCTGCTCGTTCTGGATCCGTTCGGTGATGTCCCGTGCCGAAACAAGCAGCAGCGGCTCGCCATTGGCGCGCTGGAGCCACGAGCAGGAGGTTTCGATCCAGCGGCGGCGCCCGTCGGCCAGCCGCACTTCCCGCGCGGCCCGCGGCTCGAGGGCGCGGCGGCGGAACAGGTCGCGGAAGCGCTCCAATTCGGCCGCTTCGAAGCCGGGCCATTCGGCCATCGCCGCAGTGATGGCGCGGTTGGCATCGGACGAATCCTGCCAGCCGGTCAGACGGCGGAAGGCAGGGTTGGCCGCCACGATTTGTCCCTCGCGGTCGACAAACGCCATCGCTTCGAGGCTGTTGTTCCAGATGGCGTCCAGCTCAAGCGCCAGTTCCTTCCGCCTGGACTCGGCGGCGCGCTCGGCGGTGCGATCCATGCCGGTGACGACCACCCACTCGGGCTCGCCCCGCTCGTCGCGGACCAGGGCGGCGGAGAGTTCGACAATGAGCCGGCGGCCGTCGCGCGCGAGGATTTCGAGCACCTCGTTCTTGACCGGTTCGCCGGCGAGAATCCGGGCGAAGTCGCGTCGGACGTCGTCGCGCATTTCGGAGGGGACCAGCACGTCAATGAGCGGTTTGCCGCGCAGCTCGGAGGCGTGGTAGCCGGTAACGGCATCGCACTTGCGGTTCCAGCGGACCAGGCGGCCGGAGGCGTCGAGGACGGTGATCAAGGCGTCGCTCGAGTCAAGAACCGCCTGGACGAAGTCGCGCTGGCGCGCCAGTTCCACCTGCGCGTCGTGCAGCTCGGTGACCTCGAGCGCAAGCATCAGGATGGCGTCGCCCCAGGGCGTGCCGCGGAGCAGGGTCTTCTTGAGCACCCACCGTCCCGGGCCTGAGCCGGGGAGCCACTCCGCCTGGTTGACCTCCTGCTCGGCCGCGGGAATGTCGCCCCGCAGGAGCCGCTCCTCCGTCTCGCGGTTGTAGGCAGCGACCTCCGGCGGGATCACTTCCACGTCGCGCTTGCCCGGCAGGTCGATGCCGTGTGACAGGAACCACCCGCGCATGGGTGGATTGACGTAGACGTAGCGCCCGGTGCGGTCCTTGATGCAGGCGGGCAACGGCAGCGACTCGAGCAGGGCCGCCCAGTGTTGCCAGCGGGCGGCGCGGCGCTTTTCGGCGCTGTCGCGCAACCGCAGTGCAAGCGTGGCTGCGGCGGCGCCGCCAAGCGCCGAGACGAACATCAGGGCCAGCGTGGAAGGAGTCAGCGGCAAATCTCCAGTGGGCAGCGCCATTTCATGGCATCTCAGCGGCGCAGTTCGCGGATGCGGATATTGCGGAACTCGACGCGCGAGCCATGTCCGAGAAACCCGATGTGGCCGGATCTCCGCTGGAGGCCGGGATGCTTCTTCAGCACCTCCGGGTCACGGATATCGTCGAGGTTGGCATCGGTAATGAGCTCTCCATTCAGCCGTACCTGGATGCGGCGGCCGTCGGCGGCGATCTCTTCCTCGTTCCAGGCGCCGTTACGCCTGACGAAGCCGCGCCGGGCCGGCACGACGTCGTAAATCGAGCCCGTGTACTGGGCGGGCCTCAGCTTCATTTTCTGGTAGACTTCGGCCTCGTCATCGAGGATCTGGATCTCCATTCCCACGTAAGCAGCGTCGCCTTCCAGCGGAGCGCGAATGCCGATGCCGTTGTTGCCGCCCTCCCAGAGGCGCCACTCCAGACGAAGGATGAAATCAGCGTATTCCCTCTCCGTAAAGAGATTGCCGCCGCCATCTTCCGGGCAGACGATGCAGCCGTTCTCCACAATGTAGCCGCGCCTCTTGCCGTGCATGAGGATCCATCCGTTGAGGCTTCGCCCGTCGAACAGCGGGACGAAGCCTTCTTCGCCGGGCGCGGAGCGTAACGGCGCCACCGCGGCCAGCGCTGTCATCCATTCGCGTCTGGTCCAGGTCTTCATCGGAAGGGCTCCCCGGGAGCCACGAGCCTTCGACGCTCGCCCGCCACTGTCCTGGGCCGGCTGTTCCGGTTCCGGTGCGATGGCGCTCCCATGAGCCGGAGAGGCGGCCCGGCGGCCGGGCTCCTGCCCGCGATTGTATAACGAAGACATGCGGTCCATCCTTCCTCTGGCTCTTCTGGCCATGAGCCTGTGCGCCGGCGCGGCTGAGCTGCGCGTCATGACCTTTAACGTCCGCTATCCCAATCCGGGCGACGGCGCCAATGTCTGGCCGGCGCGGCGCGATCTGCTGGTCGAGGTGATCCGCTCGCGCCGCCCCGACCTGATTGGCACGCAGGAGCTGTACTACGAACAGGGCCAGTACATCGTCGGGCAACTGCCGGACTATGCGTGGTTCGGCCTGAGCCGGCGAGGCAACCACGAAGACGAGCATATGGGCGTGTTCTATCGGAAGGATCGGCTGCGGGTGATCGACAGCGGCGATTTCTGGCTCTCCACCACGCCGGAAAAGCCGGGCAGCGTGAGCTGGAACATGAGCCTGCCGCGGATGGTCACCTGGGCGGAGATGGAAGTCATTGGCACAGGGGTGCGCTTCCATTACTTCAACACGCACTTCGCGCACCGCGACGTGGACGGGGCGGCACGGCTGAAGAGCGCGCAACTGCTGCGGTGCCGCATCGAGCTGCTGGAGGAAGACGCGCCGGTGCTGGTGACCGGAGATTTCAATGCTTCCGCCGGCGGGCCGGTCTACCAGACGCTGGTGCCGGCGCTGGCCGACGCCTGGCGCGAAGCGGCCGAACGCAAGGGGCCGGAGGACACGTTTCATGGTTTCACCGGCAGGCCGCGGCCCGGCAGGATCGACTGGATTCTCTTCCGCGCCCCGTGGAAAGTGCGCCTGGCGGAGACGATCTCAGACCGCAAAGGAAACGTTTTCCCGTCTGATCACTTCCCGGTGCTCGTCGTGTTTGATCTGCCCTGAGCAGCAACTGCGCTTGATGGGGCCAGACACCTCTGGCGCCGGTTTTTGATGCCTGACTCCATTTTCCATCGACGGAACACCGAGTCTTTCAACGGTCAGTGGCTCACGCCCGGGATGTTGGTGGTCTGGCCCCATTTCAATTTGAGAGACCGCTCTATTCGCTTCGGATCAGCCTTCCGTCTGCGGAGAATTTCGCCTCGCGTTTGTTGGCTCCTCTAAGCTGAAATTCGTAACTGATGGCGCCTCCTTCCGTGATTTTTTCGGCGCGTGTCACTTCTGCCCTGGGAAATTCCCTGCGAAGTGCGGCAGACACGGCGGCGGGCACTTCGCTCATCGGGATGGTCTCTTCCGTGGAGACGAGCGTGCCATCCGGGCGAAATGTGATGTCGTGACGGCGCGTGCGCCACTCGCATTCGATTTCATAGACGGTTCCGCCGCCTTCGGCTTCCGAGGAAACCCCAAGTACCCGCGCTCCCTGGAACTGCCTTTCGAAGGCAGCGCGGACCGCCGGAGGCAGGTCCGGATATTTGAGCTTTTGCTCGGTTTGCCCGGCCGCCGCGGCGACTGTCAGCGGAGCGGCGAGAACGATGCCAAGGAATTGGCAGCGTCGCATGGCTTCGATGCTCCGGGCGTCAGTCTACGCCCGCAACGGCCCGCGGTCAATGGGGAAAACGCGCGGCCCGGCTGGGGCGCTACGGCCACGGCGTACAATGAACCAATGCGAACCGCTGTAGGACTCGTCATGTGTGTTCCGTTGCTGGCCGGGACGGCGCTGCTGGACGGACGCCGCGTGTACTATGCTTCGGCCGGCGAAGGATCGCGGACCATTGTCCTCATCCATGGCTGGACGTGCGACCACACGTTCTGGGACGCGCAGGTGGCGGCGCTGAAGGGCCGATACCGTGTGCTGGCTGTCGATCTGCCCGGGCACGGGCGGAGCGACCCGGCGCCTGAGTACTCGATGCGGCGGTTTGCGCGCGCCGTGAACGCAGTGCTCGAAAGGGAAGGCGCCGGCAGGGCCATCCTCGCCGGCCATTCGATGGGCGGTGCGGTGATGCTGGAGTTCGTCCGGCTGTACCCAGGCAAAGTTGTCGCCATTGTCGCGGTGGACGCCTATTTCCCGGATCCCGGCGCCTCGAAGCCGCTGGAGACGCTGGCTGCGCAGTTCGAAGGGCCGGCAGCGATGGAGGCCCGCGCGAAGATGGTGCGCGGAATGTTCACCGCCTGGACGCCGCCGGACATCCGACGGAAGGTGGAAACGGTGATGCTGGGCACGCCGGCTGGCGTCGCTGCCGGCGCGATGCGCGGCATGGCCGATCCTTCGGTGTGGAGCGAGGGCCCCATCGATGTCCCGTTTCTCGAGATCGCCGCCGGCTCGAGCGCCTTCATCACCGAGGAGAGCCTGCGGAAACGCTCCCCCCGCGCGGCGCTGATTCGGGTCCCCGACACCGGGCATTTTCTCCACATGGAGAAGCCGGACGAGGTGAACCGGATCCTGCTCTCGTGGCTCGCTGATCAGGGGCTGTAAGCGCACACGGACCGGACGCCCCCGTGTCCGGATCAGCATAGAATAAGATCGGATTCTCTGCCTGGCAGGAGGCGCCGCATGAGTCTTCCCCTGCGATGGATTCCGATCCTGGCCCTGCCGCTGGTGCTGGCCGGGCAGAAACTACCGGACCCGGCGACGAAGGGCGGCATGCCGTTGATGGAGGCGCTCGGGAAGCGGCAGAGCATCCGGTCGTTCAGCGAAAAGGAATTGCCACAACAAGTTTTGTCGAATTTGTTGTGGGCGGCGTGGGGCGTGAACCGCCCGCCGACGGGCCGGCGAACCGCCCCGTCGGCGCACAACCGGCAACCGATTGATCTGTACGTGATCACGCCGAGGGCCGCGTACCTATATGAGGCAAAGACGCACAGCCTCGTCCAGGTGGCCGAGGGCGATCTGCGGCGGCTCGCGGGGCGCCAGGATTTCGTCTACACTGCGCCGTTGAACCTGATCTTTGTGGAGGACACGGCCCGCAGCGGAAACGAGCCGCAGGCGGCCGTGTGGTCCGGCGTCACCGCGGGAGCGATTGCGCAGAACGTGTACCTGTTCTGCGCGAGCGAGGGGCTGGCCACGGTGGTCCGCGGATGGGTGGATCATGAACCGCTGGCCAGGGCCCTGCACCTGAAGCCCACGCAGCGGGTGATCCTGGCGCAGACGGTGGGCTATCCGAAGTGAGGCCCGCCACAGGCGGGCCCGAAAAAGGGAGGGAGCGCCGTGGAAAGGCGGCGCATGCTGGCCATGCTGAACCCGGTGTTGACGGCCGGAGGGACATCCCCTGCGATCTTCCCGCTGCCGAAACCAAAGACGTCAGGAAATGTCTCCGTCGAGCAGGCGCTGCACGCGCGCCGGTCGCTGCGCGGCTATTCGCGGGCGGCGCTGAAGCTTGAAGAGGCGGCGCAACTGCTGTGGGCAGCGCAGGGGATCACATCGCGCAGCGGATATCGGACCGCGCCAAGCGCCGGCGCCCTGTATCCGCTCGAGACGTTTCTGTGCGCGGGCCGCGTGGATGGCCTGCCGGCGGGCGTTTACAGGTACCACCCGGAACAGCACGACCTGCTGTTGCTGGCCGAAGGCGACCGCCGCGCCGAGCTGTCGGCCGCGGCACTGGGGCAGAGCTGGGTGCGGGAGGCCCCGGTGGTGATCGCGCTAGCCGCCGTTTACCGCCGCGTCACCGGGCGCTACCAGCAACGCGGCATCCGGTATGCCTGGATGGAAGCGGGCCACGCGGCCCAGAATGTTCTGCTTCAGGCGACGGCCCTGGGTCTCGGCGGCGTGCCCGTGGGCGCCTTCGACGACCGGAGCGTGGCGCGGATCCTGCGGATGAACTCTGACGAGGACCCGCTCTATCTGATCCCGCTGGGGCGGAGATAAGCCGGCAAAGGGGCCGGGCGCCTCCGGAGACATTCCAGTGGTGTCTGACCCCATTTGTCATTGACGAAGTACCGCGTATTTCAACGGTCAGCGGCTCATATTTCGGGCATTGGGTGTCCGGCTCATTTCATTTCACCGAAACAGCAGCGGGGCGAATTCGTTCAGGTACTGCCGCCAGACGATCCACGTGTGGGCGCCCGGCGTTTCCTGATAATCCGGCTGGAAGCCGTATTTGCGGAACAGCTCCACCGTGGCGCGGGTCGTCTCCAGCAGGAAATCGTCCTTGCCGGTGCGGAACCAGAGCAGCCTCAGCCCCTGGCGGGCCTTCGCATCGCTGAGCTCGGCCCTGTGCCGCTCCTCCCAGGACGGGCCCTGCGGCTGCGGCATGTTCGGCCGGGGCACGATGCCCAGCACGCCCGAGCTGTACACGCCGACCCAGCCGAAGTGATTCGGGTGGGAGAAAGCGATGTTCAGCGTCTGCGCACCGCCCATGGACAGGCCGGCGATGGCGCGGTGGGCGCGGTCGGCGATGACCCGGTAATGCTTTTCGATGTACGGCAGGATGTCCGTCATGAACTCTTTCGGGAACTCGTCGTTGGCAAAGGATCCGGGCGTGCGCGGCGCGCGGCTGGTGTGGCCCGCGGGCATGACGACGATCATCGGCCTCGCTTTCTTCGCCGCGATCAGGTTGTCGAGGATGAAGCCGGCGCGGCCAACGCTGCTCCAGGAGTCGTCCGAATCGCCGGCGCCATGCAGGAGGTAGAACACCGGATACTTCCCTCCGCCCAGCTCATAGCCCGGAGGCGTGTAGACATGCATGCGGCGGAAGCGCTTCAGCACGGTGGAATAGTAAGTCACTTCGGCCACCGCGCCATGGGGCACGTCGGCAGTGTCCATGAAAGCCTGCCCGGGGATGTGGACCAGGCTCCACGAGTTGTTGTTGGACTCGCTGGTCGACGGGTTGCGCGGGTCGATCACCGGCACTCCATCGACGAAGAAATGGTAGCGGTAGGAGCCCGGCTCGATGGGCCCGAGCACCACTTCCCAGACGCCGTTTTCGGCCTTGTTCATCGCCGCGCCCTTCTGGTTGCCGGGGATGTCGGTACCGATCAGGCGGACCTCTGACGCCTTGGGCGCATAAATGCGGAATGCCACACGGTTGCCCTCCAGGAGTTCGGGCGAAGCCACCTGCGGAACCGCCGGCTGTTGCGGCGGCTGAGCGCAGAGGAGTGTGAGTGAAGCGGGCAGGATGGCAGAAAACAACACTCGCCAGCCAGACATGGAATCACCTCGATTTCGATGAGAAGACTCGAATCGGCGCGCAGGGCGCAGACTCTCGAACAAAGGCGAAACCGGCGCGCCCGAGGTAACGCGCCCCTTGCCGGCGGGCGGGGTTTACTTCTCCAGCAGGAAGTGGCCCACCACCATGGCATCGATGCCGGACGAATAGAAGCTGCGCACGGCATCGCGCGGCGTGCACACCAGCGGGTCGCCGAAGAGATTGAAGCTGGTGTTGTAGAGCACGGGCAGGCCGGTGCGGCGGCCCCACTCGATCAGGAGCTGGTGGAAAAGCGGGTTCTCTTCGCACGAGACAATGTGGACGCGCACCCAGCCGGGCCCCAGCACGGCGGCCTCGAACGTGCGGCGATGCTTTTCCCTGACACGGCCCACGGTGGCGAGGAAGCGCGCGTTCGGGCCGGCCTCGAAGTATTCGCCGGCGGCCTCTTCGGGCACGGAGGCGGCGAATTTGCGGAAGCCCTCGCGGTGTTTGATGTAGACGTTGAGGTTCTCGGTCGAGTAGGGATCCAGCGGCGAAGCGAGGATGGAGCGGTTGCCGAGGGCGCGCGGGCCGAACTCCATCCGGCCCTGCATCCAGGCGACGATCCGGTCCTGGGCGAGCTGCTCGATGGCCGCGGCCAGCAGCTCTTCGCGCGTGGGAAGGAAGCGGAAGCGCAGTTTGCAGTTTTCGAGGACCCGCTTGATCTGTTCGGCGCCGAACTCGGGCCCGAGGCACAGCGTGCGAAGCGGACGGCGGGGCGCCTCCGGCCGCATGTGATGCCAGGCGTGCCAGGCGGCGCCGAGCGCGGTGCCGGCATTGCCCGCGGCCGGCTGGACGAAGACCTGGTCCCAGCGGCCGCTGCGCTCGAGCGCGGCCACCAGCAACGCGTTCAGGCCCAGACCGCCTGCCAGGCAGAGATTCCCGCCTGAGCCGGCGAAGTCCATCACCATCTGTTCGACCGCAGCCTGAATGCTGGCGGCGACGTCCGCCTTCATGGCCTCCGGAATCGCCCCGCCTTCCGGCAGGCCAAGCGCCTGATAGAAGCGCGCGCCGAAGCCTCCTGCTTCGCGGCGGTCCATGTCGAACCAGCTCTGGTCGGCGCGGAAGCCCGCGCCCTCGCGGCGAAGGATCTCGTGAAAAACGGCGGCGTACTTCGGCTCGCCGGAGGCCGAAAGCCACTGGACCTTGTGCTCGTCCATCGACGGGCGGAAGCCGAGCAGCTCGGTGACGCGGCTGTAAAGATCGCCGAGCGAGTCGGGGAAGGACAGTTCGGCCTCGAGCCGCAGTTCATTGCCTTCGGCGCGCCAGCGCGAGCCGCAGCGGAAGTCGCCGGCATTGTCGACGGCGACCACGGTGGCGCGCTCGAAGGGCGAGCCGTAATAGGCGCTGGCGGCGTGGGCCTGATGGTGATCGACGCTGACGACGCGCGCCTGCGGGAAGGTGCGCCGCAGTTCGAGGTGGATGTGCCGCGCGAGGTGTCCTTCGCCGAGCGGGCGCGCCAGGGCCACGGTCAGCACGTCTTCGGGGCGCACGCCGGCCGCTTCCAGCGCTGCGAGAATGGCCTCCTGGGGCAGCCCGCCGCGCAGATGACGCGGGGCCACCTTCTGCTGTTCCACGGCCGCCGCCAGTTCGCCGCCTTTCAGCACGGCGCAGGCGGCGTCCCTCATCAGTCCGCCCAGACCGACAACGATCATGCTTTCTCCGGATTCAGTTTCTTCTCGACCTTGGCCCAGGTGTCGCGCAGCCCGATGGTGCGGTTGAAGACCATGCGCTCTTCGGTCGTATCGGGATCGACGCAGAAATAGCCGAGGCGCTCGAACTGGAAGCGGTCGCCGGGCTTTGCCGTCCTGAGCGACGGCTCCATTTTGCAGCCCTCGAGCACCTCAAGCGAGTTCGGGTTCAGGTTGGACGTCCAGTCCTTGCCCGGCTCCGTATCGTCGGGGTCGGGCTTGACGAACAGGTTGTCATAGAGGCGCACTTCGGCGTCAAAGGCATGCGGCACGCTCACCCAGTGGATGGTTCCCTTCACCTTGCGGCCATCGGGCGTGTCGCCGCCGCGGGTGGCGGGATCGTAGGTGCAGCGGACCTCGACGACGCGGCCCGCGGCGTCCTTCACACAGCCGGTGCAGCGGACGATGTAACCGTAGCGGAGGCGAACCTCATTACCCGGAAAGAGGCGGAAGTAGCCTTTGGGCGGCACTTCGCGGAAGTCGTCCTGTTCGATCCACAGTTCGCGCGAGAAGGGCACCAGCCGCGTGCCGGCCGAAGGATCCTCGGGATTGTTGACCGCCTCCATCATCTCCACCTGCCCTTCGGCGTAGTTTTCGATGACGAGCTTCAGCGGACGCAGCACCGCCATGACGCGCGGAGCGCGCCGGTTGAGATCTTCGCGGAGGCAGTGTTCGAGCAGTCCGAGCTCGACCACACCGTTGGTCTTCGACACGCCGATCCGGCTACAGAACGTGCGGATCGACTCGGGCGTGTAGCCGCGGCGGCGCATGCCGCTCAGGGTGGGCATGCGCGGATCGTCCCAGCCGCGCACGAAGCCCATCTCCACGAGCCGCAGCAACCGGCGCTTGCTGAGCACGGTGTAGGTGAGATTCAGGCGGTCGAACTCGATCTGCTGCGGCGCGTAAATCTCCAGCTCGCGCAGGAACCACTCATACAGCGGGCGGTGATCTTCGAACTCGAGCGTGCAGATGGAGTGCGTGATGCCTTCGATCGAGTCCGACTGGCCGTGGGCGTAGTCGTAGGTGGGATAGATGCACCAACGGTCGCCGGTGCGGTGATGCGTGGCGTGGAGGATGCGGTACATCACCGGGTCGCGCATGTTGAGGTTGGGCGACGCCATGTCGATCTTGGCGCGGAGGGTGCGCGACCCATCCGGGAATTCGCCGTTCTTCATCCGCTCGAACAGCTCGAGGTTCTCCTCGACGCTGCGGTTGCGGTAGGGACTTTCGCGGCCCGGCTCGGTGAGCGTGCCGCGGTACTGCCGCACCTCCTCCGGGCTCAGATCGCAGACATAGGCCTTGCCCTTGCGGATGAGCTTCTTCGCCCACTCGTAAAGCTGGTCGAAATAGTCGGAGGCGTAGCAGAGAGCGTCCCACTCGAAGCCGAGCCAGCGGACGTCCTGCATGATCGACTCGACGTATTCGACCTCTTCCTTGCAGGGGTTGGTGTCGTCAAAGCGGAGGTTGCACTTGCCGTTGAATTCGCGGGCGAGGCCGAAGTTCAGGCAGATGCTCTTGGCGTGGCCGATGTGGAGATAGCCGTTGGGCTCCGGCGGGAAGCGCGTGTGGACCCGGCCGCCGTAGCGGCCGGTTTCCAAGTCGCGGAGGATGATGTCGCGGATGAAGTTCGACGGGCGCGCCTCTTCCGGTGCGCCGGCGTCCCTGGGTTTCTCGTCTGCCATGGCTGGTTACGACTCTTGCTGCAACAGTGCGATCGCCTTGCCGATGCGTTCAAGGCAGGCCTCGCGGCCCACCACTTCCAGTGTTTCAAACAGCGGGGGCGCGTTCCGGCGGCCGCAGACGGCGACGCGGATCGGCTGGAACATCTGGCCTGCCTTGAGACCGAGCTCGGCGGCGGCCGCTCGCAGCCGCTCCTCCAGAGCCTGGTGGGTGAAATCACCGTTGGCGAGCACGGCCAGGGCCTTTTCGAGAGCGCGAAGCGCCATCGCGCGGTCGCCCTTCTGCGGGATCAGCTCGGCCGGATCGTAAGGCGGCAGCTCCCGGAGGAACAAGAAATCCGCGACGGAAACCGCGTCGTTCAGCGTTTTGATCCGCTCCTGGATGAGCGGCGTGACGCGCAGCGCCTTCTCGCGGTTGACCTCGTAGCCGGCCTTCTGCCAGACGGGCAGGAGCCGCCCGGCGAGCTCCTCGACGGGCAGCGAGTAGATGTGCTGGGCATTCAGCCAGAGCGCCTTGGGGTCGATGGGGTCCTCTTCGGTGAAGTTGACCACCGCATTGGAGCGGTTGACGCCTTCGAGCGTGAACGCCTCCACAAGCTCGGCGAGGGTCATCTTCTCGCGGTTGTCCTTCGGGTTCCAGCCGAGCAGGCAGAGGAAGTTGATGTAGGCCTCCGGGAGGAAGCCGGCGTCGCGGTAGGTGAGCACGCTGACGACGGGACCGTGGCGGCGCTTGCTGAGCTTGGCGCCGTCGGGCGCGATCAGCAGCGGCAGATGGGCGAAGGCCGGCATCGGCGTGCCGAGCGCTTCGAACAGCAGGATGTGCTTGAAGGTGTTGGTGAGATGGTCCTGCCCGCGGATGATGTGGCTGATGCGGAGGTCCGAGTCGTCCACGCAGGAGGCGTGATGGTAGGTGGGCGCGCCGTTGGAGCGCAGCAGCGCGAAGTCTTCGATGTCAGCGGTGGACTTGGACTGTTCGCCGTAGACGAGGTCGCGGAAGACAATGGTGCGCTCAGGTTCGCGCGGCACGCGGAAGCGAAGCACGAAGGGCTCGCCCGCGGCGGCGCGGCGGTCGGACTCTTCGCGCGACAGGGCGCGCATCTCCGGGTTGCAAAGCCAGCCCGTGCCGCCTTCGCTGTCCTCGGCGGCCGTTTTCGCCTCCGGCGGGGTGAAGTCGCGGTAGGCGAAGCCCTTTTCGAGCAGCGCCTGGGCGGCTTCGCGGTACAGGGCAAAGCGTTCGCTCTGGCGGTACTCTTCGTCCCAGCCGAGGCCCAGCCAGCGCAGGCCCTCGAAGATGGAGGCGAGGGACTCCTCAGTGTTGCGCTCGACGTCGGTGTCGTCGATGCGCAGGATCATCGTCCCCTGATTGTGACGGGCGAAGAGCCAGTTGAAGATGAAGGTCCTGGCGCTGCCGATGTGCAGGTAGCCCGTCGGCGAGGGTGCGAACCGAACTCTGACCATGAAACTTTCAGTATCTCATGCCCGTGCGCGCGGCCCATTCAAGCCGCGCCTGTTCGAGTTCCTCCACCGAAAGCTCTTCGGCGCGGCGTTCGGCGAAGGGAATATCGGCGCGGCCCAGATTGTTGCGCAGCGTCTTGCGCTTGTGCCTGAAGCAGCGGGCAGCGAAATCGAGAAAGGCCGCATAGTCGGCCACGCGCGGGGCGGGGAGCGGTTCCAGCCGCACGACCGCGCTGTCCACCTTCGGAGGCGGACGGAAGGCGCCGGCACGTACGGCACAGATCCGCTCCACGGAGCACAGCGCCTGGGCGGCGGCGCTGAGCAGCCCGTACTGCCGGCTCCCCGGGCGGGCGATGAGCCGGTCGGCCACCTCCCGCTGCACGAGGAAGACGGCGCGGATCAGGCCGGGCCCGAGCTCGAGCGTCTTGCGCAGGATCGGGCCCGTGATGTAGTAGGGGATGTTGCCGCACACGACGGCTGGCGCGAGCGGGCGGAAGTCCACTTCGAGCACGTCCCCCTCGATCAGCCGGAACGCTGAGGCAGTCTGGAAGCGCCGGCGAAGCCCTTCAGCGAGGCGCGGGTCGGCTTCGATGCCAATTACTTCCCCGGCGCGTTCGAGCAGGAAGCGGGTGAGCGTCCCGGGGCCGCACCCGATTTCGATGATGCGGGGGGCGAGATCACCGCACGCAGCGCGCGCAATGGTTTCGAGAATTGAGTCCTGGTAGAGGAAATGCTGCCCGAGCCGGCGTCCCACGAGCGCCGATCAGCCCCGCACGTCAATTTCGCTGCGTCCGCGGAACTTCACCCGTACCCACCCGCTGACAGGCTGCCCGAAGGCGGTAGCAGGGTTGAACGAAGTCATCAGCAGCGTCGCGGCCAGCCGGCGGCGCATCTCGTGCGATGCGGCAGAGCCGAAGCCCTCGGGGATGACAAAGTCGAGCACGCGGCCCTGTTCATCGACGAAGACGTCGAGCGTCACCTCGGAGTCGTCCGACAGATCGAACAGAACGCTGCGTACGGTGGGCGCGGTGATGATGGCCAGCGGAACATCATTGGGGTGCTGGCGGACAATGCCCTGGAAATTGGTCAGCACAAGCACGAACAGGAAGACGGCGGAGGCCAGGCCGCCCGCCGCGGGCAGGGCCACCGGTCGCATCAGGTTGTTGACCCACAGCGACGCCCGCTCGCCGAAGGCGCGCACGGCGCCCCGCAGGCCCGCATAATAGCGGCGCCGCGCCGCTTCCCTGGAGGCCAGGGACCGCAGCGAATATTTCAGGTGAGCCGGCAGCGGCCGTCTCGGCAGATTCCGCAGCGAGTGTCGGACCAGCTCCAGCTGCTCCAGCCGTTCGGCACAGGATTCGCATGCGGCCAGGTGCTGCTCAATGGCGAGCCGTTCGCTGTCGAGCACGCGGCCGTCCTGGAACGCGGATAGCGTCAACTTCACCTGTTGGCAGTCCATCATCACGATCCAGCCCTCAGTCAGATGCCGTCTGCGGCGACCACTCGAGCCCCCGCGCAGGCTCCAACTTTTCCATCAGCGCCCTGCGCAGCGCCTCGCGCCCCCGCAGGATTCTGGATTTCACCGTGCCGATCGATACATCCAGGATGTCGGCAATCTCCTCGTAGCTCAGCTCTTCGAGGTCCCGCAGGACCACGGCTGAGCGGAACACCGGATTGATGCCCTCCAGCGCCTCTTCGATGGCGATGCGCATCTCGTTGTTCAGCGTCCAGTCGTACGGCGTTCTGCCGTGGTCGCTGAACCGTTCAAGGCGGGCCGGGCCCTCCTCCTCGCCGTCGAGAACCACTTCCGGCCGGCGGTGGCGGACAAACCAGCGCCGCCGGTTGTGCGCCTCGTTGACGGCGATCCGGTAGATCCAGGTTTTCAGAGAACTCTGGCCGCGGAAGCTGCCCACGCCCCGGAACACCTTCAGGAAGACGTCCTGGACGACGTCGCCTGCTTCGTTTGGGTCGTCGATCAGGCGGCACACCAGTTGGTAGACCGGCGTCTGGAACCGCTCAAGCAGCGCTTCGTAGGCCGCGTCGTCGCCGGCACGGAGCCGTGCAAGCAACTGCTCTTCGTCTCCAAACCCCGGCCAGTCGGCTGGGGCCGTTTCCGCGATCGGGCCGAACTGCTTCTCATCCGGCAGCATGCCTGCCTCCCGTCGGCCTCGCCGGCGCCGCAACCTGGGACGCCGCTACTTGTTCAGACACTGCCCGCTTCACTTTGGTTCCTGCTACTTTCAGTTTCCACCCGGCAAGTCTTTTATTCAATCACAAAGCTGAGCCGTTCATCGCCCACCGGGCGGCCGGCCTCCATGAGCAGGAGGCGGACGTGATATTGGCTGGCGGGCCAGCCGTCGGCGGGAACCCGGGCGCCTAGGGGGATCCGGCCGTCCTCGCCCGGCTCCGGCAGCCGGGCTTCGTCCTGGCCGATCACCGGCCCGCCGGAGCTGAACTCCAGAATCGGGGCGGGCCCGGGCCTTCGGGGCTCAGCGTGGATGACGGGGTAAATCGCAATCTCGGCCTTCACCGAGGCGGGAATCCGGCCGGTGAGATCCGGTACTACGCGCCCCTTTTCGAACCGGAATCGGTGGACGGCATCGCCGGGGCCATCGACGGGCTCGATGCGGACGGCGGACTCGAGCGTGGAACGGCCGGGCGCCGAGCTCGAATGGTTCGGCAGAAGCGAAGTTGCCGGCGAGGTAGTTGTCCGGCCTGTCCAGTTCGCGCACGGGCCGGAAATCGCACTGGAAACTGCGGACCACCCGGTCGCGGGTCAGGCCGGACACAAAGGAGTGCAGGGCGAAGGTTCTGCGCTGTTCGTCCCGTTTCACGCCGAGGTTCCTGAGCGGAACCTCCACCGCGGCCACGCTCCCGACGCGCGTCCCCTGCCGGCCGAAGCGGAACAAGGTGGGGGCCCAATCGCGCCGCCGCGGTTTCGAGCGTTTCCTTTATCCCTGGCCCGCGGTGGCCGGAAAGGGAGAGGACCTAAAGGATTGCGTTGAACAGATACCCGACGGCAATAATGCCGGCCGTCATCACAGCGATGAACACGCCGAGCAGCGGCGGCCGAAGGACATTGCGCAGGATGATCATTTCCGGGGCCGAGAGCGCGGTAACGGCCATCGTGAAGGAGAGCACCGTGCCCAGCGGCATGCCCTTGCCGGCAAGCGCCTCGGTGATGGGCAGCACGCCCGCGACATTGGCGTAGAGGGGGACGCCGAGGATCACCGCCACCGGTACGGCAAACGGATTGCCCGGCCCCGCCCAGCGCATCACCAGATCGGCGGGAACATAGCCGTGGATAAAGGAACCGGCGGCGATGCCGCCGACAATATAGGGCCACACCTTGCCGAGGATTTCGCGCATCGAGCGCCATCCCGCCGCCAGGCGCGCCCGCAGCGGCATCGCCGTCACATCGGCGGCGGCCACGGGCACCTCCCAGACGAACGGCTCCACCCATTTTTCGAGCTTCAGCAGCCCGATGACAATGCCTGCGGCAATGGCCAGGGCCACGCCGAAGCCGATGTAAGCGAGCGTGACGCGCCAGCCGAACAGGCCCCACAGTAGCGCCACGGCCACTTCATTCACCATCGGCGCGGCGATCAGGTAAGAGATCGTGACGCCCAACGGCACGCCGCCCTTGAGAAAACCGATGAACAGCGGCACCGCCGAACAACTGCAAAACGGCGTGAAGATGCCGATCCCCGCCGCAGCCACGTTTCCGAAAAAGAGCCGCTTCCCGCCGAGGATGCGCCGCACCGCCTCCGGCTGGAGCCATGTCTGGAGCGTGCCGACGGCGACGCTGACGACGATGAGCAGCGTCAGCACCTTCGGCACGTCATAGAAGAAGAATTCGAGGCTCGATCCCAGCCGGCTGGCCGGGTCGAGTCCGAAGAGGCGCTCGACGATCCAGCGCGACAGCCATTCGTACGGCGTGAAGACGCTGGGCATGAATGGACCCTCAGGACGCCTGGAGCAGCGGCTTGATCTCTTCGGGGCTGGCCACGCGGCCCACCAGCTTCAGCCTGCCGTCGATGGCGAGCGCGGGCGTCACCAGCGCGCCCATCCGCGCGATTTCGCGGAAATCGGTGATTTTTTCAACCTCATACGCAATGCCGAGCTCGCGTGCGGCGGCCTCGGCATTTTCCTTTAACTGGTTGCATTTCGCGCAGCCGGAGCCAAGAATCTGGATTTTCAATTTCGTGCCTCCCTTGCAGCGGATTGAATCACCTGATCGGCCCATTCGAGCAGGCGAAGAACGCGGCGGCTTTTCAGGCGGTAGAACACGTTGAGCCCGCGCTTTTCCATGTCAAGGAGCCCTGCGCGGCGGAGCTGAGCCAAGTGCCTGCTGACGGTGGAGAAGTCGCCGCCGGCCAGGCCGTGCAGGTCGCAGACGCAGCGTTCGCCGCGGCCGAGCTCTTCAACGAGCATCAGCCGGGACGGGTGCGCGAGGGCTTTCAG
Organism: Bryobacteraceae bacterium; assembly: GCA_026002855.1. Lineage (NCBI taxonomy): Bacteria > Pseudomonadati > Acidobacteriota > Terriglobia > Bryobacterales > Bryobacteraceae > Bryobacteraceae bacterium. The sequence continues at coordinate 1,677,254 of BPGD01000001.1, forward strand.
AACCGCGGCGCGCCGCTCGAGGGCGCGCCTTGCCTGCTGGTTCATGCGATTTCAGCGTAGCAGGTATTTGCACAAATCTTCAAATAGTGGGAGACGGACTCAGGCGGCGAGGCTCCGCGAAAGGATCTCTCCGATCACCAGGGAACTGCACCCGCTGAGCACTACCCGCCGCATCCCGGGCACCCCGTCGGGATGGCCCAGCAGCGCATGCGGTTGCATGGGTAATCCGGCGGACACCAAGTGCTGGTCTGACACGTGTAGCCGTAAGTCGGATCGTTGTAAAAAGAACAGTTGGTCGTCGGCCAGGGATTACAGACAATCAAATGACAGGGACACTCGCCTGTCAGCGCCTGCCCCCCCGCACGCTCCCGCGTTCTGTTGGGGCTGGAGACTATCGAGCCATTGCCGCTGCCTCTCGAAGATCGGACGGAGGCGTTCTTCCAGGGCCGGATCTTTCTGCTCCCGGAAGCCGCCTACCCGCAGCAAAGGATAATTCCACTCGCTGCCGTCGGTGAAGACGACCTGCACCGCACCAACAATCAACCTGCCAGACTGGAAGCCCTTGGACCTGGCAATGCGGTACATCTGATCCACGTCGGCCCCTTGGGGCGGAGCAATGTGAGTGTCGCCAGGGGCCAGGCTGGCGTCCACTGGCTTGCCAAGGAAAATCCCAAGCTGATTGCGTCCGGAATTGTCGACCAGAACCCACCCGAGCGTGTATCGAATCACGGGCTTGTCGCTCACGTTCGCCACGGTTAACCGCCCGAGGAGATCCAGATGGATGCTTTGCGCAGGCAGGGCGGCGGCGATCACCTGAAGCGGACAGTCCGCCTGCCAGACCAGCAGCTCGGGACCGATTCCGACCTGCGCGTTGAGAAACGACGCCGCCAGAAAAGCGGGGACAAGGCGGAAAATCCAGGACAGCTTCCGCATCTTGTTGACCTCCAGTGTTCAAATGTTATCACCCGGGGGGGTAGTGTCAAGCCCCGCTTTCACAGGCAGAGTCGAGCGAAGATTTCCTGAACAGCCAATCCAGCGCGACAATTATGGGAATTCAGAGGCTTGGCCGGTACGGAGAGAAAAGACCCGCCCGATGCACACCAGAAGCGTTACGGAATCAGGCCGCCGGAGGCAGCATTCGGCGCGTCAGGCGGCGAGGCTCCGCGAAAGGATCTCTTCGACCACCGGAGGGGCGACGGCGCCGCGTTCGCCGAGTTTCACCATGCCGCGCTGCTTGAGCCGCTGCGCCACCAGCTTCGGCGTCTCCGGCCGCACGCCCTCATACCGGGCCAGGCGCGTGGGCACGCCGAGTGATTCGAAGAAATCTTCGGTGCGGCGGATGGCGGCCTCGATGCGTTCCTCGTCCGAGCCTTCACGGATTCCCCAGACGCGCTCGCCATACTGAAGGAGCTTGGCCGCCTTGTCGCTCTTGAGCACGCGATACAGATGCGGGGCGACGACGGCGAGCGTGCGCGCGTGGTCGATGCCGTAGAGCGCGGTCAGTTCGTGGCCGATCATGTGCGTGGCCCAATCCTGAGGAACACCGCAGCCGATGAGGCCGTTCAGGGCCATGGTGGCCGTCCAGACGAACGTGGCGCGGGCGTCGTAGTCGGAAGGGTTGGCCAGCGTTTTCGGGCCGATTTCGATGAGCGTCTGAAGGATGGACTCGGCGAAGCGGTCGTTCAGTTCCGCGTGTGCCGGGAAGGTGAGGTACTGCTCCATCGTGTGCACATAGGCATCGACGATGCCGTTGGCCACCTGCCGGGCCGGGAGCGAGAACGTGGTCTCCGGATCGAGCACGGAGAACTTCGGATAGACGTGCGGGGAGGAGAAGGCGAGTTTCTCGCCGGTCTCCGAGCGGCTGATGACGGCGTAGGGGTTGGCTTCCGAGCCGGTGGCAGGCAGGGTGAGCACGCTCGCCAGCGGGACGGCGGACTTCACTTCGGCGTGCTTCTGCACGATGTCCCACGGCTCGCCTTCAAACGGGATGGCGGCGGCGATGAACTTGGTGCCGTCGAGCACCGACCCGCCGCCGACGGCGAGCAGAAATTCGGCCTTTTCGGCGCGGGCGAGACGGACGGCCTCCATGAGGGTGCGGTATTCGGGGTTCGGCTGAATGCCGCCGAACTCAACGACGGTGCAGTGGCGGAGCGCCGCCATCACCTGATCGTAGACGCCGTTCGAGCGGATGGAGCCGCCGCCGTAAGTCATGAGCACTTTCGTGCCGGCGGGAATTTCCCTGGATATCGAGGCAATTTGCCCCTTCCCGAAGAGAATTTTCGTCGGATTCCAGTACTCAAAATTCTGCATGGCAACTCCCTGATAGAAAATTTTATTTTCCGTTCCGCGGACGCTGCGGCGGCGCGCCTTATGGTTCCAGCCGGTAATTCGGCGCCTCTTTGGTGATGATCACGTCGTGGACGTGGCTCTCCTTCAGGCCGGCGATGGTGACGCGGAGGAACTGGGCCCGTTCCTGGAGTTCGGGGATGGTGGCGCAGCCGCAGTATCCCATGCCGGAGCGCAGGCCGCCGACAAGCTGGTAGACAAGTTCGGCGAGCGGCCCCTTGGAGGGCACGCGGCCCTCGATGCCTTCGGGGACGAGCTTGCCGGCGCCCTCCTGCGCGTACCGGTCGCTGGAGCCCTGGCCCATCGCGCCCAGTGAGCCCATGCCGCGATAGGCCTTGAAGCTCCGGCCCTGGTAGAGGATCAGCTCGCCGGGGCTTTCGTCAGTGCCGGCAAACAGGCTGCCGATCATCACCGAATCGGCGCCGGCGGCGATCGCCTTCGTGATGTCGCCGGAGAACTTGATGCCGCCGTCGGCGATGAGCGGGACGCCGGTGCCGCGGCAGGCGCGCGCGCACTCGGCGATGGCGGTGATCTGGGGCACGCCCGCGCCGGTGACCACGCGCGTGGTGCAGATGCTGCCCGGGCCGATGCCCACCTTGATGGCGTCCACGCCCAGCGCAATCAGGTCGCGGGCGGCCTCATAGGTGGCGATGTTGCCGGCGACCAGGTCCACCTCGGGCAGGGCGCGCTTGATGGCGACCACGGCCTGAAGCACTCGCTCGCTGTGGCCGTGCGCCGTGTCGATGACGAGCACGTCCACCTTCTTCTTCACAAGCTCCTGCGCGCGTTCGAGGAAATCCCCGGTGGCGCCGATGGCGGCGCCGACGCGGAGCCGGCCCTGCGCGTCCTTGGCCGCGTTGGGGTATTTGCGCTTTTTCTGGATGTCCTTGACGGTGATCAGCCCTTTCAGCGTGAAGTTCTCGTCCACCACGAGGAGCTTTTCGACGCGGTGCTTGTGGAGCTCCTCCACCGCCTGTTCGAGCGTCGTGCCCACGGGCACGGTGTAGAGCGGCTCGCGGGTCATCACGTTGCGGATGGGCTGGTCGTAGTTGGTCTCGAAGCGCAGGTCGCGGTTGGTGAGAATGCCGACGAGTTTCCCTTCCTTGACTACCGGCAGACCGCTGATGCGGTAGCGCGCCATGATTTCCAGCGCTTCGTAGATCTTCTGGTCCGGATCGACGGTGACCGGATCGACGATCATGCCGCTTTCGGAGCGCTTGACGCGGTCGACTTCTTCCGCCTGGCGCTCGATTGACATGTTCTTGTGGATGATGCCGAGTCCGCCCTGGCGGGCCAGTTCAATGGCAAGGTGGCTTTCCGTCACCGTGTCCATGGCCGCGCTCAGGATCGGGATGTTGATGGGGACGTTGCGCGTTGCCAGCGTGCGGGTGTCCACGTCCGACGGCAGCACGTTGCTGCGCGCCGGCTTCAACAGCACGTCGTCAAAGGTCAGGCCTTCTTCCAGATGATCGGGGAGCATCGCGTTTTTTTCATGGTAACAGACGCCCCTGCGCGGGCCTGCCGGCATGGCGCAGCACCGGGAGCACGAGCCGCGAGGGCCTTTCCGGGCCGTGCCAGACGGTCTGGCGGGCCACGCGCATCTGCGTCTCCAGCGCCTGAAGGCGGCCGGTGTTCAGGTTGCGGTCGAACCTGGGGAAGTTGCTGCTCGACACCTCAAGGCGGACGGAGTGGTGCGGCAGAAAAACGAAGGCGGTTTCTCCCAGCTCGATTTCCACCTCGACCACCGCGCCCGGCCGATACGGCGCCGCACGCTCCACGCCCTCGCGGTAGCGCAGGCGGAGGATGCCGTCCGTGAGGATGCGCGCCGGTCCGTCCGGCGCGGCATCGACGAGCTTGGCGGTGAAGTCCGTGTCCGCGGCTGAGGTGGAGACGTAGAGGACGGCGCGCACCGGGCCTGCGACTTCGAGCGATTCTCGCAGCGGAGCGCCTGTGTAGACGAGCACGTCGCGGCGGCCTTCGACCGGTCGCTGGTCAAGCGGGCCCCACGGCAGCAGTCTGAAGTTGCAGCAGTTGGCGCCGCCGAGGGTGGGCACGGCCCGTCTGGGATCGTAGTCGAAGCGGTCTGCCGTCTCTTCCGTGGGTGGTTTGGCCAGCAGGCGGCCATCGCCATGGAGCGTGTTGGCGCTGCCGGCGGAGTCGAGGTAGAGATTCTCAAATTCGACGCCCGCGGGCGGCCACTGCGGCGATTCGCGCCACTCGTTGACGCCCATCACGAAAAAGAGAACGGCGCTGGGTGCGGGCGGCGTTCTGTGGCGGAGCCACGCGTCAAACCAGTCGATTTCCATCCGCCGCAGCGGCAGCGCGGCCGAGGGGCCGAAGTCGGTGCCAGGCATCTCCGGATTCATGTTGTGTCCCCACGGGCCGATGATGAGGCGCGCTGGATGGCCGCGGCGGCGCAGCTCCTTCCACATGGCAATGTCCGACGGGAGGAAGGGATCGTACCAGCCGGCTTCGATCAGGGCGGGCGCGCGGATCGAGTGCGCGCGCAGCCGCGTGCTGCGGGAGCGCCAGTAGGCGTCATAGGCGGGGTGCGCCATGGCCTCCTGGTAGAAGTCCAGCGTGCGCCCGGCGACAAAGCGGTCTGCGCGGCCGAGCGGAAGAAACGTGATCATCTTCTGGAAATCGGCGACCGGGCGGTTGGGCGGCCTGAAGTTTTCGGCGATCCAGCGGAGCCGGTGGGCGAGGCGGAAGGCGCCGCCGGGGCTGTAATAGCGGTCAAAGTACTCATCGCCGCCGGCCACGGCCGGAGCGATGGCGCGAAGAGCCGGATGGCCACTCAGGGCGGCGCGCCACTGCACCATGCCGACATAGGAGCCGCCGAACATCGCGACGCGGCCGTCAGACCAGGCCTGGCGCGCGATCCAGGAGAGCGTGTCGGCGCCGTCCTGCTCTTCCTGCAACACCTGGCGGAATTCGCCTTCGCTGTCGTAACGGCCGCGGACGTCCTGGGTGACGACGGCGTAGCCGTGGTCGAGAAACATCTTCAGGCCCGGCGTGATCTGCGAAAGTTTCCGGTACGGCGTTCTCTGCAACACCGTGGGGAAACGCCCGTGCAGCGCGGGCCGGAAGATGTTGGTGCACAGGCGCACGCCGTCGCGCATCGGAATGCGCACGTGGAGCTGCACCACCGGCTGCGCGCTGGCGAACCCGCCGGCGGCGACGAGCAGGAGCAGCCGCCGCAGCATGGTCAGTCCCGGCTCCGCTGGCCGAACAGCGCGGTGCCAATGCGGATGTGGGTGGCGCCTTCCTCGATGGCCACTTCAAAGTCGTGCGACATGCCCATGGAGAGACCGCTGAGGCCGCAGGTTTGGGCCAGTTCACGGAGGCGGCGGAAATAGGGCCGGGAGAACTCAGCCTCGTCCGACCATGGCGGCATGGTCATCAGTCCGGTGAGGCGCAGGTTGGGAAGGGCGCGGATCGAATCGACGAGCTCGGGCAGTTCCTCCGGCGCGCAACCCGCCTTGGTCTCCTCGGGCGAGAGCTTCACCTCGATCATCACTTCGAGCGGGCGGCCGACGGCATCGAGCCGGCGGGCCAGTTTCGCCGAATCCACCGTCTGGATGATGTCGAACAGCTCGGCCGCGCGGCGGCTCTTGTTGGATTGCAGGTGTCCGATCAGGTGGAAGCGCGCGCCCTCGAGCTGGCGCACGCGGGCCGCCTTTTGCTCGAATTCCTGGACGTAATTTTCGCCAAAATCCCGCAGGCCGAGCGCGTGGGCCTGAAGAATGACGTCGGCGGGGAAGGTCTTCGTGACCGCCACCAGCGTGATCTCCTCCCGGCGGCGCCCACAGCGCTGGCACGCTCTCTGGATGCGCTCCTCCACCTCTTCGAGACGACGGGAAAGACCGGAAACCACTGCCCGCCATTATAATGGCCCCGATGGCCGGCCTCCGCAAGGCGGGCCGCGCAGAGCCGGCCGCGGCCCTGCGCGCTGAGGCAGAGCGTTTTCTCGCCTCCTGCCGCGATCCTGTGCTGCTGGAACCGGGCGAGGCACCGTTTGTCCTTTCGGCGGGCCACGGCATCTCTCTTACCGAACGCGGCCGCTTTCTGCTGGTGGAGGCCTGGGACGAGACGCGGAGCCTGGCGCGCCGCGTCACGGGGATCGCGGAGAAGCAACGCGGGCGGCTGGTGTTTTCGGTGGAGCGCTTCGGCGGCCGCAAGGGCCGGCTCACGCTGGCTGACCGCGCCGAACCGGCGGCCGCGCCCGCGCTTGAGCGCGGCTCGCGTACGGTCCTGCTCGAACGGCTGCGGCGCTGGCTGGCGCGGCAGTTTCCCGGTTGGCATCTGCGGGAGCTCAGCGCAGGCATGGATCTGGAGAACACCCTCTCGCCCGCCTGCCCGCGCGCCCTGCTGACGCTGGGACAGCGGCGGCTGGCGGCTGTGGCCGCCGATGCTGCTCATGCGCCGCAGGTGCTCGCGCAGGGGTTGCTGTGGCTGGACTACCTGCGGCGCCGCGATGACGTGGACGCGCGCACGCTGGCGCTCTTCCTGCCGCGCGGCACGGAGACGTCCGCAATGCTGTGCCTGAAATGGCTGGATGTGGAAGCGGCGCTGTACGTGTACGGGGACGACGGTGTAGAAGAGCGTGCCGAAACAGCCGACGCCGGCAACCGGATCCGCGAGCTGGCGCGGTGGGTGGAGCCGCCGGCGCCGGCCGCCGGCGAAACGGCGCGGTGGGTGCATGAGCTGGCGCTCGAAGAGGGAGTCGAAACGATCGCCGCCGCGCCGGGCGAGTGGAGCCTGCGGGTGCGAGGACTGGAGTTCGCGCGCTGGCGGCGGGGCAGGCTGTTTTATGGAGTCCCGGCGCGGCGCCGGGCGAACCGGATCGGGCCGGTGCGGGCGCTGGCGCGTGAGCTGGCCCTCATCCGGAGCGCGGACGGCGAGGACCCGCGCCATCCGTGGCGGCTGGCCCGGCCGGAGTCGTGGCTGGAAAGCCTGTTGCGGGCGCGGCTGGAGCTGATCGACCCGCTGCTCCTGCCCGCGCCCGTCTACACGCAGGTCGGCATGGTGGAAGGGCTGGACCGCAGCATCGCGGACCTGGTGGCGCTGCGGCGGGACGGACGGCTGACGGTGATTGAGATCAAGGCGGCGCCCGACGCGAACCTGCCCATGCAGGCGCTCGAGTATTGGGCGCGCGTGGCGCATCACGCTTCCCGCGGGGAGTTCGCCCGGAGCGGCTATTTCCGGGGCCTGACCGTGCGGAGCGAGCCGCCACGGCTGGTGCTGGCGGCGCCGGCGCTGGCCTTTCACCCTTCCACGGAAACGCTGCTCGGCTATTTCCAGCCTGCGGTGGAGGTGGAGCGCGTCGGGCTTGGCGTAGAATGGCAGCAGAACGCGCGCGTCGTGTTGCGCGTGGCGGGAGCGGCTCGTCCTGAATGGGACGAAGACGAGTGAGGCGAGACGGGCATGCGGTTCCTCGAACAGATACGCGGCGCGTTGCGCAAGGTGGATCCCGAGTCGATTCGCGCGCTGGCGCGCAGGCGGTACCGCATCCTGGTGATCGCCAACAGCTCGGCGTCCTATGCGGCCATCGAGGACTTTCTTGCACCGGCCGGGCTCAGCCGTGAGAAGCGGCTGGAAGCGGCCGAGACGCTGGTGCGCGCCTGCGACCCCGACGCCGAGGGCCGGTTCCATTTCATCTTCGCCGAGCAGGGCATGGAGCCGCCCGAAGGGTGGATTGCGGGCGAGGATCTGTTCTACTTCGACGTGCGCCGGCTGCCGCGCTTTGTCGAGGAGTTCGTCGCCGCGCGGCCGGACGAGGCGCTGGCGCTCGGGCGGCTCCTCCGGCCCGTGCGCGATGAATATGCACGGCAGACGATTCACCAGGTGTCGAAAGAGAACGCGCTGTTCAGCATCATGACGTCGCTGCCGAACATCATTCCTGGGCTCGGCCAGCTGCCGTGGCTGATCGGCGAGTTCGCCTCCGACACGGCGGTGCTGACGGCGAACCAGATCCGGATGGCATTTCTGCTGGCCGCTGCCAGCGACCGGGAGATCGGGTTCCGCGAGCAGCGGCGCGAGATCGGCTCGATCATTGCCGGCGCCTGGGGCTGGCGGGCCGGTGCGCGCGAGCTGGTCAGCAAGGTCCCGTTCGGCGGCGGCGTGATTCCGAAGGCCGCCATCGCTTATGCGGGTACGTTTGTCGTCGGGCTCGCGCTCGACCGCTATTACAGCCTCGGCTACGGACTCAGCCGCGAGGAACGCCGCCGCGCGTACGCCGAGGCCTATGAGCGCGGTCGCCGGGTGGCCGCAGGCCTTCTGCGCGTGGCCAGGGCGGGCTGAGCGGCGCGAATCGGGAAAGGAGCTGCATGCAGGAGGAAACGCCTGTCGCCATTGTTACTGGCGCTTCGCGCGGCATCGGGCGCGGCATCGCGCTCGAGCTGGCGCGCACGCACCGCGTCATCGGCACCTACCGCGGGCGCCGGGACGCCGCCGAGAGTCTCGCCGCCGAGTGCGGCGCCGACATCGTGCAGTGTGACGTGAGTTCGGGCGCCGACCGGATGGCGCTGATCGGGCACGCAAGGAAGCGTTACGGAAGGCTGGACCTGCTGGTGAACAACGCCGGCATCGCGCCGCGCGAGCGCCTGGACATTCTCGAAGCGACAGAAGAGATCTTCGACGAAGTGATCCAGACGAACCTGAAGGGCCCGTATTTTCTGACGCAGCTTGCGGCGCGGTGGATGGTGGAGCAGGGCTACGGCCGCATTGTCTTCATCACCTCGATTTCGGCTTACACGGCTTCGCTGAACCGCGGCGAATACTGCATTTCGAAAGCGGGCCTGAGCATGGCGGTGCAGTTGTGGGCGGCGCGGCTGGCGCCGCACAACGTGCAGGTGTTCGAGGTGCGGCCGGGCATCATTCAGACCGACATGATCGAGCGCGTCCGGCAGGTGTATGAAGAGAAGGCGCGCGCCGGGCTGCTGCCGCAAGGCCGGCTGGGCGCGCCGGAGGACGTGGCGCGGCAGGTGCGGGCTATCGCCGACGGCCTGCTCGACTATGGCACTGGCACGGTGTTGAACGCCGACGGCGGGTTCCACCTGCGGACGTTGTGATATAACTGACATTTCACTATGGCGCGGGCCTGGCCCCGGCGCCGGGGAGTATTGTTCAGAGATGAAGAGAAAGTTCCACGGTCCGTGGATTGTGCTGGCCGCCTTCATTACGTTCGGCCTGTCCACCGGCCTGCCCTATTACAATATTTCGTTTTTCTACGATTATTTCAACCGGGATTTTGGCTGGTCACGAGAGCAGATCACGCTGGGATTTCCCCTGGCGGTGGCGCTGACGATCTGGACTGGGCCGTTGCTGATCCACCGCTTCAGTCCGCGGCGGCTGATCCTGGTGGGAACGTTTCTGACTTTCTGTGCTCTGGCCGGCTTCGGCCTCATGCCGGGCAGGCTGAGCGTGTATTACCTGTTGTGGGTCATTTATACGGTCGGCTATTTTCTTTCCGGCCCGCCGCCTCACCAGTTCATCATCTCCAACTGGTACCGGCGCAACCGGGGCAAGGCGATGGCGGTGGTTTATGTCGGCGTCGGCGTGATCGGCTCGTTGGGCAGCTTCCTGGCCAAGCCGTTGACGGAATGGTTCGGCTATCACATGGCGCTGGTCATTCTCGGGCTCATGCTGTTTCTGGCCTGGCCCCTGGTGATCTTCATCATGAAAGACCATCCCCGCGAGATGGGGCAGAATCCGGACGGCGATCCGGAGCCGCCTGCCGAGCAGGCCGTCCGACCGCAGAGCTTCCGGTGGCTTCTGGCGAGGCCTGCCTTCTGGCTGCTGCTGGTGGGCAGCGTGTGCTCCATTGGGAGCATCGGAGCCGTGAATTTTCACATGAAATTCGTGTTCCTTGATCAGGGATTCCAGCCGGGCCCGCACGTGGATGGCGCCTGGCGCACGGCATCGATCCTCATCCTGTGGTCGTCGATCGTGGGCCGCCTGGGAATGGGCTACCTGGCCGACCGCTTCACGAAAAAGTGGGTGATGTTTGTCACCTATTTCATCGTCGCCGCAACGATCCCGCTGCTTCTTCACGTGCATCCGGGCGATGAAGCGTGGCTCTACATTTTTGCCGTCTTGTTCGGCTTCGGCATGGGAGCCGACTACATGCTGATTCCGCTGATGGCGGCCGAGGCCTTCGGCGTGAACACGCTGCCTAAGGCGATGTCCGTCATTCTTCCGGCGGACACGATCGGCCAGACCTGGTTTCCGTATATCGTCGCCCACCTCCGCACGATGCTGGGAAGCTACGACCAGGCGCTGATGGTGGTGCTGGCCATCGCGATGACCGGCGCACTCGCCATCGCACTGTTGCCGAACACGCAACAGCTTGGCGCGAAGAACCAGAACCGCTGAGACCATATGCGGCACTTCACATACCGATCCTTGGAAGAACTGGAGGCCGCAGCACGCGAGCTGGGCGCGGTGCATGTGCGCTTTGTTCATGACCGGGCGCGCGTGCAGGAGCTGCTGGCGCGCCGGGTGCAGGTGGGCGGCCTCTGCGTCGGCAACTCGATGGCGATCCATCCGATGGAGGGATGCGACGGCACGCGCGACGGAAAGCCGGATGAATTGACCTGGCGCCGGTATGAGCGTTTCGCCCGCGGCGGGGCCAAGCTCATCTGGTTCGAGGCCACCGCCGTGCGCGCCGACGGGCGCGCCAACACACGGCAGGTGATGCTGGCGCCGCACACGGTGGACGAATTCGCCCGCCTGCTTGAGATGATGCGCCGCGTGCACCGCGAGGAGTGGGGCACGGCCGACGATCTACTCATCCCGGTACAGCTCACCCATTCCGGCCGTTACTCGCACCCGGCGCGCATCATCGCGTATCACAACCCGCTGATCGACCAGAAGACCGGCACGCCGACCGACTACCCGGTGATCAGCGACGACGAACTGGAACGGTTGGAAGATGATTACGTCCGCGCCGCCGGGCTGGCGCTCGAGGCCGGCTTTACCGCGGTGGACATCAAGGCCACCCACGGCTATCTGCTGAGCGAGCTATTGGGGGCGAAGACGCGCGAAGGCCGCTATGGGGGGAGCCTCGAGAATCGCACACGATTCATCCGGAATGTTTTGGGCAAGATCCGTGCCCGGTTCGGCCGCCGGCTGATGCTGTGCATGCGGCTGGGCTGCTACGACGGCGTCCCCTATGAGCGGGACGGGCAGACCGGCATCGGCCGGCCGCTGCCGTATCCGGTGCCGTATCCATGGGGCTGGGGCGTGAATCCGATGAACCCGCTGGAGCCCGATCTCGCCGAGGTGAAACAGGCGATCCGCTGGTTTGTCGAGGACGGCGTCGAGCTGCTCAACGTGAGCATGGGCAGCCCGTATTACAACCCGCACATCGGACGCCCGTTCGAAAAGCCCGACGAGGGCAACTACGAGCAGCCCGAGCACCCGCTGCTCGGCGTCGACCGCCACTTCCGCTTGGCAGGCGAACTGCAACAGACGTTTTCGGAGCTGCCGATGGTGGGCACCGGTTACAGTTGGTTGCAGAAGTATTTCATCCACGCGGGCGCGGCCAACATCGAGGACGGGCGCATTCGCTTCGTCGGCATCGGGCGCGGGGCGCTCACCTATCCGGACTTCGCGCGCGACGTGCTGGAAAAGGGCGAGCTCGACGAGTCGCGCGTCTGCAAGACGCTCACCTTCTGCACGTTCTTGATGCGGCAGAAGAATAACGAGCTCGGCCAGTTCCCCACCGGTTGCCCGCCCTTTGACAAGGAAGTCTACGGGCCCATCATGAAGCAGGCGCGGGAGGCGAAGCGGAAGGCCGAGCAGACGCGCGGATGAGCGGAATGCCGGGCGCCGCCCTCAGTTTTCAAAGCGGCCGCGCCAGGCCCAGAGTCCCAGCGCCGGATTGGAGATGTAATAGACCTCCTCGCCATCGACAACGTTCCAGCCGTCTTTGAGCCTGGCCGGATTGTAGCGCTTCATCATCACCTCAAGGTCGCCATAGCGGAAATTCACCGCGTCGATCTCCTCGCGCGTGAGGCGGCCGGGGCAGTATGTGATCTGGAAGCGGCCTTCCGAAGAACCGTGGATGAGGTGCGCCGCGGCGCTGAGGTTTTCGGCCAGATCGCGGTTCTTCCGCACCGCCTCAAGGACCCTGGGCGTTCCGACGTAGCCATACTTGCGGATGAGCTGGTCGATGCCCGGGTCCTCGCCAAACTCCTTCACGCCGGGAGCGAGCACGATGAGCTCGGCGTCGTCGGCCAGCGCCATGCGCGTCCGGTAGATGGCCTTGTTGCCCAGCCAGGTGCTGCGAAATTCACCCGGATCGAGCCAGACGACCGCCTTGCGGATCTGGCGGTCCAGCATGACGAAGTTTACCTTCAGGCTCAGCTCAGCCGCCTGGAGAAAACAGCGGTCGTCATCGCCGGCGTAAAAACCGCGGATGGCAAGCTGGCCGGCATCGTTCTTGCTCACCACAGTGTGCATGTAGACGATGGGCAGGTGCCGGGCGAACTTTTCGGCCGCGTAGTTGAGCACGCGGCGCACCGGGTTGTCGGCGCGCCCCATCAGTTTTTCCATCCCATAAACGGCGCCAAGAAAGTGGCTCTTGTTGATCCCTTCGCGGCCGCCGGTGCCGACGAAGACGTTCTTCGTGTAGTTGGCCATGCCGATCACCTCGTGCGGCACGACCTGGCCGATCGACAGAATGAGATCGAATCCGCCTTCCACCAGCAGCCGGTCCACCTGGGCCGGCCAGGGAAAGTCCAACAGTCCGCCCGACTGCTCCCTGACGTATTCGGCCGGCACTTGGCCGAGAGTGACAATGCCATTGCGCCAGTCGTGCACCCGGAACAGCGTGCGCGGAACGCCCGGGAACATGTGCTCGATCTCCGACGCCGTCATTGGCACATGCGTCCCGATGGCGGGCAGCACTGCCTTCAGGCGGTCGCCATAGTAGTCGTAGACGAGGCGCGTGATCTCGCCCGCGCGGGAGTGTACTCGGGTGATGTCGGGGGGCAGGGCGAGAACGCGCTGCCTCGGTCCGAGCGAGTCGAGTGTCTGGAAGACCGCCCGTTTCAGCTCTTCCGGAGAGAAGTCGGTGGTGGGGGACCCGGCGGCAAAGTAGAGGCTCATCTCACCTTCAGTATAGGCGTGATATGCCAGTAGGCAAGCCATGGACGCAGGACATGCGGGCGGAGGAGCGGGCTCTGCCGTTTGTCGAAAAGACCGCGGCCGCTGTTCGTAAGTGCCAACACGCTCCAGACGGAAAGGCTCCCCGAAGCGGAATCCAGGCCGTGGGTCGCACGCCGACATCCGAAAAAAATTCACATGCTTCCGGGCCGCGAGTGAAGCCGCGCGAAACGCCGCGAGAACGAGCGGGCCCCGGCGCGGCCTGCCTCTTGCCGGAGATTTCCATCCGCGCTGATGTCCCTCTGCGTCACGGTGGCTCATTCGGGCATTCCGGTGAGCCATCCCACGCGGCAGAGTGTTCTTGGATTCATCGGCGTTGTTGCGCACTTCCCGGCCGTGGATCTCCATGCTGAGCCCCGCGGTCGCGTTGAGAGTGCTGGCATGGATGCGCGTACCGGTTCCCTGCAACATCTCTCGGCACCGCGTGCCTCAGCAATCTCGGTGAAAGCCAGGCTTCATCGGCTAGGCGGATCCGGGCCGGATCCGCCTCCAGGCAGTTTCGTTGGACCAGCGTCGCGTTGTTCGCGGTGGTCTGTGGCCAAGGCCTTTTCAGCCAGCGCCGCCAGACCCAGCCCGCCACCCGAGGCGATGGCGAGAGCCATCTGCTGTTCGGCCAGCTCCATCAGCCCGGAATCGGATTCACTTCCGCTGTCCCCAAGCCAGCCAGTTCCACCCGCCTCGCGCATCGAGCGCAACATCTGGCCAATGAGCAGTGCTTCGAACTGCTGCGCCATGGCCTTGCGCGCCTGTGGGTCGTCGGCCCTCTTACCGGTGAGCGATTCGGGAGCGCTCCAGTCAAATGGGGTAATCGCCCACGGGGCGGTCGGCATCGAGTCCATGTCTCCCTCCTTTCTGACAGGTCTTGGGGCGGCTTTGAAGCTCCTGTGCCCCGCGCTTTTCCCGCGCCAGCGCCAGCCGTCCAGAATCAGGCAAATTCCGCCTCCTGCCCGAACGTTTCAGATGACCTCGATCTCCACATCCAGCGCGCCGGCCGACCGAAGCGCCTGGAGGATGGCAATAATGTCCCGGGCCGTGGCGCCGAGAGAGGTCAGCGCGCGCGCCAGGTCCTCGACCGTGGCGCCCTCGCGCAGCTGGACATTTTGCGCCTTCTCCTCACGCACCCCGACCTTCACGTCGGGAACGACGGTGGTCTGGCCGTTCGAAAGTGGAGCCGGCTGACTGACCGCGTAAGCGGTCTGAATCTCAATGGTCAGCGCTCCATGGAGAATCGATACGGGCCGGATGCGGATGTCCTGACCGGCGGTGATCGTACCGGTGCGCTCGTTGATCACGATCTTGCGGACTCGGTCGGCTTCCAGCGTCAGGTTCTCGATCTCTGCCAGAAACTCGACGGCCCCTGCGCGATACGATCCAGGCACCGTGACCTCCACGAGCGCAGCATTCTCGCAGTGCGCCGCATCGGGGAACTTTGCATTGATGGCCCGCGCCAGCCGCGCTGCCGTCGTAAAGTCCGGCTGGCGCAACTGCAACCTGATGCGCCCTTCCGCAAGGACACTCGGCGGGGCCCTCTCGATGATCGCCCCGCCCGGGATCCTTCCGGCAGTGGGGTGATTCAACGTGGCCGTGTTGCCGGCGCCGCCCCGGGCCACAAAACCCGCCGTCAACACCGGACCCTGCGCGACCGCGTAGACGTCTCCGGTGGAGGCCTTGAGTGGAGTCAGCAGCAGAAGCCCCCCCTGGAGATTCGTCGCATCCCCGATGGCCGCCACCTGGACGTCGATTCTGGTGCCAGGCTGGGCGAAGGGAGGCAGGTTGGCCGTCACAATCACCGACGCGGTGTTGCGCACCAGCATGGCCGTGGGCGGCACCTGCACGCCCATTCGCTCCAGCAGGTTCGCCAGAGTCTGGGCGGAGAAGAATGTCTGGCGCTTATCCCCCGTGCCGTTCAGACCAACAACGATCCCGTAGCCGATCAATTGGTTCTCCCGCACCCCCTCAATGGCGGCAATCTCCTTGACTCGGACGGCGCCGCTGAGATGAGGGCTGAAAAATGGGAGCGCACAGAACAATACGACTGCAGGCATCGGCAACCGCCGGCGTGCCGTCCCGCCGGGAAGCGGATCGGCTGGACGCCCCAGGGGGCGCACGCACCGCAAGAGAGCGAATCTCGGTCCCGCGTTCATGGGACGGGAAGATCCCAAATAAAAGACACCCTCCGCACCACGCCTCTCTGCCTTGTTCGCGACATTTCCGCCGTTTCCCTGCATCGATCCACCTCAAAACGGAAGAAGGCCATTGAGAAGCCGGAACAGGAAATTGGGGCGCCGGATGGCGTCCTGAACGACGCCGCGGCCTTCAACCCGGACTTCGAGATCCGAGAGCCGATCGCTGCTGACTCGATTGCCCGGACTGAGATCATTCCATCGAACCACGCCGCGAATCATCACCTTCTGACGTTCGGAATTGATCATCACGTCTTTGGTTCCCTCCACAATCAGGTTTCCATTGGGCAAGACATGGGTCACGCGGGCCGAAATGGTGGTTTCGAGCACCGATTGGCGCGATGTCTCAGCCTGGCCGTCCAGTTTGCTTTGACCGCCGAGGTTGGCTAGTTGTCCGAGCGGACCGGACGCTCTCACCGGCCCGGCCAGAGCCGATACGCCAGCACGGGTCTCTGCCTTCCGTGTTGAGCTCGTAGAGCCCTTCGAAACGGCACTTGCCCGGTCTGCCACTACGATGGTTACCAGGTCATGGACCTGAGCGGCCCGGAGGTCCCGGGCGAGATCGGCCAGTCGGCCGCCGCCGTTGTAGAGCGACCCAGGCGAAGACATGGCTACCTGACCGCCAGTCGGCTCCTGCGATTCGCAGATCAGCCGGTCCAGTGCGTTCCCGGTTCCAGGCTTTCCCTTCCGATGATCCGCCGCCCGGAGGGGATCAACTACAAGTCCGGCCAGCGTCAGAATCGTCAGAATTCTCACGGCGCGCTCCTTTCCACAAGAATTGCTTCGCCGGGCCCGGTCAGACGCGCACGGATCCTGCCTGCTTGGAACGGGCTTTTCAAGAGGATCGTCTCGCCGACGCGCCCTCCGGTCAGCGCCACGGTTTCAACGCGTACATGGGCGCCGGCCCGATCCGCCAGCACGGTGACCGAACTGCCCGCGGCCGCCGCCAGCGGGGGTTCGAGCCAGCGGCGGTCCACGACCTCGCCAGCCGTGACGCTGCGTCTGAGCTTCCAGCCGGCGTAGGAAGCTCCCTCCTCGCCACCCGGCGGAGCAGGCCATGAAACTTTCCGGGTCTCCCATTCGAGATCCCCGGCACGGATCGTCTCTCCGCTCCGGATCTTCCGCCGCGCCACAAGCAGGGCCCGCTGCATGCGAATTCTCACCATCGCAGCCACCGGCACGCTCCGGCCCCCTCCCTCGGGGACAACCCGGCCTTTCCACTGGAGGACCTCCGGTAGTTGCGATGGCCGGATGCCGGCGCGCGGAAACTCGAGCTTTCCAACGGGCACCGGTATGTCCGGCGCCTGAACCACCTCAACGACGGCATCACCGGGAAGCGTCTCTCGCATCGCCGCCAGCACTTCATGCACGCTCAGGACCCGCGCCTTGCGGATCACGCAGACCCGTTCCGGCACGTCTGCCGCCTCTCGTCCGACGGTGCCAACGGCCCTCAGGATTTCCCTCTTCGTCAGCCACCGCGCGATGCCCGCCACGGGCGAAAATCCCACCGGCGTGCCCGGATCCATGGCGCGAAAAACTGGAGCTACCGCTGCAAGGTCCCCGGCCAGAATTTTGTCCCCGGGCACCTCAACGCAGGCCAATTGCATCGCCAGGAAAATGGCCAAAGCCATCATGGCTGTCCCATCAACGGGTCATGTTGTTGACCTGCTGATACATCTCGTCGGCCGCCCGCACGACCTTGCTGTTGGCTTCATAGGCCCGTTGGCTGACGATCAGGTTCACGAATTCTTCCACAACGCTCACATTGGACTGCTCCACATACCCTTGCAACAGGGTCCCCAGCCCCTCCTGTCCGCCAGGGTTGCCCACGGTCGGCTCCCCGCTGGCGTCCGTTGGCAGATACAGGTTGCGTCCAATGCTGTGAAGCCCGGCCGGGTTGGCGAAGTTGGCGAGCTGAATCTGGCCGGCCAACTGGGCGGCGGACTGCCCCGGCAAAGTGTAGCTCACCGTGCCGTCCGCCCCAATCGTGATGCTCTGCGCTTCGGGCGGAATCGTAATCTGGGGCTCCAGCGGGTCGCCCAGAGCGGTGACCAGGTTGCCGTCTCGATCGAGGTGGAACTGGCCTGCGCGCGTGTAGGCGATCTCGCCGGTGGGCCGCCGAACCTGGAAAAACCCACGGCCCTCGATGACAAGATCCAGTGGATTCCCCGTGGCGGAAAAACTGCCCTGCGCGAAGGAAATGCTGTTGGATGTCACCCTCGTCCCCAGGCCAAGCTGAAGTCCGGTCGGCACGACCGTCTGCGCGCCGGCCGCCGCACCCGGTTGAAGAATGGTCTGGTACAGCAGGTCCTGAAACTGGGCGCGGCGGGCCTTAAAGCCTACCGTTCCTGCGTTTGCGAGGTTGTGGGCGATGTTGTCGACATTGGTCTGTTGTGCCTCCATGCCACTGGCGGCGCTGTATAGTGCGCGGATCATGTTCTTGACTCCTGAGAAAAACCACCCCTGCAAGCCCGGCTTGTCATGGGACGACTCTTGCCACTTCCTCCACGGCTTTGCGGCCCATCTCGCCCCCAAGCTGGATGGCCCTTTGCAGCGTTTCGAACTGACGCAGGATCTGCACCAGCCGAACGGCGGTCTCGGGCACGGAAACATTGCTTGCTTCCGCCTTTCCCTGATGCACCTCCGCACTGGCTGGCCCCAGAGAAGACAGTGATGAGCTGTCCAGGTGAAAGTAAATCCCCTCGCGGCGCGAAGCGGCCGAAAGGTCCGCCTTCACCAAACGCAGACGTCCAAGAACCTGGCCATCCTGACTGACGATGCCTTCCCTGTCCACATCCACCGGCCGGGCCGGATTGGCGCGGATGCGCCGCGGCTCGACTGTGACAAACTCAAATCCCTCCGGGCTCACCAGCCTTCCGTCGCGGTCGATCCGGATCCTTCCCGCCCGCGTCAGGCGCAGCCCGTCCGGCGCCTCCAGCACGAAATAGCCCTCGCCGGAGAGAGCCAACTCGGAGGGATTCCCGGTGTCCAACAGAACGCCCTGGCGCGGATCGGTGTGATGCCGCTCCAGATATGGCGCGGCGGTCTGCGCGAGCCCGGTCCCCGCCTCTGCCGCATTGATGCTGTCTTCGCCCATATAGAGGGTATAAACTTCCCGGTCCGCCTTGAAGCCCGGCGTTGAGGTGTTAGCGAGATTGTTCGCGACAAGATCGAGAGCCTCAAGCCTTGCTCTCATCCCAGCCGCTGCTGTTGAAGTGAGCGGGTCCATTGGCGCCGCCGAAAGTCCAGCAATTCCCGCGCCAAATCCGGTGCACTGGTTTTTTGAGTTTTTTACAAAACCGGTCGCTTGCGAATTCCGAATTGAAACAGGACACATCCGGGTGCGTGTTTCAGATCTGAACACGGACGGGAATCGCCCACCGAAACAGCTGGGAAAATCGCTCCCGGCAGGTTTGGCATTCGGGTTGCTAGCACATGCTGCGTGATGCCATCCCCTGCATCGACCACCGGCCTGGCAACCGCGATCTTCGCAATGGGGGAGGATGCGGTTGGTCTTGCGTCAGAGGCTGGTCCCGTCAGCGGGACGGAACCCGACGGCCGGCCTGATTGGCTTTCCCGGGTCTTCGGGCTCGAGACGAACGGAAGAGCTGAAGAGGATCCCGGGAAGGAGCTCCATTCCGAATTCGTCCTCGACGACGATACCGAGCCCCTCGAGGACAAGATACGAAATGCGGATGAAGGGCTCTCGTCTTTCCTGTGGACGGTTCCAGTCAGCCTGGCAGCGTGGCCCAGGCTGACCGAACCCGCTCGTCAGAGTACGGCTCCCTGCATATCCCCGGAACCCGCGTTGAATTCTGACCACGCCGCTGCTGGCTGTAGGGAAGCGGGATTCCATCCTCGCATTGTGGCACTCAGCGGGTGTGATGGTTTGTCCGAAGGCTGGGCCGAAGCTCTTGAAACCCCCGTCGAAAATGTCGATTTCGCATCGGTAAACCAACTCTCCGGCCAAACAGCCCCTGCACGGGATTCTCATCCGCCCTTGGTGCATGAAGGCGAGGCAGTTGAGCTTCGGGACTTGCCCATGCTCGTCGCCGACGAAGAAACAACGCCTCCCTGTGCCCATGCCGATTCATGGGACGGCGGGCCGCTTGCGTCCAGAGAACCTTCCGGACGAGGAGACAAGACAATTCCGACTCCGCTCGCCCCTGGCCACCGTGCGGGTGCGCCGCCGCAGGACATCACTGAGAGGAGCGGCTACGGCGAGGCGGCAGAGGGAGAAGTGCAGGCTTCGCTTTCCGGGACTCGGCCGCCCTCAGCCGGCCCGTTTTCCACCACAACGGCCCGGGCCGGACTCCGCCATCGTACAGCCGACACCGGCAGGCCCGCAGCAACGGCTGACACGGTGGCGGCCATAGAGGACAGCAACGGTGAGCCTTCAGGTCGCGGAGCTCTTCAGGCGCAGGCAAGACAGGCTCAACAGGACCCTCGGAAGTCACTGGCCTCACAAGCTTCAGAAAGGGAAAATCCTCGCGGCACGGTCGACGGGGCCTCGCCTCCAACATCCACGTTTGCCTGGCGATCTGAACATGACTACAACCCTCAGGCGGCCGCCTTGTCCCCTGTACCTTCAGGAGGAACACTCAAATCGGGAGGCCTTTCCTCTGATGCGAGAGTGACGGATTCGAACACTCAATCGCCGCCGCCAGTCCCCGAAAGCCAAGTTTCCGGGTTTCCTGGAGAGACGGTTCAACGCCGGCTGATTCTGCAAGTTGAAGGAGGGGGACAGCGAGTGGATATCCGCCTTCATCAGTTGCCCGGACTCCTGCGGGTCAATCTATCCAGCCAGGAACGTTTGCTCGCCGAGCAGATCCAGGGAGATCTGGCAAGCCTGCATCGCTCCCTTCAGGCCGTCGGCTGGAAGGCCGAGGTGGGGGTCAACCTCGAGAGAGGCAGCGCTGCGCCGGAGGGATGGATCAGTTCACCAAAACGCACCACACAGGAGACCTCCGGCGAGCTCTGGCAACCGGGCGCATTCGCCTCCCGCGAGGACTCGGGTTCACCGGGAGGCAGAGGACAGCGGGACAGCCGCCAGGCAGTGGAGCTTCATGAGGAGTTCCTGGACCTTAGCGCAATCCGCAGGATGTTCAGAAATGGAGGAATATAGGCGATGACTTCGACAACCGCCGTCGACACCAGCGCGGCAGGACACCCTTCCTGGGCGACTGCCCAGCCGCCTCCCAACCCCGTCGCGGGTGCTGATGGATTGGCCGGCAAGGAGGTGTTCCTGCAACTTCTGGTAGCGCAGATCCGCAACCAGAATCCGCTCAATCCGGCCAACGGAACCGAATTCGTGGCGCAACTGGCGCAATTCAGCCAGCTTGAGGCCACGCTGGGGATCAGGAAGGATCTTGAGCAGATCCGAGAGGCATTGGCGGGCTTGAATTCCAAGCAAGGTTAGAGGCCAGGCCGGGCAGACACGTTCCCCGAGCAGGCCGGACTCAAGGAGGTTCATCCATGTTCACGTCTTTTTCGACGGCGCTCAGCGCCCTCGGAGCACACACGACGGCCGTTGATGTCGTCGGCAACAACCTGGCGAATCTGAACACGCCAGGCTACAAGGCAAGTGTCGTGGTCTTCAGCGACCTGGTCACGCAATCGCTCGGCGCCGGGCTTGGCGAGACGCAGGTGGGCTTCGGCGTGGCGCGCCCGGTGACGATCCGTCAGTTCAGCCAGGGCGCCATCCAGGCGAGCTCTGGCCCCCTCGATGTCGCCATCCAGGGCGACGGATTCCTTGTGGTCCGCGACCCGATGACAAACGCGGTCCTGTATACACGGGGCGGGAATCTTCAGGTCAACAAGCTGGGACAGCTCGTCACGGCCACCGGGTTCCGACTCCAGGGCTGGAATGAGGTAAATGGCGTCCTGGATACCACGCAACCCGTGACAGACGTCATCGTGCCGGTGGGCTCGCTGCGGGCGCCCGTCGCGACGCAGAGTGTCTCTTTCGATCTGAACCTCGACGCTTCAGGGACTGCGGGCCCGCCGCCAACGACATTTTCCACATCCATCGAGGTCTTCGATTCCCTTGGCGGCTCCCACATCATCTCTGTCCGCTTTGAAAAGACGGCCAATCCGGGTGAATGGTCCTACTCGCTCGAGTTCCCTGACTCGGACCTTGCCAGTCCGCCATTCACACCGGTGACAGGGACAATCCAGTTTGACTCCCAGGGCCGGCTGGTCTCGCCCGGACCGGGCGATCCCATGCCACAGCTTGTGGTAACAGGGCTTGCCAATGGCGCTGACGACCTGAACATCAACTGGCAGCTTTACAACGGTACAGTGCCGAGACTCACACAGTTCTCGCAACCTTCCGCCGTGGCTGCCAACTCCCAGGACGGGCACCCGGCAGCTCAGTTGATTCGCGTCGGCATCGGCGACGGGGGCCGCGTTCTGGCTCAATACTCCAACGGCGAGCAGGTGGCGGTTGGGCAACTCGCGATGGCCTCCATCCGGAATCCCGAATCGATGATCGCGGTCGGCAACAGCAACTTCCAGCTCAGCGCGCGGTCGGCGCTGCCCGCCATCGGTCTGCCGGGTACCGGCGGCCGCGGTCAGATCATCGGGGGTGCGGTCGAATTTTCGACAGTCGACATCGCAAGGGAATTCACGAACCTCATCGTCCTTCAGCGCGGCTACCAGGCCAATGCAAGGGTAGTGACCGCGGTGGACGAAATCAGTCAGGAAACGATCAACCTCAAGCGCTAGCGGCCGACCGGAGAACAGGACGTGATGTCGACAGGAAAGGTGAGTGAGCGGATCGCACCGGTTGCCGAGGTCCCCATCGACTTCGAGGTGCGTCTCGATCAGCGCGTCATGAGTCTGCGCGAGATTCTGGAGCTCGAACAGGGGCACGTGATCCGGCTTCGGCGTTCGGCCGGGGAAAACATCGACATTCTCGCCGGCGGCAGTCTCATCGGCTCCGGCGAGGTTGTCGTCATTGAGGATGCGATCGGAGTCCGGATTACCGATTTCCGGGAGGAGCAGTAATGGTTGAGCCCGCAACCCCCTGGGGCGCTGTTGTGGCTGTTTTGGTGCTTGTGGGCGGAGGAGCCTGGCTGTGGCTTCGTCAGCGCGGCTTGCCCGGCTTTGGACCGCTGGCCCCGCGCGGCCCGGCGGAGCTCGTGCAACGTCTTGCACTGACACCCCATCACAGCCTCCACATCGTGCGTGTGGGGGACCAGATGGTCTGGATTGTCACCTTCCCCAATGGCGCCGTGCTGCACCGGGTGCAACCTTTTTCTGAGCTTGTGGCCACGATGGAGGCCGGCACTGGGGGGCGTCAGAGATGAAGTGGGCTGTTCGCCAGACGGTCATCGCCTTGCTATGGGCAGTGCCGGCGCTTGCAGGTCCGGCGTCAACTCCTTCACGTTCTCAGCCCGCCTTGCCGAGCCAGCCCTTGCAGATTGTCCTTCTGCTGACGGGCCTGACCTTGTTGCCGGCAGTCCTGGTTTCTCTGACTCCTTTTCTGCGAATCAGCCTGGTGCTCCATTTCCTCCGCCAGGCGCTCGGCACGCAGACGGCGCCCTCCAATCAGGTGCTCATTGGACTCTCCCTGTTTCTCTCGCTGCTGCTCGTACAGCCAGTCGCGCGGCAGGCATACGAGCTTGGGTGGAAACCATTCGAACGGGGTCAACTCGGCCCTGAGCAGGCCTGGGATCAGGGAACACGGCCCATTCGCGACTATCTGCTGCGTTTCGCAAGAGAAAAAGACCTCGCCCTGATGGTTGAGATCACCAAGAGCCCGCCCCCGGCAAGCCCGCGCGAACTCAGCCTGGCGGTGGTGGCACCAGCCTATGTCCTGTCCGAGCTGAGGCGGGGTTTTCAGATCGGCGCCGTGCTGTTCCTTCCGTTCCTGATCATCGACCTGGTCGTGGCCTCGGTGACGCTTTCAATCGGCATGGTCCAGTTGCCCCCTGTCATGGTGTCGGCACCGCTCAAATTGCTTGTTTTCGTTCTCGTCGATGGCTGGAACCTGGTGGTGGGGTCGCTGGTGCGCACATTTTAGGAGGGAATCGGGCGTGATGCCTGCCAGAACACAGCCGCCGGGTCGGGAGGTGAGATGCTCCCCGTGCTTTGTCGGTACTGCATCGGGGATGACTGGCCGCCTGCCTCGACTGGATTCGGTTGTCCGCTTCCCGGTGGCCGGTGTCAGGTTTGAAGGACCACGCCGGCAGTTTCATTGGCAACGAAGATCGCGAGGGGGCAGGATCGTGGAGGAAACATCATGACTCAGGCAATGGCTGTGGATCTGGTACGGCAGACCCTGATGGCGGCGTTCTGGCTGGCCCTTCCCCTGCTCGCCATCGGTTTCCTGTCCGGCATCCTGATCAGCCTCGCGCAGATTGTCACAAGCTTCCAGGAGCCTACCTTCGGGGGCGTGCTGCGGCTGGCGGCCTTTCTCTGTGGAACGCTGCTCGCCATGCCCTGGATGGTGTCGAGGATCGTCCAGTTCACTCTTGCCGTCCTCGGAGATCTGAGTCGATATGCTTCCTGAAGCCTGGCTGGACACGTCTGCTCTGTGGGGATTTGTTCTGTCCCTTGCCCGGGTCGCCGGGCTGTTTGTGGCGATACCGATTCCCGGTGCGAAATCTCTGGCGGATCCCGCCCGGGTTCTTTTCACACTCGCGTTGACGGTCGGGCTGGCGCCGGCATGGCCCAGGCTGGCACCGGCCGATGCCGGGCAGATCGCCTTCTGGCTGGTGGCCGAGTTGTCCTTTGGGCTCGGGGCAGGCATGGTCATTGGCATCGCAGCGGAAGCGCTTGTCATGAGCGCCCAGGCCCTCGCGCTACAGGCTGGCTTTTCTTACGCGTCGATGATCGACCCCTCCAGCCATGCCGACAGCTCCGTTCTTCAGGTGCTGTCCCAGATTGCTGCCAACCTGCTGTTCTTCTCGCTGGGAATGGACCACATGGCCGTACGGGCAGTGGCGAGGAGCCTTGAAACCTTCCCGCCTGGCATGGCCGCTGCTCCGTCGGAATGGACGGAGGCGGTCGCCGGAGCCGGCAGCGCCATGCTGGAGATGGGATTGCGGCTGGCGCTGCCGGTGGTCGGGCTCCTGCTTCTGACTGATCTGTGTCTGGCCCTGTCTTCGCGCCTGCAGGCCCAGCTTCAGCTTCTATCACTGGCGTTTCCCCTGAAGATGCTGATTGCGCTGGCCGTGCTGGCATCGACCTTGCCTCTGGCGGCCTGGGCCTGGCGGGTTTGCGCCGGACGCTCGCTGGTTCTCCTTCGGGCAATGGGGGTGGCCTAGAATCATGGCCGACAGAGATCAGCGAACGGAAGCCCCCACGCCGCAGCGCATCCGCAAGGCGCGGCAGGAGGGCAGATTCGTTACGAGCCGTGAGATGGTCTTCGCGGCGCTGTTTCTGGGCTGGGTCCTGCTGCTCCATGCCACCGGATTGTGGATGCAGCCGGCCCTGCATGGGTTCGGCCGTCTGTTACGCGCCGCTTTCCAGCCGGACACGGTGATTGAAGCCCTTCGATTCCTGCCCCAGGCCACCGCAGGAGAGGCGGCAATGGTTTTCCTGGTGCCTTCCCTGGGCCTGGCGATGCTGGGTCTGCTCGCTCACCTCGCCATCACCGGATTCGGGTTCGCACCCTCCAAGGTGACGCCGGACTTCAGCCGCCTGAACCCGGGCAGCCACCTGCGCGACCTGCCGCGGAAGAACATGGATCAACTGGTCGCGGCGGCGCTGATGCTGCCGCTGGTGGCGGGCGTCGGTTGGCTCGTGGTCCGGAGCCGGTGGGAGGAGTTCCTGCGGCTCCCGCTGCTGTCGCTGGATCGTGGCGCGGCGGTCGTCGCCGGCGCCATCTCGGATCTGCTCTGGAAGGCGGCTGCGCTGTTCCTGGTCTGGGGCGCCTTCGACCTGTTCCGTCAGCGGCGCCGCTACCTGAGGGATCTGCGGATGACGAAGCAGGAGGTGCGCGAGGAGTACCGCCAGAACGAAGGAAGCCCCGAGGTCAAGGCGCGGATCCGGCGTCTGCGCCGCGAGCTATTGCGGCGCCGGATGATGTCGGAAATCCCGAAGGCGAGCGTTGTAGTCGTCAACCCCACACATTATGCGGTGGCTCTTCGTTATGACCGTCACTCGATGGCTGCCCCCCGGGTTGTGGCGAAGGGAAGGAATTACCTGGCTCAGCGGATTCGCCAGAAGGCGATTGAACACCACGTCCCGGTGGTCGAAAATCCGCCACTGGCCCGTGCGCTGTACCGGCAGGTGGAAGTAGGCCGTGAGATTCCCGTGGAGTTGTACCGGGCGGTCGCGGAGGTGCTGGCTTACGTCTTCCGGCTGATGCAGTCGAACGGGCCGGGCAACCGCTCCTGAGCTGCGGAGGAACAGGATGACCGGCTACAACAGGCCACACGCCCAGCCAGGCAATTCCGGCTGTCCCGTCCCTGCGCTTTCTCCCAACGCAGGAGAGCGCGGTGGAGAGGACTCTGGAATTCTTTCACGGGCCTCCGGCATCGGCCGGCAGGCGGAGGGAGGTTTTCTTTCATGACTGCTCCAATCGCTTCCACGACTGCGGGAGCGTTGACGACCAACCCTCCGGGCCGCGGCACGGCTGAACGGGATACGGCCCGGCGTCATGCGGGATCCGCTTCCGGGAGTTTCTGGGAGGCCGTCGCTTCTCCGGGCGTGGCCGTGCCGGTGGGCGTATTGGGGATTCTGGTCGCGCTCGTGATCCCGCTGCCGCCTTGGCTGCTGGACATCCTGATCAGCGCCAACATCGCGCTGTCGACCGTGGTCCTCCTGGTTTCGATCTACACACGCCGGCCGGCCGATTTCAGCGTGTTCCCCACGACGCTGCTGTTGATGACGCTGTTCCGGCTCGCCCTGAATGTCTCCTCGTCGAGGCTGATCCTTCTTGAAGGAAGCCGGGGCACGGCAGCCGCAGGCGAAGTGATTGAGTCGTTCGGAAAGTTCGTCGTCGGCGGCAATTTTGTCATCGGCGTCGTCGTGTTTCTGGTATTGATTGCCATTCAATACGTGGTCATTAACCACGGCGCCGTGCGCATCTCCGAGGTGACGGCACGGTTTACGCTGGACGCGCTGCCCGGCAAGCAGATGTCGATTGACGCCGATCTTAATGCCGGGCTGATCAATGAAGCCGAGGCCAAGGCGCGGCGCAAGGCGCTGGCGGCGGAGGCGGAATTTTACGGGGCCATGGATGGCGCGACGCGTTTCACCCAGCGGGACGCGGTGGCGAGCCTGCTGATCACGGCCATCAACATCCTGGCGGGCTTCCTCATCGGGGTGTTGCAACACGGCATGGAGCTCGGCCGCGCGCTGGCCACTTACACGGTGCTGACGATCGGCGATGGCCTCGTCACCGTGATCCCGGCGCTGATGATTTCGATCTCGGGCGGGCTGATCGTCACCCGCGCCAGCTCGGATCGGGACATGGCGGACGAGTTTCAGCGCCAGGTGTTCGGCGCAGACCAGCCGCTGTTGCTCGCTGCTGGCGCCCTGCTTCTGATGGCCGTTGTTCCGGGACTGCCCAAGATTCCCTTCCTGGTCCTGGCGGCCGGGTTGGGCGCCGCCGGCCAGCGGCTGCGCGCGAAGAAAAGAAAGCTGGCCGACGCCGCCCAGCGTTCGGCGCCAGCAGCAGCGCCCCGGGAGAACCTTGAGACCCTGCTCCGGGTGGAGCCCCTGTCGGTGGAAGTCGGTCTGGGTCTGGTGCGGCTTGTGGAAGGCGGCGACCATTCACCGCTGTTGCGCCGCATCGGGGGCATTCGCCGTCAACTGGCGGCGGAACTGGGTTTCCTCATGCCGCCGGTGCGCGTGACGGACAATCTTTCGCTCAAGCCCCGGGAATACTTGATCCTGCTCAAAGGGGCGGAAATCGGGCGCTTCGAGCTGCCGTCGGGTTGTGAACTGGCCATTCCGCCGGCGGGGCAATCCTGTCCGGTCGAGGGGGCGCCGACCCGCGAGCCTGCCTTCGGGCTGGAAGCAGTGTGGATCGCCACGGAGCAGGCCGACCGCGCCCGGTCGGCCGGCTGCACGGTCGTGGACCCGGTGAGCGTTCTGGGCACGCATCTGTCCGAGCTCGTGCGCCGCCATTGCCACGAGATCTTCTCCCGGCAAGACGCAAAGAAGTTTCTGGACCGCGTGGGCGAGGAACAGCCCAAACTCGTCGAGGATCTGGTGCCGAAGCTGCTGCCGCTGCCGGTGATCCAGAAGGTTCTCCAGCACCTACTGCGCGAGCGCGTGCCCATCAAGGACGGCGCCAGCATCCTGGAAGCGCTGGGCGAGGCCGCCCTGATCACGCGGAACCCGATCCTTCTCACCGAGTATGTCCGGCAGGCGATGAGGCGGACAATCGTCCGGCCGCTGGTGGACCGGGAGGGCAAGTTGCCCGTTTACCTGCTGGATGCAGCGCTTGAACGGGCGATTGAGGAAGCGATCCAGCACGGGGAGCATTCCTCCAACGTGCACCTGAACCCGCAGAGGGTCTCTGAACTGCTGACGGCGGCCCGGACGGCGGCGGCCCAGAGTCCCGGAGGCTGGGTGCTGCTGACCTCGAGCGGAGCAAGGTTTTTTGTCCGTCAGATGCTTGAAGCGAATTTCCCACAGGTCACCGTATTGAGCCATGGCGAGATCCCGCCGGGGCTGCGCGTCGCCTCGCTGGGCGTGTTGCGTGGGGGCGGAGCATGAGGCAGGCAAGCAGGCATCACCGTGCGGCCTTCACTGGCGGCAGGCAGGCGGATCTCCAGCGGGCAAGCCGGGAAGAGACGCGGCCCGGCGGCGACAACCGGGGAGAAAGTAGGCCTGAAGCCGCCACTATATCGATGGAGGCCGGGGCCGTGAGCCGGCAGCATCGTACATTTTTCGCCGACACGCTGGACGCTGCGCTCGCGAAAGCCCGCCGGGAACTGGGCCCGGAGGCGCTGCTTCTGGAAGCTGGTCCGGCGGCGCCCGCAGAGAGGCGGCATGGAGCGTTTCGCGTCATCTGTGCTGACGAGGGGACCGCATCGCAGGCCGGCGACAAGGTAACTCCGGATCGGCTCTGGAGCGCGGAAGGACGGTCTCTCGGTTCCATCTGTCAGCGCCTCGAGCGCCTCGAACAGACTGTCGCCATGATGGCACGAACCATCACTCCGGCCGCCCTGCCCGGGCCCCTGGCGGGGCTCAGCAATCTGCTGGCAGCTCATGACTTTCCAGAGTTTCTTTTGCAGGATCTGCTTGCTGGGGTCCGGGACCGGCTTGGCGGAGATTCCACCGCAGAGGCCGACGCTGTACGGGCGGCAGCGGCCCAGCAGGTCCTCAGCCGGCTTTCGTTCCGCGCGGATCTGGCGGGACAGCGCCGACCGGTCGTCATTGTGTTGGCGGGGCCGCCGGGAGCCGGCAAGACTTCAGTTCTGGTCAAGATGGCCATGCGCGAGGCCATCGCGAAACGCCGGCCCGCGGCGATCATCAGCACGGACGGGTTCCGGGTGGCCGCCAGCGAACAGCTGCGCACTTACGCCTCCATTCTTGGTCTTCCGTACGCGCTTGCTGAAACGCCGGCTGCCCTGCGTCAGGCAGCCGCCGAAAATGCCCGTTGCGACCTCATCTTTGTCGATACGCCAGGCTTCAGCCGCAATGAGCAGGACTGGGCACTGGAATGGGCGCGCATGCTGGACGAGATCCCGGGTCGGGAGACGCTGCTGGTCCTGCCGGCGAGCCTGCGAACGATGGATCTGCTCGACGCGATGCGCTGGTGGTCGGTGTTCTCGCCGACAGCTCTCGTTTTTTCGCGAATGGACGAAACGGACCGCATCGGCGGTTGGGTCTCGGCAGCCATGGAATCCGGGCTTCCGATCAGCTTTTTCGGCACTGGCCAACGGATTCCCGAAGATCTGGAGGCGGCATCCGAGATGCGGATTCTGGAGGTGCTGGGTTGTAGCCGGGCCGGAGCCTCCGGCGGCCTTGCAGCAGGAGCGGCCCGATGAAGGGGTGCTTGCAGCGGAAAGCGGGGGAGAACCCGAGGAGCGCCATGGAGACGAGAGGCAGCCGAATCGCATGAACCCTTACGACAGCGGCACAGCCACCCTCAGCGCGGAGGAGCGCGAAAAGCTGATTCTCGAGCATCTGCCGCAGGTACGGTTGATCGCCCGGCGAATTCACGAGCGGCTTCCAGGAAGCGTGAATCTCGAGGACCTGATCTCGACGGGAATTCTTGGGCTGATCTCCGCCATCGACCGCTACCGGCCGGATCAGGGCGTGAAGCTGAAGACCTATGCCGAGTACAAGATCCGCGGGGCGATTCTCGACAGTCTCCGGGGGCTGGACTGGGCCCCAAGGCAGCAGCGCCGGCGCAGCAAGCAGATCGAGCAGGCGGTCGCCGTGCTCGAACAGCGCCTGAAGCGCGCGCCGACCGAGGAGGAGATCGCCGCCGAACTCGGACTCTCGCTCGAGGAGTACCAGGAGTGGCTCTCCGACATCCGCGGACTGAATCTCGGAAGCCTGGATGCATCTCCGGGCGAGGAGGGCGGTCGCGACCTGCTCCGGTTCGTTGCCGGCAGCGAGGAAGACTGGCCGTCGCGCCAGCTTGAGCGGAAGGAACTTCACCGTTTGCTGAAGACGGCCATCTCCCGGATGCCGTACATGGAAAGAACCGTCCTTGGGCTCTACTATCAGGAGGAGCTGACGTTGCGGGAAATCGCAGAGATCGTCAAGCTGCACGAGTCCCGGGTGTCGCAACTGAAGACTCAGGCCATCATCCGCCTGCGGGCGTTCCTGCGGAAGCGGTGGCCGTCGGAGCGGGGAGGATCGGCACCATGAGAACGGCAGATCATCGCGGCAGGCGGGGGCACGGGGGAGCTGGCCCCGTTGCCGGATCGCCGCCTGTTCAGGGAGGGTCCGCCTTTTGAACTGGCAGCGCCGACCGCGAAAGGAAGGATTCAAGGAGTGGTCTGCTGGTGAGAGTGGCCGCAAGGGAATCCGCCTGGAAGGAGGACGACAGAGATGACCATTGCGCAGTGGCTGGCCCAGGAGTGGGCGCGTCAGATCGGCCCGGCACTCAGCTCCATGGCCGGAGAGGCGTTCCAGGCGGTCGTTCCGCTCGAACAGACCGCCGCCCGAGCGGGCAGCGAAATGGTGCTGGCACGGCGCCTGCGAGAGATGCCCGAGGCGATCCTCTGGATTGCCCTGAGCGAGGATGCCTGGCGCGGTGCGGGCACGGCCATTCTGCGCTCGGTTGGCGTGGAGGATGCCTCGGAGGACGAAATCCGCAATGCGTTCCTCGAGGTGGTGGACCAGTCTCTTGGCCAGGTTGCTTCCACACTCGGCGGGAGGCTGGGCCGGGAAGTGAGCTGGGAAACGACGGAGGAACCCTCTCCCGAGGGGCCTGCCGTGGCCTGGGTGCCGGTGGAACTCGCCGGGCCAGAGGGCGCGGCGGGGATGATGTGGGTGGCCGCCGGCCCTGGTTTCCGGATTGAGCTGCCCGAGCCGGCGACGCAGTCTGTGGAGGGCAGCGAGGAAAAGGCAGCGGCTCTGCCTTCGGATGGCCGGAGGCCCATGCTGGAGCTGTTGATGGAGGTGGAGCTCCCCGTCGGCGTCACTTTTGGCCGCACGCAACTCAAACTGAAGGACGCCATCAAGCTCACCAGCGGGAGCATTGTGGAACTGAACCGCTCCATCATTGAGCCAGTGGAAGTGATCGTCAACAACTGCGTCATCGCGCGCGGCGAAGTGGTCGTGATTGAGGGTAACTACGGTGTCCGGATTCAGGAGATCGTCAGCAGGGAAGAGCGGCTGCGGACACTGTTCTAGCCCAGGGGTTCTGACGCCCTGGGTCTCCTGTATGGCCACGGAGGATGAAAGCCGTGGAGCCGAAGCGGACACGGCCTGCCCGGACCTCGGTTTCTTCCGAAGGACGGCGCGTCAAGGAAGGATCCGGCCGCAGGGCGCTGCACAGCGGCTTCCGGTCGGCCGAGGGCGGCTCGCCGCCTCGGACGAGGCGGAAATTGAGTGGAAGCTCCGTGTCGAATTGGCTCGACGTACATCATCACAATGACCGCTCACCCGCTCCGATCTGGAGCTGATCACCGGGCCTGCTTGCATCGGCCGCCTCCCGCCGCGTGAGACGGCGCCGCCCGCCCCGATTGCCCGGCTGCCTGAACCAGCCTCACTGGTACGGGGACGAGGAAAAGCCATTGCAACCAGCGCGGAATTTCTTCGCCGCATTCGGGGGCAGCTCCGCCAGCACGAGTTCCGTGCGCGGCAATGGCGCGTTCGCACGGCGCATGGCGCGCCACGGGTGTCGCACCGCCCCCAAACGAGAAGCCTTTGAGGCCTGATTCCTGCGGCTCAGATACGTCGTCGCCAGCGGCGCCGCTGATGAGCAGGCTGAAATGGACTTAGGTATCGCAAGACTTGACCAGCCCATGACCCCGCGCGACACCGGCCGGAAGGAAAACAACGTTGCGCCCGGCGCGAGCTCTCAACCGGTGACGAAGACCTCGGCAGCGCCCGGAGTCAGCGGTGGCCCCATGGACCGGCACGGCCTCGAGCGCAGCGCGACTTTCACGGGATGCGATTGAGGGCCCGGGCCAATCGAGGCCGTGTTGGCGCTTCCGGCCTCCGAACCGCGAGTGAAGGGGGAGAAGCGGGGCGAGAACAAGCGGCCAGCGGCGCCGTCGCGGCCCTCCGCCGGGCGGTCATCCGAGCAACCGCTCCCGCCGCTCCCTTTCGGGATCGCTCCGTGGGCGGCTG
This sequence comes from Bryobacteraceae bacterium, assembly GCA_026002855.1. NCBI lineage: Bacteria > Pseudomonadati > Acidobacteriota > Terriglobia > Bryobacterales > Bryobacteraceae > Bryobacteraceae bacterium. The sequence continues at coordinate 1,709,674 of BPGD01000001.1, forward strand.
TGTATGGCGTGATCTTCAAGAAAGTCGTTCCAGGTTGCTGTCCAGGGCACGGCGGAATTCGCGCCGGGTCAGGCAGTGCCCCTCTCGCTGAGGCGGGCGCCCCCGGGGGCGCTAGACTGAAGATGCCGCGCCCGCGGCGGAAGGCGTTCGCGAGCATGGATCAGAAACTCTACGGCCAGATCATCGACAACTTCTTCACCTGCGACCCGGAGCTGATCACGTCCATCTTCCGGGAATTTCTGATGGCGGTGCAGGCCGAGGCTTCGCTGCCGCCGTCGCCGCATATGGCCCAGAATTATGAAACGGCGCAGGCCAACCCCGAGATCCACGTCCTTCCCGGCAACCTGAAAGACGCGCGCGACGCCGTGTTCCCCTACTTCTGGGGCACCGACTCCTGGTACAGCCCGCTGCACCTGGAAAACGTCAAGGGCCCGGCCAGCTACGCTTCGCTGGTCGGCGCGCTTGCCTGCCTGCTGAAAAACCCGAATCTGTGCACGGACACGTACAGCCAGCGCTCGAACGAGCTGGAGATCAAGGCTGTGACCGCGCTGGCGAACCTGCTCTTCTACCACATCGAAGACCCTTGGGGCGTTTTCACCATGGGCGGCACCATCTCGAATCTCTACGGGGCCAAGCTCGGCATCGAGAAGACTTGCCCGGGCGCAATGCACCACGGGCTGCGGGGCCTGAACGTGTCCGGCGTGGTCAGCGAAGCGGCGCACTATTCGAACCTCACGCTGGCGGGCTGGCTGGGCCTGGGGACGCAGAACCTTCATGCGATTCCGACGGACGAGACGTTCGCCATGCGGCTGGACGCGCTGGAAGAGAAACTGGAAGAGCTCCACCGGGCCGGCGCGCGCGTCGCCTTCGTCACCGCCACCTTCGGCACCACTGACGCTTCGGGCATCGACGACGTGGCCTCGATCAGCGGCATCCTCGACCGTTTCGCCGCGCGCCACGGCGTGCCGCGCCCGCAGCTGCACGTGGACGCGGCTGTCGGCTGGGTTCTCTGTTTTCTGGCCGCCTATGACATCGAGCGCAATGAGCTGGGCTTCTCGCCTTCGACGCTCGCCCTCGTCACGCGCGCGCAGGCGGCCACGGCCGGCCTGCGCGTCGCCGACAGCATCACCATCGACTTTCACAAGATGGGCTGGGGCCACTATCCGGCCAGCGCCTTCCTTGTCCGGAGCCGCCAGGACCTGCGCTACCTCTCACGCAGCACGGAGGAGATGCCATACTTTTCCGAGGCCGACGGCCGGCGCGACCCGGCGGTGTTCACGCTGGAGACGTCGCGGCCCGCGCTCGGGCCGTACACGGTGATGGCGTCGCTCAATGGCATCGGACTGGCCGGCTGGCAACTCCTTGTGGCGCGTGCGCTCGAACTCGCCGAAGACCTGAAACAGCGGCTGGAGCGGCTCGAATACTGCAAGGTGTTGAACCTCGGCTCCATCGGGCCGAGCGTCGTCTGGTGGGTCCTGCCCAAGGGCCGCAACGCGAAAGAGATTTACGAGCGCGTCATCTCGGGTCAGATGCCGGCGGACCGCTTCGAACGCTACTCCGCCGAGATCCGACGCCTGTTCGAGAAGCGCGAAAAGAACCTCGATCCGCGGCTCGACGCGCGGCTCAGCTTCACGCTCAACGCCGGCCACAAGGTCAACGGCGTGGCGCTGCCCGCCTGGAAGGCGGTCTTCTTCAACCCGATGACCGACGCCGCCGTGCTCGACCGGCTGATCTACAGCATCGAAGAGCTACTCTAGATTCCGTGAGCATTGTCTGGCGCTCACCGCCCTGGATGCGGGCTCTCGTGGTGGCCGTGTTGGCCGCGTTTGCTGCGGGCCGGCTGGCCGCGCTGTCGGCGGGAATGACCGGGTCGATCCACGGGGTGGTGCGCGACCCGAGCGGTGCGCCCGTGCCGGGCGTGGCCATTGTTGTGCAGCATGTGGAGACGCGCTATTCGCGCCGCACCGAGACCGACGAGGAAGGCCGTTACGGCATTGCCGGCCTCCCCGTGGGCGCCTACCGGCTGAGGGCGGAGCGGGCGGGCTTCGACTCCGCCGAGCTGGCCGGCGTGGAAATCAGCGTGGGCGCGGCGCTTGAGAAGAATCTCGTGTTGTCCCTCAGCGGGCCGGCCACAAAGATGGAAGTCAACGAGCAGCAGGAGGCGGTGGAGACGGCCTCGACCTCGGCCAGCGTGGCGCTGGGCGGAGAACGGATTGAGGAAACTCCGGCCCGCTCGCGCAACTACCTGAACTTTGTCGCGCTCGCCCCTGGGCTTGCCAGCACGCCGCAGGGCGGCGTACAGCGGTCGATGACCGTCATCCGACAGCCGGCCGCCGACAGCGGCTTTTCTTTCCAGGGACTGCGCGGGCGGAACAACAGTGTCGAGGTGGACGGCCTGGACAACCGCGACGAGACCACTGGCGGCAACCGCGTCGCCATCGGTCTTGAGATGGTGCAGGAGTTCCGCGTGGCCGGCGCAATCACCGGCGCAGAACTCGGGGGCGCCGCCGGCGGGCTCATCAACGTCGTCACGCGCACCGGCTCGAACACGATGCACGGCGACGTGACGTTCTTCACCCAGAATGCGGTGTTCAACGCTCGCCGGCCGGAGATGGCGCCAGGCCTGCGGCCACGCTTTGTGCGCTGGCAGCCGGGGACCTCCTGGTACGGGCCGCTTCGCCGCGACCGGACATTTCTGGCGGCCGCGGTGGAGGGAGAACGCGAAACCGCCGAGGAATGGTCGGATGTCGATGAAAACGATGCCCGCCGCATCAACGCCGTCCTCGGCCGCTTTGCTGCTCTTCCTTTGCGCCACGTGACCCGCGGCCTCTATGGGACGGCCGAACGAGGCGAGGAAGCGTTCGCCAAGCTGAATCACCTGTTCTCCGCGAGCGACACTGTTGCGCTGCGATATGCGTTCAGCCGCGGGCGCGCCCTCGGCGACGTGCAGCCGATCAACCACTTCCTGGACCGGTCGGCCGGGGGCAGCAGCTCAACGCTCGACCACAGCCTCGCCGGCAACTGGTTTCATGTGGCCGGCCCGGCGCTGGTGCTCGAGTTGCGCGGCCAGTTCGCCGTCCGCGAGCAGACCCTGCGGCCCAATGCCCCCGGCCCGATGCTCGAGATCCCCGGCGTGGCCACCTTCGGGCAGGCCTACCGTCTGGACGGCCGGCGCCGGGAACGGCACTGGCAATGGGTAGCCGGCGCGGACTGGACCCGCGGCCGGCACCGCATCTCCGCCGGCGTCACGGTGCGCCATGTGGGGCTGGATGCCGACTGGCGCGAACGGTTCCACGGCCTGTTCGTCTTCCCCACGCTCGAGGACTTCGAGCGAGGCCTGCCGGACGTCTACAGCCAGGTCTTCGGCTCGACTGCTTTTGCCCTGCCGACGACGCAGACCGGCCTCTGGTGGCAGCACCGGTGGCAGGCGCGCAACGGGCTTCTGCTGGAGCTTGGCGGGCGGGCGGACTGGCAGTGGTTCGCCTCGCCGCGCGTCCCCGACACGGGCCTCCAGGCGTCGCCCCGCGCCGGCATCTCCTGGCGGCCCCTGCGGGCGCGGCCACTTGTGCTGCGTGCCGGATTCGGGCTGTTCGTCGACCGCTATCCGCTCGGCTGGCTCTTCCCGGCCGTGCAGCGGGACGGGCTTCGCGGGATGGAGCTGTATGCAGTGGGCAGCGGCGCCGTCGCGGCGTTTCAGCGGCTGCTGGGCGGCGCGGCCGCTGCGTCCGCGCCGGGCCTGGTTCTGTCGGCTTACGCGGTGGCGCGCACGGTGCGGCCCGCCATCGCACGCAAGTGGACCGCAGGGGTGGAATACGGCCTTTCGGCCGACACACGCATCACCCTGCAAGCCGCCTGGACGCGCGCCTGGCGGCTGCCAAGAACGCGCAATGCCGCGCTCGGGCTACCGCCCTTTTATCTGCTCGAGTCTGACGCGCGCAGCGATTTCCGCGGCCTCAGCCTCAGCCTGAACCGCAGGCTCAGCGGCGACTTCGCGCTGCTCGTCAACTACGATCTCGGCCGTGTCTGGGACGACGGCTCCGATTATGACGAAGCGCTGGCCAACCCGGCCGACGCCCGCGCCGATTGGGCGCGCTCGCGCCTGTATCAGAAGCACCGCGTGTCGGCCAGCGCCATGATCGAGCTGCCCTCGCCGCCACGGCGCGGCGTGGCGAGGCGCCTGTTCGGCGACTGGAACCTGACGCCGACCTTCGTGGCCGGCTCCGGTCGGCCCATCAACTTCCTCCTTTCCACGGACGCTGCCAGGACGGGCGCCTATCCGATTTCGGCCCGTCCGGCCGGCGTGGGCCGCAATCCGTTTTTCATGCGCGGCGTGGTTCAGCTCGATGCCCGGCTGATGAAGACCATCTATGTGATGGAACAGCGCGCCAAATTGCAGTTCGGCGCCGAATCCTTCAACCTGCTCAATCACACCAATCCGGCGACGGTGTCCGAATACGGCATGGCCGGCGGCGTGCGGCTGGCCAGCTACGGACGGATGGCCGAATCCATGCCCGCGCGGCAGGTGCAGTTCTTCATGCAGTTCGAATACTGACGGGCCGCCTGCACGACGCCGTCGCCGCCTGATATATACTCATCCGGAACCATCCCGATGAAACCGCGCTTCACTGTTCTTCTCGCAGGGGCCGCCTTGATCACGGCCGGGTGCGGCGGCCCGCAGGGGGCCGGGCGGACCGCGCCCGCGGCGGGCCGCATCATCGCCCGCGTCCATCCTTCAGGCTTTGAGTACTCGCACGACACCTACAACGGCATGGGCGTGGCCAGCGACGGCCGCGTCTATTACGTGCTGAGCAGCGAGCGGCCGGACGTCGCCGGGCAGATGTATTTTTATGACCCCTACACCGACCGCACCGTGCACGTCGGCGACCTGACCGAGGCCTGCGGCGAGAAGGGGATGAACGCGGTCGCCCAGGGCAAAAGCCATGTGAATTTCGTTGAAGCGGAGGGCAGGCTCTGGTTCGCCACCCACATCGGCTACTACTCGATCATCGACGACATGGAAAAGCCGGGCGTGCCGCCGCCGGGCATGAAGCCTTACCGGGGCGGGCATGTGCTCGCCTACGACCTGAAGACGCGCCGCTTTGAGGATCACGGCATCGCGCCGCGCGGAGAAGGCGTGCTCGCGATGAACATGGATCCGCAGCGGATGCGCGTCTACGGGCTTACCTGGCCCACCGGCGTCTTTTTCCGCTACGACGTGCGGCGGCGCGAATGGAAGGAGATCGGCGCGTTTTTCGAGGAGGGCGAGAACGGGCGAGGGCCCACCTACCGCACCATCTGCCGCGCGCTGGCCGTCGACCCGCGCGACGGCAGCGTCTACTTCACCACCGGCGACGGCGTCATCCACCGCTACCGCTACGACACCGAGCAGGTGGAGCCGGTGCGCGGCGACGACCTGCGTAAGGATTACTTCGGCCAGTACGACGTCACATCGCCCGGCCACATGGCCTACAACTGGCGGCAGGTGTTCTGGCATCCGCGCACGCAGATGTTTTACGGCGTGCACGGCAATTCCGGCTATCTCTTCCGTTTCGACCCGCGCGCCGAACGCGTGGAAGTGCTCGACCGCATCACCAGCGAGCCGTCACGCCGCAGCGGCATGTTCGACCAGTTCAGCTACGGCTATCTCGGCTTCACGCTCGGGCCGGACCGGGAGACGATTTATTACCTGACCGGCGGGCCGATTTACGTGGAAGGAAAGCGGCTGAAAGGGAAGGATTCGACGGGCAAGGGCGAGGCGAAAGGCGATGAAAACCTCCACCTCGTGACCTGGCACATCCCCACCGGCCGCTATCGCGACCACGGCGCCATTTTTTACGGGGACGGCAGCCACCCGACGTATGTGAATTCGATTGCGGTGGTGCGCGACGGGCGCGTTTTTACGCTGGCGCGCGTGCCACGCGCCGATGGCACGTTCCGCACCGAACTGATCAGCTTCCGGCCGTGAGCGCGGACATTCCGGGGCCGGCGGAATGCCGGACCATCCACGGCGGCCTTCGTGCCGGCTTGCCAATCAGCTCCATGGACCCTGCGGAACTCCGCAGGGTCATGGGGCCTTGTTCTCGCGGCCTGCGGCCGCCTCACTCGCGGCTTTGAAGCGCGCGATTCTCGAGAGTGCCGTCCGATCGCCCCGTTGGCGCAGTCATCGGACGAAGGCCTTACGTCAGGCTCTCCCCTGCGCTCGCCGGAGCGCCCGGAGCCGCGCGCCGCGCATTGGCGCCAGGGGTCCCGCGCCGCCCATCATTCCGGCACCCTGCCGCGGTGGCGCGATCAGGCCCAGCCCCACAGCCTGGCGGGCGGCAGGCCCGAGCGTCAAGGCCTTTTCCAGTTCGGCGAGTTTCTGCTTCTGTTCCGCCGTCAGCAGCCCCAGCGCCTTTGTCCGGAATTCATCGAGCCGTGTCCGGCGCTGGTCTTCCAGTTTCCGGATGTCCACGAGGAGCTGCCCGGCTTTGGCCGGATCCGGGTTGGCCGTCTGCATGAGAGTGGCCAGCTCCTGGCGTTTGGCGCGGATCTGCTCGACGACGCCGCGGTTGTCCTCAGCGGTCTGCCTGCGCAGATCGAGAAGCTGCTGCATCTGCTGGTCCGTCAGCCCGAGGTAATCCTTGAGAGCGGCCGGAGCCGCAGTCTGTCCCTGGGCCGCCATCGCCGGCCCCGCGCCCCAGGGCGGGCCGAAACCGGGGCCGCCCATACGACGTTGTGCGTGCACCGGGAGGGAGAACATCACGCCGACAACGGCTAGAGGGATCATCCACTTCCACATCTGCCTCATGACCAAATCTCCTTTGTCTGCCTAAACTTTTCAGGCCAGCCTTCACTTTCAATGACGGTCTGGCCCGGACCGGGTTTACCTGACGGCCGCGATCCGGCCATCGGAGTGAGAGTTTTTTCTCTCGCGGAACACTATCCGATGTGCGGGATGGCAATGAGGCGCCCGCGCGCGCCGCGCCGGGCGAGCCGATGCTCGAACAGTTGGACCGTCTGAGCGCGGTGATGGCGGCACGCGAGAGCGAATTGCGGAGGCTCAAGACCGAGCTCGAGCTCCGGGACCTCTACATCCAGGAACTCCACGCGCAGCTCCGCCGCCAGGCGGAGCGGCTCGAGCAGATCGAGAAGCTGGCCCGGCGTGCCGCGCTGCGGACACGGGCGCCCGTTCATGAAGTGCAGGCAAACTCCAGGCAGGTGCGCGAATCACCGGGAAGTGAGCACCACGCCCCTGCGGGACACCCGCAGCGATGAAGATTGCCGCAAGCGGTTTCTTCGCCGGCCGTTCCGCCGGCGACAGCGCTCGCCAGGCCCGCGGCGAGATGGCGGCGCGTCAGGCCGTCGAATCCGTTACTGGATGAGCAGGGGCACCTTGACGTCGACCGTCCGCGGGGGAAAGCACATCCGGTCATTGCACGCCTGATAGCGGAGCTTCCCGGCCAGAAACGCGGGGCCAGGCATTGCGCCGGGCGCGCGCCGGAAGCGGGTGACGATCTCGAAATCGCCATCGAGCACGGAAATGGGCCTGTCGTTGAAGTCGAACTTTTCGAGCTTCGGCTCGGGATACAGGATCTCGACCACCTGAAGCGGCGTGCCGGCATCCCATGTGAGCCGCAGCGGGATCAGGTAACTCTCGGTCGGCCTGTCGGAATTGGCGTGATAGCCCGGCCGGAGGTTCGCCTTCAGCACCACCCGCACCTCTCCGTTCCGCGGCACAACCACTTTCTGTGGATCCTGGATGGAAAGAATCTGCGGGGCCTGTGCCGCAGCGGCGGCACAGAAGGCGAGCATGCTAATCCAGAAGCTGGCGGATCTCGTCTTCATAGGTCTTCTTCGTCACCAGCCCGACGTGCGTGCTCGCGATCCGGCCGTCCCGGTCGATCAGGAATGACATGGGCAGCGCCTCGACGCCGCCGTACCTTGTCTCGACCTCGGGCGTGGCGATCACCACCGGGTAATTGACCTGGCGCGCGGCGAGGAAAGGCCGCACCGCCTCCCAGCCGTCTTCATCGACGCTCACCCCAATCACGGTGAAGCCGCGGTCCTTGAATGTCCGCTGGAATTCGACAAACCAAGGAATTTCGATCTTGCACGGCCCGCACCAGGTGGCCCAGAAATTCAGCAGCACCACCTGGCCCCGGTAGTCGGAAAGCCGGATGGTCTTCCCATTCACGTCCTTCAGCTCGAAGTCCGGCGCGAGTTTGCGTTCAGAGCTTTTCCGGACGTCCCGCGCGGGCTCTCCTTTGCTGACGAGCGAGGCGCACCCGCCCAGGGCCAAGGCGAGGGCGACAACGGCGGCGAGTCCGGCAAAAAGGCGAAGCATGGAGGAAAGCGGATCCCTTCGGTGATTCTATCAGGTTAGATGGGGACGGCCCCACCGCGGTGACGCACAAATTCGCGCAGCCAGGCCCTTCTCTCTGCGCGCAAGGGGCCTTCCAGCGTGAACTCGCCGTGGCGGCGGAGGCAGCCAAAGCACCACCCGGCAGCATCACAGAAGCTCTCGCAGACATATTCCCGCCATCGGCGGCTGCGTTGTCCGGTGTCGGCTGGCCGCAGCGCGAGCAGCCGCTGCTCAGCCGACCAGCCCAGCTCCCCGGAGGCTCCGGCCAGCAACTGTCTCCGCACCAGCTCCTCCCAGCTTCGCCGTTCCTGGTTGGACATCCGCACCCACGCGAAGTGGAACAGCTCATGCAACGCGATTCGCGCCAGTTCGCCGGGACTGGATCGCAGCTCCTCGTCCAGCACCAGGCGGCGCATGCGAATGAAGCTGGCCGCGTGAATCGCCACCCCCGGCCCGGCACCGAAGAAGAGTTTTCCCCGCCACGCCCGCGGACGCGAAACCCAAAGGATCCGTAACGGCTCGCCCTCGAAGCTCAGTCCGCTCCCTGGCCGGATGCCTAGTTCTTCGGCGAGCCGCCGCGCAGGTACGATTCGTCCCTGAACTCCACCTGGAGGGTCTTCTGCACGCCTTCGATCCATTCGCGGAACCGGGCCTCCCGCATCGCTTCGAACACTTCGTTCTGCACTTCGGCGAAGGCCGGCACGTCGTACTTCGTCAATTGAAACACCCAGAAGCCGCCCGTCTGGCGCACGGGATCGGAGACCTGGCCGGGCTTCAGCGAAAAGATGGCCGTGCGAATTTCGGGCGGCAAGCTCGTATCGGCGGGTTTCAGCGGGCGGTAGTCGCCGCCCTTGGCTTTCGTTTCTTCGTCGTCGGAGTACTGGCGGGCCAGTTCGCTGAAGTCGGCCCCCGCACGGGCCTTGCCGACGATGTCGCGGGCCAGTTTCTCGGCCTCGGCGCTGGTGCGCGGACGCTTCGCCTTCGCATCCTTCGCCGCCGGCGGATTGTCATTGAAACTGAGGTAGATCACCTTGACCTGGGCCCGGGCGAACTGGTCCTTGTGCGCTTCAAAATACTTCCGCTGCTCGTCAGGAGTGATCTGGATCCGGTTGGCCGCCCGTTCGATTTCTGCCTGGGCGAGGTACGTGTTTCGCTGATACTCGAGGCGCGTCTTGTGCGGCTCCTCGTTGGCTACGCCCGCCTCCTCGGCCATCTTCGCCAGCCGGGACACGAGCGCGTACTGAAGGAGGAAATTGCGCTTGTCGAGGAAAAAGTTCTGGCTGACGGGTGGCGGCAGCCGGCGGATCATCTCCTCGAGTTCTTTCCGGCGCCAGGGCTTGCCTTCCATGACCACGACCACGGGATCGTCCTCAGGAGCGGGAGGCTGGGCCCAGGTCGACAGCAACAGACAGGCCGCCACGGCGGCCTGAGGAACGCGGAATTGCCAATGCATCGTCTATCCTTAAGGTAGCATGGAGCTTACAGCCTGCCAGCCGTGCCCGGCCGACGGCAGACGGCGGCCGCTGGAAATTCGCCGATGAATCTACAGCCTCTTGACGGACCTCTCTGGCTGGACGTCTCGCTCTGGTCGGCCGACCTGGCCAACCTTGAAAGCGAGATCCGGCGGCTGGAGCCCTTTGCCGACAGCTTTCACCTCGACGCCGCCGACGGCCACTACGTGCGCACGCTGCTTTTTTTTCCCGACCTGGTGGCCCGCCTTCGCGAAATCACGTGGAAGCCGCTTCACGTGCATCTGTTTGCCACGCGCCCCATGGACCTGTTGCCGCCATTTCTCGATGCCGGCGCGGACTGGGTGACTCTGCCGCTCGAAACGGGAAAGCGCGTCTGGCAGGCGATCGAGCTCGCGCAGGCGCGGGGCGCGCGCGCCGGCGTCTCGCTGGAGCTGGAGACCCCGGTGGAGATGATCCGCGGCTTCCGCACGCGCGTCCAGCACATCGTGCTGATGGGCACGGCACCCGGCGTGAAGGGCCGCGGGCTTGACGAGCGCGCCTGCGACCGGATGGCTGAGGCGGCGGCGCTGGCGGAAGGAGCCCCCTTGCGGCTGCTGGCCGATGGGGGCATCCGCGAAGACACCGTTCCGCTGCTGCGCGCCTCCGGCGCGGGCGGCATCGTTGCGGGCTCGCTGATCACGAAAGCGGAGGACCCGGCGGCGGTCCACACCTGGCTCAAGAGTCTGTGAGCCCGTTCGCGTCCTCCTTCCGGCAGAAGCAGGACTCCCACCGTCCCGGCGCCACCTCGCCCGTCCAGGCGGCAAAGCCGGACTGCCGCATCATCAGCACCAGCGGCGACGGGCAGAAGGAGCTCGAGAGCAGGACCATCTCTCCCGGCTGGAGTGCGGCCGCGTACTGCTTCACCGCGCCCGCCGGATGCATGCCGGCAGCGAGCATGGCGTCGGCGTCCACGCGGAAGCGGGGTTCAAACCGCCGGGCCCATGCGGGCCGCGGAGTGGGCGGCAGCGGCGCATGGCCGCCGGGGCCGCAGCCGGCGTCCTGAGGCTGTTCCTGGCCGGCCCAGGCGCGGATGACGGCGACGAATTCGGCCGCAGGCAGCCCGGCCAGCCGCGCTGCCTGTTCGAGCGTGGTGCCTTCCAGCAGGCTCTGCCTCAACGTCTCATTGCGCACCCGGGCCAGAGCCGGCACGGCGGCCAGCAGGCGGCCCTCAAGCTCGGGGTGTGCGGCCAGCAGCGCCGCGATGCGGGTATCAGGTTGAATCGGATGTGTCATGACTGGACTCCTGCCGGGGCGGGTTCGTCGTATTCGAGCAGCCGCCGCTCGCCTTCGAGCGTGCGGATCCGGGTGATGTCCTGCGTCACTTCGAGCGTGCCGAGATAGCGGCCCGCCCCATTCCGGACGGCGAAATAGCGGATGTGGACGAAACGGCCGTGGAACTGAATCCAGAACTCGGCCACGCTTTGCCTGCCGGAGCGGAAGTCGTCAAGAATCCGGTTGACCACGTCCACGCTGCGCGGCGGGTGGCAGTGCTGAACCTTGCGGCCCAGAATCGCCTTCGAGCGGGCGAAGATGCGGTCCGGCCCTTCGCTGAAGAAGGCGACGCGGTCATCGGCGTCCACAAAGGTAAGATCCACGGGCAGAGTGCGAAAGATGGCGAGGAGCTGCTCGAGCGACAGCGAGCCCGTGGGCAGCGCCACTGCCTGGCTGCCTTCCAGCCGCAACCCCTCGCGGACGACGCTTTCCGGCGGGCGGTAGCCTTCCTGCGGGGTGACGAGACACCAGCCGTAGCGGGGCGAGTCCGCCCAGATCTGGCCCCAGTCGTCTTCGGTAAAGACATCCAGGCAAAGCGGCAGCAGGATGTTCTCTTCCTTCGAGATCATCTCCTCGACGGCCGCCGCGACGCTGCGGCCCACGGTCTCGGCGGCCAGTTTCCATTCATCCGGCCCCGCCTCGCGCACGGAAAGCGCCTGTTGGAGGCTCTTCAGCATTGCGCGAACCTCGTCGTCCTTGCCCCACATCACCTTCGACGGTCCGGTGATGCCGTGCGCCTCGAGCCGCGAAAAGAACAGGTGTTCCTTGCGCTGATAGTGTTTTTCGACGTCCATCAGTTCATTGGCGCACTGGCGCCATTCGAGCAGCAGGGGCGGCAGCGCCGCCGGGTCCTCCAGTGCGACGATCGAGTCCATCGCGCGGCGCATGCGCGCCAATGTCTCCCGCAGCGCCTGATTTTCGCGCCGCATCGTGTCCGCCGGATGGCCAGGCGGAACGGTGCGCGCCGGCAACTGCACCAGCACCTCGCGGGTGAGCTGCGAGTGCAGGTCGCACATCGACATGATTTCTTCGGCCGGCATGCCCTCGGCCATCAGCTCCTGCTCCATGGCGACGATTTCCGAATGGTCGGTCTCGCGCACGATGGTGCGGAGCTGTTCCCGCACGGCGTCCGGCGGGGCGCCCTGATGAAGCTGGCGGATGATCTGCTTGAGCTCCCGGACGCGCCGGGCGCGGTTGTCAATGAGTTCGCTCACGGGTTCCTGTTCCTCTGGCCCCCAGAGTAGAGGACCCGCGGCTCCGTTTCGATGACTTGAGTCACAGAGTCCGCATTCAGCGCAGCACGGTCTTGGCCAGGCCCGGATTGCTGGCGGCGTCGAAGACGCGGACCACGACGGCGCGCTCGCCGCCCGCAAGCGGCAGCCGGATGGAGAAGGACTCCTCGCGGCTGTCCCAGATCCCATCGGCAGGGTCAAGCACTGTCCAGGAGCCGGCGTTTACCGAATATTCGGCGCGGCGCAGCGGCGAGGCCTCGTCGGCGGCGCGCGCCTCAATCACCCACTCGCCGCCTTCCCGCCGCGGCGGCGAAAGCGTCACCCGGGGCGGCGTCTGGTCAATGAGCACCGGCTGGCTGACGAGATCTGATTCGCGCGCCGTCTGGGGGCTGTTGGCGAGCCGGTCCGAGGCGACCACCCGGAAGAGATACCGTCCGTCGGCGAACACTTCGCCGTCCTGCTGCAACGTGTTCTCCCGGAAATCCGCCTTCAGCAGCTTCCACTCCCGCTCGTCCTCGCCGCGGTAATACACGCTGTAAATCAGCGGGTCGCCGTCGGGGTCGTCGGCCTGCCAGGAGATGTAGATCTGCTGCGTGCCCGTGCGGCTCACCGTCTGCGTGGGCGTGCCGCTGCTGGTGGACTGGCCCGCGTCGCCCGTGTCCGTGACCGTGATGCTGTAGGAGACCGAAGAAGAGGATGACTGGGCCGCCGTGGCCGGCTTCGTCTGGGCGGCGGCCCACTGCGGCGTCACCTGGATGCTGCGGACCACCGGGCGGCCGTTTTGCGGCTGGTAACTGATGGCCACCGAGTCCACAATCGGCGTGCCGCCCTGGCCCGGCTTCATCTCCACGCGCCACTGGATGAAGCGGGCATTGGGGCTGGTGATGCGGTTGTGGGCGAGGTCGGTGACCGGCTCGGACCAGTCGCTCCAGGTCGCATCCGGCCGTGCCGAGTTGCCGCTGCGGGTGCGGAAGACAAGCTGTCCCGGCCGGGCTTCCGCCCGCCACTCGATGCGCCCCCAACGGGCGGCGTTGCCGGCATCATGAACCGGTGACTCGTAGATGCCCGTCTCCGCCTCAGCGCCATTCAGCCGGTACAGCTTGCCCTGGTTGCTGGTGGCGGCGATGAGGCTTTCGCCGGACTCGGCCAGCCGTGTCGTCTCGCCCTCGCGCGTCTCCACCAGCAGCGCCGCCTTCAGGTCCGGCGAGAGGCGGTAGATGCGTCCGTAGAGGTCGGTGGAGAAGTACAGATCGGCGCCGCGCACCGCCAGGTCGTAGACGTTTTCTTCCTTGCTCGACCAGAGGGTCTCCACCAATTGATCCGGATGGATCCGATACAACGCGGATTTTTCGGCGCTCAGGTCCACCGTGGGCGATGGCGGCGGCGTTTCCGCCGCCGCAGGAGCCGGGGGCTTGGGCGCCTCGGCCTTCGGCTGGATCTCGATGCCCCGCTGCGCCGCGGCGTCGGCGTCGGCCGAGACGGTGATCGTCGTCGTCACCGTCGCCGCCTGCTGCTGGGTAGCGGCCGTCGAGGCCGCCTGCGCCTGCCGGCGCGCGTACGCTCCGCCCATGGCGGCGACATAGATGGAACCATCCGGCGCGGTGACGATGGAGCGGATCTCGGGCAGGCTGGAGTCATACAGAACGAAGGCCTTGCCCCTGCTCTCCACGCGATAGAGGACCCCGTTGGGATCCGTGCCGGCCAGCAGGCGCCCTTTCGGGTCGAGTGCCAGCGTGGTGACGTGAGTCTGGCCGGTTTCGTACCACACCTCGCCCTGGCCGGGCCCGGTCACACGCCAGATCTTACCCTCCTGTCCCGTGCCCGCATAGAGCGTCCCGTCCGGCGCCGCGCACAGCGCCCAGATGTATTTCTGCTTCGGATCGAAATACTCGGCCGCCTGCCCGTTCTCGATGCGCCAGATCTTGCCGTCCGGGGACGATGCGGCGTAGAGCACGCCTTTCGCGTCAAGCGCGAGAGCGAAAACCTCCGGCTGCGGCGCGGACCAGAGGAGGGCCGGTTTTTCGCCCGCCTTCCAGCGGTAGACGCGCCCGCGGTGCCCGGTGGAGAAGTACACGGCGCCGTCCCGTGCCACAACGACGCTCCACACGCCCGCCTCGCCGGTTTCGGCCACCGTTTCCAGCCTCGGCGCCAGCGTCAGGCGGCCGTCGCGGGTCAGTGACACGCCCACAAAGCGGCCCTTCAGGAAGTCGTTGTACGTGTTGCTCTCCCACGTGCCCGTGCTGCCCGCGAAACCGAGCTGGCAGGCGAGCCAAAGAGCCACCATGCGGCCACAGCGGTTCATTCTTTTACTTCCACCTGGATGGTTTTTGAGCCGGTGAACAGATACGGCGCCGGATCCATGCGCAGCGAGGCGATGAGGGAGTTGGCCTGCTGCGAGGCGCTCTGCAACAGCGCGCCGGCCATGGAGGGAGGCAGCAGGGGAAGGTTTTCACCCTGCACTTGAAGAGTCGGCGTGGCCCGCCACACACGCACATAGGCGCGGTCGCCCGGATGCAGCCGTGTCAGGAAGGCGCGCAGTTGCTCGGCCGAACGTGGCGGCGTGAGAAGGAACTGGCGGAAGTCGGCGAGGTTCGCCGTCGCCCCGTCCGTGACGGTGAAATACAGCGGCCCGGCAGGCGCACCCACCGGCACCTGGTAGCGCACCGAGCGTGTCAGCTCGACCCCGCTCTCGCCCAGAAACAGCGCCGTGATCTCCACTGCCTCGCCAGGACGCACGGTGCGGCGCGAGCTCCACACGCCGTCGAGCTGGAGCTGGCGCTTGTCATTGCTGACTTCCAGCTCGATGTCCAGCGCCGCCAGTTTCAGCGTGTCGAATCCGCTTTGCAGCACCGCGGCCACCGGCGCGGCCACGGCGGCGGCCACGAGGGCCGGCGTGCCCAGCTCGGCCGCATAGACATTCGAGAGCGGCAGCGGATCGCCGCTCGCCAGACGCATCTGGCCGCGGAGAAACACGGTGGAAAGTCCGGCGGTGCGCTCGGTCGCCTCCAGCGCTGAAAAAACGGCCATCTGGAGCAGGATGGGCGTCAGCAGCCGGTCGTTCACCATTTCCATGTGGTAGGACCAGCGGCGTGAGGCGGGCGGCGCGCCGCTGACGCGGATCGTCAGCGGAAGCATGCGCGGCCGGCGGCCGAGCTCGCCGGAAACAGCCACCGAACTGTCCAGCGTCATCGCGCCCAGCCACTCCCGGGGATTGGAGATCTTGAACGAAGTGTTCAGGCTCGGCAGCAGCGTCAGGACTTCGGCGCGCGCAAACGGCATCTCCGTCTCCCCGGCTCCGAGAAACCGGTGGCCGAAGGCGTAGACGCGCCGGCCGTCCACATACGTCACCGTGCCGTCGGCGCCGACGTTCATGTCGCCGGTCATCAGCTGCACGCTGATCATCTCGCCCGGCTGCGGCGGCGCGGGCGGCCCCGCCGGCTGGCGCATGGAGCCGCCGCCAACGCCCTGCACCGGCTCCAGCCCGGCCGCGCGAAGCGCCGGCGCAAACTGTTCCACCGCAGACCGCATGAAACCGCTCAACCACAGCGGCGTGGCGATCTCGGCCAGCCGCGCCGGGCCAAGCTGAATCTCCTCGCGCCGCGGCAGCGCCGAGGCAATCTCAAACGGGTTCTTCCATTCCCGCTCCGCGCGCACGGGCGGCGCCGCGCGCAGCATCTCCTCGATCGGCCGGATCCCCGCCACCGGCGCCTTGGCGAAAGGAAACGAATACGCCACCGCGCCGATCAGCCGGCCGTTGGAATAAACCGGACTCCCGCTCATCCCCTGCAACACGCCCGTCTCTTCGAGCGGGCCGCCGCTCAGCCGCGCCAGGATGATGGACTGATTCGGAGCGGCGTTTTCCAGCACGCCGAGAATTTCACAGCGGAACTCTTCGATGCGCGTGCCCTGAAAAACCGTCCTGCCCATGCAGGGAATGCCGGCGCGGACTTCCTTGAGCGGCAGAATGCCGCCCGCCTGGGCGCAGACCGCCCCGCGCGTCAGAAGCAGGATGAGAAACGCCCCCGCAAGCCGCGGCACGATTTTATTGTAGACGCGCCTACCCGGGAAAATCGCGGGCAAGGGCCGCGGCGATGGTACTTTTGCGCCCGATTTTCCGGGCCTTTTCGATCACCGCCCGCCTCAGTCCAGGAAGCCCCGCCAGGTGTTGCCCTTCTGATCGCGCAGAATCACTCCGTAGCCGTCGGAAACGCCCGTAATGAAGTCGCCGTTGGAGGAGCGGAAGCGGTAGCGGATCGTGTCATCGGGCTGGCGCTCTGCCACGCCGCGCCACTCGTTGCCGAACTCATCCCGCAGATGAATGTATTCGCCATCGGCCGGGCCGGCGACAATGCGATTGGTGTTGTCGCGGAAGTGCAGGAACCCGCCGTGGATCCCCGATGTCTGGCGCTTCCTCCGGAAAATCATGGCCCTCTCTGCTTGCATTATCGGCAAGCCGGAACCATCGCACCATCGGGCAAATCCCCTACAACGGCGCGTCGGCGGTGCACTCCGTGCAGCCGCTCGGCTACCTTGGGAAAGAGCCATGCGCGCGGTCATTCAGCGTGTATCGAGCGCCAGTGTCACCGTGGATGGGCGCGTCACGGGCGCCATCGGCCCGGGGCTGCTGGTGCTGCTCGGCGTGGGGCGCACCGATACCGAGCAGGACGCCGAGACCCTGGCGGAGAAGATCATCGCCCTGCGCGTCTTTCAGGACGAGGCGGGCAAGATGAACCTGAGCCTCCGCGACACCGGCGGCAGCCTCCTGGTGGTGTCGCAGTTCACCCTCTACGGCGACACGCGGAAAGGCCGCCGTCCCAGCTTCGACATGGCGGCGCCGCCGGAGCAGGCGCGGCGCCTCTATGAGCACTTCGTCGAAGCCGCACGCCGGCAGGGCGTGCATGTGGAAACGGGCGTCTTCCAGGCGATGATGTCGGTGAGCCTGGTCAACGAGGGGCCGGTGACGTTTCTGTTGGAGACTCGAGATCCCATCCGAAGCGGCGGATGATGTCCGCGCACGGCCCGTCGGCCACGATGCGGCCCTGCTCGAAGAAAACGGCCCGCGGGCAAAGGGCGCGGGCGAAGGGTGCGTCGTGCGTGACGATGAGTTTCGCCTGGGGAAGCCCGCGCAGCAGTTCGAGCAGCGCGCGGCGGGCGGGCGGGTCGAGGTGGGTGGTGGGTTCGTCCAGGATCAGGACCTCCGGCTCAACGGCGAGGATGCCGGCCAGCGCCACGCGCTGCTTCTCGCCGCTGCTCAGATGGTAAGGGGCGCGCTCCAGTCCGTCCTTGATGCCGACGGCGGCCAGCGCGCGGCGGGCGCGCTGCTCGGCCTCGGCGCGCGCCAGCCCCTCCCGGAGCGGCCCGAAGCAGACATCCTCCAGGACTGTCGGGCGGAAGAGCTGGTCTTCCGGGTCCTGAAAAAGGAAGCCGATCTTGCGCCGGATCAGCGGCAGGTTGGCGCGCGTCACCGGCAGGTCGCACACGCGCAGGTGGCCCTCGCCCCGCAGGATGCCGTTCAGATGCAGCAGGAATGTCGTCTTGCCGGAGCCATTGCGGCCGAAGACGGCGACGCTTTCGCCGCGGTGGAGCTGGAAGTCGACGCCGCGCAGCACCTCGCGGCCGGGTTCGTAGGCGAAGCGGAGGTCCCGCGCGTCGACAATGCAGCTCACGGCACGACACCTGCTCCGCGCGCCAGCATCGCCCGGTGGACGCGCAGGGCGCGCTCGTAGGAAGACACAAGGAGCACGGCCACGCTGGAGGCCGAGACCTCAAAGGATCGCTCCGCGCCCCTCGCCAGGGCGGCTGTGCGCAGCCGCCATGCCTGCTCGGAAAGAACGCCCAGATAGCGCCACAGAAAGTGCATCACTTCGAGCACCAGCCGCGGCGCGCCAAAGAAGGCCGCCGCGCCGAGCACGTCTTCGAGCGGCGTCGTCGCCATCAGCAGCACCACCCAAAGGGCCGATGCCCAGGGCTTCCAGAGCAGCGCTGCCGCGCGGGCCGCGTCGCCGCCCCACCAGCTCATGGCGGCAAAGATGAGCGAAAACGGCATGACCAGCGCGGCGCGCAACGCCAGTGCCGGCACGGGCAGCCGTGCGGCCAGCGCCAGCAGTGGAAAGGCGACGGTCAGCATCCAGGCCCCGTCCCACAGGGACACTGCCGCCACCAGCGCGAGCGCTGTGGCGAGCTTAGTGCGTGCGTCCAAACGGTGGAGCCGGCTGCGGCCGCGGCTCCACTCGTCAAACCGGAAATGCCCGGGTCCTAGGCGTTTCGCCACCGTGCCATCCACTTCCCGGCCACCCAGCACAGCCCGGCCGCGGCCGCCAGTCCGAACACCCCGGCGGCGGCTTTGCCCAGCCACGGCGCCGGCAGCCACGGCGCCTCATAGTCCGGCATGGGCGCGCCGAGGATGGATCGCTCCAGACCAGTGATGCCCAGCCGCCCGGCCAGATGCTCCAGCCCGTCCGGCTGGGTGGAGGCGATCAGGAACGCTGCCGCCGCCAGGACGAGCGACACCAGCAGCAGGCCGGCCAGCGCCGGCCGCCGGAATTCCGCCTGCCGGGCCAGCAGCGCCGGCTGGAGCCTTTCGAGCGCCGCCGCCACTGCGGCCGTGATCGCCCCCTCGAGCACCGCCGTCGCCGCGAAGATGCCGAGTGCGCCCGCCAGCGCCGGGCCGGGAATACGGATGCCCGATGCGGCCAGCTCCGCCAGCGCCAGGCACGCGGCCACCAGCGCGCTGAGCGTTCCGGCGGCGAAAGCGGCCAGGCGCCGGCTGCCTTCGCCCAGCAGCCCGTACGACCAGGAGGCCGCCGCCACGCCGGCCAGCCCCATGTTGACCACGTTCGCGCCCAGCGCCAGCACGCCGCCGTCCTGAAACAGCAGCGCCTGAATGGCGAGGATCGCCGTCATGACCACCACGGCCGGCGC
The DNA here is from genome assembly GCA_026002855.1 of Bryobacteraceae bacterium. Classification (NCBI taxonomy): domain Bacteria; kingdom Pseudomonadati; phylum Acidobacteriota; class Terriglobia; order Bryobacterales; family Bryobacteraceae; species Bryobacteraceae bacterium. The sequence goes on from BPGD01000001.1 coordinate 1,728,951, forward strand.
GGCCCCGAGCACGATGGTCAACAGGGCCGAACCGAGCAGGTGGCCGCTGGCGCCCGCCGCCACGGGGAAATTGATCATCTGGGCGGCGAAGACGAAGGCGCCCATCACGCCCATCAGCGGAACGCGCGCCTCTTCGAGCGACCGTGCCGCCCGGCGCGAGGCCATCACCACGCCGGCCAGGCCGGCCGCGCCCAGCACGCCCGCCACCGGCGGCGACAGGTACCCGTCGGGGATGTGCATGACGCCACCAAAGTAGCAAAACTGTTGTCGGCGTGCTACCGGGAGCGGCCGCGCTACCATGGATATCTGCACCGACATGGGCGGGCACGACAGCGCCATTCTTCTCATCAGTTGCCCTGACGCGCGGGGACTCGTCGCCGGCGTCTCCGGATTCCTTTACGAACACGGGGCCAACATCCTGTCCACGGACGAGCACCGGGACGATGCAACCGGGCAGTTTCTGATGCGGGTCGAATGGGACCTGGACGGCTTCGAACTCGGCCGGGACGAGTTCGCAGCCGCCTTTGAGGCCGCCGTGGCGCGCCGCTTCCACATGGACTGGCGCGTGGCGTACTCGCGCGACCGGCTGGGCGTGGCGATCTTCGTTTCCAGATACCTGCACTGCCTGGCCGATCTGCTCCACCGCCGCCACATGGGCGAGCTGCCCGGCGAGATCCGCCTCATCATCAGCAATCACGAGGATGCGGCCGCGCTGGCCGGCTTCTACGGCGTGCCCTTCGTGCACACGCCGGTCTCTCCCGGGACGCGCGCCACAGCCGAGCGGCGGCAACTGGACCTGCTCGAAGAGTACGGTATCGGCCTGGTAGTGCTGGCGCGCTACATGCAGATCCTTTCGCCGGAATTCGTCGGCCGTTATCCGGCGCAGATCATCAACGTGCATCATTCGTTCCTGCCCGCCTTCCAGGGCGCGCGGCCCTATCACGCGGCCTTCGAGCGCGGCGTCAAGCTGATCGGCGCCACGGCGCACTACGTGACCGAGGCGCTCGACGACGGGCCGATCATCGAGCAGGAAGTGGTCCGCGTCTCGCACCGCGACCAGCTGGAGGATCTCATCGAGAAGGGCCGCGACGCCGAGCGGCTGGCGCTGGCGCGCGCCGTGCGCTGGCACCTGGAACACCGGATCCTGCTCTATGGCCGCAAGACCGTCGTCTTCACCTGAGGAGGCCGCGAGGATGATTCTGGGAACGGGCATCGATCTGGCGGAAGTGGACCGGATCCGCGCCGCGGTGGAAAAATACGGAACCCGCTTCCTCGAGCGCGTCTTCACGCCCGCAGAGATCGCCTATGTGGAGCGCAAGGCCCACCGCTACGAGCGCTACGCCGCCCGCTTCGCCGCCAAGGAGGCGGGTATGAAGGCGCTCGGCACCGGCTGGCGGCGGGGCGTGCGCTGGCAGGACTTCGAGGTGCGCAACCAGCGCTCCGGCAGGCCGGCACTCCTGCTGCACGGGGTGGCGGCGGAGATCGCCCGTCAGATGGGAGTTGAACGCATTCACCTGTCGCTGACGCACACGGAGGCCGTGGCGCAGGCGTTCGTGATTTTCGAAGGAAGCGGCGCGGCCGGATAAGCTTCAGCGCGCGCTGGCCGCGCCGGCGCGGGTCTGTTCGGCGGGCAGCTCCGCGGGCGCGCTCTCATCCATCTGCCGGGTCACTTCCCAGACGTGCCACATGCGGTGGATCACCGTGATGTTGCCGAGCACGGCGATCACCCACAGAACTGCGGCCATGCGGTCAAACAGCGCGCCGATGATCAGCAGCACCACCCGCTCCGGCCTTTCCAGGAAGCCAACCTTGCACGACGGGATGACGTTTTCCGCCCGGGCGCGCGTGTAGCTGATCATCACCGTGGCGGTCATCACCACGGCCGTCAGCACGACATAAAAGTTCCGGTTGATGTTGGCGTAGTAGACGAGCAGGCCCATCAGCAGGGCGAGGTCCGAATAGCGGTCCACCACCGAGTCGAAGAAGGCGCCGAAGCGCGTTACCTGCCGGGTGGCCCGCGCCACGCGCCCGTCGACCATATCGAACAGCCCGGCGCCGAGGATCACCAGGCCCGCGTAAAAAAACAGGCCGCGGGCGAGCAGGTACGCCGCGTAGATATTGATCAGCAGCCCGAGGAAAGTCAGGACGTTGGGATGGATCTTCGACAGCGCGAGCGCGCGCACGATCCAGAACAGGATTTTTCCTGCCCCGCTGCCGATGGCGCGCGTGATCGTCATCGCGGCTTCACTCCGCCTCCGCGGCTGCGTCGTGAATCGTGGTCAGTTGCAGGATCTCAAAACGCCGCACGCCGCTCGGGCTCGGAATGGTCACCTCGTCGCCCACTTTCCTGCCCACCAGCCCGCGGCCAATGGGGGATGTCGTGGAGATGAGGCCTTTGGCGGCGTCTGCTTCCTCGCTGACCACCAGCTTGTAAGTGATCTCTTCGTTCCGGTCCAGGTCGAGCACGACGACGGTGGAGCCCAGCCCCACGCGGTCGCGCGGAATGCGCGACATGTCGATGAGCGAAAACTCGGCCAGGCGCTTCCGAAGCTGCGCGAGGCGCGCGTCCACATAGCGCTGCCGCTCCTTGGCGGCGTGAAACTCGGCGTTTTCGCGCAGATCGCCATGCGCCCGCGCCTTCAGGATCTCTTTCGGAAGCTGATTGCGCAGCTCATATTCTAGCGCGGCAATCTCTTCCTGGATCTTGCGCTTGATGTCCTCCATTGGATTGAAGGCCAGCTCCCAGACTTCGATTATATCGGACCCGGCCCCGCGGCACCGCATGAGAACTTCGCCGGCGGGCTTGCACTTGTTGTTCGGATCGGCGATGATTCCGTGTATGTCCGCGCCCGCCAGGCTTTGCGCCGGGGCGGCGCGGCGATAGAATAAGTGACCGGACGAGTGGGGGCATGGAAGAACGGCGGAGACGCTCGTGGCCGTTTTCGCTCCTGGCCGCATGGGGCGGAATCGTTCTGGGCTGCGCGTTGCCTGCGGCAGGGCAAAGCCTGATCCAGGCCGAACCCGGCCGCGCGCTCACCACCAGCGACATGGCGGTGCTCGAGGCCCGCGAGCCGCGCGACGACCTGCCCTGCCGCGTCACCCCCATCAAGCCCGCCGTCGGTTTCGACCTGAAGTTCCACGCCGGCTATGAGGTCGCCATCCCGATGCGCGAACTCGCCGGGCTGGAAAACCAGTTGACGATCATCTTCCGCGTCACTCCGGAGAACGCCCCGCAGCGGGCCGCCTATTTTTCCCAGAAAATCCGCGTGCCCAGCATCGAGCCGGACGCAAAGGGCGACGCCTCCCTTCAGGGCGCGTTCGATCTCGGCGAGGGCGTCTACCAGGTGGACTGGCTGATGCGCGACCGCAGCGAGCGCGTCTGCGCCAGCTTCTGGCGCGCCGACGCCGTGCTGTCGCCAAAGGACAGGGACTTGGCCATCGCCCTGGCTCCGGGCACGGCGGCCCCCTCTGACCAGGACGAGTTCGCCGAAGAGCCGCCGGCCGAGAAAGACTACAGCAGCGGGCCACTCTCGGTGAAGGTGCTGATCAACTTCGCCCCACAGAATGGCAATGCGGCCACGCTTCAGCCGGCCGATACCGCTGCGCTCGTCTCCATCCTGCGCACGATCCACCGCGATCCGCGGATCGCGCGCTACTCGGTGGTGGCCTTCAATCTCCAGCAGCAGCGCATCCTCTACCGCCAGGAGGCCAGCGACCGGATTGACTTCCCCGCCATCGGCGAGGCGCTGCGCGGACTGCAACTGGGGCGCGTGGATTTCTCGCAGCTCCAGAACCGGAACGCCGACGCCGAGTTCCTGGCCACGCTCATCCAGAACGAATTCAAGGTCCGCAACGGCGAGCCTCCGCCCGACGGGCTCATCATCGCCGGGCCCAAGGTGATGCTGCCCTCGGGCATCCCCGCCGAGGCGCTGCGCGATGTGGGCGAGACTGAATACCCCGTCTTTTACCTGAACTACAACCTGACGCCGCAACTCACCCCCTGGCGCGACACCATCGGCCAGGCGGTGCGCTACTTCAAGGGGCTGGAATTCACCATCAGCCGCCCGCGCGAACTCTGGTCCGCGGTGACGGAGGTGGTGGCGCGGATCGTAAAATGGAAATCAGGGAGGCGTCCGGCCGATGCATCGTTCAGGGGTTCGCACCTGGTTCCGCCCCGTTAGCGCGCTGGCCGTCCTGCTGCTGGCGCCGCTGGCCGGCGCGCAGGATCGGCGTCTCATCCAGCCCCAGAAGCTGGCGCCTTACGTCACGTCGCCGCAGCCCATCGTCGTCAAGATGCTCGAAATCGCCCGGCTCAAAAGCGGCGAGACGCTGTACGACCTCGGCTGCGGAGACGGCCGCATCCTGACCACCGCCGCGAAGGATTTCGGCGCCCGGGCCGTGGGCGTGGAGCTGAGCCCCGCGCTCGTGCGGCGCGCCCGCCAGGCCGTGGAGAGCCTCGGCCTTCAGGACCAGGTGAAGGTGATTGAAGGCGACCTGATGCAGGTGGACCTTTCCGGCGCCGATGTCGTCGCGCTGTATCTGCTCACCGAAGCCAACGAGCAGCTCCGCCCGAAGCTGGAGCGCGAGCTGAAACCGGGCGCGCGCGTCGTTTCGCTCGAATTCCGCATCAAGGGCTGGAAGCCTGCCCGCATCGAAAAGGTGGAAGCTCACCGCCATCCCTACACGATCTATCTGTACGAGCTGCCGCAGAAGTAAGCGCGCGGCGCGGCGGGATATCCTCAGAACAGAATGCGACGCCTTGCGCTTGTCCTCTGCCTCGCCGCCACGGTCGCTGCGCAGCCGCCGCCCAGGCCCGGCCGGAAGTATTCCACGGTGGAACGGCTTGCGCCGTAACGGCTGGCGGCAGTGCGCGCCGAGCGGCAGCGGCTGGCCGCGCAGCGCCGCGCGCTTGAACCCGTGGGCATCTACGAGGACTTCCCCGCCGTGATACACGTCCACGCCGAAGACGCCCCGCACACGCTGGGCAAACGCGAGGAGGTGCTCGCCGCCGCCCGCGCCGCAGGCGTCCGCGCCGTCTTCTTCAGCGATCACGGCGGCCCGCACCCCGCCACGTGGCATGGCGAGCGCGAGGGCATTCTCTTCTTCGCCGGCGCGGAGAACGGCAACCGCCACGAGCTGCTCTTTCCCCGTCCCGCGCCCGGGCTGCGGTTTCACTCCCACGTCGAAGGCGACCTGGAGGCCTCGCCGGAAGGCTGGGACGGCATGGAAATCTACAACCGCCATGCCGATCACGAAGACGACACGGACCTGGCCGGGTATCTCAAGGCTGCCGCGCGATCCCCGGAAAAGCTCGCTGAGCTGGCGAAGCTCGTGCGCCAGTATCCGGACGAAGTCTACGGCGCCGGCGCCGACTACTGGCCGGAGATCTTCGCCCGCTGGGACCGCGTGCTTGCCACGCGTTTCTTCACCGGCATCGGTGCCAATGACGCGCACCAGAACGCGCTCGTCGGCGGCCAGGTGCTCGTGGATCCCTATGAAGCCGCCTTCCGCAATACGGTGACGCACATCCTCGCCCGGGAATTCACGCACGAAGCGCTGGCGCGCTCGCTGCGCGAGGGCCGGGCCTGGGTGGCGCACGACTGGCTTTGCGAACCGCGCGGCTTCGCCTTCTTCGCAGTGAACTCGCTGGGCGTCTACGAGATGGGCGATACGATCCCGATGGCGGGCTCGACCCGGCTGGTGGCGCGCGCGCCCGTGACCGCGCGCTGGCGCTTCATCCGCGAGGGCAAGGTGGTGCATGAGGCTCTCTCCGACACGGTCTCCTGGCAGGCCGCTGAGCCGGGCATGTACCGCGTCGAGGCGTGGCTCGACATCGACGGCGAGCAGCGTCCCTGGATCTACTCGAACCCCATCCGCCTGGCCCGCCCGGACGCGGGCGCGCTCGCGCTGCCCTCCCAGCAGCTCGACCCCGGCGTCGAGGCTGTCGCCGACATCGAATATGTTGCCGGGGCGCCCGAGGACGCCGATAAGCACCGGCTCGACATCTACCGCCGCCACGGCGCCGCGCGCCGCCCCGTGCTCTTCTTTGTGCATGGCGGGGCCTGGGTCCGCGGCGACCGCAAGCAGTATCCGTTCTTCGGCAACCGCTTCGCCCGCGAAGGCTATGTCGTCGTCGTGCCCAGTTACCGGCTGGCGCCGAAGCATCCGCATCCGGCGCAGATCGAGGACGTCGCCGACGCCTTCGCCTGGACCGTGCGCCACATCGCCGAATACGGCGGCGACCCGGCGCGGATCGTCGTCGCCGGCCACTCCGCCGGCGGGCATCTGGTGGCGCTGCTTGCGGCCAACGAGAAGTGGCTGCGCGGGCGCGGACTGACCACGGCCGCCATCCGCGGCGTCATCTCGATGAGCGGCGTGCCCGACGTCACCGGCGAAGCCGGCGCGCGCGTCTTCGGCAACGACCCGGCCGTGCGCCGCGAGGCGTCGCCGCTGTTCCACGTGCGCGCCGGGTTGCCGCCGTTTCTCATCACCTACTGCCAGTGGGACTATCTGACGCTGCCACAGCAGGCGCGCCGCCTCCACGCCGCCCTCCGCCAGGCGGGCGTGCCGGCCGAGCTCGTCTTTGTCCCTGGCGAAAATCACATCTCGGAAATGACCAGCATCGTCAGGCCCGGCGACGCGACCGCCGCCGCGCTGCTCCGCTTCCTGGGGGGACTCGAGTGACCGCACCGCAGTTCGACGTCGTCGGCGTCGGCCTCAACGCCACCGACACGATGATCCTCATTCCGCACTTCCCCGCTTACGGAGGCAAGGTGCCTTTTCTCGAGGAGCTCCTCTCGCCCGGAGGGCAGGTGGCCAGCGCGATGGTCTGCTGCGCAAGGCTCGGCCTGCGCGTCAAATACATCGGCACCATCGGCGACGACGAGCGCGGGCGCATCCAGTGGGAGAGCCTCCAGGGCTCCGGCATCAACCTTGACCACGTGCAGCGCCGCCCCGGCGTGCCCAACCAGTCCGCCTACATCCTCATCGACCAGAGCACCGGAGAACGCACCGTCTTCTGGCACCGCCCCGAAGCGCTGAAAATCACGCCCGAAGAGATCACCCCGGACCAGATCACCTGCGCGCGCCTGCTCCACATCGACGGCCACGACACGCCCGCCGTGGCCCACGCCGCGCGCATCGCCCGCCAGCACGGCATCCCGGTCACCGTCGATGTCGATACCATCTACAAAGGCTTCGAAGACGTGCTGCCGAACGTCGATTACCTGATCACCTCCAGCGAATTTCCCGAGCGATGGACCGGCGAGTCCGACCCGCTCCGGGCGCTGGCGCTCATCCAGGATACTTACGGCATGAAGGTGGCGGCCATGACGCTCGGGGCGCACGGGGCGCTGGCCCGTATGGACGGCCGCTTCCATTATTCGCCCGCCTTCGTCGTCAATTGCATCGACACGACCGGCGCCGGCGACATCTTCCACGGCGCCTTCTGCTACGCGGTGCTCAAGGGGTTCGGCATCGCAGAGGCGCTCGAGTTCTCCAACGCGATGGCCGCGCTCAACTGCACCGCCCTCGGCGCCCGCGGCCGCATCGCTTCCGAGGCGGAAGCACGCGCCCTCATCCAGCGCGGCGAGCGGCGCGCGCTGTCCGAATTCCGCCGGTTCTGGGACGCGGCGCGATGATCCCCATTCACGACTCGCAGCGCAGCTACTCGCAGCCGCTCGTCACCATCGGCCTCATCGCCGCCAATGTGTTCGTGTTCCTCTATCAGGTCTCGCTCGACCCGTACACGCGCAACGATTTTCTGTTCCTTTACGGACTGGTGCCGGAGCGGTTCTCCTGGCTGAACGTGTTCACGTCGATGTTCCTGCACGGCGGCTGGCTGCACCTGGCCGGCAACATGCTCTTCCTCTGGGTTTTCGGCGACAACATCGAGGACATCCTCGGCCACGGGCGCTTCCTTGCCTTTTACCTGCTGTGCGGCGCCGCGGCGGCGCTGGGCCAGTTCGCGGTGAACCCGGACTCGCGCGTGCCGATGATCGGCGCCAGCGGCGCCATCGCCGGCGTGATGGGGGCGTACCTGGTGAAGTTCCCGCACTCGCGCATCGTCATGCTCGGCTGGTTCCTTTTCGTCTTCACCTTTGAGCTGCCAGCCTACATCGTGCTGGTGTACTGGTTCATCGTGCAGCTTTTCAGCGGCATCGGCTCCATTGCGGACGCCGCCGCCCAGCGAGGCGGCGTCGCGTTTCTGGCGCATGCGGCCGGGTTCCTGGCCGGCATCGCGCTCATTCACGTCTTCCGGACCCGCGACCGCTACCGGTTGCGCCGTGACCTGGTGTGGTGATGTTCTATCCCCCCGCTCTCGACCTCGACAACGTCGCTCCGCTCGATGTGCTTGCCATTGCGGCGCACCCGGACGACATCGAACAGACCTGCGGCGGCGCGCTGCTGCGCATGGCTGACATGGGCTACCGCACCGGCGCGCTCGACCTCACCGCCGGCGACATGGGCACCCGCGGCACGCCCGAAGAGCGCATCCGCGAATCCAAAGAAGCCGCCCGCATCCTCGGGCTCGCCTTCCGCGAGAACCTCCGCATGCCGGACGCGCGGCTCGAAAACAACATCGGGCTGCGGATGACGCTGATGGCCGTCATCCGGCGCCTGAAGCCGCGCGTCGTCATCCTCCCCTACTGGGAAGCGCGCCACCCGGACCACTACCACGCTTCGGCCCTCGGTTTCGAGGCCTCATTCCTGGCTGGCATCCGCAAGCTCGACAGCCAGAGCGAGCCGCACCGGCCCTTCAAGGTCGTCTACGCCTCCCTCTACGCCAACGTCCAGCCCTCCTTCGTCGTGGACATCACGCCATACTTTGAGCGGCGCATGGAGTCGCTGTTCGCCTACCAGTCCCAGTACGGCCCGCACGCCGAGGGCGCGGACCTGTTCCCGGACCGCGAAGAGATCCATGACCGGCTCCGCTCGATCGCGCGCTTCTACGGCAATCTGATTGGCGTGAAATACGGCGAACCGTACGTCGTCCGGGAAACCATGCGCGTTGACGACCTCGTCGCCATGGGCGTGCGGACTTTCTGACCGCCCGCGCGCCCGCCGATTGGGCGATCCTGTACTCATGGTGATTCGCGACATCGCCTGCCGGGCCGAATTCCTCCCGGACCGCATGGGCAAGGTGACGCTCGCCTCCGGCGAACGTCTCTTCGCCGGTCTCAATTGCCTGTTACCCGGGCAAGAGCACGCCGCGCACGTTCACTCGAACCAGGACAAGCTCTACTTCATCCTCGCCGGCCAGGGCGAGGCCATTCTCGGCGAGGAGGCGCACGCCGTCGGCGAAGGCGACCTGGTGCTGGCGCCGGCCGGCCTCCCGCACGGGCTCAAGAACCCGGGGCCGGGGGTCATGGTCGTCATGGTGGTCTTTGCGCCTCCGCCCCGCCAATGAGAACAGCGCTGCTGGTTCTGGCTCTTTCGATGCGCGCCGCAGCGCAGGCGCCGCCCGCCTTTGCGGCCGAAATGCGCGGCCTGGAGCAGCAGGTAAGCGGCATGCTCGGCGCGGCGGCCATCCATCTGGAAAGCGGCCGCCTCGTGGGCTGGCGCGCCAAAGAACGCTTTCCCATGCTTGAGCTCGTCCAACTGCCGGTGGCCATGCACGCCCTGGCGCAGATGGAGCTCGGCGAGATGCCCTTCCACAAGATGGTGCGCATCGAACCCGCCGACTTCACCCCCGGCCACAGCCCGCTGCGCCTTCGTTACCCGGAAGGCGGCGTCGTCACCATCGGCCAGCTTCTCGAGGCCGCCGTGCGCGACAACGACGCGACCGCTTCCGACAGGCTGCTCGCCCTCGGCGGCGGACCCGCCGCAGCCACCCGGCGCGTGGAGCGCTGGTTTGGCGACGGCATCCGCATCGACCGCTCACTGGCAGAGCTCGACCTCGCATGGCGTCTGGCACCCTCGCGCGAAAGCTTTCTGATGGACGCGCGCGACACGGCCGCGCCGGAAGCGTTCGCGCTGCTGATGGCCTCCATTGAGGAAGGAAAGCTCCTCCACCCGAAAAGCCACGAGCGGCTCCGGCAGTGGATGCGCGACACCGCCTTCGGCGCAGACCGCCTGCCAGAGGACTGGCGCGGCGCCGTGCTCTATCGCAAGGCAGGGTCCACCGCCTTCTGGGACGGCCGCAACGTGTGCATGAGCATCGCCGCTGTCGCGGAATTGCCGGAACGGCGCGGCCGCCTCGCCCTTGTCGTGTTTCTCAAGAACACCGAGCGCGACCTCACCCAGCGCGAGCAGGCCCTCGCGGCGGCGGCGGGCGTCCTCTATCGCTGGTTTGCGGCCTCGCCTGAAAAGTAAAATTCGCCGCCTGCGACGATCTCCGCCGGCCCGGTGAGGAAGTACGATCCCTGCTCCACGCGCAGCCGCAGCGGGCCCGCCGGCGTGTGCACGATGGCCCGCCCGCCGGCGAGCCCCCGCGCGCGGGCAGCCGCAAAGGCGGCAGTCGAGCCCGTGCCGCTGGACTCGGTCGCCCCTGCGCCGCGCTCGTAGAACCGCACTTCGAGGTTTTCCCGGTCGGCCACGCGCACGAAGCTCACGTTCGTCCGGTTCGGGAAGCGCGGATGACGTTCCAGCTCCGCGCCCAGCCGCTCCCAGCCTTCGGGAATCGCATCCACAAAGACGGTGCACTGCGGATTGCCCGGCCAGGCCAGCGTGCAGTCGAGCGTGCGTCCCCCGGCTTCCATCACCGTGTGCAGCTCAAGGATCTCCACTCCGCCCATGTCCATGTCGAACTCGAACCGCATCCCCTGCCGCTCGAGCAGCCGCAGCCGTTTGACGCCTGCCCCGGTGGCGATCTCCACCTCCGGGCCGGCCAGGCCCGCGTCGCACAGAAATGCCGCCGCGCAGCGCGTGCCGTTGCCGCTGATCTCGGCCTCGCTGCCGTCGGAATTGAACAGGCGGATCGAGGCGGGCGAGCCCTGGGAGGGCGGCCTCACCAGCAGCCAGCCGTCGGCGCCCACGCCGGCGCGCCGGTCGCAGAGGGCCCGCGCCGCCGCTTCCAGCAGCGCCTCGGGCGGCGCCTCGTGCGCCCAGGTCAGCAGAAAGTCGTTCCGCGCGCCGTGCGCTTTCGTGAAAGGAATCATGGCTCCACCTGAATGCGCCGCCAGATCTCCACGCCCGGCGAATCTTTCGCAGCATAGATTCTGACACACTCATAGCGGCGCGCGGCGGGCTTGCGCCTGGCCACCGCGCGCGAGACGCGGTCGCCCGGAGCGCACAGCACCCACTCTTCAAACAGAAACAGGTCCGGCCGCGCCAGGCTCGCCTCAAATGCCGTCAGGTCGCCTTCATGCAGCGCCTCGCGCACCGGAATCCGCGCCAGGCGCAGCACGCCAGTGATGTCGCCGAAACTGAGCAGAATGCCGGCGCCCGGACGGTAGCGTTCCGCCAGATACTGCGCCGCCTCGCGCGTCCACTGCCGGCGCGAGGCGGAGTTCACTTCGGACTCTTTCCAGCAGATCCACGCCTCCGGCCGCGGCCGCAGCGCCCACGGCGCCAGCGACGCCGCCACCAGCGCCACCGCGGCCGCCGCCCGCCCGCGCTTCGGCACAAGCGCCACCAGCGCGGCCACACCCAGCGCCGCAGCCGCCAGCCACACGATCCCATAGCGCGTGTTGTAGTAACTGAACGGCCACAGATGCGGCACAAAAATCGGCGTTCCGGACGAGTACATGCTCATTCCGTAAAACACCGGCGCCAGCAGCAGGAACCCCAGCGCCAGCGCCTGCCGCCGCAGTGCCGCCACCGCGCCCGCCAGCGAGATCCAGAACAGCGGCAGCCCGGTGCACAGCTTCGCGGCCTCCAGATAATATTCGGCGGCGCGCTTCCAGTCGTGATCGCCCGGATAGGGCGCCATCCCGTTGGCCAGTTGTCTCTCATAAATCGCGCGCGCCGACCATTCGCCGCGCCAGAACTCCAGCGGATCTCCGTAGAAGTACGCATTGTGCGCCAGCCACCAGGCGGGCCCCGCCCCGGCAATCAGCGAATAGACCACGGCGCTGCGCCAGCGGCGCCCGCCGCCGCGCCACAGCACGTAGAACGCCGCAAACGGAATCACAAACCAGCCTTCATACCGCGTGAGCGCGCCGGCGCAGGCAGCCAGCCCGGCCAGCGCGGCGTCGCCCGTGCGGCGCGACTCGTGGAACCGCACGAGGAAATACAACTGCCCCAGCAGGCAGGCCAGCGCCAGCGGTTCCGTCATTGGCGTCGCCTGGAGATACAGCAGATTCGGATTCAGCGCGAACACGGCCGTGCCCGCCGCGGCCGCCGCCGGCGAGCCGCTCAACCTCCGCAGCGCGAGAAACAGGAACAGCCCCGCCGCCACATACGCCGCCACCGAGACCGGCACGCCGGCCACCCCGCTGTGCCAGAGCGCGTCCCGCTGCGCGAGCGGCGCCATCAGCAGGTGCGGCAGCGGCAGCCACACGGTCCCGATCTGATGAATGCCTGGCAGGCGCGAGTCCGCGAGCCGCCGCGCAATGTTGAGGTGCGCCTCCGCGTCGCCGTAATAAAGCGTCCAGCCGTTGCGGTAGACATACGCCGCGGCCGCCGCTCCGGTCACGGCCAGCAGCGCCGCTGCCAGAGCGGTGCTCCACGCGCTAGAACGCCGTGAGCTGGCGGAATTCCTGGAAGCGGCGTTCAATGTCATCCCGGGTGAGGGTGCGGAAGCGGTTCACGCCGAACTCTTCGCAGCAGAAGCTGCCCATGACCGAGCCGTAGACCACCGCGCGCGCCAGATCGGCGGGCGTGGCCGTTTCGGCCGTGACCCCCCGCTCGGCCAGCGAGCCGATAAAGCCGCCGGCAAAGCAGTCGCCCGCGCCGGTGGGGTCCTTCAGCGTGTCCAGCAGATAGCCCGGCACGCTGAAGGCGCCGCCTTCATGAAACAGCGTGGCCCCGTATTCGCCGCGCTTGATGACCAGGATCTTCGGCCCCAGCGCGCGGATGGCAGCCGCGGCGCGCTTCAGGTTCCGCTCGCCGCTCAGCAGCCGCGCCTCGCTGTCATTGATCAGCAGAAAGTCCCAGCCTGCGATCGTCCGCAGCAGTTCCTCGCGCTGGCCCTCGATCCAGAAGTTCATCGTGTCGCCCCCGGCCAGGCGCACGCCATCCATCTGCTCGCGCACGCTCCGCTGAAGCGAAGGCTGGATGTTGCCGAGCATCAGATAGGGGCGATTCCGGTAAGAGGCTGGCAGTACCGGCTGAAAGGCCGCGAACACGTTCAGCTCGGTGACCAGCGTTTCGCGGTCGTTCATGTCGTCCGAATAGACGCCCGCCCAGAAGAACGTCTTGCCCGGCGCCCTTTGCAGGCCTTCGAGATCAATGCCGCGGGAGGCGAGCAGGTCCGCGTCTTCCTGGGCGAAATCCTCGCCGACCACGGCGACGATCGACACGGGCGTGAAATAGCTGGCCGCCAGCGAAATGTAGGTGCAGGCGCCGCCCAGCATGCGGTCCACCTTTCCCGCGGGCGTCTGCACTCCGTCGTAGGCGACGGAACCGACAACAACAAGCGACATTGTTTCAATTGTACCCGCCGCGCCCTTTCACAGCGGGATTTCCCGCCGCGCGAGCGAAAATCACGCCATTCAGAGCAAGCGTGATCGGCGCAGAGCGTCCGAAAAGCATCGGCCAGCGGCCGCCCGAGCGGCGATTTTCATTCGGGCGGATGTCCCGCAGGGTCGTGGCCGCTCCCTACAATGAAAACAAAGGCTCATGGAAATCCTCCGCCGCTGGGCGCCGGTAGCCGTTATCATTCTTGTCACTCTGCTCACGCACCGGGACGTGCTGCGGCGTCTGGCGCGACTGCCCGGCATGCGCAGCCGTCCGGAGCGGCTCAGGCTGTGCCGCTCGGTGCTCGCCGCCATGTCCGCCTGGATGGTGGTGGCCGTGCCGGTGCTCACGCTGCACAGCTTTGCGTGGCTGCCGGCGAACGTCATCGCCTGGGCGCTCGCTCTGTCACTGTTCTGGGTGCTGGCGGTGCTGGCCTTCGATCTGTGGCTTGCCTCGGCGCGGCCGGCGGCCTTCGACGCCTCGCGCCGCCGCATGCTCGCCGCGGCGCTGCCGGCGGCCGCCGTCCCTTTGGGCGGCGCGGGCTTCGGCATCGCGCTGGCCCGCTACGGCCTGTCGGTGAAGGAAACCGTCATTGCGATCCCCGGCCTGCCGCGCGATCTCGACGGCCTGCGCATCGTCCAGCTCACCGACATCCACTTCGGCCCGTTCTTCGGCCCCGCCGAGCTCGAACGCGCCGTCTCGATGGCCAATGACACCCGGGCGCACATCGCCGTCGTCACCGGCGACCTCATCACCCGCGCCGGCGACGACCTCGAAGGCTGCCTGCGCCTCCTGCGGCGGCTGAAGGCGGACGCAGGCGTCTACGGCTGCCACGGCAACCACGAAAAATACGCCGGCCTCGTCGATGCGGCGGACCGCCTTGCCGCCCGCGCCGGCATCGCCATCCTGCGCCGCCAGGCGGCGCTGCTCCGCTTCGGCTCCGCGCGCCTCAACCTGGCGGGCATCGACTACTACGGCACCGGCACGCGCGTGGGCCCGTTCCTGCGGGGGCTGGCCGAGCCCGGCGCCGTCAACGTCCTGCTTCAGCACAACCCGGCGCATTTCCCCGCCGCCGCGGAGTCCGGCTTCCACCTGATGCTGGCCGGACACACCCACGGCGGCCAGGTGAATCTTCCGGTCCTCAGCGAAAACATCAACGTCGTGCGCGCCTTCACCAAGTACGTGCGTGGAGCTTATGAACTCGGCCACAGCCGCCTCTATGTCTCCTGCGGGCTGGGCACCGTGGGCATCCCGGTGCGGCTCGGCGCTCCGCCTGAGGTAACATTGGTGAGACTGTGCGCCGGCTGATCGTCAGCGACATCCACGCAAACCTCGAGGCGCTGGAGGCCGTCCTCCGCGACGCGGAGGGCCGCTACGACGAAATCCTCTGCTGCGGCGACGTGGTCGGCTACAACGCCAACCCGGCCGAAACGGTCGAATGGGCCCGCCGCCACGTGCGCCACATCGTCCGCGGCAATCACGACCGCGTCGTCGCCTTCATCGAGCAGCCGAGCGACTTCAACTACCACGCCCTGGAGGCGGCCCGGTGGACCCACGCCCGGCTCAGCCGCGAGCAGCTCGCCTGGCTTCGCGCCCTCCCGGCCGGCCCGCTCGTCTTCGACGACTTCGAACTCGTCCACGGCTCCCCCCGCGACGAGGACGAATATGTCCTCGATCAATACGAGGTCCTTACGCTCCACGACCTCATTGCCAGCCGCGTCTGCTTCTTCGGACACACGCATGTGCAGGGCGGCTGGATGTGGACCCGCGGCGGCCTGGTCGCATTCCGCCGGCCGCGCTTCGGCGAGGAGGAAGTCATCCACGAACTCGCCGACGACGGGCTGTTTCTGCTCAACCCGGGTTCAGTGGGCCAGCCCCGCGACGGCGATCCCCGCGCCGCCTACGCCATCTGGGACACGGATCAGCGCATCATCACGTTCCGCCGTGTCGAGTACGACATTGCGCAGGCGCAACAGAAGATTCTCGACTCAGGCCTTCCGGAGCGGCTCGCCCTTCGCCTCGCCTTTGGGCGCTGAGTCCGCTGTCAGGCCGAGCGCCTGCCGGATCCGGCGCGCCGCCGCCCTGCCCGCCACCCGCGCCAGCTCCTCCTCGCCCGCCGCCCTCACCGCGGCCAGGCTCCCCAGCTCCTTCAACAGCTTCTCCACCGTCTTCGGACCGATGCCCGGAATTTCCAGAAGCTCGCTCCTCAGCGTGCGCGCGTCGCGCCGCTGCCGGTGAAACGTCACCGCGAAGCGGTGCGCTTCGTCGCGGATCATCTGGATGAGGTGGAGCACCGGCGACGTGCGGTCCAGCATCACCGGCTCGTCCTCGCGGCCGTGAACGTACAGGATCTCCTCGCGCTTCGCGATCGCCGCCAGCGGCTGGTTCAGCACGCCCAGCTCCTCCAGCGCCGCCGCCGCCGCGTGCAACTGGCCCAGTCCGCCGTCCACCAGCACCAGCCCCGGCATCGGCCCGCCTTCCTCAAGCACCCGCCGGTACCGCCGGCCGACGGCCTCGCGCATCGAGGCAAAGTCGTCGCTGCCTTCCACCGTCCGGATGATGAACTTGCGGTAGTCGGACTTCTTCATCCGTCCGTTCTCCCACACCACCATGCTGGCCACTTTTTCCGCGCCCTGGATGTGCGAAATGTCGAAGCATTCGATCCGCCGCGGCGCCTCCGGCAGGTCCAGGGCCTCTTCCAGCGCCTCGGCGATCTCTTCGGCGCGCGGCTTGCGCACGCGGAAGCGCTGCTCGAAGCTCTGCCGCGCATTGGTGGCCACCAGCTCCAGCAGCGCCTTCCGCGTGCCGCGCTGCGGCGTGTGGATGGTCACTTTCCGGCCGCGCGTCTCCGCCAGCAGCTCTTCCAGAACCTCCCGGTCCTCCAGCTCCACCGGCAGATGGATCTGCGCCGGCACCGGCTGGCCCTCGCCGTAGATCTGCATCAGCAGCGCCGGCAGGAACTCCTGCTCGTCGTATTCGTAAACGTCCTCCCAGAACAGCTCGCGGCGGTCCACCACGCGCCCGTTGCGCACGTGGAAGATGTTCACCGCCACGTGCGGCGGCTCGGCGTGCAGCGCGAAGTAGTCGGCATCGTCGCCCGAAGCGGCCGCCATCTTCTGCCGCTCTTCCAGCTCCTCCACCGTGCGCAGCAGATCGCGCAGCGCCGCGGCGCGTTCAAACTCAAGCGCCTCGCTCGCCTCTTCCATCCGCGCCCGCAGGCTGGCGGCAAGCTCGCGCGTGCGGCCTTCGAGAAAAGCCCGCACGTCCCGCACCCGCTCCGCGTAGGCCTCCTCGCTTGCCAGCCCCGGCACGCACGGGCCGAGGCAGCGGTGGATGTGGTATTCGAGGCAGGGACTCGCGTGAGTCTTCGCAAGATCCACCCGGCAGGAAGGAATCTGAAAATTCCGGTGGATGAATTTCACCAGCCGGTGCGCCAGATTTCCGGGAAAATACGGGCCGAAATACTGCCCGTCTTTCCGGATTCTCCGCGTCACATACACGCGCGGCCATTTCTCGTGGGTCAGCTTGATGTACGGGTAGGTCTTGTCGTCCCGCAGCAGCACGTTGAAGCGCGGCCTGTGCTGCTTGATGAGCAGGTTTTCCAGCGCCAGCGCTTCCTTCTCGTTGTCAACCAGGATGTATTCGAGCCCCGCGGCTTCGTGAATCAGCCGGCCCGTCTTGGCCTCGGCCAGCCGCTCCGCGCTGAAGTAGCTGCGCACCCGCGCCCGCAGGTTCTTGGCCTTGCCGACGTAGAGGACTTCGCCCCCGGCGCCGCGGTAAATGTAGACGCCCGGCCCCTGCGGCAGTGCGGCCGCCTTCTCGCGCAGCTCGTCGATGCGGGACATCGCCACAAGGCCCTATACTTTGATTGTGGCACGCGTGCTCGTGACGCTTCTGCTGGCGGGCGTCCTCCATGCCTGGCAGCCGCCCGCGCCGCCCACGCCGCCCCCGGCCGAGCCCGAGGAAGAGGACGTCACCGCCAAAGAACGGACTTACGAGTTCAACCCCATCCAGGCGGAAAACGAGCTCAAGGTCGGCCGCTTTTACATGCGGCGCGGCCGCTGGAAGGCCGCCGCCGGCCGCTTCGAGGAGGCCACGAAGTGGAACCCGCAGTCGGCCGAGGCCTGGCGGCTGCTCGGCGAGGCGCGGGAAAAGCTGAAGGAATTCGCCGCCGCCCGCACCGCCTACGAGAAATTCCTCGAAATTGCGGGTGACTCGAAGGACGCGGCCGATGTGCGCCGCCGCCTGGCGAAACTGCCCGCCCCAGCGTCCAAAAGCCCGGCGCCCTGAGCCCGGGCCTACGCGGCCCGCCGCCGCGACTCGCGCCGGATCGCCCGCACCAGCGCCCGGACGCCTTCCTCAAAATTCGGGAACAGATCCACGTAGTGCCAGCGGCGGCGGATCTCTTCCGGCACGCGGCACTCCTCCAGCCGCACCGGGATCAGAAACACGTCGCCCACCGGCGCCCGCTCGGCGCACTCCATCGCCTGCCGCAGTTCGCGCTGAAAATGGCCGCGCTTTTTCACGGAAATCGGAGAGAAACAGGCGACGAAATAGTCCGACGTTTCAATGGCGCCTTCGATCGCCCGCCGCCAGTCCTGGCCAGGCAGCAGCCGCCGCCGGTCCATCCACGGCGCAAAGCCCGCCGCTTCCAGCGCGTCGAAGATCCGCTCCGCCGCCGCCGCGTCCTCTGCCGCATAGGCGATGAAGACCTGCGGCTTCGGATCCGCGCGGAAGGCAAATCCGCCGCCAGGCGCCGGCCGGAAGGTGCCCAGGCGCTCCACGTGCACGGCGCGCCCTTCGGCCAGGCATTGCCGCAGCAGCCGTGCCAGCTTCCGCACCGACGCCGTCTCAGCCGCGCTCACGCCGCCCCTCCCGCCGCCCCGCCGGCTCCAGCCGCACCTCGCGTCCCTTGCCGGGCACCAGCCGTCCCACTCCGGGCAGCGAGACGGCCTCGCCGCGCTTCAGCCGCCGCAGGATCGACTCCACCGCCCGCGCCAGCTCGTCAGCCGCTTCGCCCTCCGCCCGGCCCGCTTTTCGAAGCATCTCCGTCAGGTTCCGTGTCGCCATCCTGCGCCCCTCTTACCACGCCTTTCCGCCGCACTGCCTCCCTTCACCCCACAGAGCTCCTCTGAACACTCCGCTTTTCAGCAGATTACGCGCCCGGGCCGGCCGCGCGAACCGCCGTGACGCCCGCGCCCGTCAGCGCCAGAACTGGAACACGGATCGCTTCAGGTACGGTGCACGCTGCGGCCCCGGCGGCAGCTCCTCCCCTGCCAACACAGCCCGCGGGTGCGACTCGAGAATCCGCTCTGTGAACTCCGGCGGGAAGAACCCCATCAATCGCAGCCGGATCACGTCCAGCCGCGGCGGGCGGTATTCAAGATCGTGCGCGTCGGAAGCAATGAAATGCACCAGGCCGAACTTCAACAGCCGCGTCGCCGTTTCTTCCGCTCGGGCGCCATAAAACCGCAGCAGGCTCGCCGCATTCACCTGAAGCAGGATTCCGCGCTCCACCCACCGTTCCAGCCTCCGCCTCTGCCCGGCCAGCGCCGGATGCGCCTCCGGATGCGCCAGGATCACCCGCAGCCCGGTCCCGGCCAGCTCGTAGAGCAGCGGCTCGGCATCATCGGGATCCATGTCGTCCGGCACTGCCGCCAGCAGGTACCTGAGTCCCCGAATCGTGTATTGCCGGGGCGCCGCCAGCACCGCGCGCACGGCGTCGGCCGTCAGTTCCACCTCGCAGCCCTTGTGGATCCGGATGGAGTCGCCCGCCAGGTGCTGAAGCTCCTCCCACCGCCGCTGCGCCAGCGCCGGCTTCAGCGGATACTTCCGGCTGAAGTGCGGCGTGGCGACAATCTCCTTCGTGCCCGCCTGCGCGGCCAACCGCAGCATCGCCAGGCTCTGTTCGAGCGCTTCCGGCCCATCGTCCAGCCCATGCAGGACGTGCGCGTGCAGGTCGATCACCGCCATTTATCATCGCAGACCGCCCGGCCCGCTGCTCCAACCGCGGCCGCCGGACTTCGTATCTTGGAATCTGTGACGCCTGACAATCCGCTGCTTCAGCTTGAACATCCGCTGCCGTTTGACCGCATCCGCCCGGAACATGTCCTGCCGGCGATGGAGGCGCTCATCGCGCGCTGCCGCGAAGGCATTGACGCGATCGCCGCCGCGCCCGTCCGTTCCTGGCAGGACACGATGGCCGCGCTCGATGCGGCCACCGACGATCTCGATGTCGCATCGAGCGTCGTGCGCCACCTGGAAGGCGTCGTCTCCACGCCCGCGCTTCGCGAGGCCTGGAACGCCGCCCAGCCCGCCGTCAGCGCCTTCTATTCCTCCATCCCGCTGCATGAAGGGCTGTGGCGGGCGCTGAATGAATACGCGGCCACGGACGAGGCCCGCGCCCTCGCCGGAGTCCGCGCGCGCTTTCTCCACAAGACGCTCGACAGCTTCCGCCGGCACGGCGCCGCGCTGCCGGCGGAAGGCAAGAAGCGGCTGGAGGAGATCGACGTCGAGCTCGCCACCGCCACAACAAAATTCGCCCAGAATGTTCTCGACGCAACCGCCGCCTTCGAATACTACATCGAAGACGAGGCCGGGCTGGCCGGCCTGCCCCCCAGCGCCCGCGACGCCGCCCGCGCTGACGCCCGCGCCCGCGGCCGCGGCGGCTGGCGCTTCACCCTCCACGGGCCCTCCTATCTCGCGGTGATGACCTACCTCGACCACCGCGGCGTCCGCGAACGTTTCTGGCGCGCCTACAACCGCCGCGCCGCCGCCGAGAACGCCCCGCTCATCGCCCGCATCCTCGAACTGCGCCGCGAAAAGGCCCGCCTGCTCGGCTACGCCACCTTCGCCGACTTCGCCCTCGCCGACCGGATGGCGAAGAACGGCGCCACGGCCCAGGCCTTTGTCCGCGATCTGCGTGAAAAGACCGAGCCCGCCTTCCGGCGCGAAAACCGCGAGCTCGAACAGTTTGCCGGCGCAAACCTCGAACCGTGGGACATCGCCTACTGGGCCGAAAAGCTCCGCGCCGAACGCTACGCCTTCGAGGAAGAAGACCTGCGCCCCTTTTTCCCGGTCGACCAGGTCATCGACGGCATGTTCCGCCTCGCCTCGCGCCTGTTCGGCATCACCATCACGCCCGGCCCGTCCGTGCCCGTCTGGCATCCCGAGGTGAAGTATTACGAGATCCGCGATGAAAGCGGCGAGCTGCTCGGCGGCTTCTACACGGACTGGCACCCGCGCGACAACAAGCGCGGCGGCGCCTGGATGGATGCCTTCCTCACCGGCCGCCCCGTGGACGGCCGCTGGCTGCCCCAAATCGGCCTCATCTGCGGCAACCTCACCGCGCCCGTCGACGGCCGGCCGGCGCTGCTCACGCACCGCGAGGTGGAAACCATCTTCCACGAGTTCGGCCACCTGCTGCACCACTGCCTGTCGCGCGTCGAAGTGAAGTCGCTCGCCGGCACCAACGTCGCCTGGGATTTCGTCGAGCTGCCCTCGCAGATCATGGAGAACTGGTGCTGGGAGCGCGAGGCGCTCGACCTGTTCGCCCGCCACTGGCAGACCGGCGAACCCATGCCCGAAGAACTCTTCCGCCGCATGCGCGCCGCCCGCACCTTCCGCGCCGCCAACGCCCAGATGCGCCAGCTCGGCTTCGCCACTGTCGATCTCGCCCTCCACATCGACTACGACCCCGCCCGCGACGGCGACCCCGTCTCTTACGCCAACCGCATCCTCCGCGACTTCTCCCCCGCGCCGCTGCCGGACGACTATGCCATGCTCGCCTCCTTCACGCACCTCTTCGCCGACCCCACCGGCTACGGCGCCGGCTACTACTCCTACAAGTGGGCCGAGGTGCTCGACGCCGACGCCTTCACCCGCTTCCTGCGCGAGGGCATCTTCAACGAAAAGACCGGCCGCGAATTCCGCGACTCGATCCTCGCCCGCGGCGACAGTGAAGAGCCCATCGTGCTGTTCCGCCGGTTCATGGGGCGCGATCCCGACCCGCAGGCCCTGCTCATGCGGCTCGGCCTCGCCGCGCCCGCTGCGTGACAGCGGCCGCTACTCGTCGCGCAACACTTCCAGCGGCCGGTGCGAGAGCACCCGCAGCGAGGCCAGCCACCCGGCGGCCACCGCCAGCGCCATGGTCAGCAGCGTCGTCGCCAGGTTGGCGCGCCATTCGGGGTTGAAGCGCGCGTCCAGCAGCCGCACCAGCAGAAGCCGCGCGAACCCGGTCGCCAGCGCGCCGCCCAGAAATCCCGCCGCCGCGCCCAGGATCGCGAACTCGGTGGAGAAGATCGACACAAGCGTCCGTCGCCGCGCTCCCAGCGTCTTCAGCACGGCCGACTCGCGCACCCGCCGCAAACGCGTCCCCGCCACCGTCGAGGCCAGAATGATCGCCCCGGCCAGGATCGCAAAGGCGGCGATAAAGCGGATCACCAGCGACACCTGGTCCACCACTTCCTGCACGATGCTCACGATGTCGGCCGCGTTGATCACCGTCACCGCCGGGAAACGGCGGAAACTGTCGCGCATGAACACGGCCACCGCCTCGGGACGGATCCGCGCCGTCGCGTACCACTGCGTGGGAAGCCCGGCCAGCGCCTTTTCGGTGAAGACGAACTCGTCGCTGGCGCCCCGCCGCACGCTCTCAAAGCGGTGAATGGCGGCCACGCGCACCTGGAAGCGCCGCCCGGCGGCGCTCCATTCGAGCACCGCGCCGGGTTCGATGCCCCACCGCCGCGCGGTGTTTTCGTCGACGCTCGCCAGCGCCTCGCGGCGGCCGTCCTTCCACCATGCGCCGCGCAGGATGCGCATGTCCTCGGGCATGCTTTCCATCCAGGTCACCTGCCGCGTGAAGGCGCGCCGCCGCCTGTCTTCGCCCGGCGGCGGCGGAAGCTGGTCCACGGGCGTTCCGTTGATGCTTTCCAGCCGCGCCGCCACGGTTGGAATCAGTTGCGGCTTCCCTTCGATCTCCTTCCTTGACGCGAGAAACGCGCGCACCGCCTCCGCCTCGCGCGGCGTGATGTTGATCAGGAATACATTCGGCGCGCCCTTCGGCATCGCCAGCATCACCTCGCCGAGCAGCGAGTTCTGCACCAGATACACGGTGAGCGTGAACATCACGCCCACGCCCATCGCCACCAGGATGCTCGCCGCGTGGTTGCCGGGCCGGTAAAGGTTGGCCGCCCCGTGCCGCAGCCATAGGGGCAGCCGCACCGGCGCATGGGCCAGCCCCCAGCGCAGCGCGCGCAGCAGCGTCCATGCCACCGCGCCTAGAATCGCCAGCGCCGCCGTCAGGCCGCCCGCAAACCACGCACCCACTTTCACCGACCCGGCCAGCCACGCCGCCATCGCGGCCAGCCCCGCCAGGATCAGCGCCGCCGCGCCCGCTGCCGGAAGCCGCTTCCGCACGCGCTCGGCCAGAGGCGGCCTCGCCTCCGGCATCTCGCGGCGGAAAATCAGCGCCGGCTTCACGTCGCGGACGGCCAGAAGCGGCGGCACGCTGAACAGCAGCGCCGTCAGCACCCCCGCCAGGATCCCTTCCAGCGCAAACGATCCGCTCCATCCGATGCTTTCCAACTGGAAGTAGCGCCGCAGCAGAAGCGGAAACAGCCACTGCACCCCAGCGCCCACCGCCAGGCCCGCCACGCCGCCGGCCACGCCCAGCAGCGCGGCCTGCAACGTGTAAATGCGCATGATCTGCCACGAGCGCGCGCCAATGCACTTCATGATCGCAATCGTGTCCAGCCGCTGCTGGATGTGCGAGTGGATCGCCATGGCCACGCCCAGCGCGCCGACGATGAGCGCGATCATCGACACCAGGCTCAGAAACGTCGTCGCCCGGTCCAGCGCCCGCGTGATGAACGGGTGCGTTTCGCGGTAGTCGGTGATCAGCGCATCGGGAAAGGCCTTCTTCAGGGACTCGCGAATCTCCGCCACCGGCACGCCCTGCGCAGGCAGCTTCCACAGCAGTCTCTGCGAGGCGCGCGAGCCGTAGGTCAGCAGGCCCGTTCGCTGAAGCCCCTCGCGCGTGACCATCACCCGCGGCCCCACGTTCAGCGATCCCGTCATGCGGTCCGGCTCCTGCCGCACGATGCCGCACACGCGGAACTCGGCCTCGCCCAGCCGGACGCGGGCGCCCGGTTCCAGGTTCAGCCGCAGCATCAGGTCTTCGCTCACGGCGATCGTGTCCGCCTTCAGCGCCTGCTCAAGCGGGGCGTCCGGCTCCAGCCGCACGCGCCCGTACCAGGGATACGTCGACGGATCCACCGCCTTCACGCTCACCAGAACCGGCGGCTCGTTTTCCCCCGCCGCCATCATCGAGACCGTCTCGGTGATGCGCGACACGCGCGCCCCGCGCTGCTCCCACTGCGCGATCACGCGCTCCTGCTGCTGCGTCGGCTCGGCGAACTGGCGGATGAGCAGATCCGCCGCCATCAGCGTGCGGGCTTCTTTCTTCAGCGACTCGTGGAACGCCGCCGAAAAGCCGCGCACGCCGGTCAGCGCGCCCACGCCGGCGGCGACACCGAAGATCACGAACAGAAACTTCGGCGCCGCCGCACGGGCCTCGCGCCATGCCATGCGCCAGGCGGGCGTCCGCAGCAGGCTCATGCCGCCGCCCTCCGTTCGTCGCTCAGGATGCGTCCGTCGCGCAGCGTGATGATGCGCGTCGCATGCGCGGCCAGCTCGCGGTCGTGCGTCACCAGCACGAGCGTCGCCCCCTCGCTGCGGTTCAATGCGAGCATCAGTTCCAGCACCTGCCGCCCGTTCACCGAGTCGAGATTGCCCGTCGGTTCATCGGCCAGCAGCAGCGGAGGCTTGCGGATGAAGGCGCGCGCCAGCGCCACGCGCTGCTGCTCGCCGCCGGAAAGCTGCACCGGATAGTGGTCGCGCCGCTCTTCGAGCCCCACCGCCTTCAGCAGCTCCTGCGCCCGGCGCCGCGCCGCTTCGTAGTCCTCGCCTGCCAGCTCGGCGGGCAGCAGCACGTTCTCTTCCGCCGTCAACGTGGGAATGAGCTGGTAGCTCTGGAAGACAAAGCCGATCTTGCGCCCGCGCAGCACCGCCAGCCGGTCTTCGTCCATCCGGCTGATCTCTTCGCCCTCGATCTGAATGGAGCCCGAAGTCGGCGTGTCCAGGCCCGCCACCAGCCCGAGCAGCGTGGACTTGCCGGAACCGGAAGCGCCCATCACCGCCACGAATTCCGCCGACTCCACATCAAAGCTGATGCCTTTGAGGATCTCCACCCGGTGCGTGCCGGTGTCGATCGTCTTCGTCACATCTCGGAGGGAAAGAACAGGGGGTTTCATCCGGAGGAAAACTCTGTCCTTTATGATGGCAGGAGATGTCGCGCCGCTGTTGGTTTTTCGCCCTGCTCCTCGTGGGCGCATGCAGCCGGCAGGCGCCGGCGCCGAAGGAGCGCCCTGTGCCGCAGGAGGCCCCGGCGCCCGCAGCCGCGCCCGCAACCGACACGCGGCCCGTCATCGCCGCCTTCGGCGACAGCCTCACCGCGGGCTACGGCGTCGAACCCGGCGAAAGCTACCCGGACCACCTCCAGCGGCTGCTTGACGAGCGCGGCTACCGCTACCGCGTCGTCAACCTCGGCATCTCCGGCGATACAACCGACGGCGGCGTCGCGCGTCTTCAGGACGCCCTGCTGCTCAAGCCGAAGATCGTCATCCTCGAACTTGGCGCCAACGATGGCCTGCGCGGGCTGCCGCTGGATCGCACGCGCGCCAACCTCGATCTCATGATCAACGCCTTTCAGGGCGCGGGCGCCAGCGTGGTTCTCGCCGGCATGACCCTGCCCCGCAACTACGGCGCCGCCTACGTGCGCGAATTCGAGCGCATCTTCCGGGATCTGGCCCGCCAGCGCCGCACCGTGCTGATCCCTTTCTTCCTGGAAGGCGTGGCGATGCAGCCCGGGCTCATGCAGCCGGACGCGCTTCATCCCAACGCCGCAGGCTGCCGCAAGGTGGCCGAAATGGTTTTCCGCCACATCGAGCCGCTGCTCGAAAAATAGCCCCGCGGGCCGCTTTCCTACAATGGGATTACCGCTCCATGCCGGACCAACCCCCATTTGAAGAGCCGCGGCTGGCGCTCAACCGCATCTACACAAAGACGGGCGACTCGGGTGAAACCCTGCTGGCCAGCGGCGAACGCGTTCCCAAGGACGCCCCGCGCGTCGAGTGCTACGGCGCCGTCGACGAGCTGAATGCGTTCGTCGGCGCCGCCGCGCTCACGGCCTCGGGCGAGGCCGAACGCACGCCGGCCCTTGGTGAACTCGCCCGCATCCTGCTCCGCGTGCAGCACGAGCTGTTCAATCTCGGCTCGATCCTCGCCACCACGCCCGAAAACGTTCATCCGCGGCAGGCGCGCGTCACCGACGGCGACGTCGCCCAGCTCGAGAGTGAAATCGACCGCTTCAACGCCGCCCTGCCGCCCCTGCGCAGTTTCGTGCTCCCCGGAGGATCGCGGCTGAACGTTGAGCTGCACATCTGCCGCACCGTCTGCCGCCGCGCCGAACGTCTCCTGGTTGCGGCCGCGCGCACCGAGCGCATCGACCCGGTGAACCTGCGCTACCTGAACCGTCTTTCGGACGCTTTCTTCGTCTGGAGCCGCTGGGCGAACCTGCAACTCGGCGCGCCCGAGCTGCTGTGGTCGCCCAATGAAAGCGCCACGGCGCGGGGCCGTCAGCAGCCATAGCGCCGGCCGCCATGTTCCCCGGGGCTTCCCGCGCCCGGCCCGGAATGGCACAATGGGGGCGTCGGCCCCGGCCCCGTGCTGCCGGGAGCCCGCTTCTGACGAAGAAGGAGACTGGTTTTATGGAACTGATCCCCACCCAGGAAGAAGTTGTCGCCCTGTTGCGGCAGACTGGCGCTTTGCGCAAAGGCCACTTTCAATACCCCAACGGGCTGCACTCGGACACCTATCTCCAGGTGGCCATCGCCATGCGCCACTATGAGACGGCGAAGCTGCTCAGCGTCGCCTTGAGCCGCAAGCTGCGCGCCCACCCCGAGCTTCGCGCCATCATCCCGGAGCTGTCCATCGTCACGCCCGCCACCGGCGGCCTGCCGGTGGCCTACGGCGTCTGCGAAGCGCTCCGCGCCAGACAGGTCTATTGGGCCGAGCGCGGCGAAGAGGGCGGCCCGCTGCGCTTCCGCCCGTTCATTGAACCGGAGCCCGGCGAAAAGGTGCTCCTCGTCGACGACGTTCTTCGCACGGGGAGAAAGCTCACCGAACTGCGGAACCTGATCGAGTCGAAAGGCGCCCAGGTGGTGGCGCTGGCCGTCATCGTCTACCAGCCCAACCCGGAAACGCCCAAGTTCGAAAACCTCCCCTTTTACTACCTGGCGCAGTTGGACGCCCTGTATTTCTGGGATTCCGAAGCGGCCGAAGAAAAGGTCAGCCAGCTCGGCCCGCCCGAAAAAGTCTGGATCTGACAGGGAGCAACACGGACCCTGGCCCCCTGCGGAACCCGGCCGCGGAATCACCAGACAACGTCCGTGCCTCAGGGAACCTGACAGAGCCGCGGGTGCAGCAGCGCGAAGCGCTGCGGGAACCAGCCTCCATGGCCCTGCGGCAGATCCGCGCGGATGAAGATGGCCGCCGGCAAGGCGCGCCGGGGGCCGCTCGCGGTCGCACTTCTGGGCTGCGACTGGAGCAAGCCCGCGACGGACTTCGCACTTCTCACTTCCGCGGCCTGGCCGCCTGGCGGATCGCTTTCTGGAGCTCGGAGGCCACGCGTCGCGCCGTCGCGTCCAGCTCGTCCGGCACGGTCCGTTTCGGGCGCGCATAGACCGACCAGACCACGTGGCGCGACCCTCGCGCCACCAGAAAAATCGTCCCCTTGCCGCGTCCAAAACTGCTCGTGCGTTCGAGGGGCGGCGCCTTGATGTCCAGGGCGGCGGGAGAGCGGTCCCTGTCCTCGTCTTCCTCCTTGGCGGGTTTGGCCTCTTCCGGTTTCGGCTGCGGATAGAGTTCTTCGAGCGTTTTTTCGAAGGGCTTGCCGATGCGGTCGCTCAGGATGGCATCGGCCAGGGAGGGGTCGGCGACCACCTGGAAAACGCCCTGCCGCGTGAGGTGATTGGCAAGGTACTGGTCAAACCCGTTGGCCATGGGCAGCAGATAGACGGTGCGGATCTGGAGCAGCTCCGGCCCGGCCTGAATCGGCTTCGGGCCCGCTTCCTGGGCCGCGCACGCGGCCGCGCTCGTCGCCATCAACAGCAGCGGCAGAAGCATGAGTCCTGTTCTCCTTGCGCCAGCAACTATACAATAGACGGTTTCAGGGGCCGGAAAGACGAACGCTTGTACAGGAACCACAAGATCACCGTCGTGATACCCTGCCTGAACGAAGAGCAGGGCATCGCGGAAGTCCTGCGGCGGATGCCGTCATTTGTCGACGAAATCATCGTCGTCGACAACGCCTCCACCGACCGCACCGCCGAGGTGGCGCGCAGCTTCGGCGCGATGGTCATCCGCGAGGACGTCCGCGGATACGGCCGCAGCTACAAGAAGGGTTTCAGCATGGCCACCGGGGACATCATCGTCACCCTGGACGGCGACCACAGCTACCCGCCCGACGCCATCAGCTACCTGCTGGAGGCGTTCTTCCACCTGGAAGCCGACTTCCTCAACGCCAGCCGCTTCCCGGTCCGCGACCGCCGGGCCATGAGCTTCAA
Organism: Bryobacteraceae bacterium; assembly: GCA_026002855.1. NCBI lineage: Bacteria > Pseudomonadati > Acidobacteriota > Terriglobia > Bryobacterales > Bryobacteraceae > Bryobacteraceae bacterium. The sequence goes on from BPGD01000001.1 coordinate 1,757,195, forward strand.
GCACAAGGTGGGCAACCTGATCCTGAGCCTCGCGATGTCGCTGCTCTACTTCCGCTGGGTGCGCGACTCGCAGAGCGGCATGTGGGTCTTCCGCCGCAGCATCCTCGACAGGATGAAGCTGGAAAGCGACGGGATGGCCTTCTCTGAAGAGATCAAGATCGAGGCGCTGCGCCTGCCCGGCGTGCGCTTTGAGGAAATCTCCATCCTGTACTCGTCCCGGCTGGGCGAGATCAAGCTGAATCCGTGGCGGGACGGCTTCTATAACCTCTGGTTCCTGCTGAAAAAGCGCTTTGCAAGGCGCTGAAGCAGTGATATTCTGTTATTTCCCGCCTTGGTTCCCTCCTGCTGAAGACTGCCGCCGGAAAATCGCCGCATGGAGCAGGAAGTCACCGCCGTCATCCCGAACTGGAACCACGCGGAACTGCTCGAGCGCACGCTGGAGACGCTCGGGCGGCAGACGCGCGGCTGCGCCCGGGTGATCGTGGTCGACAACGGGAGCACGGACTCGAGCCTCGCCGTGGCCCGGCGCCTAGGCGCCGAGGTGATTCCGCTGGGCCGCAACCTGGGCTTCGCCGCCGCGGTCAATCGCGGCGTGGCTGCGGCCGCTACCCCCTGGGTCTGGATCCTGAACAACGATGTCGAGCTCCACCCGCAGTGCCTGGAGGCGCTCGCGGCCCGGGTCGTGGAGGCGGGCGCCGGCTTCGCCGCCCCGCGGCTGAAGCGGCTGGACAACCCTTCTCGCCTGGACGGCTGCTACGATCTGCTGGCCCGCAGCGGCTGCGCCTGGCGCGCCGGCAGCGGCATGCCGGACGGCCCGCTGTTTGCCGCCCCGCGTGAGATCGCCTTCGCGCCCTTCACGGCGGTGCTCGTGCGGCGCAGCCTGTTCGAGCAGGCGGGCGGGCTGGATGAGAACTTCGGATCCTTTCTGGAAGACGTCGACTTCTGCCTGCGGTGCGCCGTGGCCGGGGTGCGCGGAGTGTATGTGCCGGAGGCGGTCGCCTATCACCGCGGCGGCGCCACGTTCGGCGCCTGGGGCGCGCCGATGGTGGAACTTGTGGCGAGGAATCAGGTGCTGCTGGCGGCCAGGCACTTCCCGCTGCGCTGGTGGTGGCGCGTGCTGGCAGGACAACTCCTCTGGGGCGCTGTGGCCGCCCGTCACGGGCGGCTGGGCGCGTGGTTGCGCGGCAAGTGGCGCGGGCTTTGCGAGGCCCGGCGCGTGCGACGGGCCGGTCAGCGGGCCGATGTCGAGACCCTGGAGCCGTTGCTCGCCGCCTGCGAGGAAGACATTCGGCGGCTTCAGCAGGCGGCCCGGCCGGAGCCCTACTGGCGGCTCTATTTTGCGGTGGCGCGATGAGGCTGGCGGCGTTGGTCATCACCCACAACTCCCAGGCGCACGTCCGCGCTTGCCTCGAGGCCTGCCTGCGATTCAAGCATGAACTTCCGGCCGGCATCCTCGTCATCGACAACGCCAGCACGGACTTCACCTGCGCCGCCGCCGAAGCGTTTGCCGGCGTGCGCGTGGTTCGCAACCGGCAAAACCGCGGCTTCGCCGGGGCGGTGAACCAGGGCTTTCTGATGCTGTCGAATGCTGACGCCGTGCTGGTGCTGAACCCGGACGTCGAGATCCTTTCCCCGCCCCGGATTCTGGCACAGGTCCTGGAGCACGACGCACGCATTGGGGCGGCGGGCGGGCTGCTGCTCGGCCGGGACGGCCGCCCTCAACAGGGCTTCTTCGTGCGCCGCCTGCCCACGGCGGCGGCGCTGGCCCTGGAGGCGCTCGGCGTGAATCGGCTGTGGCCGGCAAACCCCGTCAACCGCCGCTGGCGGGCGTTGGACCTCTCTGCCGAAGCCCCGGCCGCGGACGTGCAACCGGCCGGGGCGTGCCTGCTGGTCCGCCGCGAGGCCTGGGAGAAGCTGGAAGGGTGGGACGAGGACTATCATCCGGTCTGGTTCGAGGACGTGGACTTCATCCGCCGGCTCCTGGATGCGGGATGGAAGTCGGCTTATGTGCCCACATTCCGCGCCCTGCACGCCGGCGGCCATTCGGTTCAACGGCTGGCCTGGGAGGCGCGGCAGCTATACTGGTACAGGAATCTGTTGCGCTACGTTTCCAGGCACTTGCAGACGCCTGGACGAATCCTGGTTGGCTTGTCTGTCATCGCCGGGGTGTTGCCAAGGGTCGTGACGGGGATGTTCGCTTCGCGGTCCATTGGCCCCCTGCGCGTCTATGGTAGATTGGTTCGGCTGGCGGCCCGCGCCGCTGTTTTTCCCGCAGCGGCCGAGCAGCTCCAGCCGGAGGAGGAAACGCGGGAACCGGCGCCTGCGCCGGGGCGACCCCGCATTTGAGTCAGGCTGCTCTTTCACATGGCATCACACGATCTTGTCTCGGTGACCATCGTCACCTACAACAGCGGGCGCTACATCAAGCGGTGCCTGGAATCAGTGCTGGCTCAGAAGGGGCCGCAGATTGAAATCATCGTCGTGGACAACAACTCCACCGACGGCACCCGCGACATCCTCGAGCGCTACGAGGACCGCTGCACCATCATCTACAACGACCGCAATATCGGCTTTGCCGCCGCCCAGAACCAGGCCATCCGTCTCTCCCGCGGCAACTGGGTGCTGACGCTGAACCCGGACGTGTTGCTGATGCCTTATTTCATCCAGGCGCTGCTCGAGGCGGGCCGGCTCGACAACCGCATCGGCACCGTCTGCGGCAAGCTGCTCGTGATGAGCCCCGACTTCACCATCGACGCCCGCCCGCGCGTCGACTCGACCGGGATTTATTTTACGCCCTACCTGCGCCACCTCGACCGCGGCAGCCGCCAGATCGACAACGGCCACTACCTCAAACGCGAATACGTCTTTGGCGCCACGGCCGCGGCTGCGCTCTACCGGCGGGAAATGATCGACGACATCTCGATCGACGGCGAGTTCTTCGATTCGGACTTCTTCGTCTACCGCGAAGACGCCGACGTCGCCTGGCGCGCCCAACTGATGGGCTGGCGCTGCCTCTACACGCCCTACGCCCGCGGCTACCACGTGCGCGCGGTGCTGCCGGGCAACCGCCGCGCACTGCCCAAAGAGATCAATATGCACTCGGTGAAGAACCGCTTCCTCATGCGGATCAAGAACATCACCGGGGACCTCTACCGCCGCCTCTGGCTCCCGATCACGCTGCGCGACGTCGTCGTCATCGGCTGCTGCCTGCTCTACGAGCACTACTCGCTGAAGGCCTTCTGGCACATCTTCCGTAGCTGGCGCCGGGTGCTGGCCAAGCGGCGCTGGATCATGGCCCGGAAACGGGTCAGCGACGATTACATGGCGGCGTGGTTCCATCACGACCCGGTCAGCCGCCCGGCCCCGAAAAAGGCCGTGGCGGCCCTCAGCCCGGCCGCGCGTTCCCAGGCGCAGATCGCCGAAGGGTGAGCGCCGCCATGGGGCTCTCCTGCTGGCGGGACGGACAGCCTGCGGCGCCCGCACCGCCCGGCAACTTCGATCACGCCCCTGCGGACAATTGCGGATGGACACGTTGCCGCCCCCATGTCGGCCCGCGGCGTCCCCTTCCTGCGGAGTGAGTTGATGCGGATCGCGATCCTCGGCACTCGCGGGATCCCCGCCTCCTACGGCGGCTTCGAAACGTTCGCCGAAGAGCTCTCCGTGCGCCTGGTCCGCCGCGGCCACGACGTGACCGTCTATGGCCGCTCCCCGTGGCCGGAGCCCGTCTGGCGCGGCGTGCGCCTGCGCTATATTCCGCCAGTCCGGCACAAATACCTGGAGACAGTGGCGCACACGTTTTTTTCCACGCTCGATCTGATGCGCCGTCCGCCGGACGTGGCGCTTTACTGCAACGCCGCCAACGCCGTCTTCACGCCGCTGGCGCGCCGCGCCGGGGCGCGCGTCGCACTCAATGTGGACGGGCTCGAGCGGAAGCGGAAAAAATGGAACGCGCTGGCGCGCCTCTGGTATCACGTCTCCGAAGGCCTGGCCACGTTTTGCCCCGACGTCATGATCACCGATGCCAGAGAAATTCAGCGCTATTATCTCAGAAATTACGGGGCAAAATCGGTCTTTATTCCCTACGGCGCCGAGACCGGAAAGGTGGAAACGCGCGCGGCGCTGGACGCGCTGGGCCTCGAGCCCAGCCGCTATTTTCTCTACGTGACGCGGTTTGAACCGGAGAACAACCCGCTGATGGTGCGCCGCGCCTTCGAGCGCGTGAGCACGGATCTCCGCCTCGTGCTTGTCGGCGACGCGCCCTACGCGCAGGACTATATCCGGCAGGTGAAGGACACGCGCGACCCGCGCATCCTGTTTCCGGGCGCCATCTACGGGCCGGGTTACCGCGAGCTTCAGTCGCACTGCCATGCCTACATCCACGCCACCGAGGTCGGCGGCACGCATCCGGCGCTCCTCGAGGCCATGGGCCGCGGGGCGCTGGTGCTCTACCTCAGCACGCCGGAGAACGAGGAAGTCGCCGGCGGCGTGGGCCTGCCCTTTCACGACGAAGAGTCGTTGGCGCAGCAAATCCGCGAATCGCTCGCCATGCCGGAAGCCGAGCGGCGGAGGCTGGGCGAGGCCGCCATGCGGCGCGTGGAACAACGCTACGGTTGGGAGGCCGTCACCGACGCCTATGAACGTCTCTTCGAACAATTGTTGGCCGGAGGCCCGCACCTGGGCTGAAATCTCTCTTCAGCAGATCGCCGCCAACTGGCGCGAGCTGCGCCGAGCCGCTGCCGGCGCGGAAGTCGCTGCCGTTGTCAAGGCCAATGCCTACGGCCACGGCGCGGTCGAGGTGGCGAGGCGGCTCGAGCGTGAAGGCTGCTCCTGGTTCGCCGTGAGCAACGCGGCCGAAGGCGCCGAGCTGCGGCGCGCCGGCGTCCGCAGCCGGATTCTTGTGATGGGCGGATTCGCGCCCTTTGAGGTCGACTCGCTGTTCGATCACCAGCTCACCCCGGCAGTCCATTCCACCGGCGATCTGCTCGCGCTCGAAGCGCGCGCCGCCGCTCTGGGCCGGCGGCTTGCCGTGCACGTCAAGCTCGACACGGGCATGGGCCGCTTGGGAACCCGCGAGGCCGCGGCCGACGTCGCGCGGGCGGCCGCCACGCTTCGTCACCTCGAAATGGAAGGCGTGATGTCTCACCTCGCCTCGGCGGCAGATTTCAGCTCGCCGCAGACCGCAAGGCAGCTCGATGCGTTTGAACGCTTTCTGGAAGCGATCCGCTCCGCCGGACTCGCGCCCCCGATCGCACACATCGGCAGCAGTGCCGCCGTCTGCTATGGAATGCGGCGCGCCTATTATCAGATGGTCCGCACCGGGCTCGCCCTGTACGGTTATGTCCCCGAAGCCACCGGCGAAGCGCCCGCCGTGCAGGTGGACGTGCGGCCCGCGCTCGTCTGGAAAGCGCGCATCGTCGCCATCAAGCAGATCCCGGAGGGCGAACCAGTGGGCTACAACGCGCGCTGGCGCGCGCCTCGGCCATCCCAGCTGGCCGTGGTCGCGGCCGGCTATGCCGATGGCGTCCCGCACACACTCGCCGGACGCGGCCATGCCATCGTGGCGGGAAGACGGGTCCCGATCGTGGGCGCCGTCTCGATGGACGTCATCAGCCTGGACGTCACCGGCTGTCCTGCCCTGTCGCCGGGCGACGCCGTCACGCTCATCGGGCACGAAGAAACCGTGCGACATGACGCGGCCGACTTTGCCCGCGAGGCCGGCGTGATCCCGTACGTCATTCTGTGCGGGCTCGGACGGCGCGTCGAGCGCTGCTATCGTTAGTTAGCATTTTTCCGCTTTCTGGCTCGGCCACTGCTAACTTTCGGCAGGATTTACCACCGGTTTAGTACGTAGTTGGTTGTGAAATGAACAATTTGTGGGTTCTTTCTTACGAAAATTGAGGTATTCTGAGCCGGGAACTAAGAAAGACGCCCGGGTCCCCTGGGCAGGGAAATGCGCTATTCTGTGCCCGTGACCGAATGACCTCTCGCGAGGCTCGGAGGAAGAAATGACACTACGCAGGCTCTTTTGGCTGCCGCTGGCATTGGCCATCCCGCTGCTTGGGGGGACCTTTGGCCGGCTGGTTCCGATGCGCGGAACCATCGCCGATATCGCCCTGGATGAACGCCGGCAGGTGCTCTATGCGGCCAATTTTACCGCAGGGCGCATCGAAGTGGTTTCACTGTCCGACTACAAGGTGAAGTCCGTGCTGTTGACGCCGGAGACGCCCTCCACACTGGCGCTGTCGCCGGATCAGCGTTTTCTCGTGGCGGGCCTGTTTCTCGGCGGTCTGACCATCTTTGACCTGGATGCGGATCAGCGGCGGGACCTCGCCATGCCGTCGAATGTGCTGGCCGTTGTCTTTGCTGCCGGGCCGCAGGCGCTGGTCGTCACCAGGACGGGCTTCTATCTTCTGGATCCGCTCACCGGAAACATGGTGGCGATGCCGATCAGCGGGTCATTGGGCAGTTGCCAGATCGCGGTGGACCCCGGGGTGAAACCGGTCGACATCACTGGCGCCACCGTGGGCGTGTCCGGCGACGGGCAGACGGTGTATATGCTGGCCCGGATCGAAAACATTGAGCCGCCAACCTGCGAGCCCTCCAGTCCTGACAGGTTCTACCTGCTCCAGTACCATCCGTTGGACACAAGCGTTCGCATCACCGCCTCGCAGTCCAAACCTCCCCTGGGACCGCGCGTGGTCAGCGTGGACCGGGACGGGAGAAATTACCTGGCCGGCTGGCTGCTTTTCAGCGAGGATCCGGATACGGGCATCCACTTTGTGCGGGCGCAGTTGCCCAACATCAATGGCGTCCATGCGCTCGGCGGCCATGCCTATGACTATCGCCGCAACCGGATCTACGCCCAGGTGCCGGTGCTCAACAACACGGCCACCACCGCGCCGCCGGTGCTGCATGTCATGGACACCGACAACCTGGCCGTCCGCGAGATCGTGAAGATCCCCAACCCGATCTCCGGCCGGACCGTCTTCACCGCCGACCTCAACTACATGTTCGCGGTGGCCGAGAGCGGCGTGCTGGTGTTTCCGCTGGATGAACTGGACACCCTGCCGCGCATCCAGGCGGAACGCGAGGACCTGCTGTTTGAGTCCAACTCCTGCGACAACCGCATCCAGAAGAAGACCATCCGTATCGTCGATCCCGCCGGCCGCGGCTCGGACTTCAGCCTGAAGCTGCCCAATGGAACACGCGGGATCCGTGTCTATCCTTCTACCGGCACCGCCCCGATGGATGTCACCGTGGAAGTCGACCCCGCCGCCTTCCAGAACCAGCGTGGAACGGTTGCGGTGAATCTGGCCATCTCCTCCTCCACTGCCGTTAACGTTCCCATGCCGCTGCGAGTGCTGGTCAACACGCGCGACTTCGATCAGCGCGGCAAGATCGTCAACGTGCCGGGCAAACTCGTCGACATCCTCGCCGACCCCTACCGGCCGCGCTTCTACGTGCTGCGCCAGGACCGCAACCTGGTTCTCGTCTTCGATTCGAACACTCTGGAACAGGTGGCGTCGTTGCGAACCGGCAACACGCCGGTGCAGATGGCCATCACGCTCGATGGCCGGTATCTGCTGACCACGGCGGACAACAGCCAGCTGATCACCGTCCACAACCTCGACACGCTCGAGCAGTTGCCGCCGATTCTGACCGAACCCGGCCGCTACCCGCGTTCGATCGTAGTCACCCAGCGCGACATCCTGGTCACGGCCCGGCTCGCCTTCACCAAGGACGCCTGCGGCGGCTCGGGCGGCTCGCATGAGCTGCTGCGCCTCGATTTCTTCAACCGCCTTGCCACTCCGTTGAGCCGGCTGGGCGTGTATGCCAACTGCATCAGCGAGAACAGCTCCCTGACGGCCAGCCCGTCTGCCTCCACCGCCGTGCTGGCCCAGCCCTCGGGTTCGCTGCTGCTGTACGAGGCCGCTTCCGGCACGTGGGTTGTGGGCCGCAAGGACTTCGAATCCTTGAGCGGCGTCGTCGGCGCCTTCAGCGACGAGGCCTACCTGGCCCAAAACATGCTTCTCGACATCGCGCTGTTCCCGGTTGCCGAGCTGCCCATGGAGGGCACTCCCTCCGGCTTCGGCGTCGTTCCCGGCGGCTTCTATGTCCGCACCTCCGCCACCGCCCAGGGTCCGGGGCTGGTGCAGAAGATCGACCTCGCGAACTTCCCTGGAAACCGATTCTCGCGGCTCGCCGAGGCCCCGCTGATCCCCGTGGCCACAACGCCGGATTCGCTGATCGGCCAGACGATTCTCCCCTTCACCCGGACCCTCGCCGTGGTTCCCAACCCCGGCAGGATCATCTCGGCCTCCACCTCCGGGCTCACGGTGCTCGGATACGACTTCGACGCCGCCGTGCCGATGCCCTCGATCACCTCCGTCGTCAACATCGCCGACAACACGCCTGCCGTCGGTCGCGGCAGCGTGGTTTTGATCCGCGGTACCGGCCTCGCCTCCTCCAGCGAGGCCGCCGACACGGTCTGGCCTGCTTCACTCGACCAGGCGTGCGTCCTGCTCAATGGAGCGCCGCTGCCCCTTGGAAGAGCCTCGAGCAGCGAGATTGTCGCCCACATCCCCTTCACCGCTGCCAGCGGCCAGTTGGTGGTGCGTTCGCCCGGCGGCGTCAGCGCCGCATACCTGCTCAATGTGGAGCCGGCCGCGCCGGCCATCTTCCGCGACGGCGCCGCTGGCCCGCTCACCGGCCTGGCCACGGTGCTCCGTCAGGCCAACAACCAGTTGGTCACATTCTCCAACCCCATCCAGCCCGGAGACCGGATCTCGATCTATCTGACGGGCATGGGCCAGGTGTTTCCGGATCCCGGCGCCGGCGTTCCGGCGCCCGCGGATCCCGCCTCCACCGTTGCCCTGAAACCCGCCGTGACGCTGGGCGACACGCCGCTCGTGGTGGACTTCGCCGGCCTTGAGCCGGGCCGGATTGGAGTCTACCGGATCGACGCAAGCGTCCCCTGGTGGGCCAGGACGGGCCAAGCTCTGCCTTTGACCATCCAGCAGGGCACGGCCCAGACTACCGTGAACGTGCGCGTCGTGCCACGATAAAAGACGATACGGCGCTGGTTTCCGAAAGGATGACTTCATGAGGATCCGAGCATTTCTTGCCGCTGCCTTCCTGGCAGCGCCCCTGATCGCCAACGCACAGTCTTATGAGGTGGGCGGCGCCGGCGGCTTCGCCGTACAGCGCGGCCTCCATGTCGAGTCCGGCAGCGTCAAGGGCACGGTCGGATTCAAGGAGGCCCCCGTGGCCGGCGCCTGGCTGGCCGAGACCGGCCCGCGATGGGGCGGCGAGGTCCGCTATCTGTACCGCTGGGGCGACGCGCGGGTGGAGGTCGGCGGCGAAAAAGCCGCTCTTTCGGCCCGGCAGCACATCATCACCGGCGATCTGATGCTCTTCCTCAAAGGCGGCAAGGACGCGCCGGTGCGGCCATTTATCATCTTCGGCGGGGGCGTCCGCCGCGTGGAGGGCACCGGCCCGCAACAGGCCTTCCACCCGGGCAGCCAGTACGCCGCCCTGGCGAACACGAGTGAGACCCTCCCCGTGGGCGACTTTGGCGTCGGCGTCCGCGTCCGCGCCGGACCCAGGGGAGTGTTCCGGCTCGAGGTGCGCGATTATCTCAGCCCGAAAACGGACAACGTGATCGCGGCCGCTCCCGGCTCGAAACTCACCGGGCTGATGCACGACGTGATCATTCTGGCCGGCCTCGGCTTCACCTTCTGAGGCCCGCCCGCCGCTTCACACATCCAGGTTGCGGACGTCGAGCGCGTTCTCCTCGATGAACTTCCGACGCGCCTCGACGTCCTCGCCCATCAGCGTGCTGAAGATCTCCTCGCACTCGACGGCGTCCTCCAGCCGCACCTGAAGCAACGTCCGCGTTTCGGCATTCATCGTCGTCTCCCAGAGCTGCTCCGGATTCATCTCCCCCAGCCCCTTGTAGCGCTGCACCGTGATGTCGCGCGTGCCCTCCGCCTTCAGGTGCTGGATGAGCGTGCGCCAGTTGTCGATCCGCTCCCGCCGCGCTTCCTTCACCACCACGAACGGCGGCCGGTTGTATTTCTGCGTGCTCCGGGCCAGCGCGCGCAGCCGCTTGTATTCGGGCTGCTGCGCCAGTTCGACGCCAATCACGCGGTCTCCATGGGACTCGTCGTGGTAAACGATGTTCCACGCCGAGTGCTCCTCATCGAACTCGAGGCGCGTCTCGAGGCGGCTGCCCTCCATCATCGCCCGTGCCGCGCGCTCCACCTCCTCGCGGTTGCTGAAGTCGGCTTTGGTGTCCAGGGCAAAGCCCGGGTCGGCCAGCACCTCCACCACCCGCGGTTCGCGCAGCCGTTTCTCCAGCCGCGTGACGATCTGCTGGAGCTCGTCGAGCTGCATCAGGAAACTGCGCAGTTCGCCCCCTTCCAGCGTCCCGTGCTCGCCATTCTCGCCCACCAGGACCTGTACGTTGTCGGTCGCCCGCCGCAGGATCTCACGGACGAATTCCTGGTCGTTCTTGATGTACTTCTCGCTCTTGCCCTTCTTGATCCGGTACAGCGGCGGCTGGGCCACGAACACATGGCCGCGGGTGATCAGCTCCGGCATGTGGCGGAAGAAGAACGTCAGCAGCAGCGTGCGGATGTGGCTGCCGTCCACGTCGGCGTCCGTCATCAGGATGATCTTGTGGTAGCGGAGCTTCGAGATATCGAAGTCTTCTTTGCCGATCCCGGTGCCGATGGCAGTGATCATGGCGCGGATTTCGTCATGACTCAGCATCTTGTCATACCGCGCCTTTTCGACGTTCAGGATCTTGCCCTTCAACGGGAGGATCGCCTGGTAACGCCGGTCGCGCCCGCTCTTGGCCGTGCCGCCGGCCGATTCGCCCTCCACCAGGAACAGCTCGCAGCGCTCGGGGTCTTTCTCCTGGCAGTCGGCCAGTTTCCCAGGCAGGCCGCCCGAGTCGAGCGCGCCCTTGCGGCGCGTCAGTTCGCGCGCCTTGCGCGCCGCCTCCCGCGCGCGGGCCGCTTCCACGGCCTTGCCGATGATGCGCTTCATCACCGCCGGGTTCTTCTCGAAGTACTCGGTGAGCTTCTCGTTGACCACCTGGGTGACGTAGCCGCCGATGTCGGAATTCAGTTTGCCTTTCGTCTGCCCTTCAAACTGCGGCTGCGGGAGCTTCACGCTGACCACGGCGGTGAGGCCTTCGATGACGTCGTCGCCGGAAAGGTTGCTGTCCTTGATGTCTTTCAGCAGCCCGGCGGCGCGCGCGCAGGCGTTCAGCGTGCGCGTCAGCGCCGTGCGGAAGCCGGTCAGGTGCGTGCCGCCGTCGCGCGTGTTGATGTTGTTGGCGAAGCTGAAAATCTGGTCCGTGTAGCTGTCGTTCCACTGGAGCGCGATCTCGATGATCAGCCTGCCGCCCCCCGGCAGGTCGCGCTCGCCCTCGATGACGATGGGCTTGTCGTGGAGGACGTTTTTCCCGCGGTTCAGGTGCTTGATGAATTCGGCAATGCCGCCCGAATAGTAGAACTCGTGCGTCTTCGGCGGATCCGTGCGCTCGTCGGTCAGCGTGATGCGCAGGCCCTTGTTCAGGAAGGCGAGCTCGCGCAGCCGCGTGGCCAGCGTGTCGAAGTTGAAGTGGGTCGCCTCCATGATGGTGGGGTCGGGCCTGAAGGTGATCTTCGTGCCCGTCTTGCGCCCGGCCTTGCCGGTCCTCTGGAGCGGCCCCTTCGGAATGCCGCGCTCATAGTCCTGCTCCCAGGTATAGCCGTCGCGCCAGATTTCCAGGTGGAGCCACTCCGACAGCGCGTTCACGCAGCTCACGCCCACCCCATGCAGGCCGCCGGAAACCTTGTACGTGTTCGAGTCGAACTTGCCTCCGGCGTGGAGCTTGGTCATCACCACTTCCGCGGCAGAGACGCCCTCGGTGGGGTGGATGTCCACCGGAATGCCGCGGCCATTGTCGATCACGGTGACCGAATCGTCGATGTGGATGACGACTTTGATCTCCGTGCAGTAGCCGGCCATCGCCTCGTCGACCGAATTGTCGACGACTTCGTATACCAGATGATGCAGGCCGGCCTCGCCCGTGGAGCCGATGTACATGGCAGGCCGGAGACGCACTGCCTCCAGGCCTTCCAGCACCTTGATGCTCGAAGAGTCGTAAGTTTCAGCGTGATTCAAATCTTTCTCGTCCTTTTCCGGTGTCAGCACGGTGATTGGGCGCGTCAGATGCGCATGGGCATGACAACGTAACGGTAGCGGTAGTTGAGATCCTCACCGGCGGGCGTCAGTTCGCCCGCGCTCTGGGGATCCTTGAAGTGGAAGCGCACACGCGGCTCGCCCACCGCGCGCAGGAATTCCAGCAGGTAGGTCGCGTTGAAGCCGATTTCCGTGGTGGGGCCGCCATAGTCAACCGCCAGGCTCTCTTCGGACTCGCCACTCTCGGAAAGCGATGAATGAATGGTGGCCTCGTCGTCGGCGAAGCGGATCTTGATGGCACGCGAGCGTTCGTCAGAAAACTGGGAAACACGCTCGATGGCGGCGCGGAAATCTTCCCGGTCCAGGGTCACCGTGTGCGGGTGCGACTTTGGCAGCACGCGCTCATAGTCGGGAAAGTTGCCGGTGAGCTTGCGGCTTGCCAGCAGGCGGCTTGCCAGGCGGAAGTAGAGGTGGTTGTCGTCGGCGGCGAAGTCCAGCGGCGCCGTGTCGTCCTCGGTCTCGCCGGCCAACCGCGTGAGCTCCATGAGCGCTTTGCGTGGAATGAGAGCGCGATGCTCGCCCGAGGCGCCCAGCGGATTTGGATGCTCTACCAGCGCCAGGCGGTGCCCGTCGGTGGCGACCATCGTCAGAGTGTCCGGCTTCATCAGCAGCAACGCGCCATTGAGCGTGAAACGCGACTCCTCCGCTGCAATGGCAAAGATCGACCGCGAAATCATTGAAGCCAGCAGGCCCACCGGAAGCTGGCCGACCGGCTCGGGCATCTCCGGCAGCTCCGGGTAGCTCTCCCTGGGCATGCCGGCGATTCTCGTTTTCGAGCGCCCGCAGGTGATGCTGGCCCAGTGCGTGTCACTGAAGCGGAAGTGGATGTCCGAGTCCGGCAGCAGCCGCACATAATCGAGCAGCTTCTTCGCCGGCACCGTTCCCCCGCCCGGCGTCTTCACCTGAGCCGGCGCCGTGCAACGGATGCTGAGCTCGAGATCCGTCGCCGAAATGACGATCCGGTCGTCAGCGGCCTCGAGAAGCACGTTCGACAGCACCGGCAGCGTCGCCCTCTTCTCCACCACGCCCTGGGAAAGGCCCAGCTCACGAACGAGGTCGGCCTTGCTGACTGTGAATTCCATCGGTTGCGTCCTCTTTCCGATCAGCTCTCCGGACCTGCGCTCTACCGAGGTGCGAAGGTTTTTACCTCAGTGGGGCTTATGAACCGGATTCGTAGGGGCTGTGAAAATGTGACTATCCTACCTAAATTATACAAAACTAGGCGCGTTGTCTGCGCAACGATCTGTGATTCGTCTGGGTTCTGCGGCCGAAAGCGGCCAACCTGGCGGCAGCTTCCACATCGAATCACGGCGTCTCCAGGAGGGGGTCTGTGGAAAACGAAGCAAAGTCTATTGGAAGGAGTCGATTATGCTCTGAATGAGCCTGTTGATTTCCGGATCTGTCCGGCGCAGCTCCTCCACCTTTCGGATGGCGTGCAGGACGGTTGTGTGGTGTTTGCCCCCAAAATGGCGCCCGATTTCGGGCAGCGAGGCTGCCGTGAGTTCGCGGCAGAGGTACATGGCGATCTGCCGGGGGCGGGAGATCTCGTGGGCGTTCGTCTTCTGGCGAAGCTGGGCCGGCTGGAGTCCCGTGCGGTCGGCCACGGCGCGAATGACGGAGTCGATGGTGACGCGGCGCTCGGAAGTGTGCAACATGTGACGCAGGGCCTGGAGAGCCATCGCCGCGGTGATCGGGGCCCCGGTTACGGAGGAGTAGGCGATGAGCTTTGTCAGCGCGCCTTCGAGCTCGCGAACGCTGGAGCGTATGCGCGTGGCCAGCAGGATGCGCACGTCGTCGGGCAGGCGAAGATTCTCGGCCTCGGCCTTCTTGTCAAGAATGGCCATTTTTGTTTCGAGGTCAGGCGGCTGCACGTCAACGATGAGCCCGCATTCGAAACGCGTACGGAGCCGCTCCACAAGGCCCGGAATGTTCTTTGGGAGCTGGTCGCTGGAGATCACGATCTGTTTCTGGTGATCGTAGAGGCTGTTGAAGGTGTGGAAGAATTCTTCCTGCGTGCGCTCCTTGCCGCCGAGGATGTGAATGTCATCGATGAGCAGGGCGTCGGCCTTGCGGTAATGGTGCTGGAAGGAGAGCATCCGGCCCGCGCGCAGGCACTGGATCATCTCATTCATGAACTGCTCGCCCGTGGTATAGACGACGCGCATGCCGGGGTGGTGATCCAGCAGCGCACGGCCCACCGCATGGAGCAGATGCGTCTTGCCCATGCCGCTGTTGCCGTAAATGAAAAGGGGGTTATAACGCGTGGCCGGCTGGCGGGCCACGGCGCAGGCGGCGGCGTGGGCGAACTGATTGCAGGAGCCAACCACAAAGGTGTCGAAGGTGAACCTGGGGTTGAGCTGGCTTCCTGTGTCAGGGAAGGCGAAGCCCTCACGGTTTGAGGGCGAGGCGCCGTTGTAGGCGGGCTCGAGCGTGGCAGAGTCCGGCGGAGAGTTCAACACGTAACGGATCCTGATGTCGGAAAGGCCCAGCTGGCGCCGCGCCTGGTCCACGGCGGGGGCAAGCTCGCGTTCCAGCCAGATCCTGGAGTATTCGTCCGGAACGGCCACCTCGAGGCAGTCTTCGGTTTCGTGAACCAGCTCCGTGCGCGAGACCCAGTTCTGGTAGGCTTCCTCTGGCAAAACACGGGCCAGATGCTCCTTGATCACTTGCCAGTTGTTCTTTGCTGCTGTCAACACCACAGTAACCCCACACGATCCCCACAGGATTTCCACAACTGGAAAATCCGGGGAGAAATTGCCCTGTCGGTGATCCGGTTGTGGCTCCTCACGACGCGGGGCTGCCCGACAGGAAGCGGCCTTCCCGGGCCCTCGCAGCCGCACCGGCGTTGTTCAGAATAGCACAGTTGGGGACGGGGGTCGGAGGTGTCGAAACAAATTTGTAACAAACTGAAAAACAATGAGTTACTACAAAACAAGAGGCGTTATGGCGCATTGTCATTTTCTCCCGTTTTTGTTCTGGCGGATGGGCAAATTTGTGAGCCGGAAAGTGGTTGGAGTAGCCGTGTGCGCGGGGCGCAGACGCGGGATTTGACAAGCCGGAGCGGCTGAGACAAAATGATGAATGGAACTCCCGGGCGGGAGTAACTCAGCTGGTAGAGTGCAACCTTGCCAAGGTTGATGTCGCGGGTTCGAATCCCGTCTCCCGCTCCATTCCGCTCGCCCGCCTCACCTCCCCTGAATGACCTCGCCCAGTCGGTGTCTCGCGCTTGGGGTGTGAGCGCGCGGTTTGCGCAGCAGCGGTAGTCGCACGGAGGGCGCGCGATGTTGTGCTGCGTGAACCCCGCAAGTTCGACGCCAGGGCAGACAGGCGGACTCAATTGCGGACGATAACGTCGTAGATTCGCGCGAGGTCTTCCTGCGAGTAGTACTCGATCTCAATTCGGCCGCGGTTTTGGTCGCGGGCGACAATGCGGACGCGCGTTCCAAGCACGCGCTCGAGCTCCTCGACGGCGGCGCGGACGTTGGGGTCGGCCTCGAGCGGTTTCACGGGCGCGTGCGGCTCGGGAGGGGCCGTGGTGAGCTTCTGAACCATGCGCTCCACTTGGCGGACGGAAAGGGCGCCGTCGGCGGCCTTGTGGGCGAGCGCTACCTGTTGTTCAGCGGACTCGAGACCGAGCAGGGCGCGCGCGTGGCCCATAGATAGACGCTGGTCGGCGACAAGCTGCTGCACTTCAAGCGGCAGCCTCAACAGCCGGAGCATGTTGGTGACAGTGGAGCGGTCCTTGCCGGTTCGCTGGGCGATCTGTTCGTGCGAGAGGCGGAATTCGCGGTGGAGGCGCTCAAAGGCGTGGGCCACTTCGATCGGGTTCAGGTCTTCGCGCTGGATGTTCTCGATCAGGGTGACCTCCATGAGCCGGTCGTCGGCGAATTCCTGGACGACCACCGGGACCTCATGAAGGCCTGCGAGCCGTGCCGCGCGGAGGCGGCGCTCGCCGGCGACCAGCTGGTAGGCATCGCCGTGACGGCGGACCACAAGGGGCTGAATGATGCCGTTTTCGCGGATGGACTGGGCCAGCTCCTGGAGGCCCTCGGGAGAGAAAGACGAGCGGGGCTGGAGCGGGTTGGGGTGAATCGAGTCGATAGGGACGCGCAAAGGACCTGCGGATGCGGCCGGGGCCGGCGGCTGCGGTGGCGCGGCCGGTGCAGGCTGCGGGCGGCTGGTGGGGATCAGCGAAGAGAGGCCTCTGCCGAGAGCCTTACGCGACGGATCCTTGACGTTGGTCATGGGCGAGGATTTCCTTGGCGAGCTTGATGTAGGTTTCTGCGCCGCGGGAGCGCACGTCGTAACTCAGGATGGGCTTGCCGAAACTGGGGGCCTCGGCCAGGCGGATGCTGCGCGGGATGACGGTCTCAAAGACGTCGCCCTGGAAGAACTCCTTGAGATCGGCTGCCACCTGGCGGGTGAGGTTCGTGCGGTCGTCGTACATCGTCAGCAGGACGCCTTCGAGGCGGAGGTCGGGCTGGAAGGCGGCGCGGATGCGGTCGATGGTGTCAAGCAGCTGGCTGATGCCTTCGAGGGCGAAGAACTCGCACTGGATGGGGACGAGGACGGAGTCAGCCGCCACGAGAGCGTTGACGGTGAGCAGATCGAGGGCCGGCGGGCAGTCAATGAGGATGTAGTGGTACTGAGTGCGGACGGGTTCGAGGGCCTCGCGGAGACGGAATTCACGTCGAGGGACGTCGACCAGCTCCAGGTTGGCGGCGACGAGGTTTTTGTCGGCGGGAAGGATTTCGAGGCCGTCGAATTCGGTGTGCACGATGGCGCTTGATATGGGTGTTTCACCGACCAGAACCCTATATGTGGTGGGGAGGTTCTCTGACTTGGCGATGCCGACGCCGGTGGTGCAATTGCCTTGGGGATCCATGTCGACCAGGAGGATGCGGAGATCGTTAGCGGCGAGGGAGGCGGCGAGGTTGATGGCGGTGGTGGTCTTGCCGACACCACCTTTTTGATTGGCGATGGCGATGACTTTGCCCATAGGGCGTGTCCCCGGTTCGGAGAGGGTGGGAAACGATTATCCTATCACGGTGGAATCTGCGGCGTCGATCATGGGGCGGAGAAGTCGCCAGGTTTGCGGGACAATGTTTCACGTGGAACCGAAGCGGCCCGGCCCGCCAGGGAGGTTCCACGTGGAACCTTGTCGCGACCTCATTCCCCCAACAACAACTCCGGCAGATCCCAGCGTCGCGTTCCTGGAGGCGCGGCAAATTACAAAACGAAGCGGGGATGCAATTGAAAACACAGTGCGTGCGTCTGCAACGCCTACATTCAGGCTGACCTGAGGTGGCCTCAGCCCCCCAGCGCGGCGCGCCAAAGAACGCCCCGTCCCCCAGGCAGAACGACAGACTCCCACACGAGATCCTTGCCCGAATCCGGCGGCTCCGTGCCCACCAGCATCACCCAACGCGCCGTCCTTCGCGCCAGCTCCACCACATCATCCGCCCTCACCGCGCGCGACAGAACGACATCAAACCGCGCCGCTACTTCGCGGCCTCGCGTCGCCACCACCCGCACATTCGGCGCCAGATCGGAAGCCTCACGGAGAAACGCCGCCTTCCGCTGATCCGACTCAATCAACGTGACCTGCAACTCCGGACGCGCCACCGCCACAACAAAACCGGGGAAACCGGCCCCGCTGCCCAGATCGGCGACAGAGCGCGTCTCCAGAGGCAACTGCGCCGCCACAAACAGCGACTCGACATAGTGCACCCGAATCGCCTCCTCGAGCTCCACGACCCGCGTCAGATTCATCCGGGCGTTCCATCGCGCCAGCAGCTCGTAGTGACGCCACAGCGCCTCCACCTGACCCCCGTTGAGGGGCAGAAACGGCGCTCCCTGCCGCAACCGCTCCTCAAAGGCTGCGCGCTTCATGCCTCCGCCCCGCCAGACTCAGGTAACAGTCCAGCACCGCAATCGCCGCAGGCGTCACCCCGGGAATCCGCGACGCCTGACCCAGCGTCTCCGGCCGCACCCGCTCCAGCTTCTCCAGGATCTCCCGGCTCAGCCCCGGCACGCTCCGGTAATCAAAATCCGGCGGAATCCGTCGGCTTTCAGCCTCCCGCAGCCGCTCGACCATCCGCTCCTGCTGACGCAGGTAGCCGTCGTATTTGACTTCCGTCTCCACTGTCCACAACACCGCCTTCGGTAACGCTTCGCCCAGCTCCTGCTCCAGCTCCGGTCGCAGCATCTCAATCCGCGCCTCCGGTCTCCGCAGCCAGGCCTCGCGCTTCGCGCCCAGCAGGGCCAGCAGGCGGCTCTTCAGGTCGAGCTTCCTCTGGAGCCCCGCCCAACGATCCTCGCCCACCAGGCCGATGCGTCGACCGACCGGCGTCAGTCTCTCGTCGGCATTGTCAATCCGCAGTTGCAGCCGGTACTCGGCGCGAGAAGTGAACATCCGGTAGGGCTCATCGGCTCCCTTGGTGACCAGGTCGTCCACCATGATCCCGATGTAGGCGTCGGTCCGGCCCAAAACCACCGGCTCCAACCCTTTCACCTTGCAGGCCGCGTTGATCCCCGCGAGCAGTCCCTGTCCGGCCGCCTCCTCATAGCCCGACGTCCCGTTGATCTGCCCAGCCAGAAACAGGCCCTCGATCCGCTTCACTTCCAGCGTGTGCAGCAACTCTCTCGGGTCAATGGCATCGTACTCAATGGCGTAGCCGGGGCGGATCATCTCGGCCTGTTCGAGCCCGGGGATCGATGCGATCATCGCCTCCTGGACGTCCACCGGCATCGACGTGGACATCCCGTTCACATAAATCTCATACGTGTCCAGCCCCTCCGGCTCCAGGAAGATCTGGTGCCGCATTTTGTCGGGGAACTTCACGATCTTGTCTTCGATCGACGGACAGTATCGCGGGCCCCGGCCCTCGATCTGCCCGCTGTACAGCGGAGACCGCGGAATCGCCTCGCGCAGGATACGGTGCGTCTCCTCCGTCGTATAGGCGATGTAGCACGGCGTCTGTTCACGCTCAATCCGGTCCGTCAGGAAAGAAAACGGGGTGGGCTCCGGGTCGCCGTCCTGCCGCTCAAACCGGCTCCAGTCGATGGTTCGGCCGTCGAGCCGCGGAGGCGTGCCGGTCTTCAGTCGGGTCCAGGCAAGCCCCAGGCTCCGCAGGTGATGCCCCAGCAGGTTCGATGGCGGCTCGCCGCTCCGCCCGCACTGGTACTTCGTCTCGCCTACATGAGCCAGCCCGTTCAGGAATGTGCCCGTGGTCACCACGACGGCCTCGGCTCCGTACCGACGCCCGTCCGCAAACTTCACGCCCCGGACCCGCCGCCGGCCGTCTTCGAGGGGCTCATATTCGATCTCGGCGACCTCCGCCTGCAAAATTCGGAGATTCTCCACGGACTCGAGCGTCTGCCGCATCCGTACACGGTACTGCTTCTTGTCCATCTGCGCCCTCGGACTCCAGACCGCAGGCCCGCGGCTTGTGTTCAGCAGCCGGAACTGGATGCCAACGGCGTCCGCCACCAGCCCCATGATCCCGCCCAGCGCGTCGACTTCCCGCACCAGATGCCCCTTGGCAATGCCGCCGATGGCCGGGTTGCAGGACATCTGCGCGATCAGATCCAGGTTCATTGTCACCAGCGCCGTCTTCAGTCCCATGCGGGCGCAGGCATGCGCCGCCTCGCAGCCGGCGTGCCCGGCGCCGATCACGATCACGTCGTAATGGGCAGTCCTCATTGTCAGCAGGGGAAAATCCTCGGTATGCTATTGATTCTACCGGTCAGGAGCCAACACCGTGAAAATCCTTGTCCTTGGCAGCGGCGGCCGCGAGCACGCCATCGCCTGGCGGCTGCGACATTCTTCCTCCGTCTCCCGCGTTTTCGTTGCCCCCGGCAATCCCGGTTGCGCCCAAGTGGCGGAATGCATCCCCGTCTCAAGTCCTACTCCTGTAGGTTTTCTCGAGGCCGCCCGTGCCTGTCGCGCCGACCTCGTCCTGTCCGGGCCCGAAGCCCCGCTGGTCGATGGCGTCGCCGACCTGTTTGAGAAAGAGGGCGTTCCCTTCTTTGGCCCAAGCCAGGCGGCGGCCCGCCTCGAAGGCAGCAAGATCTTCGCCAAACAGTTCATGCAGCGGGCCGGCATCCCCACGGCCCGGTTCGCGGCCGCCGAATCGTTAGACGAAGCACGCACGGCGCTCGATCAATTTACGTATCCTGTAGTAGTCAAGGCGGACGGCCTGGCCGCGGGCAAGGGCGTGGTGATTTGCGAAGACCGCGCCACGGCGGAACATGTTCTGGCAGAAATGTTTGCCGGTCGGCTCGTCGGCCAGGCCGGCGCCCGTGTCGTGCTCGAGGAGCATCTCAGCGGCGAGGAGGTGAGTTTCATCGGCGTGAGCGACGGCGAGCGCATCGTTTCGCTCGAGCCTTCTCAGGACCACAAGCGGATCCGCGACAACGACGAAGGGCCGAACACCGGCGGCATGGGCGCCTATTCCGACTCGCGCATTCTCACGCCGGAAGAGCGCGCCCGGATCGAGCGCGGCATCATGCAGCGCACCATCGACCGCATGCGCGATGAAGGTGCGCCTTTCCGCGGCTTCCTCTACGCCGGCCTGATGATGACCTCGCGCGGGCCGATGGTGCTTGAGTACAACGTCCGCCTGGGCGACCCCGAAACGCAGGCGCTGCTGCACCGCCTGGAAGGCGACTTCGCCTCGCTCATCGCGAGTGCGGCCGCCGGCCGGGTGGATCCGGCCGCGCTGCGCTTCCGGCCCGAGCCGAGCGTCTGCGTGGTCCTTGCCGCAGCCGGATATCCGGGCAAGCCCCGCCTGGGCGACCCGATTACCGGCATTGAGGAGGCCGAACGGCGCGGCGCCGTGGTCTTTCACGCCGGCACGCAGCTCGACAACGGCCGCCTGGTCACCGCCGGCGGCCGCGTGCTCGGGGTGACCCACAGCGGCGCCACGCTGGCCGAAGCGATCGCCAACGCCTACCGCGCCTGCGAGGCCATTCACTTCGAGGGGATGCAGTACCGCCGTGACATCGGCCGCAAAGGGCTGGCGCGCTGGCAGGCATGAGCACCGTGCGCGATGTGCGCGGCGCCGGCGGTACAATACAAGAGCGTGGGGAAGTAGCTCAGCAGGATAGAGCGTCCGCCTCCTAAGCGGAAGGTCGGCAGTTCGAATCTGCCCTTCCCTACCACCCGCGCATCCCCGTGCCCGACAAGCCGTTTGTCCACCTGCACTGCCACACGGATTACTCGCTGCTCGATGGCGCCTGCGAGATCTCCCGCCTGATGGAAGAGGTGCGGCGGCTGGGCCAGCCCGCGGTGGCGATCACCGACCACGGCAACCTGTTCGGCGCGGCCGAATTCTACTTCTCGGCCGTCAACGCCGGCGTTCACCCGGTGATCGGCTGCGAGGTCTACGTCTCGCGCCAGGACTGCCGCATCAAGGACGAAACCAACAAGAGTTATAACCACCTCACACTGCTGTGCGAGACGCAGGAGGGATACCGCAACCTCGTCAGGCTGGTCACCGCGGCCAGCCTCGAAGGGTTCTATTACAAGCCGCGGATCGACAAACACCTGTTGGCGCAGCACAGCCGCGGGCTCATCGCGCTGTCGGGCTGCCTGAAAGGCGACATCAGCGAGGCGCTCGCCGCGGGCCGTCACGAGGAGGCCCGCCGCCTGGCGCACGAATACCAGGACATCTTCGGGCGCGGCAATTTCTTCCTCGAACTCCAGGATCACCACATGGACCAGGACCGCACGGTGATGCCGTCCACCGTGCGCCTGGCGGCTGAAACCGGCATTCCGCTGGTCGCCACCAACGACGCGCACTACATTCAGAAGTCCGACCACCGCGCCCAGGACATCCTCACCTGCATCAATTCGGGCAGCACGTACAACGATCCGAAGCGGCTCCGCTTTCCCACCGAGGAGTTCTATCTCAAATCCCGCGCCGAGATGATGGCGCTGTTCGGCGAACTGGAGGACGCGCTCGACCGCACCTGGGAGATCGCCGAGCGCTGCCAGGTGCGGCTCGAAAAGGTCAAGGACAGTTTCCCGCGCTTCGAGGTCCCTCCCGAGCACACGACCGACACCTACTTCGAATACGTCACGCGCCAGGGCTGGCAGCGGCGCCGGGCGCGGCTTGAGCAGTTGGCAGCGCAGGGGCGGCTGCGGCATCCGCTCGCCGAATATGAAGAGCGGCTGGAGCGCGAAATCCGGCTGATTCAGCAGATGAAGTTCTCGGGCTACTTCCTCATCGTCTGGGACTTCATCCGCTTTGCGAAGTCGCGCGGCATTCCGGTGGGGCCGGGCCGCGGCTCGGCCGCCGGTTCGCTGGTGGGCTACTGCCTGGGGATCACCGACATCGATCCGCTTCAGTACGGGCTGCTGTTTGAGCGCTTCCTGAACCCGGAACGGATCACGATGCCGGACATCGACATCGACTTCTGCACGAACCGCCGCGGCGAGGTCATTCAGTACGTCACCGAGAAATACGGCCGCGACCACGTGGCCCAGATCATCACCTTCGGATCGCTGGCGGCCAAGGCCGCCATCAAGGACGTGGGCCGCGTGCTCGAGCTGAGCTTCGCCGAGACGGACCGCATCTCGAAGCTCGTCCCGGCGGACCCGAAGATCAAGCTGGCGCGCGCGCTGGCCGAAGAGCCGGATCTGGCGGCCGCGGCCGAACGCGACCCGCGCGTGCGCGAGGTGCTTGACATTGCGCAGCGGCTCGAGGGCATGGCGCGCAACGTCGGCGTGCACGCCGCCGGCGTCGTCATCAGCCCGGTGCCGCTGGTCGAACTGGTTCCGCTGCACCGCACGGCAAAGAACGAAATCGTCACCCAGTTCGACATGGACCGGCTCGAGAAGCTCGGCCTGCTGAAGATGGATTTTCTCGGGCTGACGACGCTGACCATCATCCACGACACGCTCGAGCTGATCCGCCGAAACCGCGGCGAGGAGATCCGTCTCGAGGACCTGCCGCTCGACGATGCGGAGACCTATGAGCGCATCTTCGCGCGCGGGCTCACCGACGGCGTCTTCCAGTTCGAATCCGCCGGCATGAAGGACATGCTGCGGCGCGCGCGTCCGGAGCGGATTGAAGACCTGATTGCACTGAACGCACTCTATCGGCCCGGCCCGATGCAGTTCATCGATGAATACATCGACCGCAAGCACGGCCGCAAACCGGTCACCTACGAGCTGCCGCAGCTGGAGCCTATCCTGCAGGAAACCTACGGCCTGCCGGTCTACCAGGAGCAGGTGATGCAGATCGCCCAGGCCGTGGCCGGCTACTCGCTCGGCGAGGCCGACATCCTGCGCCGCGCCATGGGCAAGAAGAAGAAGGAGGAGATGGACCGGCTGCGGACGCGCTTTGTGGCCGGAGCGCGCGAGCGCGGCGTGCCGGAAAGGAAGGCGTCGGCGCTGTTTGACACTTTGGCCAAATTCGCCGAATACGGCTTCAACAAGTCGCACTCGGCCGCCTACAGCTATCTCGCCTACATCACCGCGTATCTGAAGGCGCACTATACGGTGGAGTTCATGGCGGCGCTGCTGACGTCGGAAACGGGCAACACCGACAAGGTGGTGAAGTACATCAACGAATGCCGTGAACTGTCGATCGAGGTGCTGCCGCCCGACGTCAACCAGTCCGACTATCACTTCACGCCGGTGGGCCGCGACCGGCTGCGGTTCGGGCTGGGGGCGATCCGCAACGTCGGCCAGTCGGCGGTGGAGGCGATTGTGGCCGCGCGGCGCGAGGGCGGGCCGTTCACCTCGCTCGACGATTTCTGTGAGCGCGTCGACATGGCGGCAGTGAACCGCCGGGTCATCGAGAGCCTGATCCGCGCCGGCGCGATGGATTCGCTCGGCGGCACGCGCGCCCAACTGTTCGCCGTCATCGAGGACTGCATGGAATCCGGCCAACGGGCGCAGAAGGATCGCCTGAGCGGCCAGGCAGGGCTGTTTGCCGGCCTTGGCGTGGCCGCCGCGGGCGTGGCCCCGGCGCGCACGTTGCCTCAGGTGGCCGACTGGACGCCGCAGGAAAAGCTGCGCGGCGAGAAGGAGACGCTCGGCTTCTACGTCAGCGGCCATCCGCTGGACGAATACGCCTGGAAGGTCCGCGAGCTGACGACGCGCAACACGGCCTCGCTGGAAGGACTGGAGCGCGGCGCGGAAGTGGCCCTGTGCGGGATCGTCACTGCGGTGCAGCGCCGCCGCAACAAGGACCTGAAGCCATGGGCCACCTTCCAGCTCGAAGACCGTTTCGGTTCGGTGGAGGTGCTGGTGTTCTCGACGCGCTACGAAGCGTTGCAGAAAGAGCTCGAGCCGGACCGCGCCGTGCTCGTGCGGGGCAAGGCGCTGCCGGAGGAAGACGGTTCCGTGCGCATCAACGCCCAGGACATCATTCCGCTCGAGCTGGCGCGCGTGGACTTTCCGGCGCTTGTGTCGATCCGCGTCCGGCTGGACGGCGAGGCGGAACGGCGGGCCGAAGAGCTTGTGCGGCTCATCCGCGCGAAGCCGGGTTCCACCAGCGTGCGGCTGCGGCTGGAAAAGCCGCGCGACTTCGTCGTGCTGCTCGACATCCCGGAGCGCATCCGGCCGGACCGCGAGTTCCGGACTGAACTGGAACGCATCTGCGGCCCCGACGCCTGCGAATCGCTAGACTCATAGGAGAGGTGTACCGCCATGAACGGGCCGTCCCCGGACCGAATCGCCGAAATTGAGCGCGAGATCGCCAGCCTCCAGATGAAATCCACCGGCGACCAGGCGCGGCTGGCCGAGCTTCAGCAGGAGCTACGGCAGCTTCGCGGCGAGCAGGGCATCAACCTGGCCTGGCAGCGCGTGCAGCTCGCCCGTCACCCGCGCCGCCCCCACTCGCTCGACTATATCCAGCGCATCATGCCCGACTTCACCGAAGTTCACGGCGACCGCTGCTACGGCGACGATCCGGCCATTGTGGCCGGCTTCGGCACGCTGGTGGGCGGCACGCGGGCGGTGATCATCGGCCAGCAGAAGGGGCGCGACACGAAGCAAAAGCTGTACCGCAACTTCGGCATGCCGAAGCCGGAGGGCTATCGGAAGGCGATCCGCGTGATGGAGCTCGCCTCGAAATTCCGTCGCCCGATCATCACGCTACTGGACACGCCGGGCGCCTACCCGGGCATCGACGCCGAAGAGCGCGGGCAGGCCGAGGCGATCGCCTGGAACCTGCGCGAAATGTCGAGGCTGGAGTCGCCGGTCGTGGTGGTGGTCATTGGCGAGGGAGGCTCGGGCGGGGCGCTGGCGCTGGGCATCGGCAACCGCGTGCTGATGCTCGAAAACTCGATCTACAGCGTGATCAGCCCGGAAAGCTGCGCGGCCATCATTTACCGGGACTCGAGCAAGGGCGAGCGCGCGGCCGCGGCGCTGAAGCTGACCGCGCCGGACCTGCTGCGGCTGGGTCTGATCGACGGCATCATCCCGGAGCCGGGCGAGGGCGCGCATGAGGACTACGACCGCGCCGCGCAGTTCCTGCTTCAGGCGGTGAACGCGTCCATCGCCGAGCTGAGCGCGATGAGCCCGGCCGAGCTCATCGCCCACCGCGTGGAGAAGTTCCGCCGGATGGGCAATTTCTTCACCGAGGCCGGCGGATGAAGCGCGAGCGGCTCGTGCTAATTGCAGTGGCGGGCTTCGCCGCGCTGGCGGCGCTGATGACCTGGATGATGCTGGGCGCGCGACGCTACCGCGTGGAGGTCTGCATGGAGTTTGGCGGACGGACGGCGTGCCGCACGGCCTCCGGGCCGACCCGCGAAGAGGCGGTGCGAACGGCCGCCGACAACGCCTGCGGATTGCTGGCTTCCGGGATGACCGAATCCATGCGGTGCAGCCACAGCCAGCCGAAGAGCGTGCGGGTGCTTTCGGCCCCTTAGCCGGACAACGAAAAGAGAAAGCCCCGCCACCCGGGCGGGGCGCGAGCGGCGGCCGCCGCGCGGCCGGTGCCCAGCGGGAACACGACGCGCAGCGGCCAGGCCGGCCACGCACGAGTTACTTCTTCACCGCGATCTTCACCGTCTTCGGCTTCGCCACTTCCTTCTTCGGCAGGACCACCTTCAGCACACCGTCCTCATAGGTGGCTTCGATCTTGTCGGTGTCCACCGTGTCAGGAAGCGTGAAGGCCCGATGGAAGGAGCCATAGCTCCGCTCGATCCGGTGATAGCCGCCCTCTTTCTCCTCTTTCTTGAACTCGCGGCTGCCGCTGATCGTCAGCGTGCCGTTCTCGATCTTCAGCTCGATGTCCTCCATCTTCACGCCGGGAATGTCGGCGGTGAGGACAATCTCATTCTCGTTCTCCGCGATATCCACGGCGGGATACCACGGACGGGCCGAGACCGGCTCGCTGAAGAAGCGGTTCACCATGTCCTCGAACAGAGCCAGAGGGCTGGAGAAGAACGGATCCAGTTTCGCCAGATCGGAACGACGGGTGATGTTCGCCATACTGTCTCTTACACCTCCTTTGGAAGATCTCTCCACGATTTCCACTATACAAGATGCACAAATGCCTGTCAAGGTTTCTTAGTATATGTGGCTCAACTTTTATCACTGCAATCTGAACAAGAAGCGGAGTGTGCGGCTCAACCGGGGCGGAAGACGATAGTATCCGATTCTTTTTCAGCAACTTGCTGTCAACATCCAAGATATGAGACCGGACGGGGCTCAGCCGGATTTTGTGGCAGGCCGAGCCGCGCCAGCCCGATTCAGGCGGGAATCGGGAGCTGGATTTCCAGCTCGGAACCGCGGGCCGGGTGGGAGTGGAGTACGAGATCCCCTTCGAGCGCGCGGACGCGCCGCAGGATGCTCTGCGGGCCGAGCCGAAGCAATTCGAGTTCTTCCAGGGTGAACCGGCCGGCGAAGGGGAAGCCCGTACCGTCGTCGTCGATGCGGAGGAGGATGTGGCTGTTGTCACGGTCGAGCGTGACGGCGGCGCGGGAGGCGGCCGAGTGTTTGCGGATGTTGTTGAGGGCTTCGCGGACGATCTGGACGATTTCGGGGCGGGCTTCCAGGTCGTCGTGCATGGCCGAGGGAGCTGCCTTGAACGACGTGGGGATGCCTGAGTCTTTCTGAAAATGCGCGGCGGTGGCGCGGAGCGTGGCGGCCAGACCGGCGCCGTCGACTTCGACAGGCCGCATACCGCGGATGAAGGTGCGCACTTCGGTCACCTGCCGCGCGCAGACTTCCTGAAGCTGGCGCAGCTCGTCCATGCCCGCCTGGAAGTTGCGTTCGAGCATCTTGCGGAGGATCTCGAGGCGCATCTGGACGGAGATAAAGGTTTGCAGCGGGCCGTCGTGGAGGTCGGCGGCGATGCGTTCGCGCTCCTCCTCGCGGGCCTTCAGCGACTCCATCCGGTAAAGCACCGCCTGGCGGGAGGCCGACGAGAGCCTTTCGAGCAGGCTCTGCCGCTGGAGAGCGACGACGCAGCCAAACATGCCGAGCAGGAGGAGGACAGGCTGGAGCCGTTCGATGCCCGGAAGCGTCAGGCTGTTGACGAAGGCGAGCGTCAGGACGGTGGTCAGCAGCACGTCGCGCCATTCGAGCAGCGTGGAGGCGGCAAGGAAGAGATACAGGGCGGCGAAGGCCTGGATCCAGAAGTTCTCCGGGCCAGCCAGCACGACGCAGAGGAGGAACGCGGTGACGTCGAGGGCGGTGTTAAGAATGCCGCCGTGGTCGATGCGCTCGGCCCAGCGCCAGAAGATGGAGACGAGGCTGTAGACGGTGACGACGGACAGGATAAAGATCCATGTGGCCGCTTCCAGGCCGCGCCCCGCCAACAGGATGCCGAGGCAGGCCCCGGTGACCAGGGCCCGCAGGACGCTCAGATAGCGCCGCCACAGGTAGGGCAGCACCATCTGGTCGGCGTGGATCATGCCCGCCTACCTCACATACAGATAGAGCGTGTGGGCCCGGCCTTCGCCGTCGTCTTCGATGTGCTCTTCCTTGACGGGGATCCAGCCGGGAACGCCGAAATCGTGCGCCACCACGCGGGCGCCCTTGCGAAGCTGTTTTTCGAGCAACGGGCGCACCTTCTCCACCGCGGAAGGCAGCAGGTAGATGGTGATCAGGTCGGCGTCGGAATAGTCCTGCTGGAGGAGATCGCCGTGGATGATGCGGGCGCGTTTTTCGAGCCCGAGGGCGCGGATGCGGGCGGTGGACTGCTTCACCAGGTCCTCGTCGAATTCCACCCCCACGGCGTTGGCCTTGAAGCGGTCTGCCGCCATGATGACGATGCGGCCATCCCCGGAGCCGAGGTCATACATCTTTTCGCCCGGCTTCAGACCGCCGAGTTTGAGCATGTGCTCGACCACGGTCTCCGGCGTCGGATAGTAGGGCGCCAGTTTTTCGCCCTTGTCCTGCGCGGGTGCGGAGGCAGCAAGCAGCAGGCCGGCGAGCCCCAGCCTCAAGATGATCCTCATGATGCAATCGACTCCTTCTTCATGGAACGGCGTAGATGCGGACGGGGTTGCTGCGAATGCCCCCGGCCTCGACTGCCAGCTCGTGAATGCCCTCGTCGAGCAGCGCCGGCAGCTCTACCTGAACGAGGTAGAAGCCCGTGTAGCCGGGGGCGAGGGTCGCCTGCCGGACGGTGAGTTCGATGCCGCCGAGCCAGGCGCGGACGGGGGCAGCGACGGCAGGGGGATTTTCGAGCGGAGCGGGCAGGCCAGCGGGCCAGTCCGGGGTGACGCGTCCAAGGCCGCTCATGAGAATGTCGAGCGTCATGCCGCCGCGGGCCGGGTTCATGAGTTCGATGGGGGCGCCGGAGTCGGCGTCAAGCACCATTGCCGTGCCGTCCCGGTCCACGAGAATCGAGGGAGCTGTGGCCGCGACGGGGAGCCCGAAGCTCAGACGTCCCTGTTCGGCCTCGACCTCGACGCGGACAGAAGGGCCGCTCAGGCTGTAGGGAAGCTGGATCTGAGATTCTCCATCCGCGGCGGCAAGCACGGGAGCGGGTGCAGTGCCGGCGGTGGCCGAGGAGACGCGGGCGCCGAGCACGGTCATCAGCGCGCCAGGCGCGCCGGGCCGTTCGGCCAGGTCGGCGCTGTGGACGAGCCGCGGGGCGCGGCGCCGGTGTGGCGCAGGCGTGGCGTAAACGCCGTAACCCTCGACAGCCGCCAGCAGGGTGTTGCCGCCATCATCCAGCCGCACGTCGCGCACGGGGGCCGGGGGCAGGCCGGCCGTCAGGCGAGTCCAGGGAGTGGCGGGAGCGGGCGCGCGCAGATCGGCAAAAGTAGCATACAGGCCCTCCGACGTGGCGGCGTAGAGCGCGCCGGTTTCGCGGTCGGCGGCAATTCCAAAGACAGAGCCGCGCGGGAGGTTGGCCGTGAGGTCGTCCCAATACCCGCCGCCATTCAGCGTGCGCAGCAGGCGGGGTGCATCGGCGGCGCCCTGAGCCAGCGCCGCGAGGGCGAAGCTGCGATCCGCCGGGTCAACCCAGATCCGTTGCACAGCGCCGGCGCCCGCAGGCTGGAAAGACCGCCAGGTGCGGCCGTCATCGAAGCTGGCCAGCAGCCGGCCGGTGTCGTCGCCAAGATACAGGGCGCCCGGGACCTCGGCTGCCGCGGAGAATTTTGCCCCCAGCTCGGCGCTCCAGCGCGCCCGCAGGCGTTCCTCCCGGATCAGACCCTCTCCTGAAGCAGGGAACCAGCCCAGCCGCTGGCCTGGCAGCCATTCGAACTCCTGGAGCCGCCCTTCGCGTTCCACCGCAATACGCACGCCACGGCTGCCCGACGGCGCCGAGACGATGCGGCGGACAGCAAGAGCGGGCAGACCTTCATTCATTCCGGCCCAGGAACGGCCGCCATCGGCCGAGACCCAGACGCCGGCCGAGGTGGCGGCGGCGACCCGCTCCGGATTGGAAGGATCGACGGCGAGATCGAGCACTCGTCCGCCGAGGATGGACGCGCCGCGATAAGCGGTGAGGTTGCGCCAGCTCAAGCCCTGATCATCCGATCGCCACACATGGGCGCCGCCGGCATAACTGACCGAGCCAAGAGAACGGACCACCGCGCCGGTTTCCGGCGGCGGGACGGCACTGGCGGGACCTGGAGGAACTGGAGCCTCGGCACGCTTCCAGGAGCCGCCGTTGCGGCTCGAGAGAACGGTGCCGCCCGGCAGCCGGACCCAAAGCGTGCCGTCGGGAGAAAACCAGACGCGCTCCACCGGGCCGCTGGCGGGCGAAGAAAGTCCGGTGACCAGTGCGGTGTTTCCAATCTGCCGCCAGCCGGAGATCTGCGCGAAGGAGGTGGCGCCAGCGGCGGCCAGGAGGAGAACGGCGGCTGTGGCTCTTTGACTCACGCCTGCGTCCATTCTACCCTGAGTGAATCGACTGAGAAACGCGGGAACTTCACCCATGGCGTTGAGAAATCAGGAAAATCCGGGCCCGGACCTCTTTTTGCAAAGCACGTTTGGTGGTACATTAGAGCTTTCGAGGTCCCGATGTTGAGGACCGGCAGCCCCAGGAGTCTCTTCTGGCTGGCCGCGGCCCTGTGGGCCTTGGCCTGCGCGCCCCCGGTGTCTGCCCAGTTCTGGAACAGCACAACGAGCTCGGCGGCGGCCACGGTCATTCATGTGCAGGGCAGTGTCAGCCTCCTGCGCGACTCCTATCTCTGGGCGGTGAACGCGGGCGACCGCATCCTGCCGCAGCAGATCATCGTGACCGGGCCAGACGGCTACGCGGTATTTCGTGTGGCCGACGGCAGCACGTTTGAAGTGTTTCCGAACTCGCGGGTGACCTTCCGGGCCAACAGCGGCAACTGGCGCGACCTGGTGGACGTCTGGCTGGGGCGGATCCGGGTTCAGATCCAGAAATTCGGAGGCGCACCCAATCCGAACCGCGTGCACACGCCAACAGCGGTGATTTCGGTGCGTGGAACGGTGTTTGACGTGAGCGTCGACGCCGACGACGAGACCACGCACATCGTGGTGGAAGAGGGCGAAGTGGCGGTTGAGCACCGGCTGATGCCGCGGGACGGCGACCCGAAGATTCTGCGTGCGGGCGAGGAGCTGGTTGTTTACCGCAACAGCCCGCTGTCGGCGATGCGCCGGCTGGATCGCGGGCGCGTGCTGCAATTCATGGCGGATGTCGTCTGGCAGATTCTGGTCCGGACACCCCGGCTCCCGGGAGGCGGGGGCGGCGCCCCAGGCGGCGTCCCCGCACCACCTCCGCCGACGGGCGGCGGACTGCCGGGAGACACGGGCGCAACGCCTCCACCTCCGCCACCGCCGCCGGGGAACTGATCTTCCCCAGAGCCGCGGCAAAGGCCCGGCGCCGCAGCGCATCGCCGGCCCCGGTTGCAGGTACACTGGCTACAGAGTGTTCGCTCATCTGATGATTCTTTCCGCGGTGTTGCCGCTGGCGGCGCAGAATCCAGGGCCCGCTGCCGACGGCGGGCTATTACCAGACTGGGAACTGAAGCCCCGCGTGCAGAAGCTTGTGCAGGGGCTGGAGCGCGTGCGGCCGCTGCTTGAAAGGCTCCAGCCGGAGCGTTGGACCGCGGCAGGGGCGCCCAGGCAGTACGAGCAGCAGTACCGGGATTGCCTCCAGACGCTCGGCCATGTTCAGAACGCGGCCGCGCGACTGGCGGAGAGGCCGAACCGGCTGACGCTGGCTGTGGAGACGCTGGTCCGGCTGGAGACGTTCATCGATCTGACGACGTCGTTGAGCCAGGCCATCCGGCGGTATCAGAACCCGGCCGTGGCCGATCTGGTGGAGAGCGAACTGGCTGCCGCGAGCGACCGCGAGTGGCTCCGCCGCCATGTGCTGGAACTGTCCGCGGTGCGCGAGCGGGAGTGGGAGACTGCCGAACAGGAGGCGCAACGGTGCCGGGAACGGACCCTCAGGCAAAGCCCCCGCAAGTGACCCCGCCGGTGTTTGTCTGTAGCATCTGCGGCGAGCCCAGCACGCGGATCTGCGTGTGGTGCACGAAGGACGCCTGCGACAATCATCTCTGCACCCGCTGCCGCCGTTGCAGCGACTGCTGCGAATGCGAGCTGGTGCGCGTGTCCGCTGAACATAGGTCATGAGAATCATCTGCATTCACGCCCATCCCGATGACGCTGAGATTCTGGCCGGAGGCACGCTGGCCCTGCTGACGATGGCGGGCCACAAGGTGATCATCCTGACGATGACCTCCGGCGATTGCGGCAGCACGGAGCGCGGCCCCGAGGAGATTGCCGACATCCGCCGCCTGGAGGCGCAACGCGCGGCGGCGCTGATCGGGGCCGAGCATCACACGCTGGGGTTCAAGGATCTGAGCATCTTTGAGGATGACCCATCGAGGCGGCGCGTCACCGCGGCGCTGCGGCGGTTCCGGCCGGACATCGTGCTCACCGCCTCCCCCCGTGACTATCACTGCGACCATGAGACGACGTCGAAGCTGGTCACCGACGCCTGCTTCGGGGCGTCCGCGCCGAACTACCACACGCAGGCCTACGACCAGGCGCCGGCGTTGCCGGCCATTCCGCACCTGTACTACATGGATCCGGCCGAAGGCATCGACCGTGAAGGCAATACCGTGTCCGCGCACTTCTACATAGACGTGGGCATGGTGATGGAGCTGAAGCGGAAGATGCTGGCCGCGCATGAAAGCCAGCGAGCCTGGCTGAAGAAGCAGCACGGGATGGACGATTTCCTGGAGACGATGGAAGAATGGACACGCAGCCGCGGGCGGCTGTGCGGGGTGGAATACGCGGAAGGCTTTCGCCAGTACGCCGGGCATGCCTATCCGCGCACGCCGCGGTTGCAGGAGCTCCTGGCGCCCTATCTCCGCCAGCCGCTCGCCTGACCGGCGCCTCGATTGAGCCAGAACCAGAGCATGAAGCCCGCCACGGGGATGGCGGCTGCCAGGGCAAACGCGGCGTCCCAGGCGCGGAGATCCATGAGACGCCCGAACACCGGCATGGTGAGGGCGACGAACGCCGACCAGGAGCCGGCGCCGAGGCCGGCCAGCAGCCCGGCGTGCGATGGGGAGACAACACGCGTGGCATAGCCGAGACTGACGATCACGTTGCCACCGGCGATGAACATCGCCCAGAACAGCAGCGCGAGCAGTGCCGAGAAGCCGCCGATCCGTGCGCCGAAGGCCAGCGGCAGCGTACCGGCCAGGGCAGCCAGGGCCAGCGCGCGGAAGACGGGGACGGGATCCTGACGGCCGCGGGTGAGACGATCGGCCAGCCAACCCCAGAAAAAATAGCCGCATTCCCAGCCGAGCGGCGGGATCCAGAGCACGTGGCCGATCTCAGCCTGCGTCTTGCCGAGGGCCCGGCTGAAATAGAGCGGCGACTGGTACATGACGAACGCCAGCGGCAGGCAACCGAGCGCGTAAGAGGCGACGAAGGCCCAGAGCCGCGCGTCGCGCCATTCGAGGCGGGAGACGCCGGGCGCGGCGTGCAAATGGGGCGCCCGCAACTCCGGCTGCCGGCTCACCCAGGCCCAGAGCAGCAGCCAGAGCAGGCCAATCAGGCCGGTGAAGACAAACGCGCCGCGCCAGCCGAAGGCCAGAAAGACGGGCGTGAGAATCAGTGGCGTGAGCACCGCGCCGAGGGAGCCGCCGCTGTAAGCCAGCGCCGCGCCGCGGCTGCGGAGGCCTTCGGGGAGCGTCTGCACCACCGTGCGCAGGCCGCCGGGAAACGTGGCGCCCTCGCCGAAGCCGAGCACCGCGCGGGCGGCGGCGAAAGAGAAAAATCCGGACAGAAGAGCGTGAGCGGCCGATGCGGCTGTCCAGAGTGCGACGGCGAGCGTCATGCCGCGGCGGACGCCGGAGCGGTCCAGCCAGCGGCCCCAAAGCGGGTTGCCCAGCATGTAGGCGAGCGAAAATGCGGAAAGGATCCAGCCATACTGTTCGGCCGTGAGCCGGCAATCCGAGAGAATCGTGGGGGCGAGCAGGGCCAGCGCATTGCGGTCGATGTAGCTGATGAGCGAGCACAGCAGCATCGCCGCGGCGGGAGTCCACAGGCGCACGGCGTGGCGCAGTCCGCCCCGGCCCGGGTCCGTCACGGCCCGTGCGCGCCTCCCGTCAGGCCGGCGAGTTCGCTCACGGTGAGGAACTCGTAGCCTTCCTCGATCCAGCGGGGCAACAGCCGCTCGAGCGCAGCCAGCGTGGCGGAGATGTCCGGATGATGACGGAGCTCGCGGCCGTCGTGAAAACAGAGGATGGCGCCGGCGCGGACGCGCGGCGCTACATGGGCGACGATGCCATCGGCATCGAGCGCATAATCTCGCGCCAGCACCGTCCAGGCGACGTGCGTGAGTCCAAGCTCGCCCAGCACGCCTCGCATGCCGAACCAGCGCACGCCATAGGGGGCACGGAACAGGCGCGGAGGCGTGCCGGCCAGGGTGGCGAGGGTCTGCTGGGCGCGTTCGATTTCCTCGCGGATGAACTGCGGGCCGCGCAGCCAGAAACCGAGGTGGCGGTCCGAGTGGTTGCCGATCTCGTGGCCCTCCTCCACGCAGCGGCGCACCAGGCGCGGCAGCCGTCGAGCGTGGTGTCCGAGCTGGAAGAAGGTGGCGCGAACGCCGTAAGTGTGAAGGAGGCTGAGCAGATCGAGCGTGGACTCGCTGGGCCCGTCGTCAAAGGTGAGCGCCAGGGCGCGGCGGCGGGCGGGCCCGCGCCAGATGGAGCGGCAGAACAGTTGCGCGGAGCGGCCGCGCGCGCCCCAGGCGAGCGCGCCCGCGCCAGCCAGCAGGATTCCGGCCGTTTCCGCGATCATCGCCGCGAGTCTACCATGAGGCCGCCCGGCCGGAGATGCGGAAAGCCCCGCGCAGCCCGGAGGCCGCGCGGGGCTTTCTGCCGGTCAGCCAGGAAGGAGAAGCGGCCTCAGAGACCCTTCGAGGCCATGTACAGGCAAAGATCGACCACGCGGCAGGAGTAACCCCACTCGTTGTCGTACCAGGAGACGACCTTGGCAAGGTTGCCGTCGAGCACCTTGGTCATCAGGCCATCGACGATGGAGGAATTGGGGTTCCTCAGCATGTCGGTGGAGACGACCGGATCCATGGTGAAGGCGAGGATGCCCTTCAGCTCGCCCTCGGCGGCGGCCTTCAGCGCATCGTTGATCTGTTCGGCGGTGGCGTTGGTCTTGAGCACGGCCACCAGGTCGACGACGCTGACGTTCGGAGTGGGCACGCGCATGGCGTAGCCGTCGAGCTTGCCCTTCAGTTCGGGCATCACCAGGCCGATCGCCTTGGCGGCGCCGGTGGTGGTGGGGATCATGTTGATGGCGGCGGCGCGGGCGCGGCGCAGGTCCTTGTGCGGGAAGTCAAGCACATTCTGGTCGTTGGTGTAGCTGTGGATGGTGGTCATCGAGCCTTTCTCGATGCCGAACTTCTCATGCAGCACCTTGACGAGCGGCGCCAGGCAGTTGGTGGTGCAGCTTGCGTTGGAGACGATGTGATGTTTGGCCGGGTCATAGGCAGTGTGGTTGACGCCCATCACCACGGTGATGTCTTCGTTCTTGGCGGGAGCGGTGATGACCACCTTCTTCACCGTGCCTTTGAGATGCGCCTTGGCGGCCTCGGCGTCGGTAAACTTGCCGGTGCTCTCGATCACGATCTGCGCGCCGAGACTCGACCAGTCGATGGCAGCCGGGTCTTTCTGCTGGAACACCTTGATCTGCCGGCCGTTGACCGTGATTGAATCCGGCCCGGCGCTGACCTCGGCGTTCAGCGGGCCGAGGACGGAGTCGTACTTGAGCAGGTGTGCGAGGGTTTTCGTGTCAGTGAGGTCGTTGGTGGCGACGAACTCGATTTCCGGATTGTGGATGCCCGCCCGCAGGACGTTGCGTCCGATGCGGCCGAAGCCGTTGATCGCGACTTTGAGTGCCATTCAGGAGTGTCCTCTCTGGATTAGAATGAAGGGCTCCCTATCAGGATATCAAAGGGAAGGATGGCCATGACCCGGATCTTCATGACGTTGCTGTTTCCCCTGCTGCTGGCCGGCCAGGCGCAGCCGCCCTTCAGCAGGCAGTACCTGGAACCGAAGCCCTTCGACGCAGCCGAAAACGAACGGCTGCTGAAACTGTTCGACGGTTTGCGCGTGGCCGACGTCAACGACGGACTGGACATTGCGGGCCTGCCCGACGTGATGACGATGAGCCCGGACATTTTGCCGCTGTGGCGGGACGAGAAGGACTTCCGCCACCGGATCATCGGCTTTGCGGTGACGCTGCGCATTGTGCCGGCGCAGGCGCGGACGCCGGACTTTGCCAGCGAGGAGGAGTTCGCCAAATGGGAAGGGCGGTGGTACAGCCAGTTGACGCCCGAGGAGTTCGCGCGCTGGCTGAGCCCCGGGGCGGTGCTGGTGATCGACGCGCAGGGCACGCGCGATGCGGGCTTCTGCGGCTCCAACAACGCGCTGAACTGGTTTTCGCGCGGCATGCGCGGCATTGTCACGAGCGGCGGCTGCCGGGACGCGGACGAAAACATTCTCCAGCGCATTCCCATCTACCAGCGCCAGCACACCCGCGGGATCAATCCCGGCCGTGTGCAGATTGAAAGCTACAACCGGCCGGTGGTTGTCGGAAGCGTGCTGGTGATGCCGGGCGACATCATCGTGGCCGATTCCGACGGGGTGGTGGTGGTGCCGCGGGCGAAGGCGGAAGCGGTGGCCGCCTCGGCGCGGCGGATTCTGGAGGGCGACAAGAAGGCGCGCCGCCGCCTGTACGAGAAGACGGGACGGCCGCTGGACCCGACGGTGAAGTGAAGAGTGCGGCGCGGCCGGCTCAGGCGTTCCGCGCCACGTCCACCAGATCGGCGAAGACGCCGTAGGCGGTCTGTTCGAGGCCCGGTTGCAGGCTGAAGACGCCGAGTTCGCCCATCAGGTCCGTTTGGAGGACGAGCAGATTGGACGTACCCGAGACCTGCGCCAGCAGATCTGTGCGCGGCAGCACCTCAGCGCGGACGCGGAGGGAGACGCCCTGCGGCGTGCGCCGGCCGCGGCTGACGAGCGCAATCCGTTTGCCGCTGCGCTCGGCCTCGGCCACCTTTTCCGGCGTCAGCCGTCCGATGCCGCGCCGGTTCACGGCCGCCGGCGTGGTGCGGGCGTCCATGAGCACGTTGGCCAGCGCAGCCGCCTTGCAGGCGCTGTCCCAGCCGTCGATGTCGAACCAGGGATCGGCCTCGGTGACGCCGAGGCGGCGGGCCTCGTCGATCCCCTCTTCGAGCGAGGCGTCGCGGCGCATGCAATCAAGGATCACCTGCGTGGTGGAGTTCAGCACGCCGGCAAAGCCGTGGATGCGCACGCCGGGCAGGCACTGCCGCACCAGGTTGAACACGGGCGCGCCGTCCATCACCGACGATTCGAAGCGGAACTCGACGCCTGCGCGGCGGGCCTCCTCAGCAAGCTCCGCATAACGGCAGGCGATGGGCCCCTTGTTGGCCGTAACCACGTGCATGCCGCGGGCGAAGGCGGCGCGGATGTGGCTTGCGGCCGGCTCGCCGTCCTGCGGGTTCATGGTGGTGAGTTCGACCAGAATTTCGGCGCGGGCACGGTCCAGGAACTCCTCCGCGCCGGCGGCCGGCGGGCCGAAGGCGGGCTCTTCCGGCAGCCCGTGCAGGTCATACGCGGTACCGTGGCGCAGCGTGTGCGCGGCCACGATGCGGAACGGATAGACGTGCCGCTCGCGTGCGATCAGGCGCGCCAGCGCGCGCGCCACTCTGCCATAGCCGAGGATTGCGACTCTCAAAATTCGATCTTCTCAATCAGGGCGTTCAGTTCATTTTCCAGCGCAGCCTTGCGGCGGCGCAGCTGGTTCAGGCGTTCACGGAGCTCGACGATGCGCGCGTCGCCTTTGGCCAGCTCGGCGGCGTAGCGGTTCACCTGCTCCTGCTGTCCGGCGAGGTTGCGCAGCGTGCCGATGTTCTGCCGCAGCCGGTCCTGCTCGCTGCTGATGTCGCGGATCTCGGCCTCGGTCTGGCGGAGCTCGCTGTCGGTCTGGGCGATCTCGCGCTTCTTTGCGGCCAGCGTCTCCAGCTGCTGGCGGGCGGCCGGTTTGAGGGCGCGGTTCTGAAGATATTCGGCCAGCACGTCGGGAGTCAGGGAAGAGATGGTCGTCGAGCTTTCCAGTTCGCGCTCCTCGGTGACGGCCAGCTTCGCCGCGCCCTGCGGCGGCAGCCTCAGCGTGAAGCGCCAGCCGTCGGGCGTGGTCTCTTCGGCTTTCGGGCTCAAGAGCTTCCAGCCCTGCGCCGCCGGGTGTTCCACCATGAGCAGTTTGTCTTTCGGCTCGGTGTTGATGGCCGTGTAGACGGTAGTGCGCCGGGCCGCAGTGCGGGTGATGAGCACGCCGCGGCGCGCCTGATAGCCGCGGAGGATGCCTTCTTCGGAGTCGAATTTCGTTGTCACGCGCACGGACTGATCGATGGCGTAGCTGATGAAACGCTTCTCGCCGTTCTTAAGTTCCTCCATCAAGGCCTCGCCCGAGTAGCCGGAGGGATGGTAGACGGTGACGGTGCCGCCATCGAGGGTCTTGCCGGTGATGTTGGTGATCTCGGCGGCGAGGCGTGGGTTGGGTTGCGAGCGGTCCGCGAAGAAAAGGAGCCTGCGGGCGGCGATTCTGCCCTGGAAAAAGGGCAGAAGGAGGGACTCGCCGGCGCGGGCGTTCACAGGAGTCGAGAAGTTGTATTCGAACAGTTCGCCAGCTTCGCGTCCCTCAGCCACCGGCTCCACGGTGCTCAGCTCGAGCGGGGCGGGGGAGGCGGCTTTCCCTTCGGCGGTTGCGTCGGCGGGGACGGCCATGCGGAGCGGCCGCTGGGGGCTTCGGGCCGCAGGCTGTTCCTGGGCGGGAAGCGCGCCCAGCATTCCGCCGGCAACGGCACCGGGGTGGATGAGCGGGGCCACGGCGGCGATGCCCGGCAGGTCCACTTCGCGGCGCTCGACGTAGCGCGCCGGCAGCAGCCGGGTGATGAAGGAAACGGGCCGGCCGCTGACGACGCTGAGCGAGACCTGGTTCCAGTCCTCGCCGGTGGCGTTTTCGACGATGGCCCAGCCTTCCAGCGACGCCTCGCCCGAGTCCGGCAGCAGGAGCCTGTAGGTGGATTTCCAGACGGGTGCGGGGGCGAGGTAGCGGATGGCGAGCTGGCGCTCGCCGGCCCCCGTGAGGTCGATGTAGAGGGTGCGGCGGTCCGGGCTGAGCTCCTGGGCCACGGCGGCCAGAGCGTCGGCCAGTTGCCGCTGGAGGCGCGGCTCGGAGAAGCGCAGGCCGCTGGCGGCGTCGAGATCGACGATGGCGAGCGCGCCGGAGTCGAGCATCAACGTCAGCTCCTGCTTTTCGCCGCCGTTTGGCGTTGGGGCCACGCGGCCGGAGACGATCAGGCCGGCCAGCGGCTGTCCCCGGTAGGTCATTTCGATACGAGCCCCACGCCACTGGTCCAGCAGGCGCGCCAGCGGCAGGCCGGCGGCGCCGCGCATGCGCTGCGAGACCTGGCTCTGCACGCGCAGCGGGTCAAAAAATTCATAACGGATGCGCGCAACGCCGCCCGGGGCCTCGATGAGAAGCGACTTGAGCGCGTCGTCGACTTCATTGGAGCGAAGGTCCAGAGAGACGGGCTCGCCCGCCTTCACCACGCCGCTGCGTTCATAGAAAGCGACGCCGTTCTTGTAGACCACGACGCGGCGGACCGGCAGCGTGGCCGCCTGGGCCAGGGCCGCAGCGAGAAGGGCGGCGAAGAGGGATTTCATGAATTTCCTCCTCAGGCCATGATAAGGTCAGAAGACGCCGGAGTGACGATGAACATTCTGCTTGTCGACGACGAACGGCCGCTGCTGGCGCTGCTGGCGCGGTATCTGGAGCGCTCCGGCCATCAGGTGGACTCCTGCGAAACCGGGCGGGACGCGCTCGCCAGGTGCCGCGCCGCGCCGTGCCCGTACTCGGTCGTGGTGCTGGATCTGAAGCTGCCGGATATCTCCGGCCAGGAGCTGCTGCCGCAACTGCTGGAAGCCGCTCCCCAGGTGCGCGTGATTGTTTCGAGCGGCACGCCGTATAGCCCGGCGGCGCTTCCGGCGGCATACCGGCCGCGGGTGGAAGCGCTGCTGAAGCCGTTCCTGCCGAAGGAGCTGCTGGATGCCATTGAGCGGCTGGCGCCGCGGGCGCGCGGGGCGTCAGTCTAGCAGCGCCTTGAGCCGCTCGGCGAAATTCTCCTCGTCCTCTGACCAGAGCAGGCGGCGTTCGGCGACGAGTTCGTTTTCGAGGTCCTGCGCCAGGTGGAGCAGGCTGCGGATGTTGGCCTGGACAGGGCGCAGGTTGTCGCTCTTCTCTTCGGGCAGGTAGAGCCGCTGCGGGCCGAGGTCGATGCGGACGTGCTCACCGCGGGGCGTGTCGAACTCGGGGCCGAAGATTTCCAGGTAGACGGTGGAGGGCTTCAGCTCCCAGTCGCCGGTCCACTGGTAGAGGTCCCAGCGGAGCTGCACCTGGAAGCAGACGTCGTCGTTCAGGTGAAGCTGCGCGCGTTCGGCGGCGGCCTGCGGGTCGAGCGCGCCATCGAAGTATTCTTCGTGCAGAGGCGCCTCCTGAAAGCTGAGCGGATAGATGCGGAGAACGCCGCCGGGCAGCAGCTTCGATTGCGGGAAGACCGCGGCGGCCTTCTTCAGATAAAGCGGCATGGCGATGGCCGAGTAGTGCTTCAGCCAGAAGGACAGAAAGAGCGGATCGTGCATCGCTTTCAGCCTCCCACACGGCGGTAGACGGCGACGGCCAGCGGCGGCAGGGTGAGCGAAAGGCTCTGCCGGCGGCCGTGCATCTCCACGCGGTCCGTCCACAGTTCTCCGTCGTTGACCACGCCGCTGCCGCCGAAATGCTTCCGGTCGCTGTTGAAGACCTCGCGGTAGAGGCCGGGCTCGGGGACGCCGATGCGGTAATTGTGCCGCACGACAGGGGTGAAATTGCAGACCCAGACGGTGAAATCACGGCCGTTTTTGGCGCGGCGGATGAAGCTGATGACGCTCGAATCAACGTCCTGAAAATCGATCCATTCGAAGCCGTTCCAGTGGAAATCGACCTCGTACAGGGTCGGTTCTGAGACGTAAAAATGGTTCAGTTCGCGGACGTATTCCTGAAGCGAGCGGTGGAAATCGTACTGCAACAGATCCCAACGGAGCTGCGCCTGCCAGTTCCATTCCTCGTATTGGCCGAGCTCGCAGCCCATGAACAGGAGCTTCTTGCCCGGGTGGCCGTACATGTAGCCGAGGAAGGCGCGCACGTTGGCGAAGCGCTGCCATTCGTCGCCCGGCATCTTGGCGATGAGGGACGCCTTGCCGTGGACGACCTCGTCGTGGGAGACGGGCAGCAGGAAGTTCTCGGTGAAGGCGTAGATCAGGCTGAAGGTGATCTGGTTGTGGCGGAACTTGCGGAACAGCGGGTCGGTGCGGAAGTAGGCGAACATGTCGTGCATCCAGCCCATGTTCCACTTGAAGGTGAAGCCGAGGCCGCCGGCGTAGACCGGGTGCGAGACGCCGGCAAAGGAGGTGGATTCCTCGGCGATGGTCACCGCGCCGGGCACCTTGTGCGCCTCCTCATTGAATTTGCGCAGGAAGGCGATGGCCTCAAGGTTCTCGTTACCGCCGTAAATATTGGGCACCCATTCGCCTTC
The DNA here is from genome assembly GCA_026002855.1 of Bryobacteraceae bacterium. Lineage (NCBI taxonomy): Bacteria > Pseudomonadati > Acidobacteriota > Terriglobia > Bryobacterales > Bryobacteraceae > Bryobacteraceae bacterium. Next base: position 1,799,038 of record BPGD01000001.1, read on the forward strand.
CTTGCGGCCGTAATCGCGGTAGAGCATGGAGGCGACGGCGTCCACGCGCAGGCCGTCGATATGGTACTCCTTCAGCCAGAAAAGCGCGTTGGAAATGAGGAAATTCTTGACTTCATTCCGCGCGTAATTGAACACGAGCGTGCCCCATTCCCGGTGTTCGCCGAGGCGCGGGTCCTCGTATTCATAGCAGGCGGTGCCATCAAAGCGGGCCAGGCCGTGGGCGTCCTTCGGAAAATGGCCCGGCACCCAGTCGGCGATGACGCCGATGCCGGCGCGGTGGCAGGAGTCGATGAAAAACCTGAAGTCATCCGGCGTGCCGAAGCGTGCGGTGGGGGCGTAGTAGCCGGTCACCTGGTAGCCCCAACTTCCGGCGTAGGGGTGCTCCATGACGGGCATCAGCTCGATGTGCGTGTAGCCGAGCCGCCGGACGTAAGGAACCAGATGCGCAGCCAGTTCGCGGTAGCTGAGCGGTTCGCCTTCGGGAGTCTTCATCCAGGACTCGAGATGGACTTCGTAGCAGCTCACCGGCTGTTCGAGCCAGTTGGTGCGGGCGCGGCGCTCCATCCACTCCTGGTCGCCCCATTCGTAGGAATCGAGCTTCCAGACCATCGAGGCGGTGCGCGGCGGCGTTTCGCTGGCGAAGGCATAAGGATCGCACTTCATTTCGGAAACGCCGAAGATTTTCGACCGGACGAAATACTTATAAATGTCGCCCTGGCGGACGCCGGGGAGAAAGATTTCCCAGATGCCGCCCTCGCGGCGGCGCATCGGGTGGCGGTAGGCGTCCCACTGGTTGAAGCTGCCGGCGACGCAGACCGCCTCGGCGTTCGGCGCCCAGACGGCGAAGCGGCAGCCGTGCACGCCGTCGATTTCCATCAGATGGGCGCCCATGGTGCGCCAGGCTTCGTAATGGGTGCCTTCGGCGTGGAGCCAGACGTCGAAGTCGGACAGCAGCAGGCCGAAGCGGTAGGGATCTTCGATGATTTCCGAGCCGCCGCGATAGAGGACGATTTCGATGACATAGCGGCCGGGGTCGCGCGCGAGCTGCGCGCCATAGATGCCGCCGGGATGCAGCCGGGCCATGGGCACGCGCCCGCCGCCTTCCAGCAGGAGCGCGGCTTCGGCGGCGTGCGGCAAAAAGGCGCGCACCACCCAGCCATCTTCGACACGGTGAGGGCCGAGGACGGAGAACGGATCGCCGTGATAACCTCCGACAATTGCCTCAAAATCACCGGGGTTCATGCGGCTATTATGGCAATTCATGGACCTGAGGTCATTGCCCAAGGCCGAGCTGCACCTGCATCTGGAGGGCGCGGCGGAACCGGAGACGCTGTGCCGCATCGTGGCCGGACTCACCGTGGAGGAGGCGCGGGCGCGGATGCGATTCCGGGACTTTGGGGAATTTCTTCAGGCGTTCAAGTGGGTGCATGGTTGCCTTCGGCGGCCGGAACATTTCGCGCTGGTGATGCGGACACTGGCCGAGCGGCTGGCGGAGCAGGGCGTGCGCCAGGCGGAGATCAACGTGAGCGCCGGGGTGCTGCTGTGGCGGGGGCTGCCGCTGGATGAATTCTTCCCGGCGATCGTCGAGGCCGCCGCCCAAGGCCCCGTGCCGGTGCGGTTCATCTTCGATGCCGTGCGGCAGTTCGGGCTTGACCATGTGCGGGCCACGGCCGAGGCGGCGGTGCGATGGAGGGAGCGTGGAGTTGTGGGCTTCGGCATCGGCGGCGACGAGGCGCGCGGCCCGGCGCGGGCCTACCGCGAGGTGTTCGAATTCGTCCGCCGCCACGGTCTGGCGGCGGTGCCGCACGGCGGCGAGACGACGGGGCCGGAAAGCGTCTGGGAGGCGCTGGAGTGCGGGGCGCGGCGGATCGGGCACGGCATCCGCGCCATTGAGGATCCGGCGCTGCTGGAGGAGCTGCGGCGGCGCGATGTGCCGCTCGAGATCTGCATCACGAGCAACGTCTGCACCGGCGCCGTGCCGAGGCTCGAAGACCACCCGGTGCGGCGGCTGTTCGAGGCGGGCGTCCCGATTGTGCTGAACACCGACGATCCGGCGCTGTTCGGCACGACGCTTGTGCGCGAGTATGAGCTGGCGCGGGACGTGTTCGGCTTCACCGACGACGAACTGCGGCAGTTGGCGGAAAACAGTTTCCGTTACGCGCTGGCCACGTCTCCCCTGTCCTGAGTCGACGCGGCCAGCCGTTCGGACAGTTCGCGGACCATGCGTTCGAGCTGCTCGACGCGTTGCGTAAGAAGCTCGATGGCCTGGCCTTCGGGATCCGGGAGCTTGGCGTGCTCAAGCACCTCTTCGTTGTCGAGCCGCGTGCGCACGATGCGGCCCGGCACGCCGACCACGGTGGAATGATCCGGCACGGACTTGAGCACCACCGAGCCCGCCCCGATGCGCACATGGTTGCCGATGGTGATGTTGCCGAGCACCTTGGCGCCGCTGCCGACGACGACGTGGTTGCCAAGCGTCGGGTGACGCTTGCCGCGCTCCTTGCCGGTGCCGCCGAGCGTGACGCCCTGGTAGAGCAGGCAGTCGTCGCCGATGATCGCCGTCTCACCGATGACGACGCCCATGCCGTGATCGATGAAGAAACGGCGGCCGATCTGCGCGCCAGGATGGATCTCAATGCCGGTGAGGAAACGCGCCGTCTGGCTGATCATGCGCGCCAGCGTCGTAAATCCGGCGCGGTAGAGCCGGTGGGCGAGGCGATGAAAGAGAATCGCATGGAAGCCCGGGTAACAGAAGAGGATCTCGATCACGCTCTTGGCGGCGGGATCCTCACGGAAAATCGTGTCGATCTGCTCCCGGATGGTGCGAAACATGTCTTATCCCAATTATGCGCCTGCGGGGTCAGGGGCGTGCCCACCATTTTCCAGCGTCCGGGTGGACATGGCGTTCCATCGCATCGAGCAGCGTTCCCACATCGGCGCCCGCAAGGATCATGTTCCGGTGAGCCGGGTGGAGAAAGCCCTCGGCAGCGGCGCGGTCGCAGAAGCGCAGCAGGTCGTCAAAGTAGCCTTCCACGTTGAGAAGTGCGACGGGCTTGCGGTGCAGGCCGAGCTGCGCCCAGGTGAGCGTCTCGAACAGCTCGTCGAGCGTGCCCAGCCCGCCGGGCAGCGCCAGAAAGGCGTCGGCGAGCTCGCTCATCAGCGCCTTGCGGTCATGCATGGATTCGACCACATGCTGTTCGGTGAGCCGTGAATGGGCGACTTCGCGCTCGACCAGCGCCTGCGGGATCACGCCCACGACTTCGATGCCGGCTTCGAGCGCCGCATCGGCCAGCGCGCCCATGAGTCCGACGCCGGCGCCCCCGTAGACGAGCCGGAGGCCCCGGCGGGCGATCTCGCGGCCCGTGCGGCGCGCGGCCTCCAGATAGACCTCCCTCGCGCGGGAGCTGGAACCGCAGAAAACACAAATCGAGCGCATCCTGTTTCCAGCGTGGCACAGCGGCGGGCGGCAAGGATTCGTTTGATATGATGATGCCGCTCCGCGGAAAGGCCTTCGATGCAGCCCTGGACACAGAACTACAATCCGCTTGGCAACGCCGCGCTTTCCACTCTGGCGGCGGCGATCCCGGTGACGGTGCTGTTCTATCTGCTGGCGGTGCGCCGGACCGCTGCGCACCTGGCGGCGCTGTATGCGCTGGCGGCCAGCATGCTGGTGGCGGCGCTCGTGTTCCGCATGCCGGCGCCGATGGTGCTGGCGGCGGCCGCGCACGGCAGCGTGTATGCGGCGTTGTGGATCGCCTGGGTGGTGGTGGGCGCGGTGTTCGTATACGACCTGACGGTGGAGAGCGGGCACTTCGAGACGATCAAGGGCTCGATCGGCGCGATCACCGACGACCGCCGCGTGCAGATGCTGCTCATCGCCTACTGTTTCGGTTCCGTGCTGGAGGGCGCCGGCGGCGGCGGCGCGCCGGTGGCGGTGACGGCGGCGATGATGATCGGGCTGGGGTTCCGGCCGTTTGAGACGGCGGTGGTGTGCCTGATGGCGAACACGGCGCCGGTGGCGTGGGGCGGCATGGGGAATCCGGTGCGCGCGCTGAGCGCGGTGACGGGGCTGCCGGAAAGCGACCTGAGCGCCACGATGGGCCGGATTCTGCCGCCCATCGCGGCCATTCTGCCGTTCTGGCTGGTGCGCTCGATGGTCGGCTGGAGAGAGACCTTGCAGGTGTGGCCCGCGTGTGTGGTGGCGGGTTTCAGCTTCGCCGGGATCCAGTTCTTCTGGTCGAATTACGTGGATCCCAACCTCGTTGACATCATGAGCGGCATGGGCACGCTGCTCGTTTCGGCCGTCTTCTTCAAGTACTGGAAGCCGGGCACCGAGTTTCACTTTGCGGAAGAGGCCGGCCGGGCGCGGCCCGCACGCAGGCATTACACGGCGCGCGAGGTGATTCACGCCTGGTCGCCGTTCGCGCTCATCGCGCTGTTCGTCATCCTGTGGGGGATCCCGTCGGTGAAGGCGGCGATCGGAAAGACCTCCTACAAGGCACCGGTGCCCGGGCTGCATCAGATGGTGATCCGCACGGCGCCGGTGGTGGAGAAGGACGTGGTCGAATCGGCGATCTTCAGCTTTGACTGGCTGGCAAGCGTTGGCACGGCGACGGTGCTGGCGGGGTTTGTGGCTGGTCCGGTGCTGGGACTCTCAGTGGGTGCGACGCTGCGCGTGTTCCGCCGCGCGCTGTACCGGATGCGCTACAGCTTTCTCGCCATCCTTTGCATGATCTGCATGGCGTATGTGATCCGCTACTGCGGCATGGACGCGGTGATGGGCCTGGCGATGACGCACACGGGCGCGCTGTATCCGGTTTTCGGCACCTTCATCGGCTGGCTGGGGGTGGCGCTGAGCGGCACGGATGCGGGGTCGAACGCGCTGTTCGGCAACCTTCAGGTGGTGACGGCCACAAAGCTGGGGCTCGATCCGGTGCTGATGGCGGCGGCGAATTCCACCGGCGGGGTGATGGGCAAGATGGTGGCGGCGCAGTCGCTGATCATCGCCTGTGTGGCGGCGGGGATCGAAGGAAAGGAAGGCGACCTCTTCCGTGCCGTCGCCAAGCACGGGCTGGCGCTGGCGCTCGTGATCGGGCTGCTGGTGACGCTGTACGCGTATGTGTTCCCGGATGTGGTGGCCCACAATCACCGCTTCTGGTAGCGGCCGGGCCGGATGCAGGCTTCTTCATTTGAAAGCCGCGCCGCGGTTTGAAAGAATACGCGCATCCGGACCCGCGGGCCGGGTTTGCCCGAGGTTTCGGTCTGGATCCACGCGTTTCCGAGGAGGGTGACTGCGATGAGATGGAAGTGCACCGTTGGCGGGCTGGTGCTGGTGGCGATGGCGGCGCCGCAGGCGGGCGCGCAGCTTGGCCTGTTCAACAACGAGATGCGAATCGCGCTGACGCGCGAATGGAAGGGCGAGCGGTTTCCGGACGGACGTCCGAAGGTGCCCGATGAAGTGCTCGACCGCCTGAAGCTGACCACGGCCGAGGAAGCCTGGGGCACGCTGCGGCGGCTCGGCTATCACAATCAGTTCGAAGGCAACTGGAAGACGGTGAACGTGAAGGACCCGGCCGGCGACCGTCTGGTGGGACGCGCGGTGACGGCCGTGTTCATGCCGCGGCGGCCGGACGTCGACAGCTTCGTGATGGACATGGGCAGGAAGGAGAACCGCGTCGGGCGCGGGCAGAACTCCTGGGTGATCGACACGCTGGTCAAGCGCGACGTGATGGTGGTGGATCTGTTCGGCAAGATCAAGGACGGCACCATCATTGGCGACAACCTGGGCACGTCGATCTGGACCAAGACCGGCACGGGCCTGGTGGTGGACGGTGCGGTGCGCGACGTGAGCGGACTGATGGAGATCGAGGGGTTCAAGATCTTCTGCCGGGGTTTTGATCCGAGCGCCATTGCCGAGGTCACGCTCATGGGCATCAATGTCCCGATCCGCATCGGGCAGGCGACCGTGCTGCCGGGAGACGTGGTGCTGAGCGACCCCGAGGGCGTCGTCTTCATTCCGGCGCACCTGGCCGAGAAGGTCGCCGATGAGAGCGAACTGACGCGCCTGCGCGACGAGTGGGGCCATCAGATGCTGCGGGAGCAGAAGTATACGCCTGGCCAGATCGACGCACAGTGGACGCCGCAGATGATCGATGAGTTCAACCGGTGGGCCGAGTCGAAGGGCTCAAAGGTGCGCATGCCGAAGCGCGAAAAGTGAGCGAGGGAGGAAGCGATGGAGAAAGCGACGAGGAAGTGGTGGCAGAACCGGCGCCGCGGAGCGAGCCGGCGCGGATTCCTGAAGACGGCCGCGGGCGTCGCCGCAGCCGGCTTCTGGGCGGAAGAGACGATCCAGGCCTATCAGAACCACGTCAACACGAACTCGAAGCCCTCGGCGCTGCGGATCACCGACCTGAGGTTCGCGCACATCATCGATGCGCCCATGCGCTGCCCGATCATCCGCATTGACACCAACCAGGGCATCAGCGGCTACGGCGAGGTGCGCGATGGGGCGAGCGTCACCTACGCGCTGATGCTGAAATCGCGCATTCTCGGCGAAAATCCCTGCAACGTGGACAAGGTTTTTCGCAAGATCAAGCAGTTTGGTTTCCACGCGCGGCAGGCGGGCGGCGTCTGCGGCATCGAGATGGCGCTTTGGGATCTGGCGGGCAAGGCCTACAACGTGCCCGCGTATCAGCTTCTGGGCGGCAAGTTCCGGGACCGGATCCGGCTGTATGCGGACACCACCGAATCGCATGATCCCAAGGTCTACGGCGAGCGGCTGAAGAAGCGCCGCGATGAAGGGTTCACGTGGCTGAAGATGGACCTCGGCATCGACCTGGTGGAAAAAGTCCCCGGAGCGGTGACCGCGCCCGCGGGCGTCACGCAGCGCACGTCCACCTGGACGAAGCACATGTTCACCGGGATGGAACTGACCGAGAAGGGCATCGGGCTGATGTGCGATTACGTGGCACAGATCCGCGAAATGGTCGGCTGGGACATCCCGCTGGCCGCAGACCACTTCGGCCACATTGGGGTGAATTCCTGCATCCGGCTCGGCAAGGCGCTGGAAAAATATAACCTGGCGTGGCTCGAAGACATGATTCCCTGGACGGAGACCGAGCTGTGGAAACAGATCACGCTGGCGGTGGACATCCCGACGCTGACGGGCGAAGACATCTATCTGAAAGAGCCGTTCATCGAACTGGCCCGCCAGCACGCCGTGGACATCTTTCACCCGGACCTGGCGACGGCGGGCGGGCTGCTGGAGACGAAGAAAATCGGCGACGCGGTGATGGAATACGGCCATGCAATGGCGATGCACTTCGCCGGGACGCCGATTTCGTTCATGGCCAACGTTCACTGTGCGGCGGCCACGGAGAATTTTCTCGTGCTGGAGCACCACTCGGTGGACGTGCCGTGGTGGTCGAACCTGGTCACCGGCAACGAGCAGCCGATTTACGAGAAGGGCTTCGCGGTGGTGCCGGACAAGCCGGGGCTGGGCGTGGAGCCCAACCCCGACGAGGTGAAGAAGCATCTGGCTCCGGGCACCGGTTACTTCGAGCCGACCGAGAACTGGAACAACGAGCGGAGCTGGGACCGGCTATATAGCTGACGCCGGCTAAAGCGGGCGGATGCGGAGGTTGCGGAAAGCAATTTCGAAGCCTTCGGCCTCGAGCCCGATGTATCCTTTCCGCAGTGCGACGCCTTTCATGACGCTGGTCACCGCGCCATTGACGGAGAGGGTGATGGTGTCGCCCTCGGCGCGGATCTCATAGCGGTTCCACTCGCCCGCCGGTTTGACGCGGTTTTCCGTCATCTGATCGCGAAGGTTGACGCGCACGAGCTCGCCATTGACGAAGTTCATGCCAAACAGCCAGCCGCCGGCCAGGCCCGTCTGCGCCTGCGTCCAGAGCTCGCCATAACGGGACAGGCGCACGCCGATGCCGCTGTTGTATTTCGTTTCGCCTTCGCGAGGCGTGAAGCGCCATTCGACCTCGAGCACGAAATCGCCAAACGGCTTCTCATACATCAGCCACTCATGGCCGCCCTGGCCGGTGCAGAGAATGGTCTTCGAGGCGGCGTCCACTCGCCATTGCGGCGCAGAGTTGACCGGCCCGACCGGAGGGATGGGAACGCGTGTCCAGCCAGGGATTTCCCTGCCGAGCGGCGTGTCCGGCGGCGTCAGGTCGATCCAGTCCGACGCGCCGAAGGCGGAAAGCGCGATCCAGCAGAGCAGAGACAGTCGAAACAGCATCACGGGGGCAATCTATCACAACAGCACGAATCGCGAAGGGAAACTCAACCGAGCCGCTACAACGAGCGGCCGCGGCACAGCGTGAACGCGCGCTGCGGGCCGCCAACCGGTCCCTGTCCTGACGCGCTCGCTCCAGTCGCGGCTCAGAAGAGATGGGGCGAAACGATCGCGGCGTGGTTTGTAGCCGAAGCAGACGCGCTTCGTTCAGTCGATGCCCAGGCGGTGCTGCATTTCTTCCAGTGTGTGCCCCTTCGTTTCGGGGAAGAACAGCAGCACCACGAAGAACTGCACCGCCATCATGGCGGCGAACAGCACGAACGGCGCCGCGCCGGACTCGGCGGCAATCACCGGGAAGATGCCGCTGATCAGGGCGTTCATCGCCCAGTGCGTGAAGCTGCCCAGGCTCTGGCCTTTCGCGCGGACCCGCGTGGGGAAGATCTCGCTCAGGTAGACCCAGATGACCGCGCCCTGGGAGAAGGCGAAAAAGGCGATGAAGGCGACCAGCAGCCACACGAGCAGATGCTGGTGAGCCTGGGTGGAGAAGATCCAGGCGACGCCGGCGAGGCTGGCGGCGCAGCCGACGCTGCCCACCAGAAGCATGCTCCTGCGGCCGATTCTGTCAATCACGCTCATCGCGATGATCGTCGACACGAGGTTCGTAAAGCCGACGGCGACGGCCTGAAGATCGCCTGAGACCTTGTCAAAGCCGGCGCGGGCGAAGATGTCGTTCAGGTAATAGAGAATCGCGTTGATGCCGCTCAACTGGTTGAACATGCCGATGGCGATGGCGATCAGCACCAGCTTCAGGTACTTGCGCTGGAACAGCGGCTCATCGGCGTGACCATGTTCAGCATCCAGCGAAGCGACAATTTCGTCGAGCGCCTTCTGCCAGTCCGGCTCGCCGTTCAGCCGCAGGACCTCGCCCGCTTCGGCCACGCGCTGTTTCTTGGCCAGCCAGCGGGGCGTTTCCGGGATCGTATAAAGCATCAGCAGAAAGAGCGCGGCCGGGGCGGCGGCGACGCCCAGCTTCCAGCGCCATTCCGCATCGCCGAAGCCGGCCAGCCCGACCAGGTAATTCGAGAAGTAGGCCAGCAGAATCCCGAAGACGATGTTGAACTGGAAAAAGCCCACCAGACGGCCGCGCCACCGCGCCGGCGCGATCTCGGCGATGTACATCGGACCGAGGACCGACGAGCCGCCGATGGCCAGTCCACAGAGGAAGCGCGAAGCGACAAACGATGCCCAGTTCCACGCCAAAGCGCAGCCGAGCGCGCTCACCAGGTACAACACCGCGAGCACGCGCAGGCTGGCGCGGCGGCCCCAGCGGTCGCCCGGGACGCCGGCAAACATCGCGCCCAGGATCGTGCCGTAGAGGGCGCTGGCCACGGTGAGGCCCAGCATCGCGGGCGACAGTGCGAAGAGGCGCTGAAGGGCGCTGGTGGCGCCGGCGATGACGGCGGTATCAAATCCGAACAGGAGCCCGCCGAGAGCGGCCACCACGGTGGACTTGACGAGCGTGGCGTTGAGTCGCATGCGTGAGAAGAGGGGTCAGGAGGCGACTCTATCATTGCGCGCTGCGGCAGGACAAGTGCTGCGGGGGACCGCCCTCCGGAGGCATGGATGCGGCCGCGCGCTGCATCAGGGCTCGCGGCGCGGACGCTGAGTGCGCACGAAGTCCATGTCCTGCCGCGGCACGCCGTCGCATTCGATGGCGATCGTCGTGAGGGGCCGGTCCGGCGGCGTTTCCGGCAGACCGGTGAAGCGGACGCGGAAGTCGTCCTGTTCAAACTTCACCGGCGTGCCGGTGGCGAGCAGGCGCGCGGAGATGACCCTGTTGCGCAGTCCGCCCAGCGTCACCGTGCTGCCCGGCCAGTAGTGGACGTGCGCATAGAGCGTGTTGCCGATGCGCGTGAAGTTCATGTAGTTGGAGCGCGACACCTGGCAGGGCTCCGCCGTGTAGACGGAGGCGCCGTTGCGGGCCAGCCACTGGCCCATTTCGGTGAGAATGCGGACGCTTTCGGGCGGCACGCTGCCGTCGGGCATGGGGCCGATGTTGAGCAGGTAGTTGCCGCCGAGACGGGCGCAGGTGATGAGATTGCGCAGGCACTGGCGCGGCGATTTCCAGTTATCGTCGGCGCGGTGATAGCCCCAACTGTCGTTCATCGTCATGCAGGACTCCCAGTCGCGCGCCTTCGAGGCCTCGATGCGCTGCTCGGGCGTGTCGAAGTCCTCCGGCACGCGGCTGCGGTTGTTGATGATGATGTCCGGCTGGAGCTGGCGGACCATCCGGTTCATCTTCAGGCTCTCCCATCCTTCGGCGTCGAGCGGCCAGGCGACGTCATACCACAGGATGTCCACCTTGCCGTAATTGGTCATCAGTTCACGGACATGCGTGTGGATGTAGTCGACGAAGCGGCGCCGGGCGGCGTCGTCTTCGCGGCAGCGGGCGCCGTCGGGGTGATGCCAGTCCATCAGCGAGTAGTAGAAGCCGACGCGCAGGCCTTCAGCGCGGGCGGCGTCCACAAACTCCTTCACCAGGTCCCGGCGGGCGGCCTGTTTGGGCGCGCAGTACGAAGTAGTGGACGTGTTGAACAGACAGAACCCCTCATGGTGCTTGGTGGTCATCACCATGTACTTCATCCCGGCCTTTTTGGCCAGCGCGGCCCATTCGCGCGCAGGCCAGGGCTTCGGGCGGAACTGCCGGGCGAGCTGTTCGTATTCGGCCACGGGGATTCCCTCGTTTTCCATCACCCACTCGTGGCGTCCGAGCACGCTGTAGAGGCCCCAGTGGATGAACATGCCGAAACGCGCCTGCCGCCACCACTTCATGCGGCGCTCGCGGTCTTCCTCGGTGCTGGTCTGAAGGGCGGCCGCGGCGGGAACGGCGGAGACGACGCGGAGGTATTCGCGACGGGAGATTCCTCTGGGCAGCATGGCGATCATGCTATCACCCAGGGCCGGCGCGTTTTGCGGGTCCACACGCGAGGATCCGCTGGTACAATGTCTGCGGTTCCAGCAAGGAGGGCCCATGCAGCGGCTGATGTTCGCCCTGCTGCTGACGGTTTCAGCAGCGGCCCAGATGCCAGAGCCTTACCGGCGCGTGGCGCGGCTCATCTGGGTCGTGCCGGATGCCGAAGGCACGGCGGAAGCCTGGCGCAGAATTGGAATCCCCGTGGACGAGCCGGCAGCGGCGGAGTTCCGGCCGACGGGCGGCGCGCCGCACGGCGGGCTGGCCGCCAGTGGTTACTTTGCCAATCTCCGCGCCGACTGGGTGCAGCCGGCGGCGGGAGCAGGCCCGCTGGCGCGTTTCCTCCGCCAGCGCGGCGCTGGGGTCTTCGCGCTCGCCTATGAGATGCCGGACCGGGAAACGTGGCGACGGGAGATTGAACGGTTCCAAAGCGCCGGCGTCGCGGTGATCGAACAGGGGGAACTGACCCTTGGCGGAGAGACCACCGCCTACGCGTTCCTGGACACGGCCCGCGAAGGCAAGTTCGTCCTGGCGTTGATGACTCGCGGGAGGAACTCCGGCGGCCCGGCGGGCTCGATGCGCGTGTCGCAGTTGGCCTTTGTCGTGCGCGACCCGGAGCCGGTGTCGGCGTTCTGGGCGCGGCTCGGCTTTCCGCCATTCACTTTCACGCATCCGGATCTCGGTGACAAGACGTACCGGCGGCGGCCGGCGGATTTCGACATGCGGCTGGGATGGCAGCGGCACGCGCAGATGCCGTTCGAATGGATCCAGCCGCTGCGCGGGCCGAACGTCTACGAGGACCATCTGGCAAAGCACGGCGAGGGGTTCCACCACCTGGCGTTTGACGTGCCTGACATGGATGCGGCGATCCGCCGGTGGGAGTCGCTCGGCTATCCGGTGACGATGTCCGGCTCGTGGGGCGAGACAGGGAAGGCAGGCAGCGGGCGGTTTGCTTACGTGGATGCGCACGCCATCGGGGGCGCCGACATCGAGCTGCTGTGGAACTATCGCGCGCCGGCGCCACCGCCCGCCGAGGGGCCTTTCGTCCTGAAATTCCCCGCAGGCGAGCGGCTTCCAGAGCACCGGATCGCCGTGCCGCGCCTGCGCTGGCCTTCGGACTGGCGCCCCTGGCGCGGCCTCACGTTCGAGTTTGTCGCGTCCACGCTCGAACCTTTCGCGTTCGGCTTTTCCGACGGGCAGACAGTCAAGAGCCTGATCATGGAACCGCTGCCGGGATTGCGGATCCGCGCCTTCATTCCCTTTGAGGCTTTCTGGCAGACACGCACCATGACGCCGTTGTTGCCGCTCGGCTACAAGGCGTGGCCGGAGCGGCTGTTCACCTTCGAGCGCGTGGAAGAGATCGTCATCCGCATGAAATACCCGGCCGCTGATTCCACGCTGACGCTCTCAAGGCTCGCGCTCTCCGCCGAAGACGTGCCAGACGACATTCTGGACCGGAAGCCCGTCATTGACGCCTTCGGGCAGTGGATCGGCGAGGATTGGCCGGGCAAGGCGCACTCACTGGAGGAGCTCGGGAAACTGTGGGCGGAAGACCGCCTGCCGCGCGCCGAATATCCCGACTACTGCCCGCTGGGAGGCTACCGCCGACAGACCGCCAACCCGGCGAACGCGACGGGCCGGGCTGGCTTCTTCCGGGTGGCGCAGATCGAAGGGCGCTGGTTCCTCCTGGACCCGCACGGTCACCCGTTCTTTTCAACGGGCATGGATCTGGTGGGATGGAAGCAGGGCTCGTTTGCGACGCGCGTGACCGGGCGCGAGTTTCTCTTCGAGAAGCTGCCTCCGGCGGGGCCGGCCTGGCTCACGCCCGGCAGGGACGTCTCCTTCCATGTGGCCAACATCATGCGGCGATATGGGGAGAACTGGCAGGAAGAGTGGAAGAAATCCGTCCTTGCGCGGCTGAAAAACTGGGGATTTAATACGATCGGCAACTGGAGCGACCCCGACATCGCCACTACCGCCGGCATGGCGTATGTCCTCCCGTTGAGCGGGTGGACGACGAAAAAGACGTTTCCTTTCCCGTGGGACTTTCCGGACGTGTTCAGCGAAGAATTCGAGCGCAATGTCGATGAGGCGGCGAGAAAGCAGTGCGCTCCGCTGCGGGACGACCCGAATCTCATCGGCTGGTTCATTGGCAACGAGCCGCACTGGGCGCGCGAGTTCGGCTCACTGAAGCCCTGGGCGGAGATGTTATTGGAAGATCCCGAGCCGTCTGCGACGAAGGCCGAGCTGCTGCGCCGGCTGAAAGAGAATCCGGAAAAAGCGGAGGAGATCCGGCGCGGATGGACCTACGTCTGCGGCCGGAAATATTTCGAGACGATCATTGCGGCCATCCGGCGGCATGACCCCAACCATTTGATTCTTGGCATCCGTTTTGCTGGAAATCCGGCGGATGAATGGGTGGAAATGTCGTCGCTTTTTGACGTCTTTTCGATTAATATTTATACCGAGGATTTTCGCCCGGACCCGGCGCGGCTGGACCGCTATGCCAGACTCTCCGGCCGGCCGGTGCTCATTGGCGAGTTCACCGCCTGCGCACCGGGCCGCGGCCTCCAGGGCCTGTTTTACTGGACGCACAAGGTGAAAGACCAGACGCAGCGGGGCATCGCCTACCGCTACTACGTGGAGAACGCGGCGGCGCATCCGGCGCTGATCGGGACTCACTGGTTCCAGCTCGTTGACGACCTGCCGACAGGCCGCCCGTCGGATCTGGAGAGGCTGAATTACGGCTTTCTGAACGTGCTCGACCTGCCTTATCGGCCGCTGGTCGAGTACGCGCGCGAGGCGCACCGGCGTATCTACGCGGTCAAATTCGGCAAGGCCGCTCCCTACGACCGCAGGCCGCTGGTCTTCTGACCGCGCCCGGCCACTCAGGTGCGATGGGCGTCTTCGAGATACGTGTAACCGTAGAGGCCGTCTTCGTAAAACTTGAGCAGGCGTCCGCTCTCTTCGTAGCCGATCTTGCCCTCCATCACCGCTTCCTCGACGTCGCGGCGGAACTGTTCGAGCAGTTGCGAGGAGCTGAACTGCACGTAGGCCAGCACCTCTTTCACGCTGTCGCCGCGGATGACGGCCTCGAGCACCGGCTTGTTCTGCTCGTTGACGCGCACGTGCACGGCGTGCGTGTCGCCGAAGAGGTTGTGCAGGTCGCCGAGGATCTCCTGATAGGCGCCGACGAGGAAGGCGCCCAGGTAATAGGGCTCGCCGTTGAACGAATGCAGGGGAAGCGTCTTCTTGACGTCGCGGCGGTCGATGAACTGGTCCACCTTGCCGTCGCTGTCGCAACTGATGTCGCCGAGGACGGCGTGGCGCGTGGGCCGCTCGCCGAGGCGATGGATGGGCATGATGGGGAAGAGCTGTTTCACCGCCCAGCTGTCCGGCATGCTCTGGAACAGCGAGAAGTTGCAGAAGTAGGTGTCGGAGAGCATGCTTTCCAGGCCCTCCAGCTCTTCCGGGAACACGTCCATCTGCCTGGCCATGGAGTAGACGCGGCGGCAGATGAGCCAGTAGAGGTTTTCAGCGAGGCAGCGCTGTTTGAGCGGAAGGTAGCCGAGGCTGAAGAGGTTGAGCGCGGAGTCGAGAGCCTGCTGGGCGTCGTGGAAGCTCTCGAGCAGGTTCTTCATGCTGAGGTTGCGGTAGGTCTCGAGCAGATCCACCAGGGGCTGTTCGGCATCGTCGGGCAGGGTGTCCGGCACCTGCTCCTCGCCGAAGCCGCTCACGCCGAGCACATTGAACACGAGCACGCTGTGATAGGCGGCGATGGCGCGGCCGCTCTCGCTCATGATCGTCGGATGAGGGACCTCGGCCTCGTCGCAGATGTTCTGCACGTGATAGACGATGTCGTTGGCGTATTCCTGAAGCGTGTAGTTCACGCTCGATTCAAAGTCCGTCTGCGAGCCGTCGTAATCGATGCCGAGCCCGCCGCCGACGTCGAGGATCTCCAGGCCCGCGCCCTGCTTTTTCAGTTCCACGTAGACGCGCGCCGCCTCGATGACGGCGGCCTTGATGTGGCGGATGTTGGTGATCTGGCTGCCGAGGTGGAAATGGAGGAGCCTGAGGCAGTCCTCCATCCCGAACTCCCTGAGCGTTTCCAGCGCGCGCATCGCCTCGGTGACGGTGAGGCCGAATTTCGAGCGGTAGCCGCCGGAGGACTTCCACCGCCCGGCGCCGCGGCTGGCGAGCTTGATGCGGAGGCCGATGGAAGGACGGACGCCGAGCTTTTCTGCCTTTTGCAGGATCAGGTCAAGCTCGGTGAACTTCTCCACCACCGGCGTGATGTTGCGGCCGACCTTGCGGGCCAGCATGCAGAGCTCGATGTATTCATCGTCCTTGAAGCCGTTGCAGATGATCGGCGTCGAGTTGTCGGCGATGGCCATCACTGCCAGCAGCTCGGGCTTCGAGCCCGCCTCGAGGCCGAACCCATACTGACGGCCGAGCTGGTAGATCTCCTCCACGACCTGCCGCTGCTGATTCACCTTGATGGGGTAGATGCAGCGATAGGCGCCTTTATAGTCGTGGTCGCGGATGGCGGCGTCGAAGACCTCCCACATTTCGCGCAATTGCTGGCCCAGGATCTGGGGAAAGCGCAGCAGCAGCGGCGGGTCGATGCCGCGGAGGACGAGCGTGTCGACGAGTTCCTTCAGATCCACGTAACGGCGCGGATCCTTGGTGGGATGGACGAGGACGTGGCCGGACTCGCTGATCGAGAAGTAGCCTTTGCCCCAGCGGTCGATGTCGTAAAGGTCCCGTGCATCCGCCACCGTCCATCGCTCGGACGGCTCCCGCACGGGCAGTGCCTCGGGCAGCTTGAGGTTCAATTCGGGTTCAGATGCCTCCGTCTACCAAGTGTGAATAAGATTGGGGCTGGGGAGCAAGTACTCCTGGCCCTGACACGCAGATTTTTTCTGGTTCTTCTCGGCTGCGGGGCGGCGTCGGTGGCGCAGCCGGTGCTCGTGCCGTGCGTCGCCTCGGCGCGCGAGCGTGGAAGTCTGCGTCTGGTGTTCCGCTCGCCGCGCGGGCAAGGGGCCGGAAAGCGGCGGGCGGTGCTGCTGCTGCATCTGCGGGGGAGCGCGCCGGAGCACGTGCGGGTGAACGGGCGCGAGGCCGGGCTTGTGTCCCGCGCGCTGGGCTGGGCGGCGCTGGCGCTACCGCAGGGCGTGCGATGGGAGCGATTGACGCTCGAGCCTGGCGGTCCCTTCGACGGCTGCAATGACGCTGCCACTGCTCCGTATGTGGTCCTCGAGCCGGACGCGGCGCAGAAGTAGAATCGACTGCATGCCGGAGCTGCCACTGGAAGGAAAAACCGCCCTTGTCACCGGCGCCAGCAAGGGCGTGGGCAAAGGGATCGCCCTGGAGCTGGCGCGCCAGGGCGCCGACGTTGCGGTGAACTACAACACGGACGCCGCCGGGGCCGAAGCCGCCGCGGCGGAGATCCGCGCGCTCGGACGCCGGGCCTTCCCCGTCCAGGCCGATGTCTCAATCAGCGCGCAGGTGGATGCGATGTTCGAGCGCGTGCTTGCCGCCTTTGGCCGGCTCGACATCCTGGTCAACAACGCCGGCATCCAGACCTGGAAGCCGTTGCTTGAGCTGAGCGAAGAAGAATGGGACCGCGTGCTGGACGTCAACCTGAAAGGCTGTTTCCTGTGCACCCAGCGGGCGGCGCGGGCGATGAAGGACTCGGGCGGCGGCGCCATCATCAACATTGGTTCCGGGTGCAACAAGTGGCCGTTCCCGAAACTGGTGAACTACACCGCCTCCAAGGGCGGCATCGAACAGTTCACCAAGGTGGCGGCGGTAGAGCTGGGCCCGTACCGCATCCGGGTGAACTGTGTGGCGCCGGGCGCGATCGAGATTGAACGGACCCGCCAGGAAGCGGGCGACTACGCGGGCACGTGGTCGCGGCTGACGCCGCTTGGCCGCATCGGGCTGCCGGCGGACGTGGGCGCGGCGGTGGCGTTTCTCTGCGAAGACCGAGCCGCTTTCATCACCGGGCAGACGCTCTGGGTGGACGGCGGGCTGTTCACGCGGCCCGTTTGGCCTTACGAGTGAGTCAGCGGCGCAGCCGTGCGGGCTTGAGCGTCCACGCCTGGAGCCGGGCCATCTCGAGCAGACTCTCCGGCGCGAAGCCCCTGGGGTGGATGACCCAGTTGTAGAGGCGCGCGGCGTCTGTCCCGATGCGCTTCTCGAAATCCGTGCGGCCGCGGCGCACCGGGACGGGGCCGGAGCCGGCGACGCCGGCGAGCGTTGCGGCGAAGTCTTCGAGTGACAGACGCTGGCTGCCGAGCCAAACCTCGTCCGGAAGACGGCCATGAGTGCGAACGAAGTCCGCCGCATCGCGCTTCGCTCTTTCCAAGGCCGGACGGGGGATGGAAGGCTCCGTCCAGGTGGTCGTGGAACGGCGCAGCGGCCCCTCGACGTGCTGAGGCTCAAGGCCGAGCAGGCTGAGCAGCAGATCGGCGGCGGAGAAGCCCTCATGGGCATCCAGGCTTTCGGCAAGCCGCCGTGCCAGGCCTGCCGGCGGCGCAGCGTCGCGCGGCTCGAACAGCGCCGGCGCCTCGCGCGCGGTTACGATGCGCAGGCCGGGCGTGCGGCGCACGTGATCGACCCATTCGAAGAAGATCCGGTAGGCCTGCTCGCGCGCCTCCGGCGTTCGCAGCCGCGGCCTTTTCCACTCACTGCGCTCCGGGCTGGCGCCGTGGGAAAAGTTGACACCGTCCCAGAATTCCGTGGTCACCCACTCGGTGGGGTGATAGTAGGTTTGAATCACGCCGCCGCCCCGGCGGCGGACGGATTCGGCGGCGGCATCGAACCGCCGCTTTGCCTCTTCGAGGCGCGCCGGGTTGTTCAGGTCGACGCGTACGGTGTGCCGGCCGAGGTTGAAGATGTAGAGCAGGCCGCCGTACCAGAAAGGCTGTTCGTCGAAGCCCACCTGGCCGGCGTCGTCCATGTAGACGCGTACGCCCCAGGCGCGCAACGCGAGGTTCACCTGCGGGGCCCAGGAGTTGCCCGGCTGGCCGTAACAGCTCGGCGGGACTCCGAAGAGCTTTTCGAGCAGCAGGAAGCCGCCGCGTTCGCGGCGCGAGAATTCGGCCGCGCCATCGAGCAGCCCCATGCCGGCAAGATATTCGGCCGGGGCGGGATGGACGCTGTGGAATTCCGTGTGGTAGCCGATGTCATGAGCGGCCAGCGCGCGCAGCACGTCGGTGCGGCCGCGTTGCACCAGCACGCGGGCCTTTTCGCCGACGATCTTGAATGTGGCGCGCACGCCGCGCTCGCGCAGGCCTTCGGCGAGGCGCAGGGCGGCGTCGTCGGAGGAGGGCTCGATGTAGTCTTCGGTGTCGAACCACAGGAGCCAGTAGACCGGCGGCTGCGCGGCGGCAACGCCGCACAGCAGCAGGGAGAGCAAAAGCGGCCGCATGGGTCACCCCGCCAGGCCGGGCACGCCGCCCATTGTCTTCGCCGTGCGGACGGCGCGCAGCACCGCCTGCGCCACCGCCTCGGCCGCAGCGACGCCCAGCGAGTCCGGATTCGCCTCCAGCGCGCCGGCCGAAAGCCCGATGCAGAGGTCGCCGTCGAGCGACGTATGCACCGGCGAGATGGTGCGCACCAGGCCCTGCTGGCCCATCTGCGCCAGCTTCGCTGCCTGCACCTTCGTCAGACGCGCGTTGGTCGCCACCAAGGCAAGCGTCGTGTTCCTGCCGGGGATGCCCGCGGCCGGGCGCGTCTTCATCAGCTCGGCCGAGCCGGCGAATTCGCGCGAGCCGGGCGCGCGGCGCGTGCCGGCGATGATGCGCCCGGTGTGCGGATCGACCACATCCCCCCAGGCGTTGACGGCGACCAGCGCGGCAACCTTGACGCCGCCGCCGAGCTCCACGGTGAACGTGCCAATGCCGCTCTTCATGGCATGCGCCATGCCAAGCGCCTTGCCGACGGTGGCGCCCGTGCCCGCGCCGACGGCGCCCTCCGCCACGGGCGCGTCCGTGGCGGCCGCCGCGGCGGCCTCGCCCATCTCGCGCGTGGGCCGGACGTTGGCCTTGCCGATGGCCAGATCGTAGAGAATGGCGCAGGGCACAATGGGCACCACCGCCGCGCCGGTCTGGAAACCGATGCCCTTCTGTTCGAGGAAACGCCGCACGCCGCTGGCCGCCTCCAGGCCGAAAGCGCTGCCGCCCGAGAAGACCACCGCGTGGACCTGCGGCGTGATGTGGAACGGGCTCATCACGTCCATCTCCTCGGTGCCGGTAGCGCCGCCGCGGATATCGACGCCCGCCACCGCGCCCTTCTCGCAGACGATCACGGTGCAGCCGGTGAGGGCCTCATAGTCGGAGGCGTGACCGACGCGGATGCCGGCGATGTCAGTAAGTCCTTTCATCTGAGCCGAACAGCGCAGGGCGAGAGCGCTGCAACCGCTATGCTAGCATCAAGTCAGCGAGAGGAACCGCGCGCTTGCTGGACATCCTAAAACGCCCTGTCTACACGTTTCAGGAGTTCGTCCTGCTCTCCATCGCCGCCATCCGGGGCGTCTTCCGCAAGCCGGCCTACTGGGGCGACACGGTGATCCAGATGGACCTGATCGGCGTGGGAAGCCTGCCGGTGGTCAGCCTGACGGGCTTTTTCAGCGGCGCGGTGATGGCGCTCCAGATGGCGCGCGCGCTCCAGACCTACGGAGCCACGTCGCAGGTGGGCAAGATCGTCGCCATCACGATGGTGCGCGAGATGGGGCCGGTGTTGACGGCGTTGATGGTGGCCGGGCGCAACTCTTCCGGCATGGCCAGCGAGCTTGGGTCAATGAAAGTGACCGAGCAGATCGACGCGATGCGCGCCCTGGGCACGGATCCGGTGCTCAAACTCGTCAAGCCGCGCCTGATCGCCACCGCCATCGTGCTGCCGCTGCTGACGATTCTGGCTGACTTTCTTGGCCTTGTCGGCGGCTGGATCGTGGCGTGCGTGCTGCTGCAACTGACGCCCGGCGCGCAGTACTGGGACACGGCCTGGCGCGCCATTGAATACAACGACATCGCGCAGGGGTTGATCAAGCCGTTCTGCTTCGCCATCGTGCTCTCGCTGGTCGGCTGCTACTACGGGCTTCAGACCACCGGGGGCACGCAGGGCGTGGGGCGCTCGACCACGCAGGCGGTGGTGGTGGCCAGCGTCTGGGTGGTGATCCTCACCTTCATCATCGGGCGCATCTTCACCAAGCTCTGATCCGCCATGACGGCCGCGCCGGACATCGTGCTCGAGTTCGACAATGTCTGCCTGAGTTTCGGCGAAGAGTGCGTTCTGAACGAGGTCAGCTTCCGGGTGGACCGCGGCGAGACGCTGGTGATCCAGGGCGCGGCGGCCAGCGGCAAGACGCTGATCCTCAAGCTGTCCCTCGGCCTGCTGCGGCCCACGCGCGGTCGCATCCGCCTCTTCGGCGAGGACGTGACCCACTACGGGGACTCGCAGTGGAACGACGTCCGCGCCCGCATCGGCGTGCTGTTTCAGGAAGGCGGCCTGTTCGATTCGCTTACCGTGGAAGAGAACGTCGCCTATCCGCTGCTGAACCAGAAGCGTGCGCCCATGAGTGAGCAAGAAGTGCGGCGCCGCGTGCAGGAGTCGCTGGACTTCGTCGAGCTCGGCCACACGCTCGAAAAGTACCCGAGCGAGCTGAGCGGAGGAATGCGGCGCCGCGTGGGCATCGCGCGCGCCATCGTCACCCAGCCCGAGCTGCTGCTGTACGACTCGCCCACGGCGGGCCTCGACCCGATCACCGCGACCACGATCATGGCCCTGATCGTCAAGGGGCGCGACGTCCATCACGCCACCACGGTGATGGTGACGCACCGCCATCAGGACGGAGAGCTCCTGGCCCGGTACCGCTACGACGCGGCTTCGGGCCGGCTCACGCCGGCCGAACCGGAAACCACGCGAACCCGCTACATGGTGCTGCGCGAAGGCCGCATTGTCTTTCTGGGCACGCCGGCCGAATTCGACGCCTGTGAGGACCCGTATGTCCGGAAATTCTCGAGCCGCTGAGGTTCGCCACACGTTTGCCCCGGTCGTGGGAAGCTAGGAGGAGAGAGCCATGCCCTCACCGCAGAAGGTCGCCTGGTCCCAGCTTCGTGTCGGCATCATGGCCATCGTGGCGCTGTCGCTGCTGGCCGTGCTGATCTTCCTGATGACGGGTTCGGAGAACCCGTTTGAGGAGAAGGCGACTCTCTACACCTACATGATGGATTCGGCGGCGATGACGACCGGCTCCGCCGTCCGCCTCAACGGGATTCTCATCGGAAAGGTGAAGAAGATCGAGATCACCGGCGATCCCGACAACAGCCGCGCCATCCGTATGACGCTTGCGGTGGACCGTTCGGCGCTGCCGCTGATCCCGGAAGATTCCATCGTCGGCTTCAGCGCCGAAAACGTGCTGGGCACGAAGTTCCTCAACATCCGCCGCGGCACCAGCCCGCGGCCCATTCAGAACGGCGGCACCCTGCGGGCGCGCGACGACAAGGATTTTCTCGAAGTGGTGCAGTCCGCCATGCCGCTGCTCGATTCGTTGCAGACGATCCTGCGGCGCGTCGATGGCCTGATCGGGCACATCGAATCCGGACGGGGGAACCTGGGGAAGCTGATCAAGGACGAGACCCTGTACAACCGGATCAACACGACGCTGGCCGATGTGCAGGCAGTGACCAGCGCAGTGCGGGAAGGCAAGGGCACCATCGGCCACCTGGTGTATGACGAAGGCCTCTACCGGGACCTGCGGCAGACGCTGGCGCGTTTCGACAGCCTCGCCGCCGGGCTCGAACGCGGCGAAGGCACGGCCGGGAAGCTGCTGAAAGACCCCGCCCTCTATGATGAGCTGCGCGCCACGTCGAAGGAGCTGCACACGCTGATCGAGAATCTGAACCGGGGCGAAGGCACGGCCGGCAAGCTGCTGCGCGATGAGGCGCTGCATAACCGTCTGGTCGCCACGCTGGACCGGATCAATTCGACCATCGATCGGATCAACGCGGGTCAGGGCACCATCGGGCAGTTGATGGTAAACCCGGCGCTGTACGAGAACCTAACGGCGACGTCGGCCCAGGTGTCGGCCCTGATGCGCGACTTCCGCGCGAATCCCAAGAAGTTCCTCACCATCCAGCTCAAGCTCTTCTGATGGCGGCGCGCATCCTCACGGTCAACGCCGACGACTTCGGCTTCACGCGCGGCGTCAACCGCGGCATTGTCGACTGCCACCTGCGTGGCATCCTCACGGCCACCACGCTGATGGCCAACGGGGAGGCGTTCGAGGATGCAGTCCGGCTGGCGCGCGAGACCCCGACGCTCGACATCGGCGCGCACCTCGTGCTGGTGCAGGGGCGCAGCGTACGCACCGGGAGGCCGCTGCCGGCCACCGTGGCCGCGCTCGTGCGTGCGCTGGCGCTCGCACGACTGGACCCATACGAAGAGCTAAAAGCGCAGCTTGAAAAGATCCTGGCGGCTGGAGTCCGCATCACCCATCTCGACACCCACAAGCACACGCATCTGCTGCCGCCCGTGCTGGACGCGGTGCTGCGTCTGGCGCAGGAGTATGGCGTGAGGTGGGTCCGCCGCCCGTTCGATCTGCCGCTGCCCGCCAGCCGCCGCGGCGTGCCCGCCGGCGTGCGTCTGGCGAGGCGGGCCATGCGCGCCATGGAGCAGCGGATGACGGAACGGATCCGGCGTGCCGGCTGCCAAACCACCGACCACTTCGCCGGCTTTCAGTGGACGGGCCGGTTCGAGAGTGAAGATGTGGTGTCTTTACTAAAAGCGCTGCCGGAAGGCGTGACCGAATTCATGACGCATCCCGGCTATTGCGATGACGAGCTGCGGCGTGCGAGAACGCGGCTCCGGGAGAGCCGCGAAGCCGAGCTGCGCGCGCTCACCGATCCGCGGGTGCGGGAGGCGTTGCGCGAAGCCGGCATCCGGCTGGCTTCCTACGCTGAGCTCGACGCCACGGGAAACGGCGCTCAGCGGCCGTAGTAGGCCGCGTTTTTCTGCGCGTATTCTTGCCACTTTTCGGGCAGGTCATCGAGCGCGAAGATGGCGCTGACCGGACAGACGGGCACGCAGGCGCCGCAATCGATGCACTCCACCGGGTCGATGTAGAGCATCTCCACCTTTTCGTAGTCCGGTTCGTCCTTGCGCGGGTGAATGCAGTCGACCGGGCAGGCGTCGACGCAGGCGGTGTCCTTCGTCCCGATGCACGGTTCAGCGATGACGTAGGCCATGATGCGATCCCCTCTACCAGTTTCTGGTTGATGCCCAGTTGGCTTACTTCCGAGGCTACCACACCGTAAAGATTGGAGACAATTTCCTGTTGCGTTCTGTGATCCGAACCCGCCTTGAGATCATGCGATTTTCCAGGGCGAATCATGTCAACCCATGATGGGCGGGCAGGGGTCGATTGTCTACAATGGGCGTGATGATTCTGCCCGTCCGCAAGGCCGTTTTCCCCGCCGCCGGGCTTGGCACACGTTTCCTGCCGGCCACCAAGGCAATGCCCAAAGAGATGCTGCCGCTGGTGGACAAGCCGCTCATCCAGTACGGCATTGAGGAGGCGAACGCCTCGGGCATCCACCATATCGTGATCGTCACCGGGCGCGGCAAGACGGCGATTGAGGACCACTTCGACGTGTCCTTTGAGCTGGAGCACCTGCTCGAGTCTCGCGGAAAGACGGAGCTGCTGGCCGCGGTGCGCTCGATCTCGGAGATGATTGACGTGGCCTATGTCCGGCAGAAAGAGGCGCTCGGGCTGGGCCATGCGGTGCTGCGGGCGAAGGAGCTGGTGGGCGGGGAGCCGTTCGCGGTGGTGCTTTCTGACGATGTGATTGATGCGCCCGTGCCGTGCCTGCGGCAACTGCTGTCCGTCTATGAGTTCTACGGGGCGCCGGTGCTGGCGCTGATGGAGGTGGAGCGGAGCCAGATCAGCGCCTACGGCGTGGTGGCGGCCGAACCGCTCTCCCACGAGGGGATGGACGGACGGGTGTTCCGGATCCACGACCTCGTGGAGAAGCCTTCGCCGGACGATGCTCCCTCGAATCTCGCCATCATCGGGCGCTATATCCTGACGCCGGAAATCTTTTCTGCGATCGAGGCCACGCCGCCGGGGCGACATAACGAAATCCAGCTCACCGACGCGCTGCGCCATCTGCTGAAAGAGCGGCCGCTTTATGGAGTGAAGTTCGCGGGCAAGCGTTTTGATGCGGGCGACAAGCTGGGCTTCTTGCAGGCCACGGTCGAGTTCGCGCTCAAGCGCGACGATCTGGGCGGACCATTCCGGGCCTGGCTCGCGTCGCTCAGGCTGTGCTGAGCCGGCCGGTGACAGGGACGGCGAGGATCAGCGCGAGGACCAGCGCGGCCACCACCGCCACGAAGATCCGGATCGCCATGGGGGATTCCTCCCTGCTGATTCTTTCGCCGCGGCGCGCCCGTGTCAACTCTCCGGGGCGTCCACGTAGGGCATCGGCGGAACCTTGCCCCGGAGGCGGGTATAGACGGTGAGCGCGCCCCGGTGGTGCGCAGTGTGGTCGCGGATGGCGCCAAGGATGGCGAAGCGCGGCGCGCCGCCCATGATGGGGCCGTCCGGGAGGGCCGCCTCCCATTCGGCGCTGCCGTGAGCGGCGATGGCGGCCTCGCCGAGGGCGAATGCGCGGGCCAGCCACTGGCGCGCCTCGGCGAGCGACTTTGTGGCGCGCACCTCCCGCTCCATGCCCTCCCAGTCCATGGAAAAGCCCTCCGGGCGGAAGGCGCCTTCAAAGAACCACTCGACGGTCTGGGCCACATGCGCAACCTGCTGCGCGGCAGTAAACATGCCGGGCGCGGGCGCAAACTCCGAATCCTCTTCCGTGAGGTTGCGGGTGGAACGCTCAAAGCACTCCCGGATATTGCGGAGATCCGCAGTGAGATCGGCCACAATCTGTTCTTTCATGCCCTGCGCCCCTCCAGGCGCTTTCTCAAGTGTGGCGCAGACAGCGGGCGCGGGCAAGAGACCGAATGGAAGGATTGTCGCCCGTCAGCATGGACCCGCCCGGCGAAGCCCTCGCAGGCTACCGCGCCGTGACGCACGCGCCGGAGACGCGCCGGGAAGCCAGCAGACGCAGCACCACGAGATCAGATGGCTGGTAGTAAATCCGCGGCAGATTGGCGAGGTCCTCGTCATTCTCCAGAATGTGGGCGCGCACGAGCGCGCGGAATTCATCGAGTGTGACCCCCAGCGCCTGCGCGGCTTCCGTTTCGTTGTAATACCCTTTCGGCGGGCGTGCGATGCTCATGCCGATTCCGTCCACCCCGATTGTATCCGTTCGCCTCCGGCCGGCTGAATCGGCAAATTGTCTGAGATGGCCCAATCTGGGGACAGACCTGCCGGGCGCCTCCCCCAACTTCCGTACTAAGGTTCCCCCGGCAATTCTGAGACGGTACACTGATTCGCGGAGGCAAACCCGCATGGCCCACCGCAACCTGCATGGTGCGCACCCTTCGACGGCCGTCCTGACCCGCGGCTTCGACCCGCGTCTGAGCGTTGGCAGCGCCCGACCTGCCGTGTTCCGCAGCTCCACCTATGTCTTTTCGAGCCCCGAAGCCGCCGAGCGCGCCTTCGCGCTGCTTGTCGGCAAGGCGGAGCCCGAGCCGGGCGAGCAGCCGGAGCTGATCTATTCGCGCTTCAACCACCCGAACGCGGAAATCCTGGAAGACCAGATCGTGCCGCTCGAAGAAGGCGCCGAATGGGCGATCGTGTTCAACTCGGGCATGGCCGCGATCATGACGACGCTGCTCGCGCTGCTCAGGCCCGGCGACGCGATGGTCTACACCGTCCCGCTGTATGGCGGCACGCAGCATCTGATCCACGAGTTTCTGGAGCCGCTGGGCATCCGCTGCGTGCCGGTGATCGCGGGCCATTCGGCCGAAATCGACGAGGCCATCCGCACCACGCCGAACCTGAAAATGGTCTTCATCGAGACGCCCGCCAACCCGACGATGGTGATGACTGATATCAAGCGGGCGGCGCTGACGGCGGCCTCGCTGGATCCGAAGCCCGCCGTGCTGGTCGACAACACCTTCCTCGGCCCGGCCTTTCAGCACCCGCTGACGCTGGGCGCTGACCTGGTAGTGTATTCGGCCACCAAGTACCTGGGCGGGTTTTCTGATCTGCTGGCCGGCGTGGTGCTGGGCGCCGACCGGCGTTTCGACAAGCCGATCCGCTCGAAGCGCAGCCTGTTTGGCAACATCCTTCAGCCCGACGAATGCTGGATCCTCGACGGGCGGTTGCCCACGGTGAGCCTGCGGATGAACCGGCAGTCGAAGAACGCGCAGCGCATCGCCGAGAGCCTGGTGAAGCGGCCCGAGATCCGCCGCGTGTACTATCCGACGCTGTTCGACGATCCCGAGCAGATCCGCATCCGGCTCTCGCAGTGCGACTATCCCGGAGCGATGATCGCGCTGGACCTGCACGGCGGCAAACCGGCGGCGTTCGAATTCCTGCGCAGCCTCCGGCTGGCGCACAACGCCGTCTCGCTGGGCGGCATGGAGACGCTTGTGTGTCATCCGGCCACCACGACGCACGCCGGTTGCACGGAAGAGGAGCGCCGCATCGCCGGTATTACCGAGGGCATGGTGCGCATCTCGGTGGGCGTGGAGGACTGGCGCGACCTGCTGGCTGACTTTACACAGGCGCTCGATCGCGTGGCCGCGCTGCTGGCCGCGCAGACCCGCTAGCCTGCCTCAGCGGAAAAAGGTGCGCCATGCGGTCACCGTGAGGGCGTGCGTGACCATCGACGCCCGGATGCCTCTCCCGGCCCGGTAAGCGAGCCCGTAGAAGACGCCCGCCGCGGCGGCGACGACGGCGAACCGCCAGTTGGGGAACTCGCGGAAGCCGAGGTGCGCCAGCCCGAACAGCGCCGAAGCCGGCCAGAGGCCGATGCGCGGCTGAAGCAGGCCGCGGAAGAAGAACTCCTCGCTCAGGGCGACCACCCAGAGAATGCCGAAAAAGACAGCCGCGGCTCTGGCGGCCGTCCAGGCCCACGGCCCCTCCGGCAGCGCCGGCCGCGCGAAGCCGGTGACCCAGGCGAGCGCCAGCGCCACCGGGATCAACAAAACAAAATAGAGAAATCCTGTTTTCCACTCGCGTGCCTGGGGCCAGAACCCGAAGTGGACTCCCTCCGGCTCCAGGTCCCGCAGCACGGTGATCACCGTCGTGCGAACCCACATGAGCTGGCCGAGAAATTCCATCCGCAACTCTCCGGCGGGCGGATAGAACAGGCGGAACGTCTTCAGCAGGATGGGCGCCGCGGCCAGCGCGGTCACCCAGATCCATCCGTGCCGCCGGCGCGACAGAGGCGGGCTGAGGCCGACAAATACGGCGGCCATGGCGCCCAGCCCCAGCACGCTCTTCAGGCTGCTCACCGGAAGGGCAACATGATAGAGCGCGCAGGACAGCGGGGCCGCCACCACCAGCATGCGGCGCTGCCACCGCCGGCGCCAGCTCTCGCGCGCCATCGATGCGTACATGGCGGCTTCCACGAGCACGGCAACCGCCACCCATGTGAGCAGCGCCGGATCGCCGCCGAGCCTGTCGAGCCACGGCATTTCCTTTCAGACTATCAGGCAGCCGCCCGACGCCGGGATCCTGCGGCCGCCGCGGCGAGGTGTAGAATCAGTGCAAGCCCGTAAGGGCCGGAAGGAACCACACGCCATGAACCGCCGCGATTTTCTTGCCGGTACCGTTGCTGGCGCGGCTGCTGCGCAGACCGCCCAGGCTCGGCTCCCCATCCGCAAAGGCATTTACTGGAGCATGCTCCCCTCGAAGCTCTCCGTGGAGGAACGCTTCGCGCTGGCCAAAGAGTGCGGCTTCCAGTCCATCGAGCTTCCCACGATGGACGAGCCTTCCCAGGTGGAAGAGGCGCTGGCCGCCAGCCGCAAGACCGGCGTGCCCATCCACTCGGTGATGAACCGCGACCACTGGAAGTTCCCGCTATCGAGCCCGGATCCGGCCGTGGTGGAAAAGTGCGTGCACGGCATCGAAACCAGCATCCGGAACGCGAAGGCATGGGGCGCGGAGACGGTGCTGCTGGTGCCCGCCGTCGTGAATCCGGAGACCAGTTACCGCGAAGCCTGGGACCGCTCGACGGCGCAGATCCGCAAGCTGCTGCCAATGGCGCGCGAGAACCGGGTGATCATCGGCATTGAAGAAGTCTGGAACAAGTTCCTGCTCAGCCCGCTCGAAATGGCGCAGTATGTGGACCAGTTCCAGAGCCCCTGGGTGCGCGCCTACTGCGACGTTGGCAACATGGTGCTTTACGGATATCCGCAGGACTGGATCCGGACGCTCGGCAAACGTATCGTCAAGGTGCACCTGAAAGACTTCGCCTGGAGGACCTACACGATTCCCGGCGACCCGCCGCAGCGAAAGCGCGTGCCCGAGTTCGTGGATCTGCGGGAAGGCGAGATCGACTGGAAGGCCGTCTACAGGGCGCTCCACGAAGTCGGCTACCGGGGAGACGCCACGGTGGAGCTGCGAGGCGGCGACGCCGAGTATCTGAAAGACGTAAGCCGCCGCGTGGATCTGATTCTGGAAGGCGCCTGAGGCAGCGCGCGCCGGCGCACGGGCGCGGGGGAGAGCCGAAATCATGAAGAAATTCCTGCTGGGAGTGCTGGCCGGATTCCTTATCGCCGGCGTGACCGCGGTGGTGCTCGTGTTTGCCACGCTGAAGTTCGCCCGGCGCACGCCCGCGCCGCCGGAGACGGCGTGGTTGACGCTGAAGCTGGGAGGCGAGCTGCCCGAGCTCCAGCCGCCGATGCTGCCGCTGCCGGCGCTGGAGTCCCGCGCCCCGCTGACCATGGGCGAGGTGTGGAGTGCGTTGCGGCGCGCGGCGCGCGAGCCGCGCGTCAAGGGCGTGTTGATCAAGCCGTCCGGCCTGGCGGTCGGCTGGGCCAAGCTGGAAGAGATCCGCACTGGCCTGGAGCTGGTCCGCAAGGCGGGCAAGCCGGTGCATGCGTGGCTGGCTGGCGCGGGCACGCGCGAATATTACCTGGCCTCGGCCGCCGACCGCATCAGCATGTCGCCGGAAGATGTGCTGGACCTGCGCGGGCTGCGCGTGGAGGCCACGTACCTGAAGGGCACGCTGGACAAGCTGGGCATTCAGGTGGAGGTCGAACACGCCGGCAAGTACAAGGACGCGGGCGACATGTTCACCCGCACGTCGATGAGCCCGGAGACGCGCGAGGCGCTCGATGCGCTTCTTGACGACACCTACGAGCGGCTCTGCCAGGCGGTCGCCGCCTCGCGCAAGACCACGCCGGAGAAGGTGCGCGAATGGATCGACAACGGTCCCTACATCGCTCCAAAGGCCGTGCAGGCGGGGCTTGTGGATGAGCTCGCTTATGAGCGCGACGCCGACCGGAAATTCGAAGACAGCGCCGGGGGCAGGGACAAGGAGAAGCCGAAATCGCTCGCCGTGCGCGACTATCTGCGGATCCAGCCGGAGACCCGGGGCCGCAAGGTGCGGCAGGTGGCGCTGCTGGTGGCGCAGGGCAGCATCCTGCGCAGCGCCCCCGCTGACCTGTTCAGCGAAGATCAGGTGATCACGCCGAAAGGCATCGAACAGCAGGTGAAGCTGATCGAGAACGACCCGGCGATCCGCGGCGTCATCGTCCGGATTGACAGCCCGGGCGGCGATGCCGTGGCCAGCGATGAAATCCTCGAACAACTGAAGCGGCTGTCGAAGAAGAAGCCGCTTGTGGTTTCCATGTCCGACGTTGCCGCCTCCGGCGGCTACTACATGGCGATGACGGGCGATCCCATTGTCGCCTATCCCGGCACGATCACCGGATCGATCGGCGTCATCTACGGCAAGGTGAATCTCCGCGGGCTCTATGCCAAGCTCGGCATGAACCGCGAGATCCTCAAGCGCGGCCGCTTCGCCGACCTCGACAGCACGTTCCAGCCGCTGACGCCCGAGGGCCGCGCGCGGCTGCGCGAGACGATCGACTTCATCTACGAGGGTTTCCTCCAGCGCGTGGCCGAAGGCCGGCGGAAAACGAAGGAGGAGATCGAGCCGGTGGCTCAGGGGCGCGTGTGGTCCGGCAAGCGGGCCCGCGAGCACGGGCTGGTGGACCGGACCGGCGGGCTCGACGAGGCGGTGGCCCTGATCCGCCAGAAGGCGGGCATTCCGGACAATGAGATGGTCCGGTTGTCCGTCTATCCGGCCCCGAAGACTTGGTTCGACGTCTGGTTCCGTTCCGCGCCGGCGGAAAATGCGGGCATGGACGGCGAGGCGGCACTGCTGCGGCGCGCGCTGCCCGCGGGGCTGGCGCCCTGGCTCGAAGGCGGGTTCCTGCGGGTGCTGCCGTTCGAGGTGCGAATCTACTGACTGGAAGAGGCTATCGCTGGTTCGCCTTCAGGATTTTCTTGCGGAGGCGGATGGAACGCGGCGTCACTTCCACCCACTCATCGTCGTTGATGAACTCGATCGCCTGTTCGAGGTTCAGCAGGCGCGGGGGGACGAGGCGGATGGCCTCGTCGGCGGTGGAGGCGCGCATGTTCGTCAGCTTCTTCTCCTTGACGATGTTCACGTTCAGGTCGTCCGGGCGCGCGTTTTCGCCAACGATCATTCCCTCATAGACCTCGGTGCCCGGCGTGACGAAGATCTCGCCGCGCTCCTGGAGGTTGAAGATCGCGTAGGCGGTGGCCGTGCCCGGCCGGTCTGCCACCAGGGCGCCGGTCAGCCGCATCGGGATCTCTCCCTGCCACTCGATCCAGCCGTGGAAGAGCGAGTTCATGATCGCCGTGCCGCGCGTGTCGGTGAGCAGCTCGCTGCGCATGCCAATCAGCCCGCGCGAAGGGATCAGGAACTCCATGCGCACGCGGCCCGAGCCGTGGTTGACCATTTTCGTCATCTTCGCCTTGCGGATGCCCGTCTTTTCAATCACCACGCCGGCATAGGTCTCCGGGACGTCCACCACGAGCAGCTCCTGCGGCTCCATCAGCTTCCCGTCCACGGTTTTCGTCAGGATCTGCGGCTTGCCCACCATCAGCTCATAGCCCTCGCGGCGCATCATCTCAATGAGGATGGCGAGCTGAAGCTCGCCGCGGCCCATCACAAGAAACGAGTCCGGCGAGCCTGCCTCTTCCACTTTCAGCGAGACGTTCGTCAGCAGCTCCTTTTCCAGCCGTTCGCGGAGGTGGCGCGAGGTGACAAACTGCCCTTCGCGCCCGGCAAACGGGCTGGTGTTGATGGTGAAGACCATGCCGATGGTCGGCTCGTCGATGCGGATGGGCGGCAGCGGGCGCGGGTCTTCGGCGCTTGACACCGTCTCGCCGATGGTGATGCCCTCGATGCCGGCCAATGCCACCACCGAGCCCGGCCCGGCCTCGGCCTCCTCGACGCGGTTCAGTCCCTCAAAGCTGAACAGCTTCGTGATGCGCGCGCGTTCCACGCGCCCGTCGAGTTTGACCACGGCGGCCTCTTCTCCCACGCGCATCGTGCCGTCGAAGACACGCCCGATGGCGATGCGGCCGAAGTAGTCCGAGTAGTCGAGGTTGGCCACCTGGAACCGGAGCGGCGCGGCGGGG
Organism: Bryobacteraceae bacterium; assembly: GCA_026002855.1. Classification (NCBI taxonomy): domain Bacteria; kingdom Pseudomonadati; phylum Acidobacteriota; class Terriglobia; order Bryobacterales; family Bryobacteraceae; species Bryobacteraceae bacterium. Next base: position 1,830,850 of record BPGD01000001.1, read on the forward strand.
TCGCCTTTCGGCGGCGGCACGTGGCGCAGGATGGCCTCGAAGAGCGGCTCAAGGGTCGTGGAAGGATCGTCCAGGCTCGTGCGCGCGATCCCGTCGCGGGCGATCGTGTAGAGCACGGGGAATTCGAGCTGGTCGTCAGTGGCGTCGAGGTCGATGAAGAGATCGTAGATCTCGTTCAGCACCTCCTGGGGCCGCGCGTCGGCGCGGTCGATCTTGTTGATGACGACGATCGGCGGCAGCCGCGCTTCAAGCGCCTTCATCAACACGTAGCGTGTCTGCGGCAGCGGACCTTCGCTTGCGTCCACCAGCAGCATCACGCCATCGGCCAGCCGCAGCGCCCGTTCGACTTCGCCGCCGAAGTCGCTATGACCGGGCGTGTCGACGATGTTGATCTTCACTCCGCGGTAGCGCACGCCGGTGGTCTTGGCGAGGATGGTGATGCCGCGTTCGCGCTCGAGTTCGTTCGAATCGAGGACACGCTCCTCCACCTGCTGGTTGGCGCGGAAGATGCCGCTCTGGCGGAACATGGCGTCGACCAGCGTGGTCTTGCCGTGGTCGACGTGCGCAATGATGGCAACATTGCGCAGATTGGACTGCTCGGTTTTCATCGGGAAAAAAGGTGCGGGAACTTCCATTGTCGCACGCCGGGGCCGCTCGGGCGGCCTGCTAGACTGAAATTGCATGCCGCAGACCCCGGGTCTGCCCACGGTGGTCATCGTCGGCCGCCCGAACGTGGGCAAATCCACCCTCTTCAACGCGATCATCGGCCAGCGGAAAGCGATCACCGGCGACGAGCCGGGCATCACGCGCGACCGCATTGCCGGGGAAGCCGTCCACCGCGGGTGCCGCTTCCGCGTGATCGACACCGGCGGCATTATCCCGGACGACGACGCGCTCATCCCCAGCGAAATTCTGCGGCAGGCGCGCGTGGCCCTGGACGAAGCGGCGCACATCATATTTCTCATCGACGGGCGGACGGAGATCACCGCCGCCGACCGCGACCTGGCGCAGATGCTGCGGCGGCTGAACAAACCGGTGACGCTCGCCGTCAACAAGATCGACGCGCCGGTGCGCGAATCGCTCACCGCGGACTTTTACTCGCTGGGCTTCGAGCGCGTGGTGCCGGTGTCGGCCGAGCACCGCCTTGGCATCGACGAGCTGCTGGACATCGTCACCGAAGGATTCCCGGAGACGGAGGAGGAAGAGGAAGAACCGTCCGGCGAGCGGCCGCGCGCCATCCGCGTGGCCATCATCGGGCGGCCCAACGTCGGCAAATCCACGCTGCTGAACGCGCTGCTGGGTCAGGAGCGGGCCATCGTCTCGCCCATCGCCGGTACCACGCGCGACTCCGTGGACGAGCGCATGGTGATCGACGGCCGCGAGTATGTCTTCGTGGATACCGCCGGCATCCGCCGCAAAGGCAAAACGAAGCTGATGGCGGAGAAGCTCAGCGTGGTGATGGCGCGCCGCCACATCCGCATGGCGCACATCGCACTGCTCGTGCTCGATGCCAGCGAGGGCCCGGTCGGCGGGGATGCCACCATCGGCGGCTACGCGCACGAAGAGGGGCGCGCGCTCATCCTCGTGGTCAACAAGTGGGATCTGCTCAACGACCGGCAGCGCAGGGAATACGAGGCCGCCATCCGCGCTCAGTTCCGCTTCCTCGAATACGCTCCCATCGTCTTCCTTTCGGCGAAGGAAAAGCGCGGGCTCAAGGGTCTGCTTCGCCAGATCGACCGGTGCTGGGAATCGTTCAATCAGCGCGTGCCCACCGGCGAGCTGAACCGGCTCGCCACGACGTTCCAGCTCGAGCACGGCCGAAGGATTTACTACATGACGCAGCCTTCGGTGCGGCCGCCGACGTTCGTGCTCTTCATGGACAGCGGCGAGCCGCTGCACTTTTCCACCGAACGGCACATCATCAACCGGCTGCGGGAGCGGTTCGGCTTTGAGGGCACGCCGATCGTGCTGAAGGTGAAGGCGCGGCATTGACGCGCACGAATCAGCGCGGCACAATCCATTCGATGCGCTCGACGTGCAGGGCGCGGATCCGCCTCGCAAGCGCCGGGTAGCGCAGCAGCGCGGCCGCCGTCTCCACCTGCTGGCGGCCGTCGCGTCCGATGTCCATGGCGTAGCGGTCGCTGCGCTCGCGGTAACAGTAACCGGCGTATTGCGGCGCGCCCAGCCCGCCCATCAGCAGGTCCCAGAAGCTCGAGCGCCGGAACAGGCGCCGCGCGGCGCCGACGCTGCGGTCAATCTCAATCCGGCCTGCGGGGCCACTGAGGACGACGCGCGCGCAGCGGCGAAAATCGCAGGGCCGCAGCGGCTCCGGTTGCGGAAGCGCGCGCAGCGCCTCCTCCACTTCCTCCAGCGTGCAGAAGATCCGCTCCCAGCGGAACCGCGAGCCGCCGCTGACAAGTGATCCGTGCTCGAGCAGCCGCCGCACGCGTCCCGCTTCGGCGCCAACGGCGGAGGCCGCCAGTTCGAGCAGCTCGACGAGACCCATTTCGCTGGAAACGACCGGCGTAAAATCGATCGCGCCCGCGGCTTCGCTCGAGATCTTCACCCGGATCCGTTCCGGCAGCGCCATGGCTCTCCTCCCATCGTACAATCGCAGGCAGTGACTCCCCTGGAAAAAGTCCGCGCCGAACTGGCCCGCTACGAGCATTTGCTGCTCGAATTCGACGCTGAGCAAGACTCGCACGGCGGCGTCGTGCTCGTCATCCGCCTCCGCCGCCCGGTCGAAGGGGCTCACGTCTACCGCGCCCCGCTGCACCCGCGCGACATCGGCCATGCGCAGTTTCCCTGGATGTTCCAGAAGATCCTCTACGACTGCATGCACGACTATCTGTGCGAGCTGTTCGTCCACAATCCCCAGGAACTCTCCCCGGGAGACGCGCAATGAGCGCGAAGCAGACTCCGCTGGCTGAGAAGCTGGCCGCACGCATCCGCCGCGAAGGCCCCATCCTGTTCAGCGAATTCATGGAGGCGGCGCTCTACGACCCGGAGTACGGCTATTACAGCGCGGCGCGGCGCGCCCGGCGCGAGCCCACGGGCATCGCCGGCGACTACTACACCGCCACGCAGCTCCAGCCGGTCTTCGGCCGGCTGATGCGGGCCGAGGCGGCGGAGATCCTCGAGCGGCTTGCGCTGCCGGAAGGATGCACGCTGGCCGACTGGGGCGCAGGCCGGGCGCTCATGGCGGAGGCCTTCGCCGGGTTTCGTTACATCGCGGTGGAAGCGCACACGCCGCTTCCGGCGTCGTTTGAGGGAATCGTCTTCGCCAACGAACTGTTCGATGCGCTGCCGGTGGATGTGGTGCGCGGCGGCAGGGGCGGCATGCGTCTGCAACGCGTGGCGTGGAAGGACGGGCGCTTCACATGGATCAGCGCCGAAGAGCCGGAAGACAGATGGAAGGAGTATGCCGGGCGGCTGGCGCGCGCATTCGCCGAACTGGACGAGTGGGAGCTGGAACTGCCAGTGCGCATGGAAGGCGTGCTGGACGGGATCGGGGCCTCGCTGGCGCGCGGCGCCATGCTCGTCATTGACTACGGCTATACCGAGCGTGAAATCGTCCGCTTTCCGCGCGGCACGCTGATGAGCTATCGCCGCCATGCCGCTCTGGAAGACGTGCTGGCCGAACCGGGCGCACGCGACATCACCGCGCATGTGCCATTTACCCATCTGGCTGCATGCGCGGCGGCGCAGGGGTGGAAGGCCGCGCCGCTGGAAAATCTCGCCTCGCTGCTGCTGCGCGCGGGCGAGCGCGATCACTTTGCGTCAGCGCTTGCGGCGGAAGGAGAAGAAGAAGCGCAGCGGCTGCGGCTTCAGCTCAAGACGCTGCTGTTTGGCATGGGGGAGACGTTCCGCTGCCTGCGGCTGGAGAAGGCGGGCTAAAAACGTTACGGCCCCGGTTGCCCGGGGCCGCGGTTCCAATCCTCGCTGGCAGCGCTCCCTCGGGGGAGCGCCGCGGGGGTTACTTCTTCTTCTTCGTTGCGGCCTTCTTGGCGGCTTTCTTCGTCGCCTTCTTGGCAGCCTTCTTGGTCGCGTTCTTCATCGATCTGTTCTCCGTGACATCAGAATTTGCGGTCGCATCGCGACAGCATTGTGATCTTTTTATAAACTCGGTCTCTGAGTGTTGTCAAGAAAAAAATGCATTTGGAAGCCGCGGCGCCGCTGTTTTGCCGGGGCGGAAGAGCGTTAAAACAGAGATGAGGCGTTTTGTTTTGACGATGCGCGCCCGCCGATGCGCAAACTGGCGCTTCGCGGCGGCCGCAGCGCTGCTGTTTGCGGCGCTGGCGGCATGCGGCGGAAAGAAGCGCGCGCCGCGCGCGCCCGCCGCTCCGCTGCCCGGATGGACGGAGACGGGTCTGGCGAGCTGGTACGGGCATCCCTATCACGGCCGCCCGTCGTCCAGCGGCGAGATCTACGACATGGATCAGCTCACCGCCGCGCACCGCACGTTGCCGTTCGGTTCCATCGTCGAGGTAAAGAATCTCGACAACGGACGCACGGTGACGGTGCGCATCAATGACCGCGGCCCGTTCGCCGAAGGGCGCATCATTGACCTGTCGCGCGCGGCAGCCCGTCAGATCGGCCTCATCGGTCCGGGCACCGCGCTGGTGCGCATCCAGCTTCTGGGTTATGCGGACCCGGAGGCCGCCCGCGCGCCGGCGCTGTATACGATTCAGGCGGGCGCCTTCGCCGACCGGCGCAACGCGGAGCGGTTCCAGCAGAAGCTGCGCCGGCAGTATGAACCCGTGGACATCGTGGCGTCGGTGTCTTCGCCGGTGGTTCACCGCGTCTACGTCGGACGCTTCGGCGACCTGCGGGAGGCGGAGGCGGCCGCGGCGCGCCTGCGGCGCGAAGTCCAAGATGTGTTCGTTGTGCGGATCCGCTGAGAAAAAAGGAACCCGCCGCCCCGGGCCGGCATACAATGAACTTTGACGCGGATTTTTACAGAGAAATTCCTCTCCGCGGCCACTACATATCAGAGGAGCCATGTCCCAGCCTCTGGTTGACGGCCGCGAGGACCGCTACTGGATGATCGCCGAAGGCAAGGCCCGCAATTACGAACTGGTTGGCCAGTCGGCGCGCCTGCGCAACGTGTTGCGGCTGGCCTCCCGGCTTGGCCGCGGCAACTGGCCCGTGCTCCTGCTCGGCGAAACCGGCACGGGCAAGGAGCTGGTGGCGCGCACCATCCACCGCAGCGGCCCCGGCGGGCCGTTCGTCACCATCGACTGCTCCTCGATGGTCGGCCCGCTGATGGAAAGCGAGCTGTTCGGCCACGTCAAGGGCGCCTTCACGGGAGCGCATTCGAACAAGATCGGCCTGATCGAACAGGCCAACGGGGGCACGGCCTTCTTCGATGAGATCGGCGAGCTGCCGCTGGACCTCCAGGCGAAACTGCTTCGCGTCCTTCAGGAGAAGGAATTCCGCCCCGTGGGCTCGCTCCAGGTGCGCAAGTCGAGCTTCCGCATCATCGCCGCCACCAACCGGGACCTGGCCCGCGAAGTGGAAAAGGGACGCTTCCGCCAGGACCTGTATTACCGCCTCAACGTGGTCACGCTGCGGCTGAGCCCGCTGCGGGAGCGCAAGGAAGATCTGCCGGCGCTGATCCGGCACTTCCTCGAGATGTATGGCAACGGGCACACGCTCAGCGGGGAGCTGCTTGAGCTGATGATGGCCTATGACTGGCCGGGCAACGTGCGCGAGCTGGAAAACTGCATCCAGCACATGGTGGCCATCAACAGCGGCCCGGTGATCCACCTCCAGGACGCTCCCTCGCAGTTGCTGCACTTCCATGAACAGCGCCGCCGCGGCGCCGGCAATGCGATGCAGGCCGCGGCCGCGGCCGTCCCGCCAGGCGCCGGCCCGGAGGAAGCGGGCGACTCCTTTGTCACACCCGTGCTGCCGCTGGCCGAAATGGAGCGCCGCGCCATCATCAACGCGCTGCGCTACACCAAAGGCGACCGCGTGATGGCGGCGCACCTGCTCGGCATCGGGCGGACGACGCTCTACCGCAAGCTCAAGGAATACGGGATCCGCGATTGACGATCGCCCTCGATGCCACTTACAGCGAAGGCAGCTCGCTTTCGGGTATCGGCGTCTACTGCCGCGAGCTCCTCATCGGGCTGGCGCGCCGGCATCCGGAGGCGCGCTTCGAATGGCACTACCGGCCGCACCGCTTCCTGCGCGCACCCTGGAGGCCGCGGCCGGCCAACGTCGGCCTCCGCCTGCTGCTCGAATCGGTCCGCCTGAGCCGCGCACGTCTGTTCCACGGGCTCAACCAGCGGCTGCCCGCGGCGCGCTATCCGCAGCGCGTGGCCACCTTCCACGATCTCTTCGTCTTTACTGCTGATTACTCGACGCCCGAATTCCGCGAGCGATTCCAGGCGCTGGCGCGCCAGGCCGCCGAGCGCGCCGACCTGATCCTTTGCGTGAGCCGCTTCACCGCAGGTCAGGTGGAAGACCTGCTGGGAGTTCCTGCCTCGCGAATTCGCGTCGTGCCGCACGGCGTGCACATGCCCGCCGTCCTGCCCCCAGTGCAGCGCGAGCCGCTTGTGTTGCATGTCGGCGCCATCCAGACGCGGAAAAACCTGGTGCGGCTGGTGAGCGCGTTCGAAAGGGTGGCGCCGCCGCCGTGGCGGCTGGTGCTGGCCGGCGGCCGGGGTTACGGCGCCCGGGAAGTGCTCGACCGGATCCGGTCGAGCCCCGCGGCGGCACGGATCGAAGTCACGGGCTGGCTTCCTGATGAGGAGATCGAGCGGCTCTACTGGCGCGCCAGCATTCTTGCCTTCCCATCGCTCGATGAGGGCTTCGGCATTCCCGCGCTCGAAGCGATGGCGCACGGCGTGCCGGTGCTGAGCTCGCTCCGCGCGGCGCTGCCGGAGGTGTGTGGCGATGCCGCCGTGCTGGTGGACCCGCTCCGCGAAGATGAGATTGCCGAGGCGCTGGCGGTGATGATTCAGGATGAGAGCCTGCGCGGGAAGCTGGCGGTGGCAGGAAGGGCGCGGGCGGCAGAGTTTCCGTGGAGCCGCACCGTGGAAGAGACCTGGAGCGCGTATCGGGAGCTGGGCGCGGTGGCGTGAAACGGGTGCGCAGCCGCCTGGATGCGCAACGATCAGTCTTCGTCGTCGATCGCGATTTTCAGCGCCCGGAGGAATTTCTGGTCCTGCGCCGTCCAGCGGATCTTGGCCGGCCGGCGCTGGCGGGAACGCTTCCGGTTCTCCTCCAGCTCCTCTTCGAAGTCCGTTTCCAGCCGGGTTTCGACGACGGTCTCCGTATCCTGCGGCTCGCCCGACTCATCGCGCTTGTTGAAGCCGATGGTCGCCTCGAGGACCAGGAACACGTCGTAGCCCGCCCGCTTGATTTCCCCGATGGCTTCAGCAATGCGGTCGGAGTCCGAAAGCGACTCGTTGATCGCGTTGCCGAGTTCCTGCATCAATTCTTTGAGTCGGTCGTCCAAGGTGAACCTGGATCCTTTCCCTCTTTCAGGATATCACCGCCTGGCGGCTGACACCGCCGGGCGGTGTCTCACTCTCTGCTTTTCGTATCGGCAGGCTCGCCGGTCTTGCTGACTTTTGTGGCACGGCCTGGCCGGTCTGCTAGCATGTCGGACAGATCATGAAGGCGTTGTTCAGCCTTGCGAAAAAGTTCCTGGCGGCGGTGCTGCCGGGAGTCATCCGCCCGCTGCACGCGCTGTGGAACGAAGTGCTCGGCTTTCTGTTCCTGGCGCTGGCGGTGGTAATGGTACGGCCGGTCTGGCGGGGATGGAAGGAAATCGGCCAGGGGCCGGAACATTTTCTCCGATTCCTGCTCAGCGCCTTCATGCTGGCGGTGCTGCTCGGTTTTGCCGTGCACGCCTTCTGGAAGGCGCGCCGCATCCAGCGCGGCTAGCCACGCGGCGAGGTCCGCCTGCGCGCGGCTACTCTTGCGGTTCAGGGGTCCGCTGCGCCGACGGCTTGGCGGCGACGAGACGCTCGAGTTCGCCGATCTGCTTCTTCACCGTTTCCGCGTCCGGCGCGTTCGGGGCAAAGCTGAGGTAGCCCTTCATGTGGTCCAGCGCGCCCGCGTAGTCGCCCTTGTCGGCGAGGATGTAGCCCATCAGGCTCAGCAGCCGCGGGTTCTTGTGGTCGGGATCGAGCCGCAGGGCTTCGCGCGCGCTCTTTTCAGCCACGTCGCGGCGGCCGAGGTTGTAGTTGGCGGCGCTGTGCACGAACCAGACCTGCGGATAGCCGACGGGATTGAGCCTGAGCACCGTCTCGCTGCGGGCGGCGATCTGCTCCCAGTCGCGCGAATCGATGGCGAGTTGCAGCAGGCTTAGATGCGGGCCGATGAACTTGGGATCGGCCTCAATCGATTTCTCATAGGCGGCGCGGGCCTCTTCCTTCTTTTTCTGCGCGACCAGCGCGTTGCCGAGCTCGAACCAGGCGGCGGCGAACTTCGGATAAACCTCGACGGCCTTGCGCAGATGAACCTCCGCCTCGGCAGCCTTCTGCTTCTTCTTGAGCGAGAGTGCCTTCTCGTATGCCTTTTTCGCTTCCTTGGGAGCGTTGGCGGTGGTGAGGCTGAAGGTGAAGCCTTCGACGTTGGCCATCCGGCGCAGCACGATGACGCCAATCTCCGGGTTGTCCAGCACGCGGCGGCCGGCAAGCTGAACGACGTCGCTGCGGAAGCCGGGCAGCTCGGCGCGGAACTCACATCCCACCAGGTCGCGCTCGGAAATGCCGCGCGTCGGGCTGGGATTCAGGATGTTGCGCATGTCGGTGCTGTCCATGCTCGCGTCGGCAAACACCTGCTGGTTCTGTCCCAGCGCGATGCTGAAACGGCCCTTGGAGTCCGTGTAGCCCTGCGGCCGCGGGCGGCCGTTGCAGACGAGCATCAGCACCACGGGTTCGGGCGGCGCCGTGCCATCTTCCATCATCACGCGCCCGGAGAGATAGATCGGGCGCTGGAAGTCCTGGAAGGTAGGCTGTTGCTGCTGCCCCGGCAAGGGAAGCGTCGGCGTAGTCGGCTTCGTCGGCGACGGTGTCGGGGTGGGAGTCGGGGTGGGCGTGGGGGTCGGCGTTGGCGCCGGAGCGGCGCCGCCACCGCCCGTGCCGCCGGTCCCTCCGCCCTGCTGCTGCCCGGCCGCCCAGATGCCGGGCCAAACGGCGAGCGCTGCCGCCAGCGCCGCCCGGGAAACGATGCCAGCCTTCATGGGAAACCTGCCTTTCTGCGGGAACGGTCCTGACCGCTGTTGCCCGTATTATGGCACAGGACGTCCGCGGGAGCATCCCTGAAAAGCGGCGGCCCTGCGGCGGACGATTGCGCCGGAGCAAAACTCCAATATGATTGAGGAAGGCATAGACCCGTTATGAAACGCATCCGAATCTCTTGTTTCCTCCCATCGCTGCTCCTGCTGCTGGCCGGCTGCTCCCAGGCGCCGCCGCCGAAGAAAGAGCCGCCCAAGCCGCCCGAGCCGGTCACGGGCCAATCGGCCATCTTCCAGACCTACCAGGTGGCCCGGACGTGGGCTGGCGATGCGAAGCTCCTCAGGCTGGAAAGCGGCAACATCCCGGAGGCGCCTTCAGGCGCTGGCAAGTACGGCTTCTGGCGGGCGACCTACGTGAGCGAGTCCAAACGGCAACGCCGCGAGTTCACCTGGGCGGCGGCCGACAGCGAGGGGGGCATCATCAAGGGCGTGCGGCCCGGCATGGAGTCGGGTTATTTCCCCAACCCGCGCCAGTTCGCCATAGCCATCCAGGACGTCAAGATCGACACGCCGCAGGCGCTGGAGGCGGCCATGGCGGAAGTCAACAAGGACGCCGCCATGAAGAAGGTCCTGGCCGACAACAGGGACCTGCCCATCCACTTCCTGCTGGAATGGAACGCGCCGGACGTCAAGCCTGCCTGGCGGGTGATCTTCGGGCCGTCGATATCCCAGAGCAAATTTTCCGTCTTTATCGACGCCTACACCGGGAAGTTCGTGAAGAAACTCCGCTGAGCGGACAGCTCAACTGCCCGCGCTGCGGCTGCGGCGCCGCGGGCGCGGCGAACCCTGCTCTTTCACGGGCTCCACGGAGACGGGCCGTGCCACCGGTATCAGCGAGTGGCTCTGCTCGGGCTCATCCAACCTGATGTTGCGCGCCAGCTCGACGTTGAGCGACTGCACGAACTGCTCGATCTGTTTCTGCATCGCCGCCATCTTCTCGCGCATGTTGAGGATGATCTCGACGCCGGCGAGGTTGACACCGAGCTCGCGCGTCAGCTCGAGCACCACTTCCAGCCGCTCCAGGTCTTCGTCCGTGTACAGGCGCGTGTTGCCCTCCGTGCGCGAAGGCTTGATCAGTCCTTCGCGCTCGTACATGCGGAGCGTCTGCGGATGGATTCCATATTTCTCGGCCACGGCCGAGATCATGTAACCGGCTTTACCCTTCTGCTTCGGCACGGCGGATTACACCTTCGTCCACAAGTCTTTCCGCGGATCAGCCGTATCAACGGTGGAGAGCTGCCGCAGCAGTTCACGGACGCGCTCGTCGCGCACGTCCGGCGTCTGCACCTCGATCTCGACAATCTGGTCGCCGCGGGTGTTCCTGCGCGAATTGAACACGCCTTTCTCCCGCAGCCGGAACTTCTGCCCGTTCTGCGTGCCCTGGGGGATCTTCAGCAGAGCGCGGCCGTCCACCGTGGGCACCTCGATGCGGGCGCCCAGGCCGGCCTCCCAGACGGTGACCGGAACCTTAATGTAGATATCATCGCCCTCGCGGCGGAACAGCGGGTGGTCCTCCACGCGAACCGTGATGTACAGGTCGCCCGGTAGCGCTCCCATCGTGCCGGCATTGCCCTTGCCGGCAACCCGCAGACGGGAGCCGGTGGAGGCGCCCGGCGGGATCCGGACATCGACCGTTTCATTGACGGGCACGCGGCCGTCGCCGCCGCAGGCCGGGCACGGCCGGGCCGCGCGGCCCGTGCCGCCGCAACGCGGGCAGGTGAGCGAGAACCGCATCGCGCCCACCATCTGCGTGACGTTGCCGGTGCCGTTGCACTGAGTGCACACGGTCGCCGCTCCGCCGGACTCGCCCGTTCCACGGCAGGCCTGGCAGGTGTCGAGCCGTGAAATGTTCAGCCGCACCTGCGTTCCCTTGATCGCCTGCCAGAAGTCGATGTTCAGCGAATATTCGAGGTCCGTGCCCTTTTCCGGCGCGCGCCGCCTTGCCTCACGCCGGCTGCCAAAGAACTGGCTGAACAGATCGCTGAAGCTGGAGCCGAAGCCGCCCTGGCTGCCGAAGGATTCGAAATCGAAGCCGCCAAAGCCGAAGCCCTGCGGCCCCGCGCCCGGCTGGCCGGCGCCCGGGAAACCGGACTCTGAATAGAAGCCATAGGTGTCGTACATCTGGCGCTTCTTGGGATCGGACAGGACATCATAGGCCTCCTGCACGATCTTGAAGCGCTCCTCGGCGGCCTTGTCGCCCGGGTTCAGGTCCGGGTGATACTTGCGCGCCAGGCGGCGGTAGGCCTTGCGGATCTCATCCGCGGAGGCGTCCCGCTTCACGCCCAGGATTTCGTAATAGTCCTTGCTTGTCGTCATGCGCCGGCCCGCCCCGCCCCGGGGCTGTCCGGCCCCGGGGCGCCTCTGAGGTTGTGGTTACTTTTTCTCGTCGTCAACGTCGACGAATTCGGCGTCCACCACGTTGTCCTTCTTCGCGCTCTCGGCCCGCGCTCCGGAGGAGCCGTCGCCCGAGCTGGCCTGCTGCGCGCCGGCGGCGCGGTACATCGCCTCGGCGAGTTTGTGGCTGGCCTGCATCAGGCGGTCCTGCGCGGCGCGGATGCGGTCGATGCCGCCCTGCTCGATCGCCTTCTTCGCCTCCGAGATGGCGTCTTCGAGCGCCCGAGCGTCGGAGTCCGAGATCTTGTCCCGGTGCTCGCGGAGCATCTTCTCGGCGCTATAGACGGCGTTGTCGAGCTGGTTCTTCGCTTCCACCTCCTGCCGCCGCCGCTCGTCCTCGGCGCGGTGCGCCTCGGCGTCACGGGCCATCTTCTCGACCTCCTCCTTCGACAGGCCGGAGGACGAGGTGATGGTGATCTTCTGCTCGTTGCCGGTGGCGCGGTCCTTCGCCGTCACGTGCAGGATGCCATTGGCGTCGATGTCGAAGGTGACCTCGATCTGCGGCACGCCGCGTGGCGCCGGCGGGATGCCGACCAGCTGGAAGACGCCGAGCAGGCGGTTGTCGCGCGCCATCGCGCGCTCGCCCTGGTAGACCTTGATCTCGACGCTCGTCTGGTTGTCGCTCGCCGTGGAGAAGATCTCCGACTTGCGCGTCGGGATCGTCGTGTTGCGCTCGATCAGCTTGGTGAACACGCCGCCGAGGGTCTCAATGCCGAGCGACAGCGGCGTCACGTCGAGCAGCAGCACGTCCTTCACCTCGCCCGCAAGCACGCCGCCCTGCACCGCCGCGCCAACGGCGACCACTTCGTCCGGATTGACCGTCTTGTTCGGCTCCTTCTTGAAGAACTCCCGCACCAGCTGCTGCACGCGCGGGATGCGCGTGGAGCCGCCCACAAGCACCACCTCGTCGATCTGCTCCGGCGTCAGCCCGGCATCGGCAAGGGCCTGCTTGCAGGGCGGAATCGTGCGCTGGAGGATGTCCTCCACCATCTGCTCGAAGCGGGCCCGCGTCAGCGTCTTCACCAGGTGCTTGGGCCCGGTCTGCGGGTCGCCGTAAATGAAGGGCAGGTTGATCTCGGTCTCCATGGCCGAGCTCAGCTCGATCTTCGCTTTCTCGGCTGCTTCCTTGAGGCGCTGCAACGCCATGCGGTCGCGCGACAGGTCGACGCCTTCGTCCTTCTTGAACTCCTCGATCAGCCAGTCGATCAGGCGCTGGTCGATGTTGTCGCCGCCGAGGTGCGTGTCACCGTTGGTCGACTTCACTTCCACCACGCCATCGCCGACTTCAAGGATCGAGATGTCAAACGTGCCGCCGCCGAAGTCGTAAACGGCGATCCGCTCCTCTTTCTTCTTGTCCAGTCCGTAGGCCAGCGCCGCCGCCGTCGGCTCGTTGATGATGCGCAGTACCTCGAGCCCGGCGATCTGGCCGGCGTCCTTGGTCGCCTGCCGCTGCGCGTCATTGAAGTAGGCCGGTACCGTGATCACCGCCTTGGTGACCTTCTCGCCCAGATAGGCCTCGGCCGCCTCCTTCAGCTTCTGAAGGATCATCGCCGAGACCTCCGGCGGCGCGTACTTGCGGCCCATCACCTCCACGCGCGCATCGCCGTTCTCGCCCCGCACCACATGGTACGGAACCAGCTTCATCTCCTCGGTCACCTCATCGAAGCGCCGTCCCATGAAGCGCTTGATCGAGAAAATCGTGTTCTCGGGGTTGGTGACAGCCTGGCGCTTCGCCACCTGCCCGACCAGCCGGTCCCCGCTCTTGGTGAAGGCCACCACAGACGGCGTCGTGCGCGAACCCTCCTGGTTCGGGATGACGACGGGCTGTCCCCCCTCCATGACCGCCACCACGGAGTTCGTGGTTCCCAGGTCAATGCCAATGATCTTGCTCATGACTGTTCCCTTTGTCTCGTTGGAGATTTCTCTAGCTGGCGCCTGGCTGTCCCCGTGCGCCTGTTTGTATTATCAAACTTTAGTGTATCGTTGTCAAGTTCTCCAGCCAAAAATTCTCCCACCCTCCCCTTGTACTTAACTCCCTTCTGTGACATCAATAGCTTACACGCATGGATTGGAAGACCCTGCTGCTGATCCCCATCCTGTGGGCGCTGCTCGCCTGGGTGGCCCACCGTTCCGTCTTCTTTCCCATGAAATACCCTGCGGGGGACTGGGCGGCGGCAGCCGCCCTGGGCGTAGAGGAGATCTGGCTGAAGAGCGGCACCGTGCGGATTCACGCGTGGTGGAAACCGGTCCCGGAAGCCCGGGCGGCGGTCCTGTTCCTGCACGGCAACGCAGGGAACGTCACCCATCGGGGGCGTCATATCCTGGCCTGGCAACGGGCTGGCGCTGCCGTGCTGGTTCCGGACTGGCGCGGGTATGGCAAGAGCGAGGGAAGTCCGACTGAGTCAGGAATTTACGAAGACGCCCTGGCGGGCTATGAGTTTTTGCGCAGCCGCGGGTTCCCGCCCGAACGGATCCTCGTCCACGGCGAATCGCTCGGTACGGTGGCTGCGGCGGACGTGGCCGCCCGCCGCCCGGTGGCGGGTCTGCTTCTGGAGGCTCCGTTCCCTTCCGCCCGTGCGGTGGCGCAGACCGTCCTGCCACTTCTGGGGCCCGCGCTCATCTGGGGCTATGACCTGAAGAGCCGCATCCGCCGGGTTCGCGTGCCGGTGCTGGTGATTCACGGCGACCGGGACGAAGTGATCCCCTACCGTTTGGGCCGGGCCGTCTTCGAGGCCGCCCCCGAGCCCAAAGAGTTCTGGACGGTGCCCGGCGCCGGCCACAATGACATCCCGGAAACCGCGGGCCCTGCATATCCAGCCCGCCTGCATCAGTTTCTCACGAGATCGTGCGCTGCGAATCCGGCCCCACGGGCCACTACGGATTAACGCGCCGCGCAGACCGAGCGCGCCTTTTTGGCGCTTCAGTTCTCCGGCTTGCGGAAGATCGCGATCGCCTCGATCTCCACGAGCAGCTCCGGGCGGCAGAGAATGGCCTGGATGCCGGTGGAAGCCGGCAGCGGATCGAGGCCCTGCTCCTGATAGAAGCGCGTCCGCTCCTCGTTAAACGCCTCGTAGTCGCGCTCGATGTCGCGCAGGTAGCAGGTGGTGCGGACGACGTCCTTCCAGGTGGCGCCTTCGCTCGCCAGCAGTCCGGTGATGTTGTGGAAGGTGCGCCGCACCTGGGCGCGAAAGTCGCCGATGTGCACGGACCGGCCGTGTTCGTCAATGGAGGCCGTGCCGCTGATCAACAGCACGACGATGTTGCCAAACTCCAGCCGGATGCCGCGCGAGAACGAGCTGGGCTTCGCATAGCAGTAGGCCTCATTGAGGACCTGCGGGTTGGAAATGGCTTTCTTCTCAATGGAGACAGCCTTCGCGGCCTCGGCCAGAGCTTCTTCGAGCCTCATGATGGAGAAACCTCCTGCAAAAGGACGGATGAAATGGGACGCCTGCCGTTGGGAGCGAAGCGGCTGGCGAGCCGTTCCCGCACGGCGGGCCGGTTCGGCCCGGCTGCCTGTATGCACTCTAGCAACAGGGCCGTGGATTCATAGGCGAGCTGGAAAAACACATCGCCTGGACACTGAAAGCGGGCTTCCGCCTGGCGGAGCAGCCCTATATCAGGCACAGCCAGGGCCGGCGCCAACACCGGCCGGCGCAGCCTGCCGCGGCAGGCGCGCGACCAAGCGGACGGCCCGCAATAAACTTCAGCCGACTCGGGGATCAGGGACACGACGTCGCATAGCGTCGCTGGTGGCGCCAGCACTACGACCGGCGAGTGCGACGGCTCGGGCGGGCGGTTGGGCGGCTGGAAGTCATGCCGCTCCGCCGGCTGGGCCATCCGGCTGAGGACGCGCGCCAGCTGGCGCGAGCCGTGATCGGTGGCTGCCAGCAGCGTGTACGGCCGGCGTCTGAGCCCCTCCGCGAGGGCCCGCGCCAGCAACGAGTCCCCTGGCGCCCAGGAGAAAATCCACGGGACGAAGGCGGCGTTGGCCGTTTCGTCCGTAGAGACCGGGTCGACGATGGGGAACAGCATCTTGGCGGCCACCTGTTCGGCGAGGTGCGTGGTGGCGCTGTCGATGCCGCCCACCAGCGCCACAATGCGGTCCTCCAGGGCAAGCCGGGCCACCGCCGATGCGCCGGCCCGCCAGGGATCGTCCGACCATCGGCAAAACAGCCGGTAGGGCTTGTCTCCCTTGCCGAGCCGTGCATTGGCGTGTTCTACGGCCAGAGCCACGCCCATATACACGGTTCCGCCCGCAGCATGGCCCGGGTCGTCCGGACCAAACAGACCCACCGGGAGGTAGGGCAGGTCTTCGGCCCCTTTCGGCGGCAACGGTGCCGGCTCGGCAGGCACGCCGCGCCGGTCGAGATAGGGCACGGCCGCCTGCACCGCCAGGAAATGCCGCCGCGTGATCATTTCACCTGGTCTCCGCCGGGTTCATCAGGCCGCGGGCGGTGCGCTCGCGCGGCGGGATGTAGCCGCGGGGAATCTGCAAATCCTCGCGGGAGTAATAGCGCCAGCGGCCGCCTTCAAACTTTGCCAGGTAGACTTCGCCGGCGTCGTCGAGAACGGCCGAGAATGGAATGTCGCCGGTCACGCCGGGCCAGGGCTTCACGCGTGTGGCAAGAATGTCGCGGATCCGCGCGCGGTTCAGCCCCGCCACCTGGATGGCCCAGATCAGCATGTTCATGCCGTCATAGGCGTGAGCGGCGTAGGTGTCGGGCTCGTCATTGAAGCGCTTGCGGAATCTCTCGCGAAACTCGGCCAGGCGCGGGTTGTTGGAGTCGGGATTCCAGGGGTAGCCGGCGATCACGCCATCCGCATACGGGCCGGCCAGTTTCAGGAACTCTTTCGAAACGGCGCGGTCCGAGGTCAGGAAGGGCTGCGTCATGCCGCGCTCGCGGAGCTGCCGCAAAATGATGGCCGCCTCGCGGGCGTCGCCCCAGTGGACGATGACATCGGGCCTGACCTCGGCGATGCGGTCGATCTGAAGGGAATAGTCGTCTTTGCCGAGCTGGTAGGCCATCTCGATCACCACCGGGCGGCCCAGCCGGCGGGCCGAGTCCTTGATCTCGCGCACGCCGAAGCGCCCGTAACGGTTCGATGAGCGGATGATGGCGATCCTCTTGTAGTCCATCTTGCGGATCATGTAGTCGACCATCAGATAGCCCATCTGGCGGTCATCGCCGATGCAGCGCATCGTCCACGGAATGTTGGTCTCAATGTAGGTGGGGTCGGTGTCGCCGGTATTCATGACGACGACTTCCGCCTTGAGGGCGACGCGGATGGCGATGTGCGAATTGGCCGAGTCGATCGTTCCAAGGATCGCCCAGACGTGGTCTTTGTAGGCGAAGTTGACGATCTCGTTGCCGCTCGAACCCCACAGGCCGTTGTCATTGGTCACTACGAGCTCGAACGGGATTTTCCGTCGCAGGTAGCCGCCCCGGGCGTTGGCCTCTTCGATGGCGAGCCGCGCCCCCTGGAGCATCTTGATGCCCATCGACTCCTCATGGCTCGCGCCTCCGGTGGCGACACTGACGGTGCTCATGATCGGCCCGATAAAGCCGATCTTGACCGTCCTGACGTCTTCCGGTTCCGGGATGGCGCGCCCGGGGCCCCAGTACTGCATCTGTTCGAGGAAGTGTTCTTTGTAGGGCTTGATCTTGCCGTAGGGCTCATAGTCGACGGGCGTCTTCGCGTAAGCCGTGTCGCGCCTGAGCTGTAGGTCCGGGACCTCGTACGGCCCAACCGCCAGGATCCGCTTGAGAACCTCCAGCGTATGCTCGTCCACTTCGACGCCCGGCGGCACCAGCGGTTCATTGGCCGGCGCCTTTTTCGGCGTGTCGGCGGCGAACATCACGGAAATGGCAAGCAGAGGAAGCAGCCGCTTCATTTCACGTCCCTCCTGGTGGCGGCCAGCATCCGGGGCCGCTCGCGCAGCCCGGAATAATAGCCTTCGCCGATGCCCCACGCCAGGCCCTTGGCGGTGCCGACGAAGACGTCCCTGTCGTCGACGTCCACCGCGATGATGAAGTTGTGGGGCAGGTTGAGGCCCATTTCGACGGTTTCGAGCACCGTCTTGTCCCGCATCACCACCGCCTTGCCGGAGTCCGACTTCGGATCCCGCGTGTAGGCCACCCACGTATTGGTCTCGGCGTCCATGATCGCGCCCAGGCCTTTGTCGGAGGCAAACCAGGCCTCGCGCCCGCTGCGCGCGCGCAGGTTGTTGTTGAAGTCCGAGGGCAGGCCGGAGTCCATGTTGTAATACCCGCGCCAGTTGCGGCCGTCATAGCGGCAGGCGCCAAAATACGAGGACACCCACAGCACGCCGTCCACGTAGTTGGCCCCGGTGGTGATGACGTGAATGATGCCATCGTCGCGGTAGAGGTCGATCTCCATTTCGCCGTCGGGGTCGAGGTAGTCCTTCCAGCGGTTCTCCTTGACGTCGTACTCGAGAACCCCGGAGCCCCACACGGCCAGATGGACCTTGCCGTCGCGGTAATGCACGCCGTAGTTCCAGATCTCTTCCATCGGCGCGTTCTTCTCGGTGAAAATCGTCCACTCGCCGGTGACGGTGTTGTAGCGCGACGCGCCCGCCGTCGTCGCCGCCCATACGTTGTCGTTCTCCACAGCGACTCCGTAGACCACGTCGTTCACCAGGCCGGAATTGAGCTGATGCCAGTGGTCGAAGCGGCCGCCGCTCAGCCGCGCCAGCCCGCCGCCGAACAGCGCCAGCCAGACGTCGCCCGTTTTCGGGTCAACGTCGATGCCAGTGACCGCGCGCCAGGGCAGGCCGTCCTTTTCGGTCCAGACCTTCACCACTTTGGCGGTTTTCTTGTCGATCAGCGCCAGTCCGTTCTCGGTGCCCACCCAGATCCGGTCCCCGTCGCTTTTCACGGCGAAGATGTGATCGTCCGGCAGGCCGTCCTTGACGGTGAACTGTTTCCACTTCGTGTAGACATACGGCAGCTTCTCAGCGCCCGGCTCGGCGGCCAGGGCGGAACCCAGGGTGATGAACAGCAGGCATGCGGCAAAGGGTTTCATAGCGTCTTCAGGAACTCGATCAGGTCGTTCAGTTGATCCTTGGTCATGTCGTTGGTCACCCCGTGTTTGTCGTACGGGTTGTAGACCGTCCAGATCTCCTCAAGAGTCTTCGCCATGCCGTTGTGCAGGTATGGCGCCGAGTCGTAAATGTTGTTCAGGTGCGGCACGTCGAACAGGCCGGTACGGTCGAGCGCCTGCCGCGTGCCGACGTCGAACCTGCGGCGCGACGTGTAGTAGGGCGGCGGATGACAGAACACGCAGCGGCCCTCGGGCGGGATGAGCCGCCCGTCGTTGGTGTGCGTCCGCTCAAACAGTTCCTTGCCGCGCCGCTGTGCCGGCGTATAGCGCGTGCCCGGCGTGTGATAGCGGTTGGGCGGGCGGCGGATGGTCGTGATGTAGTAGTCCACCGCCGAGAGTTCTTCGGGAGTGAACGGCAGGTTGCGCGTGAAGAAGACCGACAGGCGCGCTCCACATTGCCGTTTCAGCGATGGATTCGTGCCCTCCCATTTGAACGGCGCCGTGTCGCCGATGCCGCGCAGGGTGCGGTTGTCCACCGGCGAGACGCCGATGCCATCGGCTTCAATGTCATAGGTGATCCCGTCCACGTGCCCGTCAGGGTGGCAGGAGTGGCAGGAAAACTGATTCCGGAATGTGATCCGCGCATTGTGAAAGAGCCTCTCGCCCCAGCGCCGTTTGGTGATCTCGCGCGGCCCGTTCAGCGAGATCTTTCCCGCCGGCTCGAGCCGCACAAGGTCGATCACCGTGATCGAGTCGTCCAGGCAGTTGGCCACGTAGGCGCGGCGGCCGTCGGCGGAGATGGCGATCCCGCGTGGGCTGTCCGCGGTGGGGATCCTCTTCACCAGGAACTCGGAGGCCTTGCCGAGATGGTTCGGGAAGATGCGCCGGCGTTCTTCTTCCGTCGCGTTCTCCAGCAGCCGCGTGAGCCGGTGGAGATCCAGCACCGCCACCTGGTTCGTTCCCGAGCTGGTGACCAGCGCGTAACGGCCGTCCGGTGTGATCCTGACGTCCGTGGCGTCGGCGAAGCCCTGGCCCGGCAGATCCAGCAGGAGCTGATCGGCGCGGCCGTCCGGCCAGATGACAGCGATTCCGTTGGTGATGGTCCAGCCCTGCAACAGGCGCGTCATCGGCACCAGATGTTTGGTGCGGTTCATGGTGGCGAGGGCGAAGCGGCCGTCGCGCCGCCAGTCGATGCCCATCATCAGGTTTGTGCCCTCGATGGTCCAGCGATCGCGGACGCGCGCGGTGGCGGCGTCGATCACGGTGAGCTCGCTGGCCAGCGGCATGCGGAACCCGGTGAGGTTTGAATACATGTTGGTGACCAGCACCGTCGTCCCGTCCGGCGAAGGCGCCAGGTCCCACGGGCCGCGGCCCGCGGCGAGCTTCTTTACAAAGGCGAGTGTGCGCGCGTCGAAGACGTGGATGTCTTCCGACGATGTGTTCAGCACCAGGACATGCCGGTCTCCCGGAGTGACCAGCACGCCGTGGGGCTCGTCGCCGGTGCGCAGCGTGTCCTCCACCCGGCGCGCGGTGGCATCAATTACGGAGAGTGAATCGTCCTCGCGGTTGGTGACGAAGGCGCGCCGCCCGTCGCTCGTGAAGGCAACGCCGGTGGGCGCCGAGCCGACCGGGATTTCGGCCGCGACCCGGCCGGAGCGCGTATCGACGATCGAGACCGCGTTGCCCTCTTCGAGCGTCACCCACAGTTCGCTGGTACCGGGCCGGAAGGCCAGCCGCAACGGGTTCTTGTAGACCGGCTCGGCGGCGCGTTGCGGCAGCCGGGTCGGATGCGCAATCTGCTTCCACGCTTCGGCGGCATTGAATGCCTTGCCGTGGGCGGGGTTGTGGCAGCGCATGCAGTCGGCCAGCGAGGCCGCGCGGAGGCCCGCCGCGCGGGCGGCCTGCGGGTCGCGCATGATGGCATCGGTCGCGTACTTGCGGCCCGCACCGTGGCAGGCCTCGCATCCTACGCCCTCATCCACGCGTCCGCCCGCGGAATGGCATCGCAGGCAGGCGTCGCTCTGCTGAGGGTCGCCGTCGACCTTCATTTCGCGGGCCAGCTCCAGGGCGCGCGGCGTGGCCAGCACCGCCCAGGCGCGGGCGTGCGGGCTGCGCCGCCAGACGTCGTATTGGTGGCCGTGGTCCGGCCCGTTGTGGCAGGCGCCGCAGGCCGCCGCCCCAATGACCTCCGGCGCGTTCGCCTCGCGCAGGGCGGCAATCTTCGACGGCTTCGGCAGCGGGTGCGCAATCCGCTTCCAGGCCTCCTCAATGTCCACGGTGGGATTCCTGAGCACGGCCACGTGCGAGCCCTTCTCCATGTGGCAGACCATGCAATCGTCCTTGGTGGGCATCTTCAGGCCCGCCATCATCGCCGCCTTGCGGTCGCGCATGATCGCCTCAGTGGAGTACTCGCTGCCGGGCCCGTGGCAGGCTTCGCATTGCAGGCCATCCTCGCGGTGGAAGGTCTCCGCGTCAATCTCGCGCTCGTCGGCCTTGTACGCGGTGGAGTGGCAGCCGAGGCAGGTCTGCGCCTTCCAGGGCTCCTCCCGCAGGCCGCTGATGCGCGCGATCTCCCAAGCCTCAGGCCGGGACAGGGCCGTATAAGCCTGCGCGTGCTTCGACAGCAGCCACTTGCTGTACTGGTGTCCCATGCCGGGGCCGTTGTGGCAGGAGGCGCACACACGCGAGCCCACATAAACGGGCTTGGCCGGCGCCCCGCGTGAAACGAATACAAGCGGCGCCAGCGCGGCTGCCGACAGAATCCATGCGACCCTTCTCACTGCGCCTTCCTCCGCGCTTCCGCCTTGTGGCGGAGTGTCAACACCTGATTGGCCCGCACGCCGGAAAACTTCTCCACGACGCCGTCCGGCCAGCGGATCTCCAGGTCGCACACCGTCGCCCCGCCGAGCCCGAAATGGAGGCGCGGATCGCCCTGGCTGAGATAACCGCGGACCGGATTGATGTCTTCGATCATCCGCAGCCCGTTTGCCGTCACCGTCACCCGCGCGCCGATCGCCGTGCGCGAGCCGGAGGGGAAATCCAGCCGTGCGTCCACCATCAGCCACGGACGCGCATTGCCGCCTTCGTTTCGCAGCAGCACCGGCGCGTCGTTGAGGTTCACCACCAGCAGGTCGATGTCGCCGTCGTTGTCGATATCGGCCCACGCCGCGGCCCGGCCGACGCGCTTTGTCGCGAAGTACGGCCCCGCTTCGCGCGAAACATCTTCAAAGGTGCCATCGCGCCGGTTCCGGCACAGCGTGTCCTCCTGCACGAACTCATGGTGCGCGTGGCCGTGCACGGTGAACAGATCGAGCCAGCCGTCGTGGTCCCAGTCGAACATCACCGAGCCCCAGCCCGCGTACTGGCCGAGCATCGGCGCCAGTCCGGCGGCGTCATTCAGGTTCTCGTAAAAGCCCTTCTTCGGATTGAAAACGAACAGCGAGACGTAGTTCAGGTTGGGTACGAACAGGTCCAGCCAGCCATCGCGATTGACGTCGCCATAGAACGGGCCCATCGACGCCACGCCCTGACCATGCTCGCTGAAGGCGAGTTCGTATTCGAGGCCGCTTTCGGCGAACGTGCCGCCGCCCCTGTTGATAAAAAAGTAGTTCTCCATCGCGTCGTTGGAGGTGAACACGTCCATGCGGCCGTCGTTGTTGAAGTCCGCCGCGGTGACGCTCATCGCGCGTCCGCCCGGCTTCCACATGCCGGCTTCTTTGGTCACATCGGTGAAGGTGCCGTCGCCGTTGTTGCGGTAGAGGATGCTTGGCAGGCCCTGGTAACTGAGCGGGCCGGGATAGCCCTGCGCCGGGTAAAAGTCGCGGAACTTGCCATCGTCATAAAGCAGGTAGTTGGCGACGTAGACGTCCAGCCAGCCGTCGTTGTTGTAGTCGAACCAGACGGCGTGCAGCGACCAGCGCGAATCGTCGAGGCCGGATTGTTTCGAGACATCGGTGAACGTGCCGTTGCCGTTGTTGTGGTAAAGAATGTTCGGCCCGTAGTTGAGCACGTAGAGGTCGACGTGCCCGTCGTTGTCATAGTCGGCGGCCGAGCAGCCCGAGCCGTAAATGCCGCCGGCCACGCCCGCCTTCGCCGTCACGTCCTCGAAACGCCCGTTGCCGAGGTTGTGGTAGAGCCGGTTGGAAAGCTTGCCGCGCAGGTCGCGGCCGTCGTTGTCGCTGACGCCCTTCGTCCAGACGCCGGTCACGAAGTAGATGTCCATCAACCCGTCGTTGTCGTAATCGAAGAAACAGGCCCCGGAGCCGGTGCCTTCGACGATGTTGTCGAGCTTGTGGTCGCCGATGCTGTGGCGGAACGTGATGCCCGCCTCGGCGGTGATGTCGGCAAACACCGGGTCCCGCGAAGGCGCCGAGGCGGCGCCGGCCGCAATT
Organism: Bryobacteraceae bacterium; assembly: GCA_026002855.1. Lineage (NCBI taxonomy): Bacteria > Pseudomonadati > Acidobacteriota > Terriglobia > Bryobacterales > Bryobacteraceae > Bryobacteraceae bacterium. The sequence continues at coordinate 1,853,953 of BPGD01000001.1, forward strand.
ACGGCCGCCACTGCGGCCATCGCCAACCCGACTCTCATTGCGAACCTCCGTTGGAGATCACCACCGGCGCGCGCAGCTTCACCGGCCTGCGGACAATCGCCTTCGCCTCGCGGTTTTCCGGCGTCAGCTCCGGATCTTCGTGGCAGCCGATGCAGCCGCGGTTCTCCTTCGGCCGCGTGTACATCCAGGCCGAAGAGCGCACCACGCGGCCCGCCCCGTCCACGAGCTCCAGTTTCAGCGGCGTGTTGGGCGGCACTTCCAGATGGAAGCTGCCGTCGTCCTCGATCCGCAGGTCGCCGATCTTCTGCGGGTTGTCGGCGGGCGTCGTATAGACGCGCAACCGCCACGGCTGCCCCGGACGGATTGTCTGGGGCTGATCCGTGGTGAAAACGCTGAGGCAATAGAGCCGGCTCCAGCCGGCGTCCTCGATCACGACCGAGCCGCGCCCCGCCGGCTCCGGCCGCGCAAGCACCGGCCGCGCCTGCCGCGCGTCGGCCCCGGCCTTTACATAAACAGGAACTTTTGTTTTCGTGCCCGGATGGAACCGGTAGATGCCCGCAGGGGTCTTCGCGTCCGGCTGCCAGCTCACGAGCAGGCGGCCGCCGGGCAGCCCGGCGGGTGTCGAAAAGATGCCGTCGGCCGGCCGAGTCAGCTCCTGGCGCGTGTGGAGCGGCCGCGCAAGATTCACGGCAGCCAGCACGCCGCCACCATCCACGAAGACGAGCCGGCCGTCCAGGGTGACCGCAGGCTCGCGGAGCTGCTCGCCGGACAGGTAGAGTGAATAGTCCGTGCCGTCCAGGTTCACCGCCATCAGTTGAGACCGCGCGCCCTGGCGGGACGCGAAGACCATCATCCCGTCCGGCAGCATCGTCGCGTCGGACTCCTGCCAGGGGGTGAACGTAATGCGCTGCCGGAGGGTGCCGTCGAACTTCACCGTGTACAGGGCGCCGCCACAGAAGAACGCCGCCTGCGGCCACGGGTCGGGGATGTCGAGGCTGAAGATCTGCGACTGATAGGCGGGCCGGCGGCAGTCGCAGGCCATCTTTGTGAGCTGCTTCACCGCGCCGGTTGAGAGAGTCATCTCATAAATCTGCCAGGCGTCGGCGGCCGTCTTCTTTCCGGCGAAGAGGATGCGCTTCGCGTCCCAGCTCACATCCGGATCGGCGGCGGCATGGAAGCCCCGGCTGAGCACGCGGGCCGTGCCGCCGGGCTCAAGCAGCACGAGGCGCGGTTGCCCGCCCGCGGGCGTCTCCGTGAACACGATCGGGTAGCGGCCCGCCGCCTGCGGCGCCTGCGCTCCGGCTGCGGGAAGAGCCAGGGCGCCCGTGAAGAGAATACCAGACCAGAAAATCCTCTTTAAGACCCGCACTGAAGTCAGTCTAAGGCAAGCCCCTGGCAGTGCCAATTGGCCCGGGATATTACTTGGATCGTATTAGAAAAAACTGCGCAGTCGCCTCAGTACGCGCCGCATTCCATCAGGCAGCGGATCTCCTGCGGATCCTGCGTCTTGCCAAGGATCAGCATCAGCCGGATGCGTGCCTTGGCGGCGTTGAGCGTTCCGGCGAAGAGCACGCCCCGCTGCCGCAGGTCATGGCCGCTGCCTTCATAGCCGTAGATATCCAGCACCCGCCCGTGGGCGCAGCGGGTGGCGATGACCACCGGGATGCCCGCGTCGATGGCGCGCTGGATGGCGGGCACCGCCTGCGGCGTTACGTTGCCGCGTCCGGTTCCTTCGACGACGATGCCGCGGGCGCCGCTCTCGCGGGCGAAGTCCATGAAGCGGCCGTCTGCGCCGGCGCACATCGTCACCAGGTCGACGCGCGGCTCCAGCCGCGGCGCGTCGATTACGACGCGATCCACCAGCCGTCGGCCGAAGATCACGCGGTCGACGTCGACCAGGCCCAGCGGGCCGAAAACCGGACTCTGGAACGTCTCCAGTTGCTGGGTGTCCGTCTTGGTGGCTTCGCTTGCCGGATGGATCATCTGGTTGAGCACCACGAAAACGCCCTGCCCTCGCGCCTGCGGACTCAGCACGGTCCGAATGGCGGCTGAAAGATTGGCCGGCCCGTCAAAACCCGGCTCGCTCACCGTGCGCATCGCCCCGACCACGGCCACCGGTTTTTCAGAAGTGTGCCGCAGGTCGAGCAGATAGGCCGTTTCCTCGAGCGTGTCCGTGCCGTGGGTCACCACAGCGCCTACGATCTCCTCGCGTTGAAGCTCGCGGCGCAGGATCTCGCTCACCTCCCACATCCGCTCCAGGGTCATGTGCGGGCCCGGGTAGCGGCCGTATTCCAGGACCTCCAGTTCGGCGAGCCGCAGGAGGGCAGGGTCGTGCTCCAGCAACTCCCGGGCGCCCAGCGCGGGAACGGCGGCTCCGACGACCGGGTCGTAGCGCATCCCGATGGTCCCGCCGGTGAAGAGAACAAGGACGCGCGGCATGGCACTCTTGATTGTCGCGCCTTCTCAACGAGGGAGTGTGAGAGCGGCCCCAAATGGCGGCCACCAATTCCACAGGTGACCTGTCCGCAAACAGTCCCACTGATACGCCCCTCGGCATTCGCACGGCTGGTCCGCGCCGCCTGCCCGCGGTGTGGATGCTTCGACGCCCTGCGCTCGCGGCGGCGGACGGGGTTGGACCATTTCCTGGGTCTTTTGGGCCTGCGCCCGTTCCGCTGCCAGGGTTGCCATCACCGCTTCCATGCGTGGCCTTCGCTGAGACTGCTGCCCAGCGTGCCCGCCGCCGGGCGGTCGGTGCTTCCCGGGTCGAGCCACCGGAAGCAGCGCGCTTGCTGAGGGAGCTGAGCGCATCTCCGTGATTGAGACGATAAAAATTATCGATTTGTGCTTTTTCCTTCGCTGGCGCATACTGATCTCCGGGTCCGGAAAACTCCCCGCCTGAGCGGGACTGGGTAGTTCCGTCGCATCGTCCCGCTACGACCGGATTCCAGCGCCTTCCGGTGAGCAGCGTTGCCCGCCACGGCGCGTCATTTCCCGCAAATGTCCGGAGGAAAAGACGATGCGCCCAACGTGTGTCCTGTTGCCTTGGATCGCTGTCTGCGCCCTGGCGCAGACGAACGACACAAGCAGTCAACCGGCTGCCGCGCCCGATGCCTTCCGCTGGAAGCGGCTGAATTTCAGCGGCTACCTGGATGCCTTCTATGACCTGAACTACAATCACCCGGCATCGGGATCCTCGCAATTGCAGGCCTTCAACCTGACGGCGGACAAATGGAGCCTGGGCAACGCCACCGCAGTGATGGCCCTGGATCCAGCGCCATTCGGATTTCGTGTGGATGCGGGCGCCGGCCGCACCTACGATGCCTTCTGGCTGAGCGAGCCCTCCCATACAAACTGGACCCGCCACTTCCTGAACGCGTATGTGTCTCTGAAGCCTGCTTCCTGGAAGGGTGTGCAGTTCGATTTCGGGAAGTTTGTCACCAGTGCCGGCGCGGAGGTCACCGAGAGCCACCTGAACTGGAACTACTCGCGCAGCCTGCTGTTTGCCTTTGGTCCGTATTACCATACCGGGCTGCGCGCCTCCGTGCCTCTCAACCCGAAGTGGACTTTGGGCGGGGCCCTGATCACCGGCTGGAACACCATCCGGGACAACAATTCCGGTAAGAGCTTTGGCGTCACCGCCGCGGGCAACCTCGGCAAGGTGCAGCTCGCCAACACCTACTACGCCGGACCCGAACGAACCGGTACGAATGAAGGCTGGCGGCACTTCTACGACGCCGTTGTCACTCTCACGCCGGCACGCCGCGTCACGATGTATGCAAACTTCGATGTCGGCACGCAGCGCAGCCCCGCGGCGCCGGCCGCCACCTTCTGGGGCGTGGCCTGGGCGGCGCGAATCCAGCTCACACCCAACTTTGCGATCTCGCCGCGACTGGAGCACTACAGCGACCGGAACGGATTCTGGACCGGTTCGCCAAACTGGTTCCGGGAGTACACGCTCACGGCCGAGTCACGGTTGAACGATTGCCTGATCTCGCGCCTCGAAATCCGCAAGGACTGGTCTCGAGAGCCTTTCTTCCAAATGGGCCCCGGAGGCGACCTACGCCGGCACCAAATGATGCTGGTGGCCGGGTTGATGGTGGTGGTCAAGCCGGGCCTTTTCGCCCTCGCGGGCCGAAACGGCAAGTAGCGCAACCGGACCACGGGCGGTCGCCTCGCCGGCCGTGTTCAACCTGGTTCCACCGATGCAACAGCGCCGTGATGGCTCCCTCGACTGCCACCAGCGACCACGGTTTTGCCAGGCTGTGCGGCCACCGCGGACTCCGGCCGCTACCCCCACGGTTCTTCGTTTGCACGAGGAATGCGCGGCCGCGACACACCGCGATCCCCGCCTGCATCCAGGAACGGCTCTCACAAAGTTGTGGCGCTCCACCGATGCAGAACGGTCAGAATCTTCCCGGGCTTGCTGGCGCTGTAGCGTCTACGAGAGTCAGGCCGTATTCAACGGCACAACCCCTGCGGCTGTCCTGCACGGTCAGGAGGATTCATTCAACGGCAGCGTGGTGGTTCACCGGGCCGGAACCGCCGCCCAGCCCGGGATTTGTCCGGATCGCCTCAGAGATGAAACGTTTGGCTCGGGCTACTGCCTCGGGCAACTCGAGGCCGAGGGCCAGACAGGCCGTGATGGCCGCCGAGTAGGTGCAGCCTGTCCCATGCGTGTGCTGCGTCCCGTATCTCGGCGATCGATAGTGCCGGATCTCGCCCCGGTGAAACAGCACGTCCACCGCCTCTCCCTCCAGATGGCCGCCCTTCACGAGCACCGACGCGCCCGTTCGGTCAAAAATCCGCCGCGCGGCCTCTTCCATCTGGCGCATGCCCGTGATTTCGCAGCCGGCCAGGGCCGAGGCTTCATGCAGGTTCGGCGTAATCAGCGCCGCGTGCGGCAGCAGCCGGCTGACGAGCACCGGCCGCGCGCCGGCGGCGATGAGCGGCGCGCCGTGTTTGGAAATCATCACCGGGTCGACGATCAGCGGGGCGCGCAGCCGCGCGGCCACCTCCGCCACGGCCTCAATGATGGCGGCGTTGCCCAACGCGCCGGTCTTGGCCGCCTGCGGCGGAATGTCATCGATCACCGACTCCACCTGCGCCTGCACCAGCCGCGGTTCCAGACAAAACACCTCGAAAACGTTTCGGGTGTTCTGCACCGTCACCAGTGTCACGGCGGCTTCCCCGTAAACGCCAAACTGATGGAATGTCTTCAGGTCGGCCTGGATGCCGGCCCCGCCGCTCGGATCGGACCCCGCGATGGTCAGCGCGACAGGCTTCACTCCCTCAGTGTCACTCAAACCGGAGCCGGCCTGTCGTCGTCCGGCCCGCGGAATTGGAAATCTCCACCTCCACCGAGTCAAGCTCCGTGTGCGTGCCAGACACCGGAAAATGCGCCCGCAACCGGAAGGCGCTGCCCGACACGGCCCTGTAATAGTCGGCGAACTGTTGGCCGACGTCGACTTCGATCCGGCCTGGCGCCGCTGTCTGTCCTGACCTCAGATAAAACGTGAAGGCCAGCTTCGACGCCGACCGCACCGTGTCGTACCCGGTCAGGATGATCTCCGCGTTGGCGCTGGCAACGCTGGCCTTCACGCTTTGCAGGACCACCGCGGCCGGTGCAATCCGAAAACTCGCCTGGGCCGACCTGCTACCGACCGTGACCCGAAGCTGGACGAGCCCCGCCGTCGTGCCCGTCTGGACAAGCAGCTCTCCCGTCGCTGTCGACCCCTCGCTGATTGTCAGGGGGACCGTCCGCACAGAGCTCGGCAACAGCATCACCGCCGTATCATCCGGCAACCCGGCATCCGGCACGAAAGAAACACTCACGGCCGCAGTGAGATTCGTCCGCGCTGCCTCGGACAGTTTCACGCGGAACCGCACCTGCCGCGCCGGCCCAGGCTCGTCCAGCAATTCAATTGAGGGCGTCGGCGTCGGAAAATCCGTGACAGTGACCTCAACCGGAAAAGTGCGCGCCCCCTCCTGCACGCTGCCTCTGGCGACGCCTGCCTTGTCGGATGAAAACCGAATTGTGTAGTAACCGGTGTCCACCCCAAGCTCCAGAGAGAAACCTTCGCCGGACACGGACAGAGCAACAGCAGGTGTGACCCGCACCCGCCGGGCGAGAACGGAACGGCGCTCCACCGACCCCAGCGAGGTCGCCTCCCCTGCTTTCATCATCTGCCAGCCGGAGGCTGTCTCCACCTCCAGCACAGGCAGGCCCTCGCTGGAACCCATCAGAGTCACCTTTAAGTCATTGATGTACAAAGTTCGCTGATATTGTCCCGGCGCCTCGGGCGTAAACCGGACCCAGAAGTCAGCGAAGTCGCCCGGAGCAATGGTTCGGGGTGGAAAGAACTGGTCGAATGTCTTGAAAGGGCCGGGATCAATGGAAAGGCGAGTAATAACTACCGCTATAGTTCCAGTATTTCTCACCCGGAATCGGGCCACGGAAGAGTCGCCCGGGGCTGCCGGTGGCATGGTGAAGGAGCTCCCCACCGGTTTCTCCACACCTGCCTCCACCAGGAAAAGCTGGAACACCGGAGTGTCGGCCAGGGGAACTGCCCACGGGACTCCCTCCGAGTCCCTAACAAGAATGCTGTCCCCAGACCTCTCAAGAACATAGCCCGCTCCAATCACTTCGGGCCAGTCCGGTTCGTTGGCCGACTCTTCTGACTCCAGGAACCTGAATTGCCGTCCTGACAGGTCGAACTCAAATACCTCATTTGTCGCAGGAAAGAAAAAGCGAACAATCCCCTGTTCGCGTTCAAACCGCGCCGCCGCCGATCCTTCCGGGACGGCGAACTCCAGCCACTCGCCAGAGCGGGGCATACGAATCCAGAGCCGATCCGCCGTCTTCCACCAGAGCAACTGCCCATCGTAGCCCGCACTGAGAACTCCCTCTGGGACGACCACCGGGGACTCCCAATGGCCAGGCCAGCCGACAAGCGCCCGCAGTGCGCCTTTTCCGTCCCAAAAGTAACCGGCCACCGGCCGCTCCTGAGCGTTCATGCTGCCAACGGCCAGCAATCCTAAGACAAAGAAAGCTCGAGAACTCATGGTTTTCCTACGGTAATTGTAGGAGCGCCGATGGAGGGCGGGACGATCACCGCTGCCGGGGGTGCATACGAAACCGGCTGACCGCCTCCCTTGCCCGCCATGGCCGCCCCGGCAGCGGCTCCCGCACCGATCAAGGCCACCACCAGCCACTTCTTCCCCGACGAAGGCGCTTTAAAAGCCGGGTTCGTACGATCCTCCCGGCTGACCGTGGCGTGCGAGGAGATCTCAACCGGAATCCGTGCGCGGCCCTGCCGCCCCGCCTGGGTGACCACCACTTCGATCTCCAACCGCCCGGAGATTCCTCCCCACTGAATGCCGTACACGGTGGCCTGACCTCGTGCATCGGTCACTGTGCTCTCCGTGCGCAGACCGCTGGCAAAACTGCCGGTGGCACCTTCGGCCGGGAGGCGGAAATGCACGGTGGCGCCCTGAACAGGCTTGCCCGTGTCGTCAGAAACTACGACTGTAAATCTGCGAGAAGAAAACGTCTGCCTGGGAACCACCGCCCCAGCGCCCTCGCGTACTTCCACGCGGAGAGAGTCCTGCCCCCAGGTCAGAACAGGGATCAAGAGCCAGACGGCCCACCGCAGACACGGAACTCCCGGCGTCGCACGCATCCTTCTTGACCTGCCTTTCCGGCGGGCCAAGGACTCAGTGCTGGACCAGGACGACGGTGATGTTGTCCGGGCCGCCGGCCTTGCGCGCCGCCTCAATAAGTAAGTGGGCGCGCTCCTCCAAAGATATCGGGCGAAGTAGAATCTCCCGAATTTCTTCTTCGCTGACCACCCCGTGCAGGCCGTCGGTCGAAAGAAGGATCAGGCTGCCTGGAAGCAGCTCCACGGGAAAGACCTGAACGCGCAGCTCCGGGCTCACTCCCAGCGCCATGGTGAGAACATGCCGCATGGGATGCGTCCGCAGATTTTCCTCGCTAATGCCCAGCGGCCGCCCCACTTCGTTCACCCAGGACATGTCCTGCGTGAGCTGTTCGAGCGACTCGCCCTGCAATATCCACGCGCGGCTGTCTCCGACGTTCGCTACAACGCACTCATTGCCGGTTTCCAGCAGGCAGACCAGCGTTGTGCCCATGCCCCGGAGCCGCGGGTCGGCATTGGCCGCGTCCAGAATCCGCTGGTTGGCGTGCTCAATGGCCCGGACCAGGGTCTCCGCATCGCGGATGGAGGTGGATTTCAGAAACGAGTGGACGCTCTGCACCGCCATCTGCGAGGCCACTTCACCGGCTTCGGCGCCGCCCATGCCGTCGGCAACGATATACAGCCCGAGGCCTGGATCGACCAGGAAGGAATCCTCGTTATTCGTTCTGACGCAACCGACGTCGCTGAGCCCGAAAGATGAGAGCACGGTTCCCTGCAATTATAGACGCAAATTCACGCGGGCGCATCGTGCGAATACCATGCTGCGGCACGCCTCACTCTGAATTACGGAACCGGAGCGCATTTCCTTTTTTCGTCCGCGTGCAAAAAGCCCCCGGCGGTGCTGCGCCGGGGGCGTGCCGCCAGCCCCGGGCCGGCTCAGGATTTCCGCTTCGCCGTCCGATGCGGCGCAACCGTAATCTCGTTGTCCACCCCGAAGACTCCCGGAATCTCTCCGGCCAGTATCCCCGCCACGTTGCGTTCCGCCTCCGAATCGACCGTGCCGTACAGCGTAATGTTGCCGTTGTCCACGATGATCTGGATTGCCGGCAGCGCGCCCATGGCGTACCGCGACAGCATCGGATTGGAGAACAGCCGGCGATAAGCGGCAATCCGGATCCGATCATCGTACGGCGACAGGGGCAGCACCCGGATCTGATTGTCCACCCGCTCCACGCCTTCGATCCTCTTCACCAGATTCTCCGCCTCGGATTTCAGCTCAGGCCGGTGGACCGCGCCCGTCAATTTCACCGTGCGCCCGTCGGTCTGGAATTCAATATGGTCGAAGACACTGAGCCAGGGCATCATCACCAGCTCGTGCCGAACCTTCTCCGCCATTTTCCTCGCCAGCAGCGCGGAAGTCTCGTTTTCCGGATCCACCGCGAACGCCCGGGCCGCCGTCAACCCGAGCCCAAGAGCCAGAACCATCCAGAAGCGTCTCATCTCGTGCCTCCTTTCCGCTTCGCCCCGAACCGGCGCACGGCCCATGCCATTTCGGCCCGCCTTTTGTTTTCAGTCATCCAGGTGGAAGTCCTCGCGCAGGGTCCATGCAAAACTGCCGCGCTGCGCGCAATCCTTGCGCGGACGGGCCCGGATCCGCCGATAGCCGCCGTCGCCCACCCGAAGCGGCGGGGCGCCCGCTCAGCCGACAGCACGCTTGTGGTCGCACAAAGCCACAATCGACGCTTCTTTCCGCCTGATGTAGCGGGCCGCGGCCAGGCGCAGTCCACGCGCCGGCGCAGCAGGACGCAGGGCGGCTGCCCGCCTGCTAGAAGTTGATCCGCAACGCAAGCTGGATGACGCGCCAGCTCTCCCCGTTCTGGTTCGTCGTCGCGGAGCTCGCCGTGGACAGGGTCACACAGCAGGTCTGGCCGAACACGGTGGACGTGATCGCGGGCGAACCCACGCTCGCATCGCGTGGATTCCTGAAATTCGGATGGTTCAACGCGTTGAAGAACTCGCCGCGCAGCGTCACCCGGATGCGCTCGGTGGCAGCCACCGTCTTCGCAATGGAAGCGTCCAGGTTGTGGAAGCTCGGCCCCTGGAAGATGTTGCGTCCCAGTCCCAGCTCGCCCGGCTCGGGGAAGGTGAAGGCGCTCGCGTCCGGAAACAGCACCGGGCCGATGACGCCGGGCTTGTCCTGAAGCTTTGCCTTGGGCAATGCCACTCCTTCTTTCAGCGCCGCACGGGACTGCGCGGAAGCATTGTGCGTCAGCGCGCCCGAGCGCACCGTGAATGGCTCGCCGGACTGGTACGTGTACAGCCCGGAGATGCTCCATCCGCCCACCAGCCCGTTCAGCAGCCCGCCGGCGTTGCCCAGCCACGTCTTGCCGCGCCCGAACGGCAGCTCGTAGACGCCCGCGATGTTCAGCACATGGCGCTGGTCGTAGTCCGAGCGCGCCCGCTCGTTGCGGTAATTGCGGGCATCCGCCGGCGTGCGCGAGGCGGTCGTGGTCAGGCCCCCGCCCACAGAGGCATGCACGGGGTCCAGGGACAGGTTGTCGATCGACTTGCCCAGCGTGTAGGAGGCGTTCAGCAGCAGGCCGGCGCGGTCGAAGCGGCGCCGCGCGGCGAACTGCGCCGCATGATAGATGGAGTCGCCGCCATTGTCGATATACATGATCTGCGCAAACTGCTGGTTCATGCGCAGCCGCGCGTTCAGCGTGCTCTGCTCGATCCGATTGCCAAAGCTGCCGGCAGCGTTCTGCGCCAGCTCGCTCTGCGTCTGCGAGCTATTGGCGAATGAGGCGGTGATCAGCCCCTGCTGGATGATCGGAACCTCCTTCGCGCCGGGACAGGGCGCTCCGCTCGCCAGCGTCCCGCTGGGACGGCAACCTCCGCCGAGCCGCAGGTTGTGACGCATGGCAAGGAACGACGGCAGGATCGGAGCGATGTTGATCTGATTGGCGTCCCAGGCGCGGTAGAGCCGCGTTCCCCGGCGTCCCACATAGGCGCCGCTGACAACGATGCCCCCGGGCAGCTCCTGCTGAATGTCAAAGTTCCACATGTGGACCGTCGGCATCTGGAGGTTCTGGTCGAACACGCGCACTGGCGGTGCGTTCGAAGACACCTGCGCCGGCGGGGAGAGGAAACTGGAGGGTTTCACCGTCGGCGGAGGCAGCTCGCGCGGGAAGCCATCGGCCAGGCGCACATTTGGCACCGGAGTGCATCCAGGCGTGGTTACCAGCGCGCCGCCGCTGCCGGAAAACTGCGAGCTGCAACGGAACGTCTGGCCCGGCACGGACGTCGCCACGGAAGTGACCACAAAGGACCCAATCGGATCGAAGGCCATGCTGTAGCCGGTGCGGAACACGGTGCCGCGCAGCTTCGACGGGGCCCAGGCGAAGCTGACCCGCGGCGCCACTGCGCCCAGGTTCTTGTTCTGATACCAGCGCTTGGCCGGGACGAACGTCACCGGGCCGTCGCGGCCGTCGATCATGCGGTCCGGCACGTAGACGCGGCCGCCGGCCTCGGTGGGCGGCAGGTTCACTTCCCATCGCACTCCGTAATTCATCGTCAGGTTCGGCCGCAGCTTCCACTCGTCCTGTGCGTAGAAGTTGTACTGCTTCAGCCGTTGCCCCTGCGCCCACAGCGTCACGCTCTTCTCGCCCGTCTGGAAGGGCAGGAAGACGTCGCTTTTCAGATCGCCGAGAAAGACCTGCGTCAGGCCGGCCGGAATGCCGAGCAGGTCGTTGATCATTCCCTGAAGCCGATTCAGATCGGCGGCGGCGATGCCAGGCCGCGTCGAGGACGCTACCGCCGGCAGCGTGAATCCGGCCGGCGGCCGCGTCGTGCGCGAAAGCGAAATCGCCGGCACCAGCGACGTGCCGCCCACGTCGCCCCGCTGGTCGTTGTGCCGGTACAGGCGGATGTTGGCGCCGAAACGGTAAATGTGGCGTCCGGTGATGAAGCTGAGGTTTTCAACAATCTGCGGCGTCGTCACCGCGCGGAAGGTCCTCGGGTTCGACGTATAGTGGACGTCCGAATTGTTGAAGGTGAACCGCGGCTGGTTCGGGAAGTCCGGGTTCGCCTCGCCCTGCGTGAAAAGGAACTCAAACCGCGCCAGTCCAAGCGTCAGCTCATTCACGACGCGCGGCGACAGCACGCTGCGCAGGCCAATGGCCGCGTTCTTGGCCGGACGGAAAACTTCGCCCCGGGGCGGAAAGCCGGGCAACACCGTCGGACGGCCATTCAGCGGGTCGCCGCCCAGCGTCTGCTGGTCCGCGCCCAGATAGCGCGCAAACAGCGAATGCTTCGAGGAAAGCTGGTGGTCGACGCGAACCATGTAATGCGGGCCGCGGATGCGGAACGGCGAGTTCCACACGTAGATGCCTGTGTTCAACCCGTCGCCGGCCGTGTAGGAGTTCGGCGCCGGGTAGCGGCCGAGCACGGACTTCACCAGCGCATCCATGCCACGGCCGAGCGGGTCGGCGGCAAAAATGTTGAACGAGGCAACGCAGTTCGTGTCTCCCGCACCCTGGCAGTCGCGCACGCCTTCCCGGTATCGCCCGGTGGCCGGATCCACCAGCAGCGGCGTGTTCTGCGTGATCCGCTGGCCGTTGATGACCAGCGGATTGGCCGGATCCGCCACCCAGTAACGGAAGACCCCGTTCAGCGCCGCCGGCGTGTACAGGTCCACGGATTGGCCGAACGCTTTGTCAATCGGGTCGGCGAAGTTCACCTTCTGGCCCTGCCAACTGGCGAAAAAGAACGTGCGGTTCTTCTTCACCGGGCCGCCCACTTCAAAGCCGTACTGGTTGAGCTGAATCACCGGCTTGGCCTGGCCCTGCGCCTTGGCAAAGAACTCGTGCGCATTGAGCGCCGTGTTGCGGAAGTAATGGAACAGCGTGCCGTGGAACTCGTTGGTGCCGCTGCGCGTCGCGATGGAGATGTTCGCGCCGGAGTTGCGGCCCTCTTCCGCCGTCGGATTCAGCGTGGTCACCTTGAACTCCTGCACGTTGTCCGGATTCAGGCGGAAGATGTTGTTCGTGGGGTTCGAATAGGAGCTCTCGTTGGCCTCGATGCCGTCGATGGTGACGTTGTTGGCGGTGGGGCGAGCGCCGTTCACCGTGACGGTGTTGCCCGCGCGCTGCGTGACGCCGCGCTCGTACATGAGCAGCGTCAGGGGATTGCGCCCGTTGAGCGGCAGGTTGACGATGGCGCGCTGCTCGATCACGTTGCCGAGCGTGGCGCTCGACGTCTGCAGCATCTCCGCGCTGGCGCTGACGACCACGCTTTCGGTCGGCGCGCCCACTTCCAGCGTCACGTCCACCGTCAGCGGCGTGTTCACCTGAAGCACGACGCCTGGCCGCACCGCCGTGCGGAAGCCAGGCGCTTCGACGCGCAGCGTGTACGTGCCCACCGGCACGGACGGGAACGAATACAGCCCGGCCTCGGTTGTCTCCTGCCGTTCACTGACGCCGGTGGCATCGTTGGTCAGGATCACCGTGGCGCGCGGCACGACCGCGCCGCTGGCATCCAGCACGGTCCCTGATATGCGCGACGTCGAAGTTTGCGCCAGCGCTGGCCACGCGCAGAAAACGGCTGCCATCACGGAATAGAGAAGGCGTTTCATGAGCGGCACCCCAGACAATGAAATCCCCACGTCTCGGCGAGTATGAGAAGTTTCTTATCACGCGACGGCGTGCAAATCAAGAGCCCGCCGGTTTGCGCCGCTCCACAAGCTCACGCAGCCGCAGCGCGTTGCGCACCGCGCAGCCCTGGGCGTCGTTGTTGAAGTACGCGTAGACGTCGCGGCCCTCGCCAAGCCAGGCGCGGATCCGGCCCGCCCACTCCTCCAGTTGCTCCTCGCTGTAGGACGAGGCAAACAGCGCCCCGGGTCCGTGAAAGCGGAGATAGACAAACGCGCCCTGCGGCTTGAGCGGCGCGCGCGGATAGCGCGAGGAGTCCGCCACCGCCAGGGCGGCCTGGTGCCGCCTCAGGATCTGGCCCGCCTCGCCCTCAAACCAGGACGCATGCCGGAACTCGAAGGCCAGCCGCAACGCACGCCGCTGCGCCTCGGCGGCGTGCATCTCCAGGAACTCTTCGAGCAGCGCCGGCTGCGCACGCAGCGAGGGCGGAAACTGCAACAGCACCGGACCCAGCTTTTCGCCCAGCACCAGCGCGCTCGCGATGAACTCCGCCCAGCGCGCCGCGCACCCGTGAAGACGCATCTCGTGGGTGATAGAGCGGTGCGCCTTCACCGCGAACACAAACCCGTCTGGCGTCTGGGCCGCCTGTTTGCGGAACGTCTCCGGCCGCGGCATGTGATAAAAGCTCGAATTCAACTCCACCGTGCCGAAGGTGTTCGCGTAGATCCCCAGCCAGTCGGCCGGCCGCGCCTCTTCCGGATACAACACGCCCCTCCAGTGCGGGTAGGACCACCCGGAGGTTCCCACCCGGAACGCCCCCTGTTTGCGCCGCCTCGCCATCGGTCGCCGTCCGATGAATCTAGCGGTTTTTGCGTCCCGCCGCCACAGGGGCTACAATGCGCCTGAGAGGACGCTCCCCATGCCCTGGCGGCGTTCCCGCCTGCACCAGAGCTGGCTTGTGCTTACACTGGCGCTCACGCTCCACGTGGCCGAAGGGGCGGTGCGGGACTATCTGTCCTTTTACAACCCGCTGGCCATGTCGCTCCGGGACATGATGCTGTGGACCTGGATGCCCACCTTCACGTTTGCTGCGTGGCTGGGCGGGTGGATCGCCATCCTCGCCGTGCTGTACGGCATGGCCTGGTTTGCCGCCTATCCGGCCCGGTGGATGGTGTGGGCCGCCATCGCTTATGCCGAGCTGATGTTTCTCTACGCCGCCGCGAAGCTGGGCTTCGCCATTTATCTGGAAAAGGCGATTCCCGGCGTCTATACGGCTCCGCTGCTGGTGGCGGCCTCTGGCTGGCTCACCCTGGAGGCGATCCACGCCCTGCGCTCCCCGCGCCGGCCCGCAGCGTGACCACCGTTGCGCCCCACCCCCCGGCTTCGGCCGGCGCGTCGGCAAACGATTCCACAAACGGGCATCGCGCCAGCACCCGGCGCACCATCTCGCGCTGCACGCCGATGCCGCGCCCGTGAATGACCCGCACGTGACGCCACCCGCGCGCATGCGCTTCTTCAAGCCACGCTCCCAATGCCGCCTTCGCATCGCGCGGCGCAAAGGCGTGCAGGTCGAGCACGTCGCTGATCTCCAGCGGAACCGGCTCGTCGAAAGGCGTTCCGTCAGCGGGTGAACTCATGGATCTCGAACATCGCCATGCCGTGGCGGTCGGCGATGAGCGCCACCGACGTGCGCCGGTAGCCGCGCGCCTCGGCAAATGCGATCAGCTTCCGCCGCGTGTCGGGGAACACGTCCAGCCCATCGCGCCAGGTGATGAAGAGCTGCTTCGGATCCGCCAGCGCTTCCTCCAGCCGCCGGGCCGCCAGCGGATCCTCGCCCGCGCGCAGGACGAGCCCATCGGCGTCGCCGATGACCGGAATGCGGTTCTTCCCGTAAAAAATGATCTCGTGCAGGATGCCCCAGTCGGCCGCGAAAGCCGCGCGGCCCGGCTGCGCCTCCAGGAACTGCACGAGCGTGCGGGAGGCGTCCGTCCACACCTGTGCCGGTCCGCATGCGATCATCTGCGCAAGATATGTGTTCAGCACGGCGGCATTCGAAGCGGCGCAGAGCGCGAACGCGGCCAGCGCCAGCACGCGCGCCCGCTCGCCGGCGCTCTCCATCAGCCCCGCCGCGGCCAGCGCCGCCTGAAGGTGAAGCAGCGGCCAGAGGAGAATCGCGTGATGCACGCTGCCGCCGGCCTCGCGCGTCCAGGCCATCTGCGCCCAGGCGATCGCCGCCGCCACCGCGATGAGCAGCGCCACCCGCCGCCGCGGGCTGCGCCAGTTCAGCAACGGCGCGGCCGGAAGTGCGAACACGAGTAGCAGCGCCTGCCAGCTCGCGCGCGGCCGGCCCAGCCGCTCGGCCAGCCGCATCGGCATCTTTTCCCACTCCAGCAGGTCGGCCGGCGGGCCTTCAGGCGACTCGCGCACCAGGTATCCGAACAGCCCGCTGCCGTCCAGCGTCCGGTCGAGCACGAGCACCTTTCCCAGCAGGGCCCGCAGCTCGTCCCGCTGCGCCGTGCCCCGAAACGTGCGGAACCCGGTGGTCAGGTTGTAGTGCAGGAACGGCGCCGCGCCGAGCACAAAACCCGCCACGGCGGCAGCCGCCAGCCGGCGGTCGCGCGCGATCTGCCAGGCTTCGCGGCGGAACAGCAGGAGCACGCCCACGGCGAACCCGCCAAGAGTCCACACAAACAGGGCCTTGTCCCACAGCCCGAGTCCGGCGAAGAAAGCGCCAGCCGACAGCCACCGCGCCTGCCGCCCCTCGCTAAAGCGGACCAGCGCATACAGCGCGGCCACCAGGCAGAGATGCTGCAACACCACCGGCCCCCAATCGAAAACGGAGGTCAGCAGATAACAGGCGTCCGTGGCCAGCAGCGCCGTCGCCGCAAGCGCCGCCGCACTGCCGGCCAGTCGGCGCGCCATCAGAAAAAACAGCCACACGGACAGGGCTCCAAGCAGCAGTGCGGGCAGGCGAAGGGACCAGTCATTCAGGCCCCAGACGTGGAAGATCGGGACGTAGACGAGCGCCTTCAGCGTGCCCAGGTAGGACATGAGCATCGTCGGCACGCGTCCCGCCCAGGGCAGGCGGATCCAGCCTTCGGCGACCTCCGGCCGCAGCACGCCGTTCAGAAATAGCAGCTCATCGTATTGCGCTCCCGGATACGGCAGGAACGCGAGGCCCGCCGCCACGAAGAGCCCGCACAGAACAAGCGCCGCGGCAGCGGGCAGGCGCTTTCGCAACGGCTTTAACCTCCAATCGCGTACATCGGCCGCGGCGGCGGCACGAAGCCGGCCTGCTGAATCTCATGGCCGAGCCACTTGGCCGACACCGTGCGCCGAATGGTCTCGCGAATTGCGTCGTCGCTGGCGCCGCCGCGCAGCAGCCGCTTGACGTCGGTCTCTTCCAGCGCGAAGAGGCAGTAACGGAGATGGCCGTCCGCCGTCAGGCGGATGCGATTGCAGTTCAGGCAGAACGGACGGCTGACGCTGGCGATGAAGCCCACCGTGCCGCGCCCGTCCGGGAAGCGATACTCCAGGGCCGGCGCGCGCGGGTCGGGGTCGGGCACGGGCTCCAGCGGCCCGAACTCGGCCGCGAGAATCCGCAGCATCTCCTCCATCAGCAGCACGCGCGACCGGTCCCACAGCCCCTGCGCATCCAGCGGCATGAACTCGATGTAGCGCACCTGGCAGCCGTGTTCACGGCCAAAATGCGCCAGCGGAACGATGTCCGGCTCGGTGAGGCCTTTCACCGCCACCGCGTTGATCTTGATGGAGGCAAAGCCCAGCCGCCGCGCCGTTTCCAGTCCTTCCAGCACGCGGCCCAGCTCGTCGCGGCGCGTGATCTGGCGGAATCGCTCCCGGTCCAGCGTGTCCAGGTGAACGTTCAGCCGGCGCAGCCCGGCCCGGTAAAGGCGCCCGGCCTGCTCGGCCAGCAGCACCCCATTGGTAGTCAGCGCAATGTCCTGGATGCCCTCGATCCCCGCCAGCCGCCGCACCAGCTCCTCCAGGCCGCGCCGCACCAGCGGCTCGCCGCCGGTGATCCGCACCTTGCGGACGCCAAGCGTGGCGGCGATGCGGACAAACCGCTCGATCTCCTCGAACGTCAGGATCTCGGCCCGCGGAACGAACTCCACGTCCCGCTCCGGCATGCAGTAGAAGCAGCGGATGTTGCAGCGGTCGGTGACGCTGACGCGCAGATTGTCATGCACACGCCCGTAGCCGTCGGTCAGGGGCTCTGGCTGGATCTGCATGGCAGCGGCGCGCGGGAGCGCAAATCAAAGTTTACCGCAGCGCCAGCATTCGTTCGAGCGGCAGCCGCGCCCGTTCGATCAGCTCCGGGCTCAGCTCCACCCGCGGTTCCAGCTTCCGCAGCGCGTCGCGCAGCTTCTCCAGCGTGTTGCGCTTCATGTACGGGCACTCGCTGCAATTGCACTGCTCGTTGGGGACGAAGTAGTAGCGCTTGTCCGGCGCGCGCCGCTTCAGCGTGTGCTCGACGCCGCTCTCGGTCATGATGATGAACTCGCGGCCCGGATGCGCCACGATCCAGTCGATGATCGCCGACGTCGAGCCGATGAAATCCGCCTGCCGCAGCACCTCGGGCGGACACTCCGGATGCGCCGCCACCAGCGCGGCCGGATGCTCCATTTTCGCCGCCGCCAGCCGGCGCCCGGCGAACGTGGCATGGACGATGCATGTCCCCTGCCACAGCGTGATGTTCGCGCGCCCGGTCTGCTGTTGCACGTACCGGCCCAGGTTGACGTCCGGCACAAACAGGATGGGCCGCTCCGGCGGAATCGACTCGACCACCTTCACCGCATTGCGCGACGTGCAGATGATGTCGCTTTCCGCCTTCACCTCGGCCGACGTGTTGATGTAGCTGACCACGGCATGGTCCGGGTGCTTCCGCTTCCAGGCGCGCAACTGGTCCGCCGTGCAGGACTCCACCAGGCTGCACCCCGCTTCGGCATCCGGTACCACCACGGTCTTCCGCGGGTTCAGGATCTTCGCCGTTTCCGCCATGAACCAGACGCCGCAAAAAGCGATCACATCGCCGTCGAAGCTCTGGGCGCGCCGGGCCAGTTCCAGGCTGTCGCCGATGGCGTCGGCCAGCTCCTGGATCTCCGGCTCCTGATAGTGGTGCGCCAGCAGAATCGCGTTGCGCTCCCGCTTCAGGTCCAGAATCTCGTCGACAACTGTCTGCAAAAGAGGCATTTCCCGCAACCGCCCCTCACCCCATTGTAACAGCGGGGTGAAAGGCGCCCCTACTCCTTTTCGATGTCGCGATGGGTCAGCCGGACCCAATAGCCGGCCTTTTTCAGCCGCCGCTGCACCTCGCCGGCGATCATCACCGAGCGGTGCCGCCCGCCGGTGCAGCCGAAGGCGATGGTGAGGTAGCTCTTGCCCTCGGCCACGTAATGAGGAATCAGGTACAGCAACAACGAGGTGATGCGTTCCAGGAACTCGCCCGTCTGCGGGAAGCTCTTCACATAACGGGCCACCGCCTGATGCCGGCCGGTGAGGCGCTTGAGCTCCGGAATGTAGTTCGGATTCGGCAGGAATCGGACGTCAAACACGAGGTCGCTTTCCGGCGGCAGCCCGTGCTTGAATCCGAAACTCATCACGTAGATCTGAAGCCCGGATTCGTCCTCGGCGCAGAAGGTCTCCGCCACCTTGCGCCGCAGCTCATGAACGTTCAGCTCGCTTGTGTTGATGACGTAATCAGCCAGCTCGCGGATGCCCGCCAGTTGCTGCCGCTCCAGCCGCACGCTTCGCAGCAGACTGCGCGCGCCGCCCAGCGGATGAGGCCGCCGTGTTTCGCTGTAGCGGCGGACCAGCGCCTCTTCGTCGGCTTCCAGAAACACCAGCCGTGTTCGCAGCTTCTTGCGGACGCCCGCGATGATCTCCGGCAGCCGGTGCAGATGCTCCCGCTCGCGGATGTCCACCACCAGGGCCGCGCGCCGGATGTTGGGCGAGTCCCGGGTCAGTTCGGCGAACTTCGGAATCAGGTCGACCGGCAGGTTGTCGACCGCATAATAGCCGTGGTCCTCGAGCGCCTTCAGGACGGTTCCCTTGCCCGATCCGCTCAGGCCGGTGATGATCACCAGCTCGGGCGCAGGGAACCGTCGCGCCATGGTCAGGCTTCCACCAGGTCCACCGCGCCGTCGCTGCGCCGGATCAGGATCTGGAGCCGGTCCGTGTCCGCGTCGCGGTAGACCAGGTAATCCCGGCCGTCCTCCATCGCCAGCATCGCTTCTTCCAGCGTCATCGGCTTGCCATTGGTGCGCGCCGACGCCCGGACCACGCGCGCCGGCCGCAGCTCCTCGGCCTCCGGCTCAACCGGCGCCGCCGCCTTCTTTGCTTTCTTCGCCCTGCGCCCGGCGGCAGGTTCTTCAGCCGCTTCCACGGTTTCGGCCGCCGCCAGCGCCTCTTCCTTGCGCGGCGACTTCGAGCGCTTCAGCTCGCGCTTCTTCTCGAGCAGCCTCAGCGCCTGCTTTTCCACCTTCTCCACCGCGTCCATGATGGCGGTGAACTGGTCCGGCGCGGAGCTCTTGCCGAACAGCGTGTGGTCGTAAAAGTTTACCCGCACTTCGGCATGGCGGAGGTGCCGTTCTTCGGTCAGAATGACCTGAGCGCCTTTTTCGCCCCGCCGCTCGAGCAGCTTCGAGAGGCGGGCAAACGCCATCGCGAGCTTGCGCTCCTGCGAGGGAGTCAGCTTGTCCTGTTTTCCGGTGAATGTGATCTTCATGGGCGTTGCCTTTCCATTCCCGGCGCCAGACGCGTCCGCGCGAGGGGCCTGCGCATCAGTCCTTCACGCGGCGGTGGTGCGTCGAGGGAATCTTCATGTCCTCCCGGTACTTGGCCACGGTGCGCCGTGTCACCTGGATCCCCTGCCCTTGCAGCGCTTCGGCGATCTGTTCGTCGGTGAGGGGCCGGCGCGGATCCTCCTCCTCGATCATCTTCTTCACCATCCGCTTCAGCGTCAGCAGCGGGATCGATCCCCCCGACGGGCCCTGTACCGCTTCGGAGAAGAAAAACCGCAGCTCGAAGACGCCCTGCGGCGTGTGCGCGTACTTGTTGGCCACCGCCCGGCTCACCGTCGAGGGGTGCACCCCGATCTCCTCGGCCACCTCTTTGATCATCATCGGCCGCAGCGCGTCGATGCCGTTTTCCAGGAACTCCCGTTGGCGCCGCACGATCGCTTCGCACACCTTGAGGATCGTCTGCCGCCGCTGTTCGATGTTGCGAATCAGTTGCAGCGCAGACTGGTAGCGCTCCTTGACGTAATTCCGCGTCGCCCGGTCGGCCGCCTGCCCCGGTTCCAGCAGCCGGCGGTAGCTGCCATTGATCCGCAGCGGGGGCAGGTCCTCGTCGGCGATCTGGATGACGTACTCGTCCCCGTTCTTGAATATGTAGACGTCCGGCTCCACCTGCCGCGCCCCGGGCCCCGAGTACTTCAGCCCCGGTTTGGGATCCAGATGCCGGATCACGTCGAGCGCGATCTCGATGTGTTCCTGCGGCCGGCCCAGCAGCCGCGCCAGTTCCTTCACGCTGCGCGACTCGACCAGCTTCAGGTGGTCCCGCACGATCTGCCACGCCACCCCGTCGCGCGCCCCGCGGTTTTCCAGTTGCAGCAGCAGGCACTCCTGCAACGAACGCGCTCCCACGCCAGCCGGATCCAGCCGCTGCACCGCCTTCAGCGCTTCCTCGAGCGCCGCCTGCGACAGCCCTTCCGAGGCGGCAATCTCTTCCAGCGGCACCGAAAGGTAACCGGTCTCGTCCAGGTTGCCGATGATCGCGTCGGCCGCCGCGCGGACTTCATCGTCCAGCACCACCAGCGCCAACTGCTGCCGCAGGTGCTCGCTGAGCGTCACCGGCGCGGAAAGGAACAGCTCGAAGGAGGGCTTTTCCGGATCCTCGGTGCCCGGCGCGCGGAAGCCCGGATCCATCCATTCTTCGAAATAATCGCCGAAATCGACCTGCTCAAAAGGATCGGCGGCTTTCTCGGCCTCGGCCGCTGCTCCCTCTTCGAGCGGGGCTGATTCTGTCTCGGCCTCGCCCACGGCGGCGCCTTCCCCGGTGCGAGTCAGCTCGCCGGCTTCCTCGGCCGCTTCTTCCACCGCGGCCCGGGTCACCGCCAGGACTTCCGTGTCCGAAGGGTTCGGATCGCGCTCGGCTTCCAGCAGCGCCTGAACCTCTTCAGGCGTCAGCTCCTCGCCGTCCTCGTTGACCTCCAGAACCGGATTCTCGGCGATCTCCTGGACGATTTTTTCCCGGAGCTCCAGCTTGTTCAACTGGAGCACCGTGACCATCTGCACGAGCCCGGGCGTCAGGATCTGCTGCTGCTTGACTCCCAGTTGCAGTCGCTGCGAGATCAGGCTCATCTGCCCCCATCATACCCCACGCCGCCCGGAATCCGGCCCGGAATTCGCCTCGGTCTGCGCCGGCCGGATCCCTGCCTTGCGCCTGCGGCTTTTGTCCCGGGCCTGACATCGGATGCGCCGCCCGAAAGCCGCGAGTAGGGAATCGACACCGCGGAAAGACCCGCCCGCCCGGTCAGTCCCGCGTCATCCGTTCGAGGAACACCCGCAGCCGGTGGCTGCGGCTCGGATGGCGCAGCTTGCGCAGCGCCTTGGCCTCGATCTGCCGGATCCGTTCCCGCGTCACCGCAAACGCCTGGCCCACCTCTTCGAGCGTGTGCTCGCTGCCATCCTGGAGGCCGAAGCGCATCTTGATGATCTTCTCCTCGCGCGGACTCAGCGTCTTCAGCACCTCGGCGGTCTGCTCGCGCAGATTCAGGTTGATGACCGCTTCCGAAGGCGACACCATCCGCTTGTCCACGATGAAATCGCCCAGGTGTGACTCTTCCTCTTCGCCCACCGGCGTCTCCAGCGAGATCGGCTCCTGCGCCACGCGCAGCACCTTGCGCACCTTCGCCACCGACATGTCCAGCCGCTTGGCCAGCTCCTCGGTGGTCGGCTCGCGCCCTAGCTCCTGCTGGAGCATCCGCTGCGTCCGCACGATCTTGTTGATCGTCTCGATCATGTGCACCGGGATGCGGATCGTCCGCGCCTGGTCGGCGATGGCGCGCGTGATGGCCTGGCGCACCCACCAGGTGGCGTAGGTCGAGAACTTGTAGCCGCGGCGGTAGTCGAACTTGTCCACCGCCTTCATCAGCCCGATGTTGCCCTCCTGGATCAGGTCGAGAAATGCCATGCCGCGGTTGGTGTACCGCTTCGCGATGGAGACGACCAGCCGGAGGTTCGCTTCGATGAGCTGCTTCTTGGCCGCGTCCGCCTCTGCCTCGCCCTTTTCCGCCATCGCCAGCGTCCGCCGCAGCTCGGTGCAGGTGGCCCCGAAGGAGTGCTCCAGGCCGGTGAACTTCTGCGTGGCCGCCTTCAGCTCTTTTTTGAGCTCGCGCGCCGCCGGCGAGCCCTGCGCCGCGGCTTCCTCGATGGCGCGCTGGAGCCGCGCGATCTCTTTCTCAAGCGGCGCAAGCTGGTCCACTGCCGCGCGCAGCCGGTTCGCCAGATGGCGGTAAATGGCCGAGCTGAGCTGCATCGCTCGGATCTGGCGCGAGATCGTGATGATCAGCCGTCCCAGCTCCCACCGCGTCGCCCGGTACTGCTTCATCTTCGTCCGCGGCATCGCAATCAGCTTGTTGCGAAGCTGCTGGACCTTTTTCACGTTCTTTGCCAGTTGCTCCACCTGGAGGTCGAACTCGCTCTGGAAGTGGTCCAGCTCTTCGTCGGCTGTCATCAGCTCGGGCGAGGCAAGCACGTCGCGCAGGCTGCGCTTGCCCTCGCGCACCTCGCGCGCGATTTCCAGAATCTCGCGCATGATGAGCGGAGATCGGGACAGCGCCCGCATCGCCACTTTCTGGCCGTGTTCGATCCGCTTGGCCAGCTCGATCTCGCCCTCGCGCGTCAACAGGCTCACCGCGCCCATCTCGCGCAGGTACATCCGCACCGGGTCGTTGGTTTTTTCGGAAACGTCGCCGTAATCAGCCTCGGAAAATTCGTCTTCCTCAGCTTCTTTCCGCTCGTCGATCCGCGGCTCTTCCAGCAGGTCGACGCCCGCCTCATCGAGCCCGGCCAGCAGATCGTCGAGCTCGGGACCGCTCGTCAGCTCCTCGGGCACGAGCTCGGCCACGTCGTCGTAAAGGACGTAGCCCTTCTCTTTGCCCAGATCGATGAGCTTCTGGAACCGGCTGTAACGTCCCTCCGTCGCCACGGTGACCTCTTTTCGACTACGACCCCTTGTTCGGCGTCTTCCTATCCTACACCACGGCACGGATCCGCATCGCGTTCACGCGCGGCCGATCCGGCCCAGTTCTTCCAGCAACCGCATGGCCGTTTCCGCATCGCCGGCGCGCTCGGCGTCCTGAATCCTGCGGCGCAGCTCGCCGCGCCGCGCTTCCCTTTCCGCCGCCGCCAGCTTGCGCACACAGGAGACGGCGAGTTCGGTCGTATATTTTTCTTCCAGCGTGTCGTCGGCCAGCGTCAGCCAGGCCAGCCGCTCGCGGTCCGCATCGGCGAGCCGCGCCTCCACGGCCTGATACGTGACCGGCTCGCCGGCTTCCACCATCCGCCGGATCGTTTCAAAAATCCCATGGGAGGCCGAACGCCCGAGCACGCTCAGCTCTCCCAACACCGGCGCAATCTCGGCCCGCGCCTCGGCGTCGTGCAGCAGCGCGTGCAGCAGCAGCACCTCGTTCGGATCCGGCACCGGCTGCTCCTTCTTCGGCGCCGCCCGGCGCCGCTCGGCCGCCGCCTTACGGAATTCATCGAGCACGATGTCCGGCTCCATGCGGAGATATTCGGCCACGTCGTTGGCCACGGCCAGCCGGTCCAGCCGGTCCGGCATCCGCTGGATGGCCGGCAGCAGGAACTGGAACGCCGCCACGCGGCCCTCCGGCTTGCGCAGGTCAAAGCGCGCGCGCGCGCGGTCCGCCAGCCAGTGAAAATAACTGCGCGCCGACGCGAGCGCCCGCCGGTAGGCGTCGGCACCGTGGGCGCGGATGTATTCGTCCGGATCCATGCCGCCGCCAGGCTCCAGCACCTGCACGCGCACGCCTTCCTCAAGCAGCACCGGAATGTACTTCTCCGTCGCCGCCGCCCCGGCGCGGTCGGCGTCGAAATTCAGCACCACTTCCGGCGCATGGCGCCGCAGGCTGCGCACCTGAAGAGGCGTCAGCGACGTGCCGCACACGGCCACCACATGGCGCACGCCCGCGCTCCAGACGCCGATCGCGTCCATGTAGCCTTCCACGAGCACCGCGCGTCCTTCCTCCTCGATCGCCTTCCTCGCCCGGTTCAGGTTGTACAGGATCTGTCCCTTCCTGTATATCGGCGTCTCCGGGCTGTTCATGTACTTCGGCTCCTCGCCTTCGGCCAGGGCGCGCCCGCCGAAGCCCACCAGCTTGCCGGATTCCGAGTGGATGGGAAACATCAGCCGCCCTCGGAAACGGTCATAAAAGCCCGTCCCGTCGTTGCGGCGCAGCACCAGCCCGCTCTCTTCCATCAGCTCATGCGAAAAGCCGGCGCGCTCGAAGGCGCGCACCAGCATCTGGCCGCTGCGGTCGCTCAGCCCCAGCCCGAACTCCTGCGCCGCGGACCGGCTCACGCCGCGCCGCTCCAGATAGTCCCGCGCCTCGCGCCCCGCGGCCGAATCGAGCAGTTCCCCAAACAGCCGTGCCGCCAGCTCGTGCATTTCATACAGCGCCGCCCGCCGGCGCGTCTCCTCGTCGCCGTGGCCAGCCTGCTTCGGCAGCGGAATCCCGTTGCGTTCAGCCAGCAGCTTCACCGCTTCCCAGAAGGTGAGCCGCTCGATCTCCATGACGAACTTGATCACGTCCCCGCCCGCGCCGCAACCGAAGCACTTGTAAAACTGGTGCGTCGAATGCACGCTGAACGACGGCGTCTTCTCCGGATGAAAGGGGCACAGCCCGGTGTAGCGCGGCCCCGCGCCGGCCCGCTTCAGCCGCACATATTCGCCCACCACACGGACAATATCGACCGAGGATTTCAGTTGCTCGATGAAGTCCATGGCCGCCCTTGTCCCCGTCGCTCTCCCATTATCCCGCCGCGCCACGCCCCGGAGCGTTGCCTTCAGCGCTCCGCACCATAGACGGCCACCAGCGCCTTCGACAGGCCCAGCACGCGCTCATGCAGGATTCGCGCCCCGGGAAACAGCGCCTGCATCGCGCCTTCATCCAGCAGGCGCACCTCCTCGACGCAATGCCGCAGGAAATACTCCTTGCGGTCCGCCGGCAGGCGCGAAACAAGCGCCCACAGCGAGGCGCGCGGCACGATTACGCGCTGCCAGCGGTGCGGCAGCCAGTGCACCAGCGGCGTGTACAGGTGCGGCTCGACGGGAAAACGCGCGTCCGGCGTCTCGATGAAATACCGCTTTCCCGTCCGCCGCACCTCGCCCGCAAAGCGTTCCATCGCCTCCTGCGAGCCGAGATGCTCGATCACCGAATTGCTGAAGACGAGATCGAAGCAGCGGTCCGGGAACGGCAGCGCCGTGCCATCTCCGCAGACGACATCGACGCCCGGCGGCGGCTTCTCCACCGCCCGCGGCGTGTTCAGCAACACCAGCCGCGGCCGCACCGGACACAGCTCCCAGATGGCCGGCGTGCCGCCCACGTCCAGCACCAGCCAGTCCGGCCGGATGTCGAACAATCCGGCCAGCATCAGCATCCGCTTCCGCCGGAAGTGCCGGCCCACGCGTTCGAGCGCGCGCAGCGCGTCCATGTCCCGTAGTGTAAGGGGGCCGGGGCTCAGAGATTTTCGTCCAGCCGCTCGGCCAGCTCGCGGAAGTAGGGATGCCGCGCTTCGCTCTTCAGTTTCGCTACGAACTGCTCGGCCCAGCGCAGGTGCTCGTTTTCGAACTTCTCGAGCACGTCGGCCGGCTCGCCATCGGCCAGCAGCTTGGCATAAAACAGCAGCAGCAGCCCCAGATGGTCCGCCGGCTCGTTCTTCGCCGCCGGCTCAAACCCGTAGCGGCGGTACCAGGCCAGCGCCCGGTGGTGCGAGTCGCCAAAGAGTTGCGGCGGCTTGCCTTCCTCCTGCTCGTAAACCGACTGCCACAACGGACACGGCGATCCCTGCGGATTGAAAAAGAGCCGGTAGTATTCGATGGCCGCCTCCTGCTCTTCGGGCGGCTTCAGCAGCCCCTGGCCCAGTTCGGCGTACAACTGGGCCAGGCGCTCGCGCATTTCGCTCATAAGGGTTCAATACTACAGACGGCATCCATGATGCAGGAGGAGCCGCCGTAGTTGCCCGCCGCCACGAAATCGTCGATGGAGGCATCGGGGATCAGGTCGCCGTCCCGCGCGCCGACGCCGCCGGCCAGGCTCAGCGCCCGGGAGACGTGGCCGAAGCCATGCGCCACCATCACCACGTCGGGCGGCACCGTCTCGCTCAGGTGCGCCGGCAGCTCGATCTGGCCGGCACGCGACCGCACCAGAACCTTTTGCCCTTCGGCGATCCCGTGCTTTTTCGCCAGCGCCGGGTTGATGATGGCCGCGTTGGTCGGGAACATCTCGTGCAGGATCGAGTTGTTCTCGGTCGTGTTGCGGCGGTGAACCGCCGGAATGAAGGTCATGTAGTAATAGGGATAGTGCTCGTTGGGCTGGTCCCGCTTCGGAATCCACTTCGGCAGCGGATCGGCGCCCTTGGCCACAAACTGCGGCACGTAAATCTGGCACTTGCCGTCAGCGCCCGCCACGCTGACAAAGGTCGTCCGCGGGACAAAAGGCTGCGGCTTTTCGACCAGTCCCTTGGCGGCGAAGTCGGCGAAGTTTTCGCCCAGCCCGGCGCGCCTCACTTTCTCGTCGAGCAGCGTCGAAGGGTTGATCCAGCTCCCGTCCGGCGTCTTGAAGTAGTCCGGGCAGAGCCGCTTGCCGAGCTCGATGGCCACATACGCGATCGACTTGGCTTCGAAGATCGGGGCGGAGACGGCCTTCCGCGCCACCGTCTGCGGATACTTGGCGATGTAGTCCCGCGCCACCGCGTCGTTGCCTTCCAGGTACATCGCCGAAGGCAGAACGATGTCGGCCAGCGTCACCGTGTCGGTGGGCAGGAAGTCCATCACCACGGTGAAATCCACCGTCTTCAGCGCCTCCACCATCTTCAGCGGGCTGGGGAAGCCCAGGATGGTGTACGCGTTCCAGAAGGAGAATTTGATCATGCCGGGATACTTGTTCAGCATCCCGTCGGCCAGCGTGGAGAAGATGCCGGCATCGACCTCATTCACCAGCGGCAGCTTGTCGCGCCCGTCCACGCGCCGGCCCTTCTTCGGCGGGTACGCCGGCGGAGGATAGATGGCGTCGACTCCCGGAATGCTGTGCATCCGCGGGAAGTAGCGGCCGCCCGGACGGTCAATCGTTCCGGCGAGGATGTTCAGGATCGAGATCGCATGCACCAGTTGCGTGCTGTTCATGTAATTGGCGCACAGGCTCTTCTTGTGCGCCGGGGCGATCGCCGGCCCGTTCGAGGCAAACTCGCGCGCAATGCGGCGGATGACGTCCGCCTTCACCCCGCTGATCTGCTCGGCCCATTCCGGCGTGTACTGGGCAAAATGCGTGCGGATTTCCGTCTCGTACTTGCCGAAATTCGTGTAATTGTCGACAAATTCCCTGTTGTACAGGTTCTCGCTCAGGATCACCTGGATCATCGCCAGCGCCACCGCCAGATCCGTGCCCGGCTTGATGGTGATCCACTCATTGGCGAACCGGCTGGTGGCCGTGTAGTTGGGCGAAAAATGCACGACCTTGGCGCCGTTTTCCCGGGCCTTGACAATGCCGGTGGCGTAGGCGAGTTTCGCCTTCGCCAGGATGTCCCAGCCGAACAGGAGAATGTACTTCGAGTTCTCGAAATCATTGCACCAGGTTTTTGCGCCCGTCGTGTACTTCTGGATGATCATGTCCGTCTGGAAGCACTCGTCCCGGTGGTCGACCCGGTTCACCACGCCCATTGCGTTCATGAAGCGCGCCCAGAGGTCCGGCGACGGCAGCGTCACAAAAAGCAGCGCTTCCGTGCCGTAGGTGTCAATGGTCTGCTTCATGCGGAAAGCGATCTCGTCGAGCGCCTCCTGCCACGAAATGCGCACCCAGCCGGGATCTTCATGGAGCCCCTTGCGGGGATTGGTGCGCTTCATCGGGTATTTCAGCCGGTCGGGGTCGTAAAGCTGCATCGCTCCCGCCGCGCCCTTGCCGCAGAGATGCCCGCCGCCGGAAACGTCCCCGGGCAGCCCCTCCAGGAAGCGCAACTTCCCGTCCTGCACCCACGCCTGGATGCCGCAGGCCGGCGAGCAGATGCCGCAGGCGGTCACGATCCGCGTCATCCCCGCAGGCGCGCCCGATGCGCGCTGGAAATAGTCCTCAAACGCGCCCAGCGCCGCCGGCGCCCCAGCCAGCCCTGCGCCCGTCGTCTTCAACCAGTCTCTTCTCGTCAGTGCCATGGCTGCCTCCTCTTTCACCCTTTCACCGGAAACGGATCCTTCACGAAGCGGATCTTCGGCCGCGTCTGCCGCGGCGGCGCGAAGTTCTCCGTCGTCTCCGAACCCTTGCCGCGGATCTCATCCCAGGGGCCGTATTTCAGCGCCCCGGTCGGGCACAGGGTCACACAGGCCGGATCCAGCCCCTGCTCCAGCCGGTCAAAGCACATCGTGCACTTGTCCATCTTCCGCGTCCGCAGATTGAACTGCGGCGCCCCGTAAGGACAGAACATGGCGCACTGCTGGCAGCCCACGCACTTGTCCTGGTCAATCAGCACCACGCCGTCTTCCTCGCGCCGCCAGATCGCCTTCACCGGGCAGACCTTCATGCACCATGCGTTCTCGCAGTGGTTGCACGCCCCGGTCAGCGACTGCTGCCGCACCTGGGGGAATACCCCCATCGTGTACACCCTCACCTGCCGGCGCCGCACCCCGACGCCGGTCTCCACCTGGTTCCACATCTTGCAGGCCGATTCACACGCCCTGCATTCGATGCATAGCTTTTCATCGATCAGCCAGCCGTATGCTTGCATAGAATGACTCCCGTCAGAGCAGTCTGAGCCGCTTCCGCCCAAGCAATTGCCGGCCCATTCAAGAGTATCAGGTCTTTTATCTCGGACTTGTGGACAACTTCAACACACGACGCAGGGCCAAGGGGATTTCGCGCAAAAATTGCACGATTGCTTCGCGCAAAATCCCCCATATGCAAAGTTTGCACTGCGTGCTGCTTCGCACTCTCAGATCGTCATCGCCAGAAAGCCCCCATCCACCCGGAGCAGCGCCCCCGTCACAAAGCTCGACGCCTTCTCCGAGGCCAGAAACAGCACCGCCCCCACCAGCTCGTGCGGCTCGCCGAACCGCCCCATTGGCGTGTGCCGCATGATGGCGGCCACCCGCTCCTCGGTCAGCAGCCTGCGGTTCTGCTCGGCCGGGAAGAACCCCGGAATGATCGCGTTCACCCGCACGCCCTTCTGCGCCCACTCCCGCGCCAGGAACTGGGTGATCTGGTTGACCCCCGCCTTGGCAATCGAGTAGGTGAACACCTTCGACAGCGGCGGCCCCGAAGACGCCGAGCTGATGTTGATGATCGACCCGCCCCGGCCCGGCTGCGTCATCCACGCCCCGAAGACCTGGCAGGCCAGAAACACGCTCTTCAGGTCCACGTCGAGGATCCGCTGCCACTCCTCCTCGCTGATCTCGAAAAATGGCGTCCCGCTGTTGATCCCGGCCGCATTGATCAGGATGTCCACCCGGCCAAGCGTCTCCAGGATCCGGGCGAGCGCCGCCTCCAGCTCCGCCTTCTTCGAGGCGTCCACGCGTAGGGCCAGCCCGCGGCGGCCCAGCGCCGCCACTTCGGCTGCCTTCTTTTCCGCCGCCGCTTCGTTGAAGTCCAGCACCGCCACGTCCGCCCCGGCGCGCGCCAGCCCCAGCGACATCTCGCCGGCCAGCACGCCTCCGCCGCCGATCACCGCCGCCACCTTCCCGGTGAGATCAAACAGATCCTGCACGGCCGCTGCCTCCCTTCGCTCCAATTCAGACATCGTAATCCCTTATATCATCGCAGCCCGCGCCCTGGTGCGGCCAGGACCTTCAACACAAAAATGAAACGCAGGTTTCTTTTTTGTTTCCGTATTGACCTCGTGTGCAAATCGTGATTAGATAATCTGGCACGCTGCGGCGCCTGTGGCCGCAGCTCCAGGGAGGTCTTTTACAGCATGCTGAAACGCTTCGTAATGGGGTTCAGCCTCGCCCTGCTGTTCCCCGCACTGCTTGCCGCCCAGGAATCCCGCGGCGCCATCACCGGCCGGGTCACGGACCCGCAAGGGGCCGTCGTCCCCAACGCCCAGGTCGCCGTGACCAATACACAGACGAACGAAACCCGCCGCACGGTGACCAATGAAACCGGCTACTACGAGGTCAACTTCCTCGAGCCGTCCACGTACACGATCACCGTCGAAGCGCCCGGCTTCAAGCGGCTGGTCCGCTCCGGCATCACCGTCAACGTCAGCGCCCGCCTCGAGATCAACCTGTCGCTCGAAATCGGCGCGGTGGCCGAAACCGTCCAGGTGACCGCCGAGGCGCCGCTGCTCGAGACGACCACCGCCAGCGGCGGCCGCGTCCTCGACCAGCAGCAGCTCATCAACCTGCCCTTCTCCGACCTGAACCCGTTCGCGCTTTCCGCCCTCGCCCCGGGCATGCAGTGGACCGGCCAGCCTGAATACCGCCGCCCCTTCGATAACGCCGGCACGTCCTCGTTCAACACGATGGGCGGCGTCGGCCAGAACGAGTACACGATCGATGGCATGACCGTGGTCGGCTCCGGCCGCCGTGTCGGCTTCGTTCCGCCGGCCGACTCGATCACCGAGTTCAAACTGGAAACGGCCAACTTCGACGCCAGCCAGGGCTTCACCTCGGGCGCCGCCATCAACGTCAGCTCCCGCTCCGGCACCAATACGCTCCACGGTTCGGTCTTTAACCAGCACTGGCAGCAGCGCTGGAACGCCACGCCCTTCTTCCAGCGCGAATCGTATGATGCCAAGGTCCGCGCCGGTCTCATCGACCCCAACACCACGAAAAAGCAGGCGCCGGGCCGCTCGAATAACTATGGCCTTTCCGCTTCCGGCCCCGTCTGGCTGCCAAAGATCATCAATGGCAGGGACAAACTCTTCTGGTCCTTCACCTGGAACGGCATCCGCCAGTCGAAGGCCGAGACCACCAGCTCCACCGACGTCACCGTGCCGACCATGGACATGCGCCAGGGCGACTTTTCCTACTTCCTCACCGTCCCCAATGGCGCCCGCCTGTACACGATCTACGACCCCCGCTCGGCCCGCCTCGAAGGCTCCACCGTCGTCCGCACGCCGTTCCCTGGCAACAAGGGCGTTCCCGTACTCAATCCCACCTACAACTACTACGTGAAACTCTTCCCCACTCCGAACAATGTTCCTGGCAAGGTGACCCCGGAGATGTTCTACAACTACTACGCCTTCGCCATGCCGAAGGACGAGAAATTCAACTCCGTCGTCAACCGCTATGACTGGGTGATCAGCCAGGACATGCGCTTCAACTTCCGCTGGCAGTGGAACGACCGCCTCGCCGATGAGTACGACTGGACGTATGAGACCCAGCGCGGTCTGCACTCCAACGGCCTCACCCGCATCAACCGCGGCGGCAACGTCGGCTATCTCTGGACGATCAACGCCAACAACATCCTCGACACGAGCTTCGGCATCTCCCGCTGGGAGGAAGGCAGCCGCAACACCACCCGCACGAAGATCAAGGCCGCCGACGTCGGCCTGCCCGCCTACATCGACCAGCGCGCCGGCCAGTACACGCAACTGCCGCGGCTCGACTTCAACAACATCACCGATGTCGGCTCCGGCTATCCCGTCGTTGGCACGCTGCTCACCACCGGCGAGCTCCGCGCCTCGATGACCACCATCCGCGGCAGCCACACCTTCCGCTACGGCTGGCAGGAACGCCGCCACTATTTCGGTTCGGTGGGGCCCGGCTCAAGCACCGGCATCTTCACCTTCCGCAACAACTGGACCCGCGCCTCGAACGTGGACAACCAGGCCTCCAACCACGTCCACGACTGGGCCGCCTTCATGATGGGCCTGCCCACCGGAGCGTCCATCGATTACAACGACATGTTCTACTTCACCACGCCGCGGCGCGCCTTCTATTTCCAGGACGACTGGCGGGTGACCACAAAGCTGCGCCTCTCGCTCGGCCTGCGCTATGAGCGCGAAGGCGGCAGCGACGAAAAGTACGACCGCGCCATCGCCTGAACGCTGCTCGACCAGAAGAGCCCCATCACCGACTTGGTCGAGGCTGCCTACGCGGCCAGCCCCATCTCCGAAGTGCCCGCCGGCCAGTTCCGCGCCAGCGGCATCAGCGTCTACCTGGGCGAGCAGGGCTTCAAGACCGCCAACAAGGGCACGCACACCTTCCTGCCCAAGTTTGGCGCCGTTTACGCGATCAATAACAGGAATGTGATCCGCGGCGGCTGGGGCATGTACCAGGACACGCTCAACGTGTCCAATGACCGGCCCGCCGTCAACGGCTTCTCCCAGACCACCTCGACGCCGATCAGCAATGACGCCGGCCTCACCTTCTGCTGCGGCATCAGCGAGGCGGCCGGCATCGCCCAGGGCCGTACCGTGATGAACGATCCCTTCCCGGTGCGCCCCGCCGCCGGCAACACCCGCTTCGACGACCCCTTCGGCCGCGCCCTCGATGGCATCGCCCTGTACAACGGCACCATCACCGCCGGCCCCTGGAACTTCAGGCCCGCTCTCCAGCATCGCTGGCGCGTCAGCTATCAGCGCGAGCTGATGAACAACCTGATGGTGGATGTCTCCTACAACGGCGCTTACTCTTACATCCCGGTGACCCGCCGCGTCAACGCCTTGCCTCAGCAGTATTGGTCCACCGGGATGAAGCGGAACCAGACCAATGACAACTACCTCAACGGCAACGTCACCAACCCCTTCTACATCGGCAACCTGGCCGCCCTTCAGCAGACCAGTCCGACCCTATACCGTTTCATGAGCGGTCAGGGCCTTTACACCTCCAAGGTCATTGCCCGGCACAGGCTGCTCCGGCCCTACCCGCAGTTCTCCACGGTGAACCGCTTTGGGGACGCCAGCGGCGAGGACGTCCGCAACGGCTACGTCAAATACCATGACCTCCAGCTCGTCGTCGAGCGCCGCATGGCCCGCGGCCTCCAGGCCAGCTTCATGTACACCTGGGCCTCCAGCTACGTCTCCGACTACTACCTGAACGAGTTCGACGCCAGCCCGAGCGAGCGCATCAACAACAACGTGATGCCCCACCGCGTGGTGCTCACCGCCATCTGGCAAACTCCATTCGGCAAGGGGCGCACGTACCTGAAACAGGGCCCGCTCGCCTACGTCGTCGGCAACTGGAACCTCTCCGGCGTCTGGCAGGTGCAGAGCGGCCCGGCCACAAACTGGGGCAACCGCTTCTTCTACGGCAATATCGACAAGAACACCCTCGAGCGGCTGTTCCGGCACGACGAGGTGCGCAGCAAGGATTACCTTCAGTGGTTCGACGGCTCCATCGCCTGGCGCGGCAGCACCGATCCGCCGGCCGACTTCGTCGGCTTCGATGGACGCACCGCCAACCAGCCCGGCTCCTATCACGTCCGCATGTTCCCGGTGCGGCTCGACGCCATCCGCGCCGATGGCATCAAGAATCTGGACCTGAAGATCGAGCGCATCTTCCCCATCAGACAGGAGCGCGGCATCCAGACCCGGTTCTCGGTGGACCTGCTCAACGCCATCAACCATACGAACTTCTCCGGACCCAACACGGACCCGACCAGCGCCAACTTCGGCCGCGTCACTTCGCAGCGCGGCCTGTCGCGCGTCATCCAGTTCAATCTCCGCGTAGACTTTTGACCTGAGCCCTCCTTTCACCTCCAGGCCCGGCCCGCCCAAAGGGCGCGGCCGGGCCGCTTTGTTACAGGCCGCGGGCCCGGCCCCGAAAGCGTCACGGCACACCGGCAGCGGCGAATGCCAGTCTCCGGCCCTCGTCAGGCGGGCAGCTGGAAGTTGTCGCCCAGATAGACGCGCCGCACGTCGGGATCCATTGCCAGCGCCAGCGGCGTCCCGGCGCGGAAGATGCGGCCCTGGTTGATGATGTAGGCCCGGTCGGTGACGGCAAGCGTCTCACGCACGTTGTGGTCGGTGATCAGGATGCCGATGCCGCGGCTGCGGAGGTCGGCGATGATCTTTTGCAGTTCCAGCACCTGAATCGGGTCGATGCCGGAAAACGGCTCGTCCAGCAGCAGGAACTGCGGCTCAATGACGAGCGCGCGCGCAATCTCCACGCGCCGCCGCTCGCCGCCCGACAGCGCATAGCCGCGGTTCTTCCGCACCGGCTCAAGCCCCATCTGCTCGATGAGCTCCTCCAGCCGCCGGCGCCTCTCCTCGGGCCGGATCGGCAGCGTCTCCAGAATCGCCATCAGATTGTCTTCCACGCTCAGCCGGCGGAACACCGAAGGCTCCTGCGGCAGGTAGCTGATGCCGGCCCGCGCCCGCTCGTACATCGCCAGGTCGGTGATCTCGCGGTCGTCGAGAAAGATGTGGCCCGAGTCGGGCGACACCATGCCGACAATCATGTAAAACGTCGTCGTCTTGCCGGCCCCGTTGGGCCCGAGCAGCCCCACCACCTCGCCGGTGGAGACGCTGACGCTGACGTTGTCCACGACGCGGCGCTTGCGGTAAGTCTTGCTGACTTCCTCCGTGCGCAGGATGCGCCGGCCGTTGCCCGGAATCGCGCTCACCGTCTCCCATTATGCGGCCCGCCGGGTCCTGCGCGCGTCTGACGGAGGTTACTCGCTGCCCTTCTGCTTCACCCGGCTCACCGCCGGCCCCGCCCCTTCGTTGTCGACGATCATCCGGTCCTGCCGGCCGAACCAGGTGATCACCGCACCGCGCGTGATGCCTCGCTGCTCATCCTCCACGCTCGGATTTCCGCCGCTCAGCACCATCCGCTCCTCGGCCAGGAAATACTCGGCGTGCTCGCCGCGGCCCGTGCGGCGCCGGCCGCGCGCAAACTCGCGGATCACCACCGAACCCTCGGCCTCCAGCCGGTCCAGCCGCGTCTCCGACCTGCCCGCCTGCGCCTGTTCGGAAAAGAACGCCCGCAACTGCGCCGACTCCACCGTCATGCCCGGCCGCTCCAGCCGCACGCCGCCGGAAAACAGCGCCTGCTTTTTCTGACCTTCGTAGACGAGCGCGCCCGCGTGCACCACGCTCATCCGGCCCGCGGCCGCGCCCTGCGCCCCCCCGCGCTCGTCGGGAATCTCGGCCACCACCGCGCCTTCCGCCTCCAGCCGCTGCTCCTTCCGGTCGATCCGCACCTTCTGTCCGCGCAGGCGCATCTCCCCCTGCCACAGCACCGCGTCGCCTTCAAACAAAACCCGGCGGTTCTGTTCCGTCACCGTCATCCGCTGCGCGGTGGCCCGCAGCGGCTCCGAGGCGCGCACCAGCCCTCCCCCGCCCTCCTCGTGCGGGCGCATCACCGCGCTCACGCCGCCCTCGGCCAGGGTGACGTCCTGCCGCCGGTCGATGCGGATCTGCGGCGCCGACGTCAACCCGGCATCGTCCTGGATGCGCGCCCCGCCGCGCAGCTCGATCCGGTCCGTGCGCGCCTCCAGCCGCGCCTCTTCGGCCGTCGCACGCCGCGCCTGTTCCTGATACTCGAAGTGGCCCCACTGCCGCATCCATTCCAGTTCGCCCGTGGCCGCCTCAAAACGCGCCTCCAGGTCATCGCTGCGCGTGCGCGTCTCCACCGGCTTCGCGTCGTTCTTCTTCTGCCCCGCGCGCTCGCGGGCGGGGCGCACGGTCAGCGTCTCCGCCTTCGTCGCCCGGAAGGACTCAAGCTGGTTGGCGGCCGCGTAGCCGAAGGTGAAGCGTTCGCCGGTCACGGTGCGGTGCGGCTGGTCCGGCGCCGCCGGACGGAACTCAATGCGGCCGGGCGCCTCGGTCCACACGCGCTCCAGTTCGCTGCCGCCCGCGCGCATCGCCAGGTGAATCACCTCGCTTGTCAGCACCCGCACCGGCTGCGGCGGACGGCCCGCCCGCGCCGCCGGCCGGCTGTGCACCCGGCCCTGGCCCATCGCCAGCGCGTGGCGCAGCTCGGCGCCGTTTGCGCCCGGCTCGAAGTCCAGATCCACCCGGTCGGCCGTTACCTCAGTGATGCCCGGAGCGGAGGTCGAAATCAGCCTCGCCCGGCGTGTCGCCTCCACCTTCCGCACCTCGGCCTCCGGCGTGAAGCGGAGCATCAGTTCGCCCGACTGGAATTCGAGCAGCCGCCCCACAGCCCGGTCGGCGCCCACGGCCTCCGTCGTCTGCACATGCTCGAGCCGACCCTGGTCATCGAGCTTGACGAAGGCGTCCTGCCCGTGCAGCTCGAAGCCCCCGCGGCGCAGGTGCGACGGCGCCATCAGGATGACATCGGCCGTGGCTTCGCGATAGATGACCTTGCTGGCGCGGACTTCGATCGGCGGCCTGCGCCCGTCGGCGCTCGCCCAGCTCAGCTCGGCCTCCGATTCCATCACGATCTCTCGCGCGTTCGGATCATAGGATGCGCCCACGCACCGGCCCCGGGCCAGGCCAAACTCGAACTCCGCCGGCGCCTCCGTCCACGCGCGGTTCGTATTGGCATCCAGCGAAACGGCCCGCGTGCGGATCTTCATCACCCGGGGCGGCGGTTCGGCCGGAGCGCGCCGCAGGCCCAGCGTGATCTCTACATCTCCCTCCGCCGTCAGCGCGCCATCGCTCTGCCGGAACGTGCCCCGCGGGCTGCGTACCAGGTCGTAGCGCGGCCCGTCAAGCTGGCGGATCTCGATCTCAAGACCCTCCAGGTGGATGACAGGCGGGTCCTTCACCTGCTCGAACTGCCGGGCGCGGACGAGCACCCTCGACTGCTCCCCGGATTTGATCTCGTATTCCCACTGCGAGGCCACCGCCGCCGTGTTCTGCGGCAGCGGGGCCGGAGGCGCGGGCCTCTCCGCCAGCCGCGCCGCGCGCTCGCGCCAGTACACCCATCCCACCAGCGCCGCCAGCACGGCCATGGCTGCCAGCAACAGCCAGCGAACCCGCCGCAGCATACCGCCAGCATAGCACCCGTCGGCTGCCAGAGCCCTCGACGATAGTGTCGGCGCGATTGACTAAGCCTTGAGCCTATCGTGCTCAACTTTTCTGTCAATCCGTGTGCTGCAACAACGCATCAGCAACAACAGCCTCCGGGAGTAAAGCTGCCAAATGGCGTTTAAACAATTAGTTACAGGCAGCACTTGTCACTCCTCCGCCGAGTGTGCTAATAGTATTGAGCGGTGCGAGGAACCGCTCAGGTTCCGTCCAAAGATTCACGCGCCGCAAGCGAGAATCGATCCATTCGATGGAGGTGAAGCGAACCGATGCAGATTCGTCCGCTCTATGACCGGCTTGTCGTGCGCCGGATCGAGCCGCAGGAGACGGTGCAGAACGGCATCATCATCCCCGACACCGCCAAGGAGAAGCCCCAGGAGGGCGAGGTGGTGGCGGCGGGCCGCGGCAAGCGGCTTGAGGACGGCACCGTGGTGCCGCTCGATGTGAAGGTGGGCGACCGGATCCTGTTCGGCAAGTATGCCGGCAGCGACATCAAGATTGACGGGCAGGAGTATCTGATCCTGCGCGAGGACGAAGTCCTGGGCGTGATTGAGAAGTAAGGATTCCAGCAGACGAGGAGAGAAGAAATTATGGCAGCCAAGCAGATTGTTTACAGCGAAAGCTCGCGCCAGGCGATTCTGCGCGGCGTCAACCAGTTGGCTGACGCGGTGAAGGTGACCCTCGGCCCGAAGGGCCGCAATGTGGTCATCGAGAAGAAATTCGGCGGTCCGACCATCACCAAGGACGGCGTGACCGTGGCCAAGGAGATCGAGCTGAAGGATCCGCTCGAGAACATGGGCGCCCAGATGGTTCGCGAGGTCGCTTCGAAGACCTCCGATGTGGCCGGCGACGGCACCACCACGGCGACCATCCTGGCCCAGGCCATCTACCGCGAGGGCGTCAAGGCCGTGGCCGCCGGCGCCAACCCGATGGCGCTGAAGCGCGGCATCGAGCGCGCCGTCGACGCGGTGGTCGAGGAGATCAAGAAGATGTCCAAGCCGATCAGCGGCGAGATGATCGCCCAGGTCGGCACCATCTCGGCCAACGGCGATACCGAGATCGGCAACAAGATCTCCGAGGCCATGCAGAAGGTCGGCAAGGACGGCGTGATCACGGTGGAAGAGTCCAAGACGATGCACACCGAGCTGATCACCGTCGACGGCATGCAGTTCGACCGCGGCTACCTCTCGCCCTACTTCATCACCGACCCGGACCGGATGGAGGCGGTGCTCGAGGAGCCCTACATCCTCATCCATGAGAAGAAGATCAGCAGCATGAAGGACCTGCTGCCGCTGCTCGAGCAGATCGCGCGCTCGGGCCGTCCGCTGCTGGTCATCGCCGAGGAGGTTGAAGGCGAGGCGCTGGCCACCCTCGTGGTCAACAAGCTCCGCGGCACGCTCAGCGTCTGCGCGGTGAAGGCCCCGGGCTTTGGCGACCGCCGCAAGGCCATGCTCGAGGACATCGCCATCCTCACCGGCGGCAAGGCCATCATGGAAGAGACCGGCATCAAGCTCGAGGGCGTGCGGCTGGACGACCTGGGCCGCGCCAAGCGCGTCGTGGTGGACAAGGACAACACCACCATCGTCGACGGCCAGGGCGATCCGAAGGCCATTGAGGGCCGCATCAAGCAGATCCGCACCCAGATCGAGGAGACCACCTCGGACTACGACCGCGAGAAGCTCCAGGAGCGGCTGGCCAAGCTCGCCGGCGGCGTCGCGGTGATCAAGGTCGGCGCGGCCACCGAGACCGAGATGAAGGAGAAGAAGGCGCGCGTCGAGGACGCTCTGCATGCCACCCGCGCCGCGGTCGAAGAGGGCATCGTGCCCGGCGGCGGCGTCGCCCTGCTGCGTGCTTCCCGCGTGCTCGACGGCCTGAAGGGCGACGGCGACGAGCAGATCGGCATCAACATCGTCAGGCGCGCCTGCGAGGAGCCGGTCCGCCAGATCGCGGCCAACGCCGGCTTCGAGGGCGCCATCGTGGTCGGCAAGATCCTGTCGAGCACCGACCTCAACTTCGGGTTCAACGCCCAGAAGGGCGAGTATGAGAACCTCGTCGAGGCCGGCGTCATCGACCCGACCAAGGTGACCCGCACCGCGCTCCAGAACGCCGCCTCGATCGCCGGCCTGATGATCACCACCGAGGCGATGATCTGCGAGATCCCGGAGAAGAAGCCGGCCCCGGCCGGTGGCGGCCACACGCCTGACATGGATTACTGATCCCGTCTCCGCAACGACTGTCCACCACCTCCGGCCCGCGGCCCCGCCCCTGCGGCGGGGCCGCGGGCTTTCTGCTTTCTTTCCCGCTGCGGGTGCCTCTCAATCCTTCGGAAAACCGGCCGTGTCCAGTCCGGGAATCAGCCGCAACGCGTTGCGGTAGTAAAGCTTCCTCAGCACTTCATCGGGAAGGTCCAGTCCATACATCGCCCAGAAGGCGTGGCGCCGCCGGTAGTACGGGAAGTATTCATCGGCCGTCTCCAGCACCCGGAAGTACGTGTGATATTCCACCGGGTTCCAGGAGTCCTTGCCGAACACCACACGGTCCTGATAGCGCAGAAACCATGCCCGTGCGAAACGCGGCTGCCGCCCGAGTTCGGCCAGCACCGCCCCGATTTCCGTATATACGTTCGGGCATTCGTCGAGCAGCTTCGCCAGGCGCGCCAGATCACCGCCCAGCCACCCCAGGTGGGCGTTGATGAAGATCGTCTTCGGGTGGCGGCGGAACAGGTTGTGCTGCTCCTCGATGAGCTGCTCCCAGGATGGATCTGTCTGCGGGTTGCGGCGCCGTCCCGGAACTTCCATCAGCTCCAGCCACCGTTCGTTGTAGCGGTCCACCGGCTCCCAGAACTGGCGCGGATCGGCCGTGTGGATGAACACCGGGGCCTTCAGCCGCGCGCAGGCCTCCCACAGCGGGTCGAAGCGCGGGTCGTCGACGCGGATGCGCCGCCCCTGCCCGTCGCGCAGCATCAGTCCCAGGTCCTTCCACACCTTCAGCCCTCGCGCGCCCAGCCGGAAGTCTTCCTCGAAGCGCGCGGCGGCGCGTCGACCGTAGTCCGGCGAGTCGATGTCGGTGTAGTCCGGGCTGGCGAAAAAGAAGAAGCGCCCCGGCGCCAGCTGCTGCGCGCTCTCTACCGCCTGCCGCAGGCGCTCGCCGTTGCCGCCTCGCACGAACAGGCTCCCCATGATGCGCAGGTTCAGCGCGTCCATGTCGGCCAGCATCCTGCGGGCCTGTTCGGTCGGCATCGGGAAGCGCGGATGGTTGTGAACGTCGATGAACGGATACTTCGCCCGGGTTCGCGGATTCTGCGGCGCCACCAGCGAGGAGCGCGGCTCGTACTCGCGGACGTCCATCCCGCCCTGGGGCGGCTGTGCCGCCAGGAAGATGGCGCACCCCAAATATGCCACTGGAAGCCGCATGGCATCGAGTATAACGGGCGCGCAGATCACGCGTGCCCCTGC
Organism: Bryobacteraceae bacterium; assembly: GCA_026002855.1. NCBI lineage: Bacteria > Pseudomonadati > Acidobacteriota > Terriglobia > Bryobacterales > Bryobacteraceae > Bryobacteraceae bacterium. Next base: position 1,894,896 of record BPGD01000001.1, read on the forward strand.
TCGAGCAGCTCGCGCACCGCCGCGTGCAGGCGCGCGGTCAGCTCAGTCCGGTCCGAGGGCTTCGAGCCCGCCGTCGGAATCGGGTCGCCCACTCGCATCGTCACCCGCCCGGGGCGCAGGTGGTGCGAGTGCATCGGCAGGATGTCGCGCACGCCGATCAGCGCCACCGGCACCAGCGGCGCCTGTGCCTTGATGGCCAGATACGCCGCGCCGTCCTTGAACTCGCGCAGCTCGCCGCTGGCCGAACGGCCGCCTTCGGGGAACACAAGCACGGACACGCCGTTCTCCTGCATCGCCTTGCCGGCGGCGCTGAGCACGCGCAGCGCCGCACGCGGGTCGTCCAGCGGCACGCTGATGTTGCCCGCGCGCCGCAGATGCCCGCCAATGAAGGGCAGCTTCAGCAGCTCTTCCTTGGCCATGAAGCGGAACTCCACCGGCAGCCAGGCGAGCAGCACCGGTGTGTCCATGTAGCTCACATGGTTCGGGCAGATGACATACGTTCCGCGCGGGTCGATCTTTTCCAGGCCCACCGCCCGGACGCGCGCCCCGGCCGCCCACAGGAGCGTCCGCGCCCACACGCGCGCGATCCTGAACTGCTGCCGCCCGCTGCGGTCCCACAGCGAGGCGATCATGCTCAGCGTGCCGAACAGCGCGGTGGAGAGGATGACCAGCGGGGCGCGGACCAGCAGCGAAAACCAGTAGCTTGACGTCATCGCGGCCAGGAAATCCCGATTATCCCACGAGCAGTTCGCGCGCCTCGCCCACCAGGTAGAGCGACCCGGTCACCACGATCAGGTCCTCCGGCGCGGCGGCCGACGCCATCTCGAACGCCGCCCGCACATCCGGCGCCGTCCGCGCGCGGCTCTCGCCGCTCAACTCGCGCAGCTCTTCCGGCGAAAATGCCCGAGTCTGCGCCGGCGCGGTGAAGATCAGCTCGTTCGCCAGCGGAAACAGCGGAGCGCCCAGCGCCCGCAGGTTCTTGTCGCGCATGGCGCCGAAAATCATCCAGATGCGACGGCCATGATGGAAGTGGCGCAGGTAGCCGCCCAGCGCCCGCGCCCCGGCGGCATTGTGCGCGCCATCGAGAAACACGTCCGGCGCGCGGCGCACCAGCTCCAGTCGCCCCGGCCAGTCCGCAGAGGCGATGCCGCGCCGGATCTGCGCCGGCGTGTAGCCCAGCTCATGCAGCGCCGCGATGGCCGTGAGCGCGTTTTCCACCTGGTGCGCGCCGATGAGCGGCTGCTCCACCGGAAACGACACCCCGCCGGGCCCGTGCACCCGGAACCGGCTTCCGAAGGCGTGCAGCTCCAGATGGCTGGTGCGCCAGCCGGACGCCCGCACAAGCGGCGATCCCAGCTCGGCCGCGCGCCGCTCGAGGACGCTCATCGCCTCCGGGTGCTGCCGCGCCGTCACCACCGGCCGGCCCGGCTTGATGATGCCCGCCTTCTCGAACGCAATCTGCGCCAGCGTGTTGCCAAGGAACCTCTCGTGGTCGAAATCAATCGGCGTGATGACGCTGATTTCCGGGTCCACCACGTTGGTCGCATCCAGCCGCCCGCCCATCCCCGTCTCGAGCACCACCACTTCGGCCCCATACTGGCGGAACAGCAGGAAGGCCATTGCGGTGATCGTCTCGAAATACGTCGGGTGCATGTCAATCACGCCGTCCGCCGCCAGCCGCGTGGCGGTCGTGTGCACCTCGTCGAAGGCGCGGGCAAAGTCGGCGAACGGCACCGGCCGGCCCAGGATCCGGATGCGCTCCACCGGTTCGGCCAGGTGCGGCGACGTATACAGCCCGGTCAGCACGCCCGCCTCGCGCAGCGTGCGTTCGATCATCGCGCAGGTGGAGCCCTTCCCGTTGGTGCCCGCCACATGAATGAAGCGGCATGCCCGGTGCGGATCGCCGAGATGCGCCAGCAGCGTGCGGATCCGCTCCAGCCCGAGTTTGATGGTCCGGTACTCGTTGCCGAGCGCGTACAGGAAGCGAACCGAGTCTGGGTACGGAGTGCTCAGGACGCCAACCTCGCAGACAGCCTTGAAAAAACTATCCTAGCGGAGCCGCTTGGCCGGCGCGGCTCGACTTTTTCTCCGCCCGGCGCGTCTTTGATTCAGGCGGCCCGATCAGGAACAATGGCCAGGGAGCCCAGGAGTTGATTTTCCGCGAAGCCGAAGACCGGGAGCTGGCCGGGCGCGCCCGCAAGGGCGACCTCGACGCCTTCAATGCGCTCGTCTCCCGGTGGGAGACGCGCATCTACAACTACCTGCTGCGGATCACCGGCCACGCCGATGACGCGCTCGACCTCTGCCAGGACACCTTCATCAAGGCCTATCAGAACCTGGCGAGGCTCGAAGACCCGGCGCGCTTCGGCCCCTGGCTGTACCGGATCGCCCACAACGAGGCGATGAGCCATCTGCGGCGGCCGCAGCGGGAAACGGAACTTGACGACGCGGCGGTCGCGGCGATGCGCGCCTCGCTGGCCCCGGTGGAGGCGTCGCTGGCGGTGGAGGCCGCGCTTGCGCGGCTCAGCCCCGAGCAGCGCGAGGCGGTGATCCTGAAGGTCTACGAGGGATTCAAATTCGACGAGATCGCCGCCATCCTGAACTGCCCGGCGTCCACCATCAAGTCGCGCGTCTACACGGGGCTGGAGTTGCTGAAAGAGGCGCTGGCGCCGGTGCGCCCGCCGGAGGGGTCATGACAGACAGCGAGGAGCAGGAACATGCCGTGCGCTGATTTCGACTGGAAAGGATTCGTGCTCAACGAAACGCCGCCCGATCAGCGGCGCATCATGGAAGAGCATCTGAAGGGATGCGCCGCCTGCCAGCGGGAGGTGGAGGCCCTGGGACTCACGCTCGTCGCCGTGCGGCAACTGCCGCAGCATCCGATTCCGCGGCGGCTGGCCTTCGTCTCCGATCCCGTCTTCGAGCTCCCCTGGTGGAAACGGATCTGGCGGATGCCCGCGCCCGCCTGGGGATTCGCTTCGGCCCTGGTCGTCGCCATCGCCATCCTGCTGCACGGCCAGATGGCGCCGCCGCCCGTCCCGCAGGCCGCGCAGGCCGACCCGCGGGCCATCGAGCGCGCCGTTCAGGCGGAGATTGAGCGGCGGCTGCCCGCGGCGGTCGAGGCCGCCGTACGCACCCGGCTCGGCCCCGCGGCCGCGCAGATGGAGGCGCGCCTGGCGGAGTTCGAAAAGCGCATCGAAGAGCGGCGCCGCGCCGACCTGCGCGACGTGAACGCCGCGTTCGAGCTGCTTCAGAAGAGGATCAACAACGTCTACCTCGCAAGCGCCCGCTACGGAGGCGACTGATGAGAACCCTTGTTTTGCTGGCCGCCAGTTGCATGGTCCTCGCCGGACAGACGGCGCGCCCGTCGCGGCCGGAGATCGCCGCCATGGAAAAGGCTTTGGATCAGAAGCTCGCGCGCTTTGACCTGGACCGTCCCATCGAAGTCCTCGGCCTGACGCGCGGCCTCTACATCGACGGCTTCGGCGTGGTGTTCACCGCGGAGATCAACCTTTCCACCGGGCCCGGACTCTCTCCGTTCCGCCCCGCGCTCAGCCGCGATGACATCGCGCGGCTGCGCGAGCAGAAGCTGAAGCGGCTGCCCCAGGTCCGCGAGCTGATGCGGGACATGCTGCTGGCGGCGGCGCAGTCGCTCGACCGGCTGCCCCCGGGCGAGCAGATCGTGCTCGGCGTGCTGCTTTTCTCGCAGCCCTGGGAGGATGCCTCCGGCCTGCCCCGCCTCATCCAGATGCAGGCGCGCCGCGACGCGCTGCTCGAGGTGGCGCTCCAGCGGGAGCCCCGCTCCGTGCTGGCTCAGGTCGTGCGGACCCGCGAAGAGTGACGCCATGCGGCTGGGCGAGATTCTGATCCGCAAGGGCCTCATCGCGCAGGAAGACCTCGACCGCGCGCTCGAGCTCCAGCGCGAGCGCGGCGACAAGCTGGGCCGCATCCTCGTGGACCTCGGCTTCGCCGCCCAACGCGACATCGTCCAGGCGCTGGCCGAGCAGCTCGAAATTCCGGTGGCAAAGCTCGACGGCCCGCCGCTGATTACGCCCGAGACCGAGCGCCTTTCGGCCCGCTTCCTCCGCCAGTCGCGCCTCATCCCGCTGCGCATGGACGGCGGCGCGCTCGTGGTGGCCATGGCCGATCCGCTCGACTTCGAGACGCTTGCCGCCGTGCGCGTGGCCACCGGCCTGCGCGTGCGGGCCGAGATCGCTCCCGAAACCGAGATCCTCGACGCGCTCGAGCGCTACTACGCTGAAGATGAGCCGGAGGAGGCGGTGCTGGCCGGCGAGGACGCCGAGTCCGCCGCCGAGCTCGAACAGCTCCGCGACATGGCCAGCGAGGCGCCGGTGATCCGCCTGGTCAACGCGATGATCGCCCAGGCCGTGGAAAAGCGCGCCAGCGACATCCACATCGAGCCGTTTGAAAAGGAGGTCCGCGTCCGTTTCCGCATCGACGGCGTGCTCCAGGAGCAGGAGCCGCCGCCGCGCGAACTGAAGGCCGCCGTCATCAGCCGCCTGAAGCTGATGGCGAAGATGAACATCGCCGAGCGGCGCCTGCCGCAGGACGGCCGCATCAAGATGAAGACGCTCGGCCGCGAGGTGGACCTCCGCGTCTCGACGTTGCCCACCCTCTACGGCGAAAGCGTCGTCATGCGCCTGCTCGACCGCAGCGCCGGCGACTTCTACGACCTGCGCAACCTCGGCTTCGACGACCACATGCTGGCGCGCATGGAGTACTACACCTCGCTGCCGCACGGCATTTTCCTCGTCACCGGCCCCACCGGCAGCGGCAAGTCGACCACGCTGTATTCGGCGCTCAAGCGGATCAACCAGAGCGACAAAAAGATCATCACCATCGAGGATCCGGTCGAATATCAGATGGACGGGATCAACCAGATCCACGTCAATCCGCAGATCGGCCTCACCTTCGCCACCGGCCTGCGCCACATCGTTCGCCAGGATCCGGACGTGATCATGGTGGGCGAGATCCGCGACTACGAAACGGCAGAAGTGGCCATCCGCGCCGCGCTCACCGGCCACTTCGTCTACTCCACTCTGCATACCAACGACGCGCCGAGCGCGATCACGCGCCTCGTCGACATGGGCGTGGAGAACTATCTGATCTGTTCGTCGCTGGTGGCCGTTCTCGCCCAGCGTCTGGTCCGCGTCATCTGCCCGCACTGCAAGGCGCCCGCCGGCGAGCGGCTCGCCCCCGACGGCGCGATGATCCCCGTCTGGCGCGGGCGCGGCTGCGCGCGTTGCTTCGGTACCGGTTATCTGGGCCGCGTCGGCATCTTCGAGATGATGGAGATGAACGACGAGCTGCGCCGGCAGATCATGGCCGGCGCCGACGCCAGCGTCCTCACCGAAATCGCCCGCCGCCACGGCATGCGCTCGCTGCGCGAAGACGGCTGGATGAAGGTGAGGCAGGGCGTGACCACGGCCGAAGAGGTGCTGCGCGTCACGCAGGAGTTCTGACGTGCCCTCGCTCCAGCTCTACTTCCGCGCGGTGACGCCCGACGGGCGCAAGCGCACCGGCGTGCTGACGGCCCCCGACGAGGCCGCCGCCGCCCGCGAACTGCGCCGCCAGGGGCTGATTCCCCTCTACGTCGGCCGCTCGCCCCAGGGCGGCGGCCAGGCCGGGCGCCCTTCCCTTCGGCTCGGCAAACGCCGCGACGTGCTCTTCTTCACCCAGGAACTGGCGACGCTGCTGGCCGCCGGCGTGCCGCTGGACCGTGCCCTGGCCATCGTCGCCGAACTGAGCGCCCGCGCCGAATTCCGCGAAGTGGTCGAAGACGTGCTCCGCGCCGTCAAGGGCGGCAAGTCGCTGGCCGACGCGCTGGCCACGCGGCCCGCCTATTTTCCCCAGATCTACGTCAACATGGTTCGCGCCGGCGAGGCGTCGGGATCGCTGGCTCAGATCTTCGAGCGGCTGGCCGAGTACGAAAAGACGCGCGACGAGCTGCGCGGCTACATCGTCAGCTCGCTCGTCTATCCGGCGCTGCTGACGCTGGTGGGTGCGGGCTCGATCTTCATCCTGATGTACTACGTCGTGCCCCGCTTCGCGGCCGCGTTTGCGGCCTCAAGCGTCCGGATTCCCGCCATGACCCAGGCGCTGCTCAACTTGAGCCAGTGGGTCCGCGACTACGGGCTGTGGGTACTGGCGTCGCTGGCCGCCGCGCTGGCCGCCTTCCGCGCCTGGATCGCTTCGCCCGCGGGCCGCTACTGGTGGGACGGCTTCCGCCTGAAGCTGCCGCTGCTCGGCGAGGCGCTGCGCAAGGCCCAGACGGCGCAACTGGCGCGCGCCATGGGCACGCTGGTCGCCAACGGCGTGCCGCTGGTGCAGTCCATCCAGATCGCCCGCGGCATCCTCACCAACCGCCGCATGGCGGACGCGCTCGAGCTGGTCGCCCAGGGCGTCAAGCGCGGCGAGGGCCTGAGCGCCCCGCTGGCGGCCACCGGAATGTTTCCGCCGCTGCTGGCGCACCTGCTGACGATCGGCGAGGAAACGGGCCGGCTCGACACGATGTTCCTCCGCGCGGCCGAAATTTATGAGGCCGACACCCGCGCCTCGATCAAGCGCTTCACTTCGCTGTTCGAGCCGCTCATCATTCTGGTGATGGGCGTCGCCGTCGGCGCGCTCATTCTCTCCATGCTGATGGCCATCACCGGGATCAACGAATTGGCGATGTAATGAAAGAAAGGAAGCCCCACATGGCGACTCGCAACCACAACAGGCAGACGCGGCGGCGCGGCATCACGCTGATCGAGATGCTCGTCGTGTTGACGATCATCGCGCTGTTTGCCGCGCTGGTCGCGCCCAGGCTGCTGAGCAAGAGCGACACGGCGCGCGTCACCGCGGCGCGCGCGCAGATCCAGGCCTTCATGACCGCGTTGGGCGCCTACAAGCTGGACACCGGCGCCTACCCGACCACCGAGATGGGACTCCAGGCCCTCCGCGTGCGCCCCCAGAACGTGCCGCAGTGGCAGGGCCCGTATCTTCAGCAGGACATCCCGGTGGACCCCTGGGGCCGCCCCTACATCTACCGCTACCCGGGCGAGCACGGCGACGAGCCCGAAATCATCTGCCTCGGCGCAGACGGCCAGCCCGGCGGCGAAGGCGTCAACGCCGACATCGTGAGCTGGAAAGCCCAGTAGCCGATGCGCGCCCAACGCGGCATCACGCTGCTTGAGATGCTCATCGTGCTCCTGGTGGTGAGCCTGCTGGTGGGCATCACGTATCCGGCCATCGGCGCCGGGCTCGACTCGCTCCGGCTGCGCTCGGCCGCCGACGGCCTGGCCGCGCTGCTCGTGCAGGCGATGACCCGCGTCGAGAGCCGCCAGTCGCCAGTGGAGCTGCTTGTGGACCGCGCCGCGGGCAAAGTGGCCGTCAGCGACCCACGCGGCGGCTTCCACCGCGAGCATCAGCTCGAGGCCGGCCTGTCGATCCGTGAGATTCTCCCTCCCGTGTCGGCCGCCGGCGAAGAGACCGCCCGCTCCGTCTTGCTAGTGCCCGGCGAGCCGTTTCCAGCCGTCGGCATCCTCATTGGCAACACCCGCGGCCAACGGCGGCTGGTGCGCATCGATCCTCTCACCGGCATGGCCGTCGTCGAAACGCCGCCGGAACGCGTCTCGGAAGAGGGGACGCGGTAAGCGATGCTCCGGCGCCGCAACGGATTCACGCTGCTCGAAGTGCTGGTCGCGACAACGCTCATGGCGGTGGCAGTCATCGGACTGCTGGGCGCGCTGCGTGCGTCGATGTCCAACGCCGCCCGGCTGCTTGAAGCCGAACGCGCCGCCGCGCTGGCGCGCCGCCAGATGGACGAGCTCCTTTCGAACCGCCTGCTGCCAAGAGGCGTGCCGCTGGAAGGCCGCTTCGCGCCGGAAGAGACCGGCGGCATCGAGGCCGGCTGGCGCGCCACGGCCGTGCCCTTTGAGGGCGCCGTGCTTCAGCCGGGCGCCGCGCCGCCCGCCGGAGCCCCCATCCTCGTCCGCATCCGCCTGGAGGTCTGGTGGCGCAGCGGCGGCGGCGAGCGCACCTTCCCCTTGTCCGCCTACCGCGCCATGCGAATGACGGCCGCCGACGTCCCCTTTTTCGAAAGCATGCAGGAGGCCGGCGCTGCCGCCACATCGCCATGACCAGCCCGGGACAGCGCGGCATGACGCTGATCGAGGTGCTCATCGCCATCACTCTGGTGGCGATGCTCGCCGCGGGAATGCTCTATGCGATGCGCGCCGGACTGGTGGCGCTGGAGTCCAGCTCGCGCCGCATCGAGTCGCTGCGCCGCGCCTCCGGCGCACAACGGATCCTCCACGAACAGGTGGCCGGCTTCCTCCCCGTGATGGCCCGCTGCGGCGCCTCTCCGGTGCAGCCCGGCGGCCCGCCGGTGATGTTCTTTCAGGGACTGCCCGGCCTGGCCCGTTTCATCACCCGCTACTCGATCCAGGGCGGCAACCGCGGCCGCCCGCAGGTCGTCGAGCTGTTCGCGGCCGAGCGGCCCGAAGGCGGCTTCCGCCTGCTGGTGAACGAGATCCCCTACACGGGCCCCGAGGGCGCCGGCTTCCTCTGCCAGCCGCCGCAGATGGATCCGGAGCTGGGCGTCGCCCTCCCGGTGTTTCCGCCGCCCCGGCCGTCGCCACGCTCCTTCGTGCTGGCGGACCGCCTGGCGTACTGCCGCTTCGCTTATCTGGAAGACGATCTCGTGAACCCGCCGCGCTGGACGCCCCGTTGGCGGCGCCCGGACCTGTGGCCGGCGGCGATCCGCATCGAAATGGCCGCACTCGACCCGGCCGGCGCCGCCCTGCCGCCGGTCACTTTCACTGGCCGCATCCGCCCCAACCGGATGGCGGGGGAACGCTATGAGCCGTAACCGCACCAGGGGCGGCGCGCTGCTGATGGTGCTCTGGTTGAGCGCCGCGCTCTCCGCCATCGCCTTCTCCGTCGCCCTGCGCGTGCGTACGGAACTCGAACGCGCCGGCATCGGCCGCGAGGCCTTGCAGGCCTACTATCTTGCCTGTGGCGCGGCTGAGCGCGCCCTGAACTACATGCGCTACGGGCCCGGACCGCTGGACCCGCTCGGCCGGCCCCGCTGGTGGGACGCCCGCATCCCGCGGCTCGCGTTCCGTTTTCCTGAGGGGGACGCCATCGTGGAAGTCATCCCGGAATCGTCGCGCTTCAATGTCAATGCCATCGGGCGCGAGGATCTGCAACGGCTGCTGTTTGTCCTCGGAGTCCCGCCGGACCGGGCCCGCCTGATCACGAGCGCCGTTCTCCACTGGCGCGGCTCCGAACTCAGCGATCTCGACACGCTTTATCTGTCCGCCTCGCCGTCTTTTCGGGCGCCCCGCGCGTCCTTGGAACAGATCGAAGAACTCATGTCGGCGGCAGGCATCACGCCCGATCTTTTCTACGGCGGCTACACGCGCACGCCCGAGGGCGCCCTCGTGCGGCGCGCCGGCCTGCGCGATTGCCTGTCCGTGTTCAGCTCCGGCCGCCCGTTCGACATCAACACCGTCCCGCCGGCGGTGATGATGGCCGTTGGCGTGCCCGCGCCCGCCGCCGACATGATCGCGCGAATGCGGATGCAGCAACCCATCACGAATCTTCAGACGGTGGCCCCGCTGCTCGGGCCCGTTGCCGGGCGATTCCGTATCGGCGGCGACAACATCTACACCCTCCGTGCCACCGCCCGCGTTCGCCGCTCCGACGGCCGGCCCGGCGACGTTCGCCGCACCGTGGCGATGACCGTCCAGTTGCAGTCCACCGTCTCGCCGGAAGGTTTCCGCGTGCTCGCCTGGGAGGATTCGGCGCTGCCGTCGCCGGAGGTGGAAGCGTGGCTGCCCTGAACGCCCTCCTCGCCGCGCCGGCGCTGCGCACGCTGCTGCGCTTCGGCACCGGCGTCGGCATTGCCGTCGAAGGCAGCGCTCTCGATGTCTGCCTCGTGCAGGTGCGCCCCGGCCGCGCGCGGCTGCTCGCGCAGACGCGGATCGAAGGTTTCCGCGAACGGGCCGCCTCGGACTGGGGTCGGGAACTCGCCTCCTTTCTCGACTCCCGCCAGGCTTCGCACCTGGCGGCCTGGCTCGTCATTCCCCGCCACGAGGTCATCGTGCGCCACATCCGGCTGCCCGGCGTCTCCGACGCGGACGCGCCCGCGGCCATCGCCTTTCAGTTGGACTCGCTCCACCCGTTCGGCAATGAAGAAATCGTCCACGACTTCCAGCGCGCCGGACGCACCGCTTCGTTCACGCTCGCGGTCGCTGAGCGGCGGCTTATCGATTCCTACGCGGCGCTGTTCGCCGAGGCCGGCGTGAAGCTGGCCGGGCTCACCTTCTCCGGCAGCGCCGTCTTTGTTTCCGCACGGCTGTACGCGCCGCCTCCCTCCGGCGGCTTTGTGGCCGTGCGCGTGCTCGAGCCCGAGCCCGCGCCGCTGGTGGAGATCTATGGCGAGAGTCCGGCCTGGCCGCTGTTTTCGGCCGTGTTCGACGCCCCTCCGGAGCGTGCGGCTGCGCTGGCCGCGGCCGAGATGCGGCTGGAGGCGGACGCGGCGCCCCGCTCCTGGCCCGAGATCCTTCCCATGCCCGCGGGCGAGGACCCGCCCGCCAATCCGGCGGCCTGGGCGGCGGCGTTGGCGGCAGCCTGCCCGCACCTGGGCCAGCCCCTGAATCTGCTGCCGCCCGCTCTCCGCGCCTCGAGCTCCCGGGTCCAGTACATCCCGACCGCCGTGCTGGCCGCGGTGCTGGCTCTGCTGGCCGGGAGCCTGTTCATCGAAAATGCCTGGGCCGAACGGCAGTACCTGAAAATTCTCGATGCCGAGGCGGTGAAGCTGGCGCCCCAGGCGCAGCGTGTCGAAAGGCTCGACCGGGAGCTGGCCGCCTCGATGGAACGGATCGAGCGGCTCGACGCCTACCGCCGCCGCACCCGCGGCCACCTCGACATCCTGCTCGAACTGACCCGGATGATCGAGCCGCCCGGCATGCTGATGTCGCTCCAGATCACCCCGGACCAGGTTCTGCTCTGGGGTGAGACCGAAAAGGCCGACGAGCTGCTGAAAAAGCTCGAAGACTCGCCCCGCTTCGCCGGCGCGGAGTTCACCGCGCCGCTCACCCGCGGCCAGTCCGGCGACGTCTTCCGCATCCGGGTGCGCCGCGAAGGAGGCGCGCAGTGAAGATGCCGACGCTCACGGATCGCGACCGCCGCGCGCTCGCGCTGCTCGCCCTGTGCCTGGTGCTTTTCTCGGCGGTCTACTTCTGGCCGGAAGACAGCGCAGCCTCTGTTGTCGGCGCCTCCGTCACCGTGGATCAGCTCGAACAGCGCGTCCGCAGGCTGCGCCGCATGGCCGCCGCCGCCCCGGGCCGCGAGGAGGCGCTGAAGAAGGTCCAGGCCGAGCTTGAGCGGCGCGAGCAGGGCCTTCTCCGCGCCAGCACCGTGGCCCAGGCCCAGGCCCAGATGCTCGAAATGGTACGCCGCGTCGCGAAAAACCGGCCCGAGCCCTTCACCCTGCGAGGCACCGAGTTCGGCCAGCCGCGCCCGCTGGACAGCGCCTACGGCGAGGTCGTGCTGACCGTGATCGTCGAGTCTCCCATCGATGAGCTGATCACCTTCCTCGCCGACGCAAGCAACCAGCCGGAACTGATCGCGGTGAGCGAAGTCCAGCTCAACCAGGCCGCCGGCAACCGCAAGATCATCCCGGCGCGGCTCACCTTCACCGGCCTCGTGCCGCGCAGCCTGGTGCCTGAAAAGAAGGGAGGACTGGGGTTTTGAGGGGCCGTCTGTTGCTGCTGAACCTCCTTCTGCTGGCCGCCTGCGTGGCCGCGGGCCTTCGGCTGCGGGCCCAGATGGAAGAACACAACCGCCGCCGGCAGGAGTTCCTGCGCTCCACCGTGACCCCGCCCCCGCCGCCGGCCCTGGCCCTGCCCGCGCCGCCGCCCCAGATCTCGGCGGCCGGCTACCTGGAAGTGGCGCAGAAGCTCCTGTTCAGCCGGGACCGGAACCCCAACGTGATCATCGAGGTCTCCGCCCCCAAACCGGTTCCGCCGCTGCCCCGCTACTACGGGCTGATGAACTTTGGCGACGGGCCGCGCATCATCCTCGCCCCTCATGGCAAGCCGCAGAAGTCCTACGTCGTGGGCGACGAGGTGGGCGAGTTCCGCCTGGTGGCGCTTGAACCCACCGGCCTCGTCTTCGAGTGGGACGGCCGCCAGATCCGCAAACGCTTCGACGAGCTGCGCGACCAGGGCGAGCCCGCCCCGGCGCAACAGTCGGCCGCCGCCGGCCCGCCCGCGCCTGCCGCGCCCGCCCAGAACGTCTCCACCGTTTCCTCCGTCAGCACGATTCAGGACAAAAAAGGGCCCGGCGCCGAGGCGGGCGAAAACTACCGTTACTGTCAGCCGGGTGATTCGAGCCCCCCGGGCACGGTCATCGACGGCTACCGCAAGATCGTCCGCAAGTCTCCGTTCGGCGATCAGTGCCTGTGGGAAAAGGTGCAGTAAAAACAGAAACAGAAAAGGAGGGTTTTGTTGTGAAACATTGTCTTTTGGTTTTGTTGTTTTTGGCGCTGGCCGCCGCCGGCGCCGCCGCCCAGGCGCCGCGGAAGGACCGGCCCGCCCCCGGGGCGAAGCCGGCCGCGGCCGTCACGCTGCCGGCGGATGCCGAGAAGATCTCCGACGGCGTCTGGCGCGCCAGGGACGCCCAGGGCCGGACATGGATCTACAAACGCACGCCCTTCGGGCTCATCCGCCACGAAGAGGCTGCCGCCGAGCCGCCGGCTGCCGCCGCCGGCCTCCGCGTGCGCGAGGCCGGCCCCGACCGCGTCGTTTTCGAGCGGAAGACCCCGTTCGGCCTCCGCACCTGGTCGAAGGGGCGGCAGGAGCTCGACGCCGACGAGCGCGCCGCCCTCCAGCAGTGGGAGCAGTCCGCCAGGAAGCAGCAGGATTGAACGGATGGTTGGCAGGAGGTGCCTCATGCGCATTGCGCGGTTCCGGAATCCCGAGCTGGCGTTGTTGACGGCGATGTGGGTCGTGCAGGCGGCGCTGGCCGCGCCGGCTGCCGGGCAGGCCCAGCCCGTGCAGCCCCCGCCCGCGCCGGCCGAGACGAAACCCGCCCTGCCGGCGCAGCCGCCGGCCGGCCTCATCGCCGGACTGTCGCTGCAAAACGTCAACCTCCTCGAGGTGGTCGATTTCCTCGCCCGCCAGCTCAAGATTAACTATGTCGTCGACAAGGGCGTCAGCGGCGCGGTCACGCTGAACACCTACGGCGAAATCAGGGACATCAACCCGCGCGAACTGCTCGACACCATCCTCCGCATCAACGGCGCGGCCATGGTGCAGACCGGCAACATCTACCGCATCGTCCCCCTGGCCGAAGTCGCCCGCATGCCGTTGCCGCCGCAGGTGGACGCGAAAGACATCCCCGAAGACGACCGCCCCATCCTCAACCTCGTCTTCCTCAAATACGCCAACGTCGAGGAGCTGGCCAAGCTCATCGGCGAGTTCCTCGGGCCCCAGGGCAAGGCCTGGGCCTACCCGCCCGCCAACCTCCTGCTTGTGCTCGACAGCCGCCGCAGCATGAAGCGCACCATGGAGATGATCGCGCTGTTTGATTCCGACGTGCTCGCCCGGCAGCGCGTGAAGCTCTTCGAGATCCGGAACAGCCGCCCCTCGGACCTGGCCAAGGAGCTGGAGGGGCTGCTGAAGTCGATGTCGCTCAGCAAGGAGCTCAGCTCGGTGAAGTTCGTTCCCGTGGACCGCATCAACATGCTGATCGCGGTGGCGCCCAACCCGGGCGTCTTCGACCAGATCCAGGAGTGGATCGGGCGGCTGGACGTGAAGGTGAAAAGCGCTGCGGGCAAGCTGGACACGTATGTCTACCGGGTGAAGTACGGCAAGGCGCCCATGCTGGCCCAGTCGATCATGATGCTCTACATGCAGATGTATCCGGGCTTCGGCATGATGCCCTACGGCCTGGGCTTTGGCATGGGGATGGGCGCGGCTCCGTTTGGCGCCGGAGGAGCTTACGGCATCCAGAGCATGGGCGGCTATGGGATGGGCATGTATCCGGGCATGGGAGCGTACGGGATGGGCGGCTACGGCATGGGCGCCTACGGCATGCCCGGGGCCACGCCCGGCCAGGCGGGCGCCGCCGCGCAACCGGCCGCAGCCGGCGCCGCCGCGGGCCAGGCCGCACAACCCGGCATGGGCGCCGCGGGCGCCATGGACATGACCGGGGCCTACCTCGGCATGGGGGGCATGGGCCTGTTCGGTCCCCGCAGCCCGCGCGTAGTGCCGAATCTCACCGACAACTCCCTGCTGATCCTCGCCACGCCGGAAGAATACGAAAGCATCCTGCGGCTGTTGCGCGAGCTCGACATTCCGCCCCGCCAGGTGCTCATCGAGGCCAAGATCTTCGAGCTCCAGCTCACCGGGGCGCTCAGCTGGGGTCTGGACTGGTTCCTGAAAAACCGCGGCTCCAGCCAGCCGGGCTCGCACTCCCTCACGGCGCAGTTCACCCAGTCCTCCCTCAACCTCTCCACCGGGTGGCTCCTGCGTCAGAGCAAGGAGCTGCTGGCGGCGCTGTCGACCTCGGAGCTCGCCACCAAAGCCCGGGTCGTGAGCACTCCTTCGGTCATGGCCACTGACAGCATTCCCGCTTCCATCAACGTGGGTGTGGAAGTGCCCATGCTGACGGCGCAGGCCGTGACCGGCGTGCAGCAGGGCGGCAGCTCCCTGTTTGCCAACACCATCACCAACCGCAAGACGGGCGTCAACCTCAGCATCACCGCCAACGTGAACCCTTCCGGCGTCGTCACGCTGGTCATCAACCAGGAGGTGAGCAGCCCGGGACCGCCGCCGGTGGGCGGCATCCAGTCGCCGAGCTTCTCCAACCGCAGCGTAAGCACTCAGGTCACCGTCCAGGATGGCGACACCATCGCCATCGGCGGCATCATCAGCGAAAACAATTCGCAAACGAGCGGAGGCATCCCGTTTCTCCACCGCATCCCCGGCCTGGGCGCCGCCTTCGGGAACAAGTCGTTCTCCCGCGAGCGGACCGAGCTGCTCGTCTTCATCACGCCGCGAGTCATCTACGATACGAACGAGCTGGTCGACGCCAGTGATGAGCTCGTCCAGCAGATGCGGCGGCTTCAGAAAATGATGCGGTGAGCCTGCTGGCGCGCCTCCCGCAGGCCGGCCAGGTGAAATTGCCTGAAAATCTGCCCATCCGGCGCAGAAAGTCTTGACGAAACAGGACGTTCCATGCTTAAATACCGGGGGTAGGGAGTTCTGGCATCACTCCGCCGGCTTCAGGTCGGGCAAAGTTTCCACTTGACTTGGGCTCAGGCGGAATGATATGAAAGTGCTGACTGTGCCCGTCATGGGCCCGGCACTGAAAGTTGGTCAGGATCCCGCAGGCACAGAAGAGAGATTTTCAAAAATTGCACATGGGAATCCACCGAGGAAGACCGGCAGGGATCGGCAAGGGCTGGACGGAGGACAATCAGACCGATGTCCGCACCTCGCCGGCGATGCCGGCGGAATGGATTCCTTTCTCCCCTTCCGCTGAGGCTCAGGTTGAAGAGACCCTTCATCAATTCAAATTCGACAGTTCACAAGGAGAAGGAAATGGTTGACTTTCGCAAGGCACTCCTGCTCCTGGCCGTGCTGGTTTTCGCAACCGGCATCGTCAGTGCGCAGGCTTTGAACTGCACGCTGAACGGCGGCGCTCCGCCGCTGCTGCGTGCGGAAGGCGTGGCAGAAGAAGTTGGTCAGGCGTTCATCACCTGCACGGGCGGCGCGCCCACCACTCCGGGCAACCCGGTTCCGCGCATCAACGTGCGCCTGTTCACCAATGGTTACAACATCACGAGCAAGCTGCTGACGGTTGGCAGCGCGACCGCTTCCGAAGCGACGCTGCTCATTGACGATCCGGCGCCCGCCGCCCAGGTGCTCGCCAGCTATCCGACGCCGCCGGCATGCAACGCGCCCTACAGCGGCGCTGCCTGCGGCAACATGTTCCTCGCCAGCCAGGTTGCGGGCAACGCCCAGGCGATCGAGTGGACCAACGTTCCGTTTGATCCGCCGGGCACCGGCACGCGCGTGCTTCGCATGGTGAACATCCGCGTGAATGCGGCCCTGGCGACGGGCGGCAACGTCAGCTCGCTGATTCCGCCGCCGGTGAACATCTTCATCTCGATCACTGGCACCCTGACGCTGCCCATCACCAGCCCGTTCCTGGCCGTCGGCTACATCCAGAACGGGTTGAACTTCAGCGTCACCTCCGCCTCGTTCGCCCAGTGCGGCAGCGGCGGTTCGTTCACGGCCACATTCCGGGAGCTGTTCCCGAACGCGTTCCGCATCCAGGGCGGCGGCACGGCCTATCAGAACGACCTGACCCAGATCTACAATACGGAGTCGATGTTCTGGGGCGGTGTGCCGGGTGATGCGGGCTATCTGACGCTGCAGGCTGGCCTCGCCACGCAGGGCACCCGTCTGCGGCTCGCCTTCAGCAACATCCCGTCCGGCGTGAACATCACGGTTCCTGTTTTAATCAGCAGCGGTTCGGGTACGACCGCCACGCTGGTGGCCACGGGCGTTGATGGCAGCACCGCCAACCAGACGACGGGTGCTGTCACACTGACCTCGGGTGCCGGCGCTGCCGTGTGGGAGGTCGTGACTGGCGCTCCCGGCGTGACGGAGTCCATCCCGGTGTCGGTCACCGTCAGCTACACCGGCCTGCCGGCCCTGGGCAGCGGCACGGTGTCGGGCAGCTTCGCGCCGATCAGCGCGACGGACACCGCCTCGCTCACCGCTCCGGTGCCGCGCTTCTACCAGAACCCGACCGCCGTGTCCGCCTTCTCCATCAACCCGTGCGAGACCCGGCTGCTGTTCCCGTTCGTGACCAGCATCACCGGTTGGGATACCGGCATTGCCATCTCCAACACCACCGTGGATCCGTTCAGCACGCCGGCCCAGAACGGCACGTGCACGCTGTACTTCTACGGGACGCCCGGTAACTCCAACCAGACCTCGTCGAGCATCCCGGCCGGCGGGCAGTTGCTGATGACGCTGTCTAACGGCAACAGCACGCAGGGCCTGAGCCCGGTCACCGGCTTCACCGGCTATGTGATCGCCCGTTGCAGCTTCCAGTACGCGCATGGGTACGCCTTCATCAGCGACCTCGGCGCGAACAAGTTCGCACAGGGCTACATCGCGCTGGTGCTGTCGACCACGGGCGGCCAGCTCAACCGCGGTCCTGCCAACGCGGTCGAGGCGCTCAACCAGTAACCCGGATCCAATCCGGCTTCAGACACGGCCGGGGGCGACAGCCCCCGGCCGTGTTTTGCTTTTTCACGCCGCCGACCGCCCATTCCGGACCACCACGCCACCCAGCCGGGTCGGGGCTTCCTGGTACCGAGGCAGGCCGTGAAGGCCTCCCCGCCATGCCTCAGATGGCAGAACGGCGCGGCGCCGTGTGCCGGGCCGTGTTGAACGTTGTGACCTCCCATGCGGCCCCCGCCTGTGTTATGATTTCAGTGTTCCCTTCCTCGCCTCCCATCCTGGAGCTGCCATTCCGGCTCTTCCCGGATTTCAATCGAGCCAACCGAGGAGATCATGCGCTGGACGCTATTCCCACAACTCCGCTTCGCCCTGCTTTGGTTCGTACTGGCAGGGCTGGCACACGGCCGCTACGTCGTGTCGATCACCCAGGCCGGCAGCGCGCCGCCCTTGCTGACCGTCGTAGATGAGAGTCTCAATCCCGTCGGCAGCCTGGCCGCGCCGCCAGGCAGCAGGCAAGTCCTTCTGTCCGATGACGGAAGCAAGCTGATCGTGATTGCGGA
This sequence comes from Bryobacteraceae bacterium, assembly GCA_026002855.1. Taxonomy (NCBI): domain Bacteria; kingdom Pseudomonadati; phylum Acidobacteriota; class Terriglobia; order Bryobacterales; family Bryobacteraceae; species Bryobacteraceae bacterium. The sequence goes on from BPGD01000001.1 coordinate 1,912,732, forward strand.
AAACGCCCAGGCTCCGGTCAGCTTTGTCCCCGTCAGCGCCAGCGGGCTGGGCCAGCTCCGAACCACCGCCCTCTCCAGCGGCACTCCCGTCCTGGCCCGGCTCTCGGCCGACGGGAACCTGCTCTACGTGGCTACGCGGAACCCCGGCCTGGTTCACGCCGTGCAGGTAGGCTCTGAGCAGCCATCGGGGGCGCCCATCCCCATTCCCGGCGATCCGATCGATATGGAGCTGACGCCGGACGGGCAGTACCTTATCGTCCTGAGCTCGCCCAATTTCCTCACCGCCATTCAGACCAGCAACTGGCAGGTGCAGCAGACCCAGGCCATCACCGGCAACTTCAGCGACCCCCGGCTTTCGCTCAGCGTCGCGCCCTTCGGCAGCGTCTTCATCACCGGTCAGAATACGCTGATCGAATTCCGCGGACTGCCACCTTTTGACGAGCTGGCCCGCACCAGCCTGGCTGGCGGCAACTTTACGCACCCCGGCAAGTTACAGTTCATCCCGCCTTCGGGCACGCGGGCGTTTGCCCCGAACCTGGTGCAGACGGGGCAGTCCGTGGGAGTTTTCGATTTTTCGCTCCGAGGCCCGGGCAGCCCGGCGGGAACCTTCGTCGCCGGAGCCGCTGTCGTCAGCACCGTGGGCACTCCGTTCAGCACGACACCGGAGCTCGTCAACCCGCTGATTGTCACACGCGACCTGACCGGTGTCGCCCTGGCTCCAGCCATCGGGCAGATCTTCAACCTCAACTATGTGGTGGGCGGGGGTGTCACCGTCAATGACCTCCGCATCGGCCAGCAGCCGGTGACCGGAATCGTCAGCCTGGCCGCCTCCAACGAGTTCCCCAATCGCCTGTATCTGTTCTATGTGAATGACTCCGGTATTCTGTCCCGCTTCCCGCTCTCGGGACTGGGCAACATTCTCACCCGGCAGCAGGCGCCAGGGAATCTCACCTGGGTCGCCACGCCTTCCAACGGGACCCCGGGCAGTCTCTACGGCTTCGGCGGCGGCCGAATCAATGTGCCAGCCGGGTCCACAATTCGTTATTACGTGCGCCTGGTGGACACCGCCAACAGGCCGATGAAAGGGCGGACCGTCAATTTCCGGCCCATCACGTCCGGCCTGCAACTGCTGCAAACCAGCTCAGTGACCAGCCGCGAAGGCTGGGCCTTTGTCGACGTCGTGGCGCCGGCCTCGGGCGAGTTCACCGTGGAGGCCTCGCTGGGCAATCTGACTCCCGTTACGTTCACTTCGACCGTTGCCGTACAGTCGGGCGGAGGCGGATCAGGGGGCGGAGGCTCTCAGTCCGGGCCGAAGCTCGTCAAGGTGTCCGGTGACGGTCAGCTTTCCGCAGTCGGGGGAGGGAATAAACCGCTCGTCGTCCGTATCGTGGACGCCGATGGAAAGCCCATTGCCAACAAACAGGTCGTCTGGCAGACCACCTCGCCGAACGTGCAGTTCACCAGCCCTCCGCAGACGGTCACCAACGAGGACGGACTCGCCCAGGTCAATCTCTTCTATCTCGGCACCATCCCTCTGGGCGAAGCTTTTGTCCTCGCCACTGTCGACGCGGTGAGCGACATTGGCACCGTCACCTTCTACCTCGTGCAGTACCCCAACGACCAGTTTGGCGTCCCGATCGTACAGCTCGAAACACCGCCGCCTTCGGACAAGACCATCCGCGTAAAGCTGGGCGCTCCTCAGCCAGACGCCATCCGCTACCGGATTCTTTCCGGCGGCGGGCCTGGCAGGCCGTTGGGCGTTCCCATCCCGAAGGTCGGACTCAAGGTGAGTACGGACAATCAGGAGCCGGCCCAGGGACCGGTTGCCTCCTGCCAGGGCGGTAGCGCTCTGTCGGATGAAAACGGTGTTGCCTCCTGTACGCTTGTCGCGCTTGGCAAGCCTGGTTCCACGCTGCTTACGGTCACCGTGGGCGAAGGGTTCATCTTCCCGGGCTTCACGCTGATCGTCGATCCCGGCGACCCCGTTCCCCCGGTCATCGTCTCCGGCAACAACCAGAGCGGCAAGACCGGAGCCACGCTGCCTCAACGGCTGGTGGCCCGCATCGTCGATGCCGGTGGCAATCCGCTGCCGGGGACACAGGTCGTCTGGACCGTCTCCAACGCCTCGGCGCTGACGCTCATCGACGTCGTCAACACGGCCAACGCCAACGGCGAGGTCTCCACCCGCGTCCAGCTTGGCAACATCCCCGGAACATTCACCGTCACCGTGCGCGCGGGCGACCAGCAGGCCAGCTTTACGGTCAACGTCCAGTCGACGGCCACCACCTTCCGGAAGGTCTCCGGCGACGGCCAGCCGGCCGTCCCCGTCAATACGACCTTCCCGCAGCCGCTCGTCGTCGAAGTCCTGGACGCGCAGAACAATCCGGTGGCCAACGTCCCCGTAAGCTGGAGCGTCAGCGGAGCCGCCACCCTCAGCGCAACCTCCACGCCCACCGGCACAAACGGCCGCGCCCAGGTCAGCGTGACCGCCGGCGCCACTGCCGGCACGATCACGGTAACGGCCTCGGTGGCCGGCTTCACCCCGGTGACCTTCACGCTCCAGTCCCGGCCTCCTGGCCCGGCGATCACCGCCCAGAGCTTCAGCAACTACAGCACCGGCGCTGCCGGCCGCGTGGCGCCAGGCACGTTGATGCTCGTCACCGGCGGCGGCATCGCGAAAAACGTCAACGAACTGGCCGTCGCGAGCCTCTTTACCGGCCGACTGCCGGTAAGCTTCCGCGGACTCGTCGTCGAGTTCCGGCAGGCAGGCCAGTCTTACTACGCGCCCATCTACTGGATCGCCCGCGATGGCGCCTCCGAGACGGCGCTCATCCAGGTACCCTACGAGATCACCGGCCCCGCGGTGGACGTCATCGTCAGCATCGATGGCGTCCAGACCACCGTGACCGCCGTGCCCGTGGATCCGGTCTCTCCGGGCATCATCGAAGACCAGATTGACGACCGCCGTGCCGCCATCGTCATCCGCTCCGACGGCCTGCTTGTCACGAAGAGCACGCCGGCCCGCCGCGGCGAGACGGTGCGGCTCTACGCCATCGGCCTCGGCCAGACCACGCCGAAAGCGGAAACCAACCGTGTCGGCTTGCCGGACCAGCGCGTCACCAACACGGTCGCCGTCGGCATCGACAACGCCGGCGTCGAGGTCGTGGCCGCGAAGCTGGCCGAAAACCTCATCGGAATCTATGAAGTGTGGTTCAAGATTCCCGAGGACGCCCTGATTGGAGACCGTCCCCTCGGCCTGGTCGTGGCCGGCCCGGACGGCAAGCCGTACTACGCGCAGGCGAGTAAACTTCCGGTTGGCCCGGCCCAGTAACGCCGCTCCCGCCCTACTGCCACCCGCACCGCGCCGCCCGCTCGCGAGAGCGGGCGGCGCCATTTCCAGCCTCTCCGTCAGAAACGCGGACTTCCGCCGAGTTGAACCAGAGCCGCCTCCATCCGCCTTAACTGGCCGCAGGCGGCATAGATGTCCAGCCCGCGCGGCCTGCGGACGAAACACGGTACCGAGCGCCGCACAATCGCCTGAAACGCAGCCACGCGCTCCGGTGCCGGCGTCTCATACGGAATGTCCGGCCCCGGGTTCAGCGCAATCAGGTTCACCTTGCACCGCAGCGGCGCCAGCATCCGCGCCACGCGCCGCGCATCGGCGTCGGAGTCGTTCACGCCCTTCAGCAGGACATACTCGAACGTCAGCCGCTCCCAGGGTCGCAGCGGATAGGCGCGGCAGGCATCGAGCAGATCCCTGAGGTGATATTTCCGTGTGATCGGCATCAACTCCCGCCGTTGCTCTTCGGTGGACGCGTTCAGCGAGATCGCCAGCTTCGGGCGCGGCTCGGCGCGGGCGAACTCAGCCATGCGTGGGATGATGCCGGAGGTGGACACGGTGATGCGCCGCGGGCTGATCCCCATGCCCTTCGGATCGCAAAGAAGCCGCACCGCCTTGAGCACGGCCGGCAGGTTCAGCAGTGGCTCGCCCTGCCCCATCATCACGATGTTGATCCGCTTCTCCTGCGCCCACAGGCCGTTGTCATCGGCCAGATGCAGCACCTGGCCGACGATCTCGCCCGCCGTCAGGTTGCGCTCCAGCCCCAGGCGCGCCGTCAGGCAGAAACGGCAGTCCACCGGGCAGCCCACCTGCGTGGAGATGCAGAGCGTGTCCCGGCCCTCTTCCGGCATGAAGACCGCTTCCACGGTCCGCCCGTCGGCCAGCCGGAGCAGATAGCGGCGCGTGCCATCGCGGCTCTCGTACCGGGCCGCCCGCTCGGGAAGCCCGGGCGCACAGCACCGGGCCAGATGCCCGCGCAGCGCCGCCGGCAACTCGGTGATCGCATCGAGGCTCGAAACACGCCTCCGGTAGAGGGCATCGTAGAGCTGGCGGGCGCGGTAGGCGGGTTCGCCTTCCGGCAGCACGGCCCGCAGCTCCGCCTCCTCGAGTCCTACAAGGGCAACTCTTTCATCCAGCGCCTTCATGATTCCTGCCATCCGTGCACAACGGCGCTGTGAACGCGCGCCTCCACGCAGCCCCTTCCATCTCTCATCGTACCGCCCGCCGCGAGCCGGCCGGCCTCAGCGCCACCATTCCAGCCACGCCGCTCCTGCGGCGATCGACAGCACCGTGATCGGCGCGCCCGCCCGGAGGTGGTCCAGGAACCGGATCTCGACCTCCGGCCGCGCCCGCTCCACCACGATGAGATTGGCCACTGAACCAACCAGCGTCAGATTGCCGGCCAGCGTCGTGGACATCGCCAGCGTCAGCCAGCTCCGCACCGGATCGGCCAGCTTCACCACCACCGGCTTGAACAGCAGCACCGCGGGCACGTTGCTTACCAGGTTGGAAACGGCCGCCGCGAAGAAGCTGAGGAACACGGGCCGGTCCAGCGGCGTGCCCTCGGCAAAGTTCAGCAGGTCGCGCTCGAGCGCCGTCGTTTCAAACCCGCGCACCACAATGAACAGGCCGGCGAACATCGCCAGCAGCGGCCAGTCGATGTCGTGATACACCTTTTCGGGCTTGACGCGCCGCGTGATCAGCAGCAGGGCTCCGGCGACAATCGCCGTCTGCGCCACCGGCCAGCCGCGGAAGAAGAACACCACCATGCCCGCGGCCACCGCCGCTGCTTTCCACAGCATCGGGCGGTTCACGCGGATGCGGCCCACGTCCACCCGGTCGAACCGGCCGGAGGAAAACTCCTCGCGGAACACCACCACCAGCACGGCCCAGGTCAGCGCCAGCGAGAACGCCGCCACCGGCGCCAGCGCCGCGGCAAACCGCGGATACGGAATGCCGGACAGCGCCCCGATCATCATGTTCTGCGGATTCCCGGTGATGGTGGCCACGCTGCCCGCGTTGGCCGCCAGCGCCACCGCCAGCAGATAGGGCACGGGGTTGCGCCGCAGCTTGAGCGTCACGTGCACCACCAGCGGCGTCAGCACCAGGCACATCGTGTCGTTGACAAAAAACGCCGACATCACGCCAGAGACGGCAACAATGCCCGCCAGCAGCATCTTTGGGCTGTGCGCATGCTCCACCACGCGCGCCGCCACCAGCCGGAAGAAGCCGGAAAGGTGCAGGTTGGCGACGACAATCATCATCCCCAGCAGCAGCACGATCGTCGCCCAGTCCACCGCCCGCAGCGCCTCGTCGAATCGCAGCACGCCGCTGGCCACCATCAGGCTCGCGCCGACAATCGCCGCCCCGGCGCGGTCAACCCGCAGACCAGGGAAGCGCCCGATGGCGAGCACCAGAAACGTCCCGGCGAAGATCAGATAAGCGGCCACTGCATCCCATTATCCGGCAAGGGGCCGCCGGGGCCTGCGTGAGAAAATGGAAAGCAGACACCCCATGCAGGTCTCCAGCCCCGGCGGCGACATCCGCGTCTGCCGCCTTTCCAACGGCATCACCATCATCACCGAGCGGATGGATATGGTCCGCAGCGTCTCGGCCGGCTTCTGGTTCACCACCGGCTCCCGGTACGAGTCGCCGCAGGAAAACGGCATCTCGCACTTTGTCGAGCACATGCTCTTCAAGGGCACCGAGACGCGCTCGGCCGAAGAGCTGGCGCGCCAGATGGACGCGCTCGGCGGCTACACGGACGCCTTCACCGGCCGCGAGATGGTCTGCTACAGCTTCAAGGTGCTCGACGAGCATCTCGCCGAGGCCATGGAGATCCAGGCCGATCTCGTTCTCCATCCGCGCTTTGACCCCGAGGACATCGAAAAGGAGAAGGGCGTCGTGCTCGAAGAGCTCAAAATGGGCACGGACAACCCGGAGACCTTCATCTCAGACCTCTTCGTCCGCCATTTCTGGAAACGCCACCCGCTTGGCCAGCCGATCATCGGAACGCGACGCACCATCCTCTCCTTCCACCGCGAGGCGCTGCGCCGCTACCACGAGTCCTGTTACCGCCCGGAAAACCTCACCATCACCGCGGCCGGCCGCCTCGATCACGACCGCTTCGCCGAACTCGCCGAACGCCTCCTCGGGGGCCTTCCGCCTGGCGGCCACAGGCCCCGCGCCAAGGCCCCGGCGCCGTCGGCGCCGCTGATCCTCAAAAGCCGCCGCAGCCTTCAGCAGGTCCATCTCTGCCTCGGCGCCCCCACCGTGGCTGCGGCTGACCCGCGCCGCCATGCCGTCATCCTCCTCAACGCCATCCTCGGCGGCAACATGAGCTCGCGCCTGTTCCAGAACATCCGCGAGCGGCAGGGCCTGGCCTATTCGATCTTCTCCGACGTGCTCCTCTATGAGGACGCCGGCCTGATCGGCGTCTACGCCGGCACCTCCGCAGATTCGGCACGCCGCCTGCTGGCTGCGGTGATGGGCGAGATCCGCCGGCTCCGCGAGCAGCCGCCGCCGCCCGACGAGCTGGCCCACGCCAAGGAGTCCGTCAAGGGCGCCATGCTGCTGGGGCTGGAGACGACCTCCAGCCGCATGTCGCACCTCGCCCGGCAATGGCTCACCCACCGCCGCTTCTTCACGCTCGATGAAATCGCCGCCGCGCTCGACCGCGTCACCGCCGAAGAGATCCAGCACGAGGCCCGGCGCTCGTTCGAACCCGGAAGGATCGGACTGGCCGTCCTGGGCCGCGTCGAGGAAGCGGGCATCGGCCCCGACGATTTAGAGTGTTAGTGAATGCTGCGCACACTGGCGGCCCTGCTGTGGCTTGCCGCCCTCGGGTCGGAGGCGGCCGATTTCGGCGCGCTCAGGCCGCTCGGCTATGTCAGCGACTACGCGGGCGTGCTGCGGCCCCAGGACGTCGCGCAGCTCAACGCTTACTGCGCGGCGGTGGAGAAAGCCACCGGCGTGCAGATGGCGCTGGTCGTGCTGCCCTCGCTCGAGGGAGAACCCATTGAAGACGTCGCCAATTTTCTCTTCCGCCGCTGGGGCGTCGGACAAAAACAAAACAACGAAGGCTTGTTGTTGCTGATCGCCGTGCGCGACCGTCGCACCCGGCTCGAGGTCGGCTACGGTCTTGAGCCGCTCATCCCGGACGGCTATGCCGGCGCGCTGCTGCGCGAAATGCGTCCTTCACTGCGCGCCGGCGACTACGCGGGCGCGCTGCGCGCGGCCGCCGAAACCCTGGCCGCGCGCATCGCCGAAGCCAAAGGGGTCAACCTGACCGGACAGGCTCCGGCGCGCCGCCGCGCCCCCGCCCCGGCCGGGGAGCCGCCGTTCTGGCTGCTGGCGGCGGGCCTGGCCGGCCTGCTGCTGTTTGCCGCCCTGGCCGCCCGCGCCCGCCGCGCCGCGCGGCGCCGCCTCCCCGTGGGCGAGGCGCCCTTCGGCGCCTGGACCTGGCCGGTGGTCTTTCATGACGTCGGATTCCCCACCCGCTCGAGCGGCGGCTTCGGCGGCTTCGACTCCGGCGACAGCTTCGGCGGTTTCGGCGGCGGCGACTCGGGCGGCGCCGGCGCCTCCAGCGACTGGTAGAAAGGACACGGCATGGCCCAGGAGATCGTCGACCGCCTGCTTGAGGAACTCACCCGGAGGCTGGAACGCGCCTACGGACGCTCGTTGCGGTCCGTCATTCTGTACGGTTCGGCCGCCGCCGGCGAATGGCACCCGGGCTATTCCGACCTCAACGTGATGGCCGTGCTCGACCGCGTCGGTGCCGACGAACTTGAAAAGGCCGAAAAGATCTTTGAGTGGTGGCGCGAACAGGGCAACCCGTCGCCGCTGCTGATGAGCGCTGACGAAGTGCGCCGCTCCACGGACTGCTTCCCCATCGAATTCCACGACATCGCCGAACGGCGCCGCATCCTCTACGGCGACGACCCGATCGCCGGGCTCGTCATCGATGACCGTTACTATCGCGCCCAGGTCGAGCACGAGCTGCGCGCCAAGCTGCTGCGCCTGCGCCAGAAGGCGGGCGGCGTCCTCGCCGACGGCCGCCTGCTGCTGCGCCTGATGCTTGATTCGGTGTCCACCTTCGTGGTTCTCGGCCGTCACGCGCTGCGCCTGTCCGGCAGACAGGCCCCGTGGAGCAAGCGCGCCATCGTCGAGGCGCTTCACGCGGGCTTCGGCATCCCCGGTGAAGCTCTGGACACGCTGCTCGCCGCCCGCGAGGGCTCGAAAAAGATCCGGCCGGCCGAGGCCCGGCCGCTGTTCGAAAAATACCTGTCGGAAATCTCCCTGCTGGCGGATCTCGTCGACCGCCTGGAGGAAGGAGGAGGAAACACAGACTCATGAAAGCTGTCGCCATCGTTCTCGGCATTCTGCTGCTGCTCGGGCTGCTGATCGCAGGAAAAGCCGCATCCGTCAACAATGAACTGGTCACGCAACGCGAGGCAGTGCGCGCCGCCTGGGCGCAGGTCGACGTCGCCCTCCAGCGCCGCGCCGACCTGATCCCGAACCTCGTCGAAACGGTGAAGGGCTTCGCCACCCAGGAGCGGCAGGTCTTCGAGACGGTCGCCAATGCCCGCGCCGCGCTGCTCGGCGCGCGCACGCCCGCGGAAAAGATCCGCGCCAACCAGGAGCTGGACACCGCCATCGGCCGCCTGCTGCTCCTTGTCGAAAACTACCCGCAACTGAAGTCCAACGAAAATTTCCTGCGCCTTCAGGACGAGCTGGCGGGAACGGAAAACCGCATTCTGGTCGAGCGGCGGAAATACAATGAAGCCGTGCAGCGTTATAACACGACGCTGGCCCTGTTCCCGAACAACCTCTTCGCGCGGTTTCTCGGCTTCCAGCGGATCGACGATTACTTCCACACCCGCCCCGGCGCCGAGGCCGCGCCCCAGGTGAAATTCTGACCGAGGTGACCCGATGAGCGCTCCGCTGTTTCCGAACTACATCAACGGCGAGTGGGTGGAAGGATCCACGTTCGACAACCGCAATCCCGCCCACTGGGACGAAGTCGTCGGCCGCTTCGTCAACGGCACGCCGGAGGACATCAACCGCGCCGTCCAGGCCGCGCAGGAGGCCCTGCCCGCCTGGGCGTCAATGACCGCTCCCGCGCGCGGGGCACTGCTGTTCCGCGTGGCCGACATCCTCGAAAAGCGCTTTGACCAGATCAGCGCCGAAATGACGCGCGAGGAGGGCAAGACGCTTCCTGAGGCCAAAGGCGAGGTGCGCCGCTCCATCAACATCTTCCGCTATTTCGCCGGCGAAGGCGCGCGGCTGGGCGGCATCGTCGCCCCCAGCGAGCGCGACCGCGTCCACATGTTCGCCTTCCGCAGGCCCATCGGCGTCTGCGGACTCGTCACTCCATGGAACTTCCCCAGCGCGATTCCCGCCTGGAAAATGGCGCCGGCGCTGATCTGTGGCAACACCGTGGTGCTCAAGCCCGCCTCGGCCGCGCCGCTCAGTGCCTGGCGCATCGTCGAAGCCTGCCACGAGGCGGGCATTCCGAAAGGCGTGGTCAACTTCGTCGCCGGCCCCGGCAAGGCCCTCGGGGAAGCGCTGGTGAACGCGCCGGCGCTGCGCGCCATCAGTTTCACCGGGTCCTGCGGCGTCGGCGCCTGGCTCCACGAACAGGCGTCGCGGCGCCGGCTCCGCATCCAGCTCGAGATGGGCGGCAAGAATCCCACCATCGTGCTCGCCGACGCCGACTTCGGCCTCGCGGTGGAAAACGTCGTCAACGGCGCCTTCTTCTCCACCGGACAGAAGTGCACCGCCACTTCGCGCGCCATCGTCGAAGAAACAATTTACGACCGTTTTGTTGAGGCGCTGGTCGAGCGCACGAAGAAGCTCCGCGTCGGCGACGGCATGCAGCCCGGCGTCGACATCGGCCCCTGCGTCGACGAGGCCCAGATGAACACCGTCCTGCGCTACATCGAAATCGGCCGCAGGGAATGCGGCGAGCCCGTCTGCGGCGGCCGCCGCCTCGCCGGGGGCGAATACGACCGCGGATGGTTCGTCGAGCCCACCATCTTCGCCGGCGTCACCCAGGACATGACCATCGCGCGCGAGGAGATCTTCGGCCCGGTGCTCGCGGTGATGAAGGCGCGCGACCTCCGGCACGCGCTCGAAATCGCCAATTCGAGCGAGTTCGGCCTTTCGGCCTCGTTGCAGACCACCAACGTGTCGCGGATGTTTGAATACATCCACGGCATCGAGGCCGGCCTGGTCACCGTGAACCTGCCGAGCGCCGGCGTGGAATACCAGCTCCCCTTCGGCGGCACCAAGGACTCGAGCTTCGGCCCCAAGGAGCAGGGCCCGGCCGCGCTCGAGTTCTACTCGGACTACAAGACCGTCTATGTGAAATACTGATTGCGGCTCCACTCACTCCCATGAAGATCGGACAGGTGCACTGGCAGGGGCGGCTCACGGCCGCCGTGTTCCGCAATGGCGGGGCGCACCCGGTGCCCGGCTACACCGTGGCCGAGCTCATCGAGAGCGCGCCCCGCAAGAATCTCAGCTTCGCCCAGATGGCTGCCGAGTACGCCGCCCGCGGCGGCGAGTATCTCGAACCGGCCATCCCGGTGCTGCCGCGCGAGGTCTGGGCCAGCGGCTGCACCTATGAGATGAGCGCCGCCTTCCGCGACGCCGAACATGGCACGCGCGAGGGCTTCTACCGCCACGTCTACGAGGCGCCCCGCCCGGAGATCTTCTTCAAGGGCACGGCGCGCGTCTGCACCGGCCCCGGCGGGCCCATCGGCATCCGCAGCGATTCGGAATTCACGGCGCCGGAGCCCGAGCTCGCCGTCCTGCTCGGCCACGGCGGCGAGGTGCTCGGCTACACCCTCGCCAACGACGTCTCGGCCTGGGACATCGAGCGCGAAAACCCGCTCTATCTGCCGCAATCGAAGGTCTATCAGCACTGCTGCTCGCTCGGGCCCTGGTTCGTCACGCCAGACGAGCTGGCTGACCCGTACTCGCTCGAAATGACCTGCGTCATCCGGCGCCGCGGCGCCGTCCTTTACGAGGGCAGCGTGTCGACTTCGAAGCTGCACCGCCGCATCGAAACGCTCGTCGAGTACCTGCTTCGCTCCAACCCCGTGCCTCCGGCCAGCGTGCTGCTCACCGGAACGGGCATCATCGTGCCGCAGGAGGCCGCGCTCCAGCCCGGCGACATCGTCGAAATCCGCGTGCCAGAAATCGGCGTTCTGGCCAACGAGGCCGTGCTCGTCTGAACTGGCGCAAGCAGTCTCTGGCCGGGCCGCCGCTTTCGCGCGCTGGAGAATTCCGGCGCCTTCCGAGCCGCGACTGAAGCTCGCGCTCTGGGTGAGCGAAAGCAGCGGACACTCGCCGCTGCCGCAAGCCCTTCCAGGCCGCGCGCCGCTGGCTGCTCATCTGGCGGCCTGCGGCCGCTTCCCTTGCGGCCCGGAAGGGAAAACCGCCGGCGCCGCCGGAGTTCCGTCACACGCAATTGCACTCGCCAGATCAATCACTTGCACCCGGCATGCTTGCGGCCGCGTGGCATACTCTTTTCTGCGGGGATACGAATCTCTGGCCAGAGTCCCCCCGCTTGGACCGGACAGCCTCGTCGGGCGGCCGCTTGTGCGGCTTCACGCGACCAGGCAGCCTCGTCGCTTCGGCGGCAGGAAGAGCGGATGTCCCAAGGTAAGACCTGATGAGCTCGACAAATACGGCCCATTCGGCGCCGCGGCCCCCAGCGGGCGCGGCCGCGAGGCCGGGCTGCGCCAGGAGGGCGCGTTCCGGTTGACGCGGGCGGCCACACGGCGCGGGCGGGATGCCTCGAATGGATCCCGCGCGCGCCCGCCGCCAGATCGGCCCGCGGTGAGTTTCACACACGCTCCCCTTCCGATGGTTGAAGCCGTAGTGTCTCCGCGCTCAAAACGGGCCGCCTCAGTGGGCGCCC